>CAKRRN010000013.1 GCA_934394435.1 uncultured Bacteroidaceae bacterium
TTGTGGTGGCCGTTGGGTTGGAGCCCCAGTTGCTGGGCGACCTCCTCGATGGGGAGGTCGCGTAGCTTTTCGAGTTCATATCGTTCCATAACTTGTTGGGGTGGGGTTATCCTTTCAGATATTCCTGGGTCTTGGTGTAGAGCCCCGTCTGTGCGGAGTAGGTGATGAAGTTGCGGTGAGCCCATTGGTAGAGCTGGCTCTTCGTCCCCTCCTTGGTTTTGCCGAGCGAGAGGCGCAGGGCCTCGAGCTGTGCTTCGTTGAAGGTGTCAGGCAGACTGTCGAGCAGGTTTTTCGGTCCGCGGCGCTGTGCCTCGCTGGTGCTGTCCGCGTCCTGGCCCAGCAGGTCGGCAAAGAGCTGCATCTTCGACCAGAGGTCGTGATAGACAAGCCACTCCACCAGTTCGCCCATCGCCCTGGTCCACGTCTGCCCATTGAGCACCCAGAGGATGCAGCCAGCCTTCCATGCCGACACGAGCGAGCGTTTCGACACGTCCCACAGGGTATCGTCGTCCGTGAGGTCAGCCAGCGTGGCCATGTCGGCAGCCAACTGGTCCACGAGGTGGTTCAAGGGCTTGATGATGAAGCGGCCCTTGCAGTTGGCGAGGCGAGCCAGATACTCGTCGAGCCGTTGGTAGAACTTCTCGTCGTACTTGCCTTGGCGAGGGATGCGCCCCTCGCGCCCCTGGCGAGCCTTGTAGGAGAAGACCATGCGGCCGAAGGTGCCGTTGAAGAGGTCTTGCTTGTAGAACTTGCGTGTGGCAAAGGGCGTAGACGAGATGGTCATGTTGACGCGCAATACGGGGTTGCCCGTCACGCCCTCAGCTGTGGCACGGAGGGCTCCGGCACGCTGGCGGTCGTAGATGTTGCGCAGCATCTGGGATATCTGCCGGTGTCCGCCACAGATGCGGTCAGCCATCTCCACCTCGGGCATGTTGAGGTACTGCGTGCGAGCGCCCAGCTTCTCCAGCGCCATGGCGTTCTGTATGAAGGCAGCGTTGGTCACGTCGGCTGGCGGAAACCAGAAGGCGACGTCGGGGCGCACGGGTTTCTCCTTGTTCGCCCCCTTGGTCTTCATCTGTCGTTGCCATTCCACGAGCTTCTCCAGTTCCTCGTCGTCGTGCTGGCGGAAGTCCTTACAGATGGCTTCCGCTATATTCGTAAATTGCCCCTTATTGCAGCCACTTTCAGCCACCAGATTGCCCATCATGCCACACAATTCCTTCCATGAGAGGTCTGGATACCTGAATTTGGCTCCACAGACGTGCGCTCCGAGAACAGGGAAAAACATCGGAACGATAGGTTCGTGCATGTCTTTTGATGCTTGTGAGAGCAAAAGTGAGAGAATTTCCGTCCCTTTTCCCAGTTTTGGCATCTTGGGAGCGGTGGTTTTTGAGATGTTGTACTTCATAATTGTTTTTCTGTTTTGAGTTAAATTGTTGAATATTAGCTTTTTAGAGAGAAGTGAGACTTGATGAATCTGACACTTACAGTTCTGACAGTTTAATTTTCGAGGGTATCATTTTTTTCGTTTTCTATTATATTTATATATAATTATTTAATATATATATAGTTATATGATATAATAAGAGGAAGTTGAGAGAATGAAAACCATTTATTTTAACTGTCAGAACTGTAAGTGTCAGACTTTTGGCTCAGTCCTGCCCGTGTGTATGGGCTTCCCTCTCCGAGGCATCCCCTAAGAATTCCGACACGGTGACCAGCTCCTTAGCAGCAGCGAGGCAGAAGTGTCTCGAGGTGAACGAGGGCGTGAGTGGTGGACGGTTGAAGGTGGGGTAGAGTGTGCCGTCGCCCCGGCGATGCACGTTGACGAATCGTCCCCTGTAGACGAGTGGGTTGCGCTGTGTGGCGGCGTAGGGCGCCTTCCAGGGTGTGGCGTTCTCGATGAAGCGGAAGTGGTAGTCGGCGTCGCGTACGATTATTCCGCTGAGGTATGCTCCCCTGGGTACTGGCCCTGGCTGTCGGGTGAGCAGCTTGAGGTCGACGCAGAGCTCTGTGTTGACGTGTAGCTTGTCCTTGTCCTTGTGCTGGCGGTATGCCATGGCAAAGGGTGAGTTGCCCTGGATCATCTGGTCCCAGACTTCTCCGATGGTCTTTGGCTCATGCGATGTCTTGTCTTGCCCAGCAGAGCCATTGTTGAATGCTTTTTTCATTTTTGTTTTTTGTGAATGAAAGCATTGTCTCGCACTACGCAGGGTCACATAGACAATATGGTGATTCATGCCCTGCGCCATCGGAGCCGTGCTGGGTTTTTGGCTGCTGACTGACTTTGGTGTAAAAAAAAGAAAGCAGCAGAAACTCCGATGCTGGAAACGTTTCTGCCGCAAAGGTAAGGGGAAGGTTTCGAGGTGCATTGGGTGGATCATTAACGTCCACCTGGGAAAAAGGCATCACTTAGTCATAGAACCAATGAATTTATGGCACTTAAATGCCATAAAGAAAAAAGGCAGGTGGATATTGAAAACGTGTCAATTATCCACCTGCCAATTACGGATTAACGAAAATACGGATTGACCTTTTTCCAGGTCTCTGCCGTATAATCCTTTTTTCGCAGACGCTCTTTTATCTTGTTGCTGTATGATTGCTCGTTCACCTCTTTTTGCAAATTGCACTCCTCTGTGAGAAAGCGGAAAATGGCACCACCCGAAGGAGATTTTGCCGTCAGACCTTTGTCTTGCCACTTAATGACGAAGCATGTCACCACGTCATTCAGCGTGTCGTTCTTTTCGCACGTCAGTCTTCTATTGCTCATATTGTGGTCACTAAGATAGCGCATGAAGCGTTGCTTTTCCTCGTTCCTCGCCTTCTTATCTGTGAACAGACTTTGTTTCCGTGGCCCGCGTGGGGCTGTTTGTACTTTTGTGCCCTCCCCTGTGGTCTCCTCTCTCAGCATCTCGTATAGCGCATCAATGTATGATTTGTATCTATTGCCATGGTCACTGTTGTACTTGTTTAGGATAAGGAGATTCTCCTTGATCGTACTCTTTCCGCCTCCCCCAGCCATCCCGACGAAGTATCGAAACAGCTCTTTCACGGCTTCATCGCCTTCTTCATCACGCTCGATCTCTTCCAGCTCACAAGTGAGCAGACCACACTTCCTGCCCTGCATCCACCGCACTTGCGCTTTCCTTTCGGCAGCCTGCATCATGGGTCTGTAGAGAGGGTGTCTAGCCCAACGGACGAAGACGTGCGATATGATACACTTGTAGTAATAGTCAAACAAGGTGGGATGTCTTCCCCTGGCTCTTATGATGAATAATGCCACCACACTTATAATCATGGCGTCATTCTCCCCCTCGGCCTCTTCCTCCAAATCGTCAAGCTCGTCGTCTATGCCTTTCCAGATATCGGGTAGAGACATTAGCAGATGCACAAAATTCGTTGCCGACAAGAACACTTCAACTTGCGACAATGCAGTTTGCCCTTCCTTGTTCAGTTGCCTCAGATGGTCACAGAAAAGCACATATACGTCATTCGCCAGCAGTTTCCTGCGTTGTATCCGTGTCTGTTCTTTGTCAAGATGTACTATTGTATCTGTCATGCTGCATCTTCCTCCTTCTTCTCAATATCTTCCGACATGTGCTTCATGCCATTAAGCATTTCCACCACAGCAGCCTCAGCCTTGGCAATATCTTCATCCTCAGCCTTCTCGCCATTGGCTTTTCGCCCCTTGAAGAGCATCTCCAATATCTCGTTGTAATCCAACCGTACAGCATTTCCGCGGAAATCTTCGTATCCATTCTCATGACAAGGCACATACTTTTCTTCCCATGAAGAAAAACGATGCGCCATGTCACTCAACAGGCTTGCACTTAGACTTGTCCCGTTCTCTGTATTGTATTTCTTCAGGAAACAAAGATTAGTCTGATAATTGTTTTGCCGATGTTTATTCCTGCTTCTTGTCATCGTATTCCTTCTTGAATTTATTTCTTTTTGTGATAAATCTTTATATGCCAATGGACTAAAATGGAACTTTTTGTGCATACTCGCTAACCGTTTCGTTCACCATGGAACAATTCTGCAACTTATGTAAATCCTCAATATGACTTATCAGATTGTCATAGTTCTCAATATTCTCCAACTCCTTGCGCCTTGTCTTGCTCAGTTCGCAGAACCCCTCCTCTTGCTCAAGTCCTGCGAATCGCCGTCCACACAGGTTAGCGGCAATGCCAGTTGTAGAGCTTCCGCTGAAATGAACCCTACGGAATACAGAAATTGAGATTGCTCGCCCGATAAACCAGGGGGGGAGTTTTGTCAGGTGATTCGCTAATAGTCTCTTGATTGTCCATAAGGCAAAGGTACAATAATTATTTCAAAACAAAGAGCCGGCTCCCCCTTGGTTTATCGGGCGAGCCCCCAAAAGTTACTTCACATATTGGCATTAGTTGAAAAAAGAAATGCGGATACTCCTAAAGGTTGTATCCGCATTTTCTTAAATTGCTTTTGAAGTAGGGACAATCGGATTCGAACCGATGACCTCTGCAATGTGACTGCAGCGCTCTAAACCAGCTGGGCTATGCCCCTGTCTGTCTTCGTTTGCGTTGCAAAGGTAGTGCCTTTTTTTGTTTTGGGCAACTTCTTTCCTGAAAATCTTTGGAATTTTTGTGCTGTCCTTTTGTTCGTACCATGTCAGAAGTCCGTGTTCACGCTCATTTTTTTATCATTTTTGTGTGAATACTCATGCTTAGGATGCGTGGCGTTTTTTTTTGACAGCGCATTAGTATGCCTGTTGATGAACACCTGCAACAGCGCGTCCGCTGGGATCATTCATCTGCTTCCACGCGGCATCCCATTCGAGTGCGATAGACGTGGAACATGCCACACTTGCTTCCTGGTTGACACTTAGGGCTGCGCTTCGGCTGGGGAAATGCTCTTCGAAGATACTGCGATAGAAGTATTCCTCCTTGCAAAGAGGGGTGTGGATGGGAAAGCGTTCGGCTGCGTGTGCCATTTGCTCATCGCTCACCTGCTCTGAGGTTATCTTCTTCAGAGTGTCAATCCAACTGTAGCCCACGCCGTCTGAGAATTGCTCCTTCTGGCGCCATGCGATATCTTCTGGCAACATATCGGCAAAGGCTTGGCGAAGGACCTTTTTCTCAATCACATTTCCTGGACACATCTTCGCTTCGGGGTTAAGTCTCATGGCAATGTCAAGGAAGTCTTTGTCGAGGAAAGGCACTCGTCCTTCTACACCCCAGGCGGAGAGGGATTTGTTGGCTCTTAGGCAGTCGTACCAATGGAGCTTGCCCAGCTTGCGCACCGTCTCCTCGTGGAAGGCCCGTGCTGATGGGGCTTTATGAAAATAAAGGTATCCTCCGAAGATTTCATCGGCACCTTCTCCTGAGAGTACCATCTTGATGCCCATGCTCTTGATAACGCGTGCCAGCAGATACATGGGAGTGGAGGCGCGTACGGTGGTCACGTCATAGGTTTCTGTGAAGTAGATGACATCGCGTATGGCATCCAGACCTTCCTGTATGGTATAGTTTATCTCGTGATGCACGGTGCCGATGTGCTCTGCCACTTGGCGTGCTTTCTCAAGGTCGGGAGCACCTTTCAGACCAACGGCAAACGAGTGTAGACGTGGCCACCAGGCACCAGTCTGTCCGTTGTCTTCTACGCGTCTGGCGGCAAACTTCTGTGCTATGGCACTTATGATGCTACTGTCAAGTCCACCACTGAGCAGAACGCCATAGGGGACGTCGCTCATCAGCTGGCGCTTGACAGCTTCTTGCAGACCTACGCGAAGAGTGTCGATGTCGGCATCATTATCTTTTACCGCGTCATAATCCATCCAGTCGCGTGTGTACCAACGCCGCATGATACCCTCTTTGCTGTATAGGTAGTGACCAGGAAGGAATGGCTCGTACTCGTCACAGAATCCCTCTAATGCTTTCAGCTCACTTGCCACATAGGTCTTACCGTCTGCATCGTGGCCTATATATAAGGGTATGACTCCAATGGGGTCGCGTGCAATGAGGTACTCATCGCGCTCTTCATCGTAGAGCGCAAATGCAAATATGCCGTTCAGCTGCTCTAAGAAGTGGATGCCCTGGGAGCGATATAGGGCCAGAATGACCTCGCAGTCGCTTCCCGTCTGATATTCGTAATCAGAGGCTGTGGACTGGCGTATAGTCTGATGGTTGTATATTTCGCCGTTTACGGCAAGTACTTGTTTGCCGTCTGGACTATAGAGGGGCTGTTTGCCGCTCTGGGGGTCAACTATGCTTAGACGCTCGTGGCACAAGATGGCATGCTTGCCACAGTAGATGCCACTCCAGTCTGGACCACGATGACGAATCTTTTGGCTCATGCGAAGAGCCTTCTTGCGCAACTCGGAGGATTGCTCCTTTATGTCAAATATACCTACTATTCCACACATCTCTGACAGTATTTATTGGTTATTGTGGTGCAAAGTTACAAAAAGTATTGTATATAGATAGAAAATATAGCAAAATGTTTGCTTGTTTTTGCAAACTACTTACAAATTGTACTCATTTTTGCTTTGAATGTGGTAAAATGATGACAGTATTGGTGGAAGTGGCCGTCTTGGGTGTGGGAATTGTCTTGACGTGGGCCTACTATGCCCTCGACCCGTCTGAAAACAGTCTGCCCGAAAAAAAAGGACTGATATGAACCGGTATCTAATGACCGCTTAGGGCTAAAGGGTAAAGTGAGGCTCGCTTCAGGCTTACCCATGGCGAGAAAAAGGTGTATGAATATGAACCACAATACTCATGTCGGGTATTGTGGTTCGGAAGAGAGGGGGGAGGGATGCTCATTTTGCCGTCAGACGATGGAGGCTGGCAATAAGGATCCGTAGAAATCAGTAAGAGATGGTTACGGGTCCCATAAGTCCAGATTCACGTAGGGGTGCGTTTGGCGCAGGACCACTTATTGTCCATGTCTTACGTTCGCTTTCAGGTTGCGAGGCATCGTATGCCAGCCGGTTGAACCACGTGCTGGTGACCTTCACGGTGAGTGTGTTGTTTCCTTGACGCAACAAGTCGCTTATCTCTGTGATATACGGTTCTGTCCAGAGTACAGAAACGGGGTGCTCGTTTACGTATACATCTGCAATCATATCTACCTTGCCCAGATCCAGCATGTAGCTTGTCTCCTTTTCTACCTTATCTATGTTAAATGTGGTGGTGTATGTGGCTGTGCCAGAAAAGGAGCGTCCCTCGTTGCCCAGGGGAAGGTCTTTCCAGGGTTTTAGGCTCGTGATGCTGATCTCTGCCGGTGCTCCCCATCCTGCAGGAAAGTCCAGTTGCCATGGACCTTCGATGCGGACAGTCTGTCCCTTTTGGGCTGTGGGGCGCTGTATGGCAGGTGATGTGCCCTGGTGGCGAAACACGATAAAGCGGCTTTCTGCCCGTTTCAGGTCAAGATCCAGAGAGGTATAACTATCAGACTGTGTGGCATTCACTTTCCATATTTGCCCGTTTATCGGGTTCCATTCTTCTGGAATTCCCTGGCTGCGAAAGCATACCTTTCCCTTGAATGTACCTTGTGGTGGTGCTGCCACGAAGTACCAGTCTGCATCCTGGGTCTGCCGGTGTAGCCACAAGAGCTTGCTGTCAGCAGACTGCACGTCAGGCTTCAGTTGCATGGCCTGTAATGCTTCGTCAATATTCATCCCTACAGCCAGCATTCCTTTGCCCACATGGTAGAGCCCAGCCTTCTGTCTCTTGCCCCATATGCGTTTTACTGCCTGCCGGAAAAGTTTTTCGTTTCGTTTGCCGTCCATTAGAGTAGCTGGACTTTTGGGAGCGGATGCGATTATCCGTGCGCCCTGTCGCAGCAGTTGGTCTATGCGCTCGACGGTGGCAGGCAGCATGCGCTGGCTTTCGGGAATCCACAGTACACGGTATGCTATCCCTTCGGGCGTATATAGTTGTCCGTCTTTTACCGTGAGCCGGTGCATCAGTATGTCTGTGTTGCAATAATCATAATGGTAGCCCTTGGGGAAGGGTGCGTGTTGGTTGGGACGGTGCATGGCCTCGTCTCCCAAGAACCATAGCACATCGCTTACAGGTGTGCCTCTTTCGAGCATATACCCTGTACGTGCCAGACATAGTGTGAATTCACTCAAATAGGGCCACCAGGTCTGTTGCCTGAGGAAAGGCGTGCCGATGGAACTTCCGAAACTGGTGCCTGGCGGCAGGAAGTGGGTGTGCGGATTGTGGGTATAAGTGTGAAATACGGTGTGTGTGACCCCTTCTGCCATATTGAAGTTTGCCACGTCTCGTAGCATTTGCCAATGCTCGTCCCATGTGAGCTGGAAGCTGGTGAATGCCTCTGCTGCCACGCGCGTCTTTCCGTACAGGCGTGCTGCGGAGGCTGTGGGGCGTATGGGCTTGAAGTTGACATCGCCCACAAAGCCTTCTTCAAAGGGTTGCCAGAATTCGCACATGGGAACATCTGCGTACTTATAGTATTCCATGGGGTCCATAGGTACCACATCGCCCCCTGCGGTTTCGTATTGGATCTTCATGCCTTGCTTGTGTGCCAACTCGGTCATGCGACGGAAGAAATTGTCGCAATAGAGTCGGGTGAGTACTCTGCGCCAGTCGAGTAGGAAACGCGACGTGGTCTCCTGGTCACCCACCACATAGCCCATAAGGGCTGGCATCCAGCGACGCAGGGCATAGCCCGTACGTTGCTCGAAATCCTGTTCCATATTGGGAGTCCAGGTCTGTGTGAGACATTCCCAACTGTCCATCAGCAATCCTGCTGCAGGGTGCTTGGATAGAGGTCCGTTCATGAGACGTCCCACGTAGTTGGTAAACTGGATTTCGGCTCCAGAGGGATCGAGTTTGTTGCACTCCCATCCTGTTGCTTCTGCTGGTGCGGGTCCGTTTTTTGCTCCTGTGTTGATGTGTCCTATGCGAAGTATGGTCCATTTGCGATTGTCGGGCAACTTCCAGAGCAGATTTCCTTGCTTGTCTGTGTGGTCTGTCAGGTCTATCACTTCATCCTGTGATACAAATGAGGCGATGCTCTGACGCGTGTGTTCTTGGCTTGTCTCGTTTGCCATCAGAGTCCATCCTGCCTCGGCTCGCCAATGGTTTTTGTGAGCGGCAGAGAGCAGCTGTATCTGGCCGAGTGTCATGGGGTGTCTGTGAGTAATGGTGAGCTCATAGCATTGGGGATGTGGTATCTCGTTGCATGCCAGTTCCAAAGGCATGGTGTCTTGCCAGTTGCTCATCGGAATATTTGTACAGAGAAGAGTGTCGCGTTGTCCGTCAGCCTGACGTCCTGCCAGGGTAATATGAACATCGGGCTGGAATACCCATGGGTGGTTCCAGGTGTTTACGGCAGGCAACTTGACTGTACGTATGGTCTTGTCCTGTGGAAGTGTGAACTGCACGGTATGTGAACCTGCGTCGGGCAGATGGAGCGTGCCTTGCAGAGTGCCTGTGAGACAAGCTTGCCAGTCCTGTTTGTCTGTGCTTTGCACGTTTTCAGGATTGAGTCTCATGTCCGTGTCACCTAATGGAGTGTGGAAAGCCAGTACACAGATGTCCTGCCAGTTGCGCCACTCTTCAGTCGCGTTTTGCGGTATGGGCAATTGTAAGTTTGCTACAGACTGTCTGGCCCCATCCAGATCCGTTCGGCTCCACTCCAAGTGTCGCATGGCGTTTTCTGGTTTAATCCAGGGTCCTCCTGCCATAGCCCATCCTGGGCAGGTTTGTAATGTAAGGCGTAAGCCAAGACTGTCAGCTTGCTGTCCCACATAAGCTACCATATCCTCCCATTCTGGGGTGAGTGCCTTTATTCCTTCTTGGATTCCAGGCCAGAGCCCGCCAAAGTTTCCGTGAAACCAATGTACACCTGATATTCCTGCCTGACGTATGGCCTGGAGGTCTGCTGTGATGCCTTCGCGCGATACGTTTCCGCCAATGAAGTGAAACCAAGTCTCTGGCCAGTATACTCGTGGGGGATTACGGAAGCAAGTGGCATCTTGTGGTCCAAAGGGCGCATAGACCTCAGCAGGAGGTGGGGCAATGTCTGTAATACGTCCTGATGATACAGCTGGTTGGCTGACAGAGGGCTCGTTGGGGATGTAAGAAACGGATGCGGAAAGTCTGTCTGTCTGCGCATGAGGCTGGCTGATGGCGAGTGTGGCAAACAGCATCGTGATGTATGGTTTCTTCATATCGTTGTGTTTTCAGTTAGTTTCATATACTCATAACAAATTTACAAAATTCCTAATAAAAAATGCCCGCTTAAAGGAAAGAAATGGCAAAATGCATAGTAAATGTGCGGCAAAGTTTTTAAACGGAGCATAAATAAGGTCTTTCTGAAAAGGTCACTTACACGATTTATCCGTACTTTTGCAGTGTGTAAGGATAACAAACAGAATCGGAACTATGAGAAAGATTAACTGTATTGGCATTTTAACCAGTGGAGGTGATGCTCCAGGTATGAACGCGGCTATACGTGCCGTAACACGGGCTGCCATCGCCAACGACTTTAGGGTGATGGCTATCTATCGCGGCTATGAGGGACTCATAAACGATGAGATACAGGAGTTTACCACCGAGAATGTAAGCAATATTATCCAGCGGGGTGGTACCATACTGAAGACAGCACGTAGCCATGAGTTTGAAACTCAAGAAGGGAGACAGCGTGCGTATGAGAATATGCTGAAGCGAGGTATCGATGCACTCGTGGTGATAGGTGGTAACGGCTCGCTTACAGGAGCACGCATCTTTGCGGAGGAATTTGATGTTCCGTGTATCGGACTGCCAGGTACTATTGATAACGACCTAAATGGGACAGATAGTACCATAGGATATGATACCACTCTCAATACAATTACATCCTGTGTAGACAAGATACGTGACACGGCCACCAGTCACGAGCGTATCTTCTTTGTTGAGGTGATGGGGCGTGATGCTGGCTTCCTGGCTCAGAATAGTGCGATTGCTGCGGGTGCTGAGGCAGCCATCATTCCAGAGGACAGCACGGGTGCTGACCAGTTGGAGCATTTTATTGGTCGTGGCATTCGAAAGAGCAAGTCGAGCAGTATCGTTATTGTAAGTGAGAGCCCAAAGTGTGGTGCTATGTATTATGCAGACCGTGTGCGCAAGGAATATCCCGAATATGATGTGCGTGTGTCTATATTAGGACATCTGCAGCGTGGTGGTAGTCCGAGTGCTGGTGACCGTATCTTGGCAAGCCGATTGGGCGTGGGAGCCATACAGGCCATTATGGAGGGACAGCGTAATGTCATGATTGGTATCAAGAATGACGAGGTGGTGTATGTGCCATTCTCCAATGCCATCAAGAGCGACAAACCTGTGAAGAAGGAACTTATTGATGTGCTTGCACTATTGAGTATCTGATATTTGAACATAATATATATAGAGAGAAATATAAAAGGGCGTTTCGATGAATCTCGAAGCACCCTTTTTTAATATTTTAACCTCTGTTCGCTAAACTCCAATCGGTCATTAGACCGAAACAAGGAAGGCTCACCCGATAAATCTGGGAGGATTATAGTGTATTCACCATGTTCAAGTAATATAGTCTTCAATAGCCAGCGAAGACGACTTCAATAGCCAGCGAAGACGGCTTCAATAGCCAACGAAGACGTATTACTTTTTAGAGTGACTTTTTATTGATTTCCGTAGATACGTTTTCTCTCTGTATAAACAGTAAAAATGTAGACACACTATCCATCTCTTATGAAAACGATAATAGTGGACCACAATAGGCCTTTTCTTTTTTCCTAACTGGGAAAATATTTTTCTCCAACTAAGAAAATAAATTGAGCCGTTTCGTATGGACCTTATTATTATATCCTTTGTACAGATTGTACAGACAAGCAAGCTGGCTTATAAGTACAGGTTGTGCCTGTGGATTTACCTCCGAAACTCCCCCTGGTTTATCGGGTGAACCACAAGGAACCCATTCCTGCTGATGGATCGTGCTTACCAATCCCTTATCCGTCTTTCTTCCGGCATTTTCGTTTCCTGCTTAGTCTCGACAAAGTACACTATGCCTTGCCTTCGACACGCTTGAAAACAATCTGTTCGAAGTAAAGACTCGCACTTAATCGTGTGTGCATTACTGGATGACAAGCATGGTCCAGTAGGTTAGAGAGGGGAGTGTGAAGGTCAGTTTCCCGTCTTCTTGCTTGAAGTCAAGTTCTTGCATGGCTCCACCCAGTTGGTCGGGAGTTGCTACATATATGTGCTCCACCTTTTTCTCGTAATTAGCCAGACAGAGCGGAATGTTAGTCTTCTTACTTGGAGCTTTCATGGTTCCGTCCATATCTCTCCAGCTAAGACTGTTTGCTGAGGTGAAATTGAGCAGGTGCAGTACCAGACAGTCATCTTTTTCTCTTGCGATAGAAGTTACACCTCCCAATTGTGGCTCCCATCCGTTGATGGAGATTTTTCCAGATGTGTCTGTGGGTACGAGAGCTGCATCTGTGCTGAGTGTTCCTCCATCGCGTAGCAGATTCTGGTAGGCAGTCAAGAAGTCGTAGTACCAGGTGATGTGTGTCTTGAGTGTCTCACTCATGGTGACGGCAGAGTAGGGGAAGTACTCTCTGCAGAGCATGTGGTCGCCCCCAAGTTCTAAGTGGCTTCCGCCCAAAGCAAACATTACGGCATCTGTCATCAGTACGCCTGGCGTATTGAACTGTGTGTTGTTGAGGTTGTAGTTCATATAGGCTGCGAATACTGTGTTGAGTGTTCCACCGCTGTTGCGCCTGTTTGTTTCCAAAATGTTGTATAGGTCGGAGAAGTTTTTCTCATAATCCCATAGTTCGTTGTACAGAAAGTCTACCCGTCGGCTTTTTGCTATTTCCTTGGTGGCGTAGCTACTGACGGAGTTCATTATCAATCTCTTGTTTGGGAAATTGCTCTTTACTCCATTCAAGTATTTTGCGAAGGCTGTTGGGAAGTCAATCTCCTTGCCGTCAGACCCATATCTTTTCCCTCGTGATCCTAATTGGTCAATCTGATAGCCATCGAAGTCAAGGTGGTCGTATACCTCTGCTATGCGTTTGTAGGAGTAGCTGAGCCAACCGTATAGTCCAGGGTTGACCAGGTATATGTTGCTTTTCCATGAGGACGGTAGCTCATGGCAGTCTCGCTCGGTGTGTGCAGCATCCTTGTAGACGAACCATGACTTGCTTACTCCATCTTGCTCCGCATCATCGAGTGCTCCGTAGCAGAGATTGTAGAAGATACTCTTCATGCCTCTGTCGTGCTGTGCCTTGATGTAGTTTTTTACACTACTTGTGTAGATGGTTCGGTTGGCTATGTCTTTATAAGTGTCCATTGCCACTCCGTCTTTGCCTCCCCATGGCCAATGGTGCTTGTAGTGCCAGTCTTGGAATTGTACTCCATTGATGTGGCAACGGCACAGCCAGTTCATTTCCTGTGCGGTAGTGCCTGCGTTTTTGCTGCTTCCAAAATCAGCAACGAATCCGTATCTTGGAAATCGTTTCCAGTCAGAACTTACGTCCACAGCAATGGTACCTCGTATGATTTCTTTGTCCGCTCTTGTCTGGTAAACTTGTACCATGTAGCCCTTGAAGTCTTCATCTGGTGTTTGCCATGTCCATGATGTTGTGGTCAGAGGCTCCTCTTTCAGCACTTTTCCCAGATGCATATAGCGTACGTATGCTTTTACGAGACGTGTTCCTGTGTATTTGAATGTTACTGTCGCACCAGGATGGTAGCAGGCAGAGTCTGTACTGAGTTGCAACGTAAGGTCTGCAGATTGCTCGCGTGGTGTCTGATACTGTGGCAATTCTTCGAAGGCGATGCTGTCTATGTCGTTCATAGACAACTCTGTCGTAGAACCGTCTGTCTTGTGGATCTGTATGCTTTGAGCGCAAAGCCCTGTGGTCTGAAGCGCCATCAGAGCCAGTATTGCCATACGAAATGGCTTACTTGAATGTCTTGTTGTTGTCATTTCTTTGCAAAAATACAATTTTTGCTTGAATTGCCACTTTAACTCAAACTAAAAAAAATCTGTGTGAGAATATTGACGACTCAATAGAAAATTTGTAGAACTTAGTTTGTATTATTGAGTAGCAAGTATTTTCGATGTTAACTGGAATAAACATAATTTGAAAAAATTTGCTTGAATGGAAAAGTGCTCCAGGTCATAAAAAAAGAATCAATATCATCACTGACCTTGATTCTTAAACCTTAAAAATCTAATACCATGAAAAACACTTTTTGCGTGCGGTGCGTACGGGACTCGAACCCGTGACCCCATGCGTGACAGGCATGTATTCTAACCTACTGAACTAACGCACCAACATTTCAAAGAGCGGAAAACGAGACTCGAACTCGCGACCCCAACCTTGGCAAGGTTGTGCTCTACCAACTGAGCTATTTCCGCATAGCGTAAGTGGGTAGAGATGGATTCGAACCACCGAAGGCGTAAGCCAGCAGATTTACAGTCTGCCCCATTTGGCCACTCTGGTATCTACCCAGTTCCACTGACTCACTGTCAGGTGGTGACTCCTATAGGATTCAAACCTATAACCTTTTGATCCGTAGTCAAATGCTCTATTCAGTTGAGCTAAGGAGCCATTCCATCATTTTCCTGTGGACGTTGACGGGTTCGAACCGCCGACCCTCTGCTTGTAAGGCAGATGCTCTGAACCAGCTGAGCTAAACGTCCATGCTTTCGGATTTTCTTGTCTGCTTCGCTTAGCAGCGTTTGTTTCCGTTTTGCGATTGCAAAGGTAGGCCGATTTGCGATAACTGCAAAGTATTGCCATCTTTTTTTGCAGAAAAAGTGTGTTTTATTTTTGCTCTCATTATATATATATTGCGCGCGCGTCATTTTTCGCTTCTAAGAGCCCTTCTGTAGTCGCACAAGAGTGTTTTTCTTCGGGATGCCTTTGGGATGTTCTGTGAGGGTAATTTCTGCTTTTCGTGTGTAAAATCACCAGGGATCTTTCGTTTTGAGGGTGATTTTATGATGTGCGTTCCTGTTTGTATAAGAAATGCCTCTTCTTTGAAGAAATGTTGGTCGTATCTTTTTTCTCGTATCTTAATACATTTTTTTATCATCAACATGTTTAATCCCTGGTTAGACTGATGGTAAAAGAAGCCTGTTTGCTGTGGAGGTGAAAAATAGGACATGAAATTCGGTATTTAGAAAAAAAAATGTACTTTTGTGTCGAAAATGATACTAAACGAGATTTATGTGTTCATGTAGAAGAGGTGAGAGAAGGTGTGTCCTCTCCCGAGCGTACTTTGTAGGTATGCTTTTTTTGTTTGGTTTGTCGGGAGGGGGTACTGACTCTTTTGCTCAAGGAGGTCCTTTTGTGTGTACGGACAGTTTGACGGTGGATTCTTTTGGCATCATGAAGCATAAGTTGATAGCGAACACACGCCCTTATCGTATTACGTGTGTGGGGCTTCCTTTGATTGCTGGCGGTTTGCTGGCTATGAAGGAGGATAAGAATTTCCGTCAGTTGCGGCACGATTATTTCCCTCGTTATAAACATACGGCTGATGACTACTTGCAGTATTCTCCTGCTGTGGTGATGGTTGGAATGAAGAGCTTTGGGGTGAAGGGGCGTTCCTCGTGGGGGCGTATGTTGGTGTCTGACGCGTTCTCTGTGGGTGTGATGGCTATCTTGACCAATACTCTGAAGGAGACAATACGTGTGCGCCGCCCAGATGGATCGAACACTCGTTCTTTTCCCTCTGGTCATACAGCCACAGCCTTTATGACAGCCACGATGCTCACTAAGGAGTATGGCTATAAAAGCAAATGGGTCGGTTTTGGAGCCTACACGGTGGCTTCAGGTGTGGGGCTGATGCGTATGGCCAACAATCGTCATTGGCTGAGTGATGTGATGGTGGGGGCTGGCATAGGCGTCATGTCAACGGAATTGGGCTACTTTCTGACGGACTTGATATTTAAGAAGAAAGGTATCAACAGACCTGTTGTGGAAGAGGACCGATACAACCGTTGGGATAAACCTTCGTATTTGGGTTTGCGTCTTGGAGGAAATATACCCTTGCAGGAGTATCATCTGACAGACGGAATCAAGTTGGAGGCCACGGCAGGATGTATTGGAGGAATAGAAGGAGCGTACTTCTTCAATCCGTATGTGGGTGTTGGAGGTCAGTTTTCCGTGGCCAATTATCGTATTCTGTTAGAGAATAACCTGAGCCGCACACTTCGTGCTCTGACGGTGATGACTGGCCCTTACTTCTCTTATCCCATCAACTCGCGTTGTCTGCTTGGCGCAAAGCTTACTGCTGGTTATGCGAGGTTGTATTCTATTTCGTTACTTGACCAGAAGATTCCTCACCGACAAGGCATGGATTTCGGTACGGGAGTTTCGTGCAGCTATAAGTTGCGTCAGCATTATTCAGCAAGTGTGTTCATCGATTATAATCTGTTGCCTCCGCATAGCAGTTACACCAATCAGATTCAGAATATGCTCTATGCTGGTACATCATTTAATATTCTGTTCTAACCAAAGTGATATTCAATCATGGCAAAGGATAAGACGGTTTATGTGTGTGAGAATTGTGGACAGGAAAGCCTTCGGTGGGTAGGACGCTGTCCTTCGTGCCAACAGTGGAATACCATGAAGGAGTTTACCATACGGAGCGACAAGCCTGTATCGGGTGTGACAAGGGCGGCTCTCAAGGCGGCTGGACATGATGGGCTGCAGAAGTCTCTTCCTGTACCGATGTCTGAGATACGTGCCGATGAGGAACCGCGTATGGATATGGGCGATCGCGAGCTGAACCGTGTGTTGGGCGGAGGACTTGTGCCTGGTAGTCTGGTGTTGCTGGGCGGTGAGCCTGGCATTGGTAAGAGTACGCTCGTATTGCAGACAGTTCTGAGATTGTGCGGACGTCGTGTGCTGTATGTGAGTGGTGAAGAGAGTGCCCGGCAGATAAAGCTAAGGGCAGACAGACTGGCTCCTTCGCAACAAGGCACTTCCAGTCCTATGAGCGACCTGCTTGTGCTGACAGAGACCTCTTTGGAGCAGATTTTTGTGCAGATAGAGCAGACGCGCCCCGATTTGGTTGTTATAGATTCTATACAGACCATCCAGACAGAGACTGTGGATAGCAGTCCGGGCAGTCTCACACAAATACGCGAGTGTGCAGCCAGTCTGCTCAAGTATGCCAAGTGTGGAGGAGCCAGTATCCTGCTAATAGGCCATATAAACAAGGAAGGCACGCTGGCTGGTCCCAAAGTGCTGGAACATATTGTAGATACTGTACTCCAATTTGAGGGAGACCAACACTATATGTATCGTATCCTGCGCAGTATCAAGAATCGCTTTGGTAGCACCAGCGAGTTGGGTATCTATGAGATGCGCCATGATGGATTGCGTCAGGTGGCAAACCCAAGCGAACTGTTGCTGACAGACAATCGCGAAGGACTGTCTGGAGTGGCCATCGCTTGTACGGTGGAAGGCGTCCGACCTTTCATGATAGAGACTCAAGCATTGGTGAGCACGGCTGCGTATGGAACTGCACAGCGTAGCACAACGGGTTTTGAGGGGCGCAGACTGAATATGTTGTTGGCTGTCTTAGAGAAGAGAGTCGGGTTTAAGCTGGCTGCCAAGGATGTGTTTCTAAATATAGCTGGTGGACTCCGGGTGACGGATCCCGCCATAGATTTGGCTGTGATTGCCGCAGTCTTGAGCAGCAATGTAGATACTCCTATAGATGTAGACACTTGTATGGCAGGCGAAGTGGGGTTGAGTGGTGAGATACGCCCTGTGTCGCGTATAGAGCAAAGAATAGCGGAAGCCCAGAAACTAGGCTTCCGCCGCATGTTGTTGCCTGCTCATAATATGAATGGGATAGATCCCCATCAGTTCGATATTGAACTGGTGCCCGTAAGGCGTGTGGCAGAGGCTGTACGTGAGCTATTTGGATAGCCACTCTGCGCATGCCTCTGCGCATCGTTCTCCGTCTACTCCTGCGCTTACGATGCCTCCTGCATAGCCAGCCCCTTCTCCGCATGGGAAGAGTCCCTGTACGTCGGTATGTTGCAGATTGTCTGTCTGTCGTGTGATGCGTACGGGGCTGCTTGTGCGTGTTTCCACACCAATCACCGTTGCCTCGTTCGTTAGAAATCCCTTTTTCTGCTTTCCCCAGATGCGGAATGCTTCTCTTAGTCGGCTCCCTATTCCTTGCGGAAGCCAGAAGTGTAGAGGACTGGACAGAAGTCCAGGGGCGTATGATGAGGCTGGTAGAGATGCTGAGAGCCGTCCGTTTACAAAGTCTGTCATTCTTTGTGCTGGTGCTGTCTGTCTATAGTTCCCTTGTTGCCAGCAGGTGCGTTCCAGATTCTCCTGCCAGCGCATCATGGCCAGCGGATCGTCTCCAGCGTTGATGTCTTCTGGACGCAGTTCTACCACCATTCCGCTATTGCTCCATTGTCCTCCTCTGTTGCTGGGACTCATACCGTTTACCACCAGTTGTTCGGTTCCGCTTGCTGCGGGCACGACAAACCCTCCTGGGCACATGCAGAAACTATATACACCTCTGTCCTCCACCTGCCTTACTACGCTGTATTCTGCAGCAGGAAGCCATTTTCCGCGTCCCTGTCGGCTGTGGTATTGTATCTGGTCAATCAGATGTGCAGGATGCTCCAGTCTGACACCTACAGCCAGTCCTTTACATTCCAGTTGCAGATGGTTTCCTGCCAGGCATTCGTACACATCTCTGGCTGAGTGTCCTGTGGCCAGGATGACAGCTTCGCCTCTGAATTCTGTTTCCTTGCCGCTTACTGCATCAGTGGCGAGTAGTCCCTCTATGCGTCCCTCTCGGATGATTAGGTCTGTCATCCGTGTCTGGAAATGTACCTCACCGCCACATCTGATGATGGTTTCTCGCATGTTTTCGATCACTCGTGGTAGTCGGTCAGTCCCAATGTGTGGGTGAGCGTCTGCCAGTATGTTTTCGTTCGCTCCGTGCTGTACGAATATCCTTAGGATTCTGTCAGCATCTCCTCGCTTTTTGCTGCGTGTGAACAGCTTTCCGTCACTATAGGCTCCTGCTCCTCCTTCTCCAAAGGCGTAGTTGCTTTCGGGATTTATCCTTTGGTCAGTACGTATGCGTGCCACATCGCGTTTACGCTCTCTTACGTTTTTGCCTCGTTCGATGACAATGGGGTGTAGTCCGTACTCTATTAGTCTAAGGGCTGCGAAGAGTCCACCAGGTCCTGCACCCACCACCAGCACCCGCTTTCCTTGGCTCACATCTTTGTATTCGATGGGTTGGAACAGTTTCTCCTCTGGTTGCTCGTTGATGTAGATACGGATAGTCAGATTTATGTAAATGGTGCGCTGACGTGCGTCGATACTGCGTCTCAGTACCCTTACAGCCTGTGGCTTTATGCCCTTGTCTCGTTTGAGAAAGTTGATGATGCCCTGCTCGTCGTAGGCATCTTGTGGCAGTATTCTTAAATTGAGTTCCTGTGTCATATTGCTAATATTCGATGCAAAGTTATGCTCTTTCGCAATCTTGAACAAGTTACTTGAAAATAATCTCGTCGAAATAAAGACTAATACGAATTGGAATCTGATGATTGATTAGGGCTAAATCTGTCAAATTGTATTTTCTAAGATGTAAAATGCGCTCTTTCTGTCTGCCAATCGGGATTTTATTGCTACTTTTGCATTCGAATCAATGATAAATACAACGAGATAGTCAAAGGGATGAAAGTACTAAAGTTTGGCGGAACATCTGTAGGTTCTGTAGACAGTATCCTAAGTGTAAAAAAAATTGTTGAGGCTCAGCAAGAGCCGGTCATCGTAGTTGTAAGCGCGTTGGGTGGAATAACCGACAAGTTGATAAAGACAGGCAATATGGCTGTCGAGGGAGATCCTCTTTATCAGAAATCCTTTTGGGAGATAGCCCAGCGCCATGAAGATATGATCAATGCAGTTATCCCTGAGGGACATGCTCGTCAGGCTCTGTTGGGCATTGTGCATGACCTCTTGGAGGAGTTGCGTAGCATTTATCAGGGTGTTTATCTGATTCATGATTTAAGTCCTAAGACCCAAGCGGCTATTGTCTCCTATGGCGAGCGCATTAGTAGCCGTATTGTAGCTGCTTTGGTTGAAGGGGCAGAGTGGTACGATAGCCGTTCTTTCATTAAGACCGAGGTTAAAGGCGGTAAGAATTGTCTGGCTACAGAACTGACAGGAAAGCTCGTGAAAGAGAACTGGCAGACCTTGCCTAAGGTAAGTCTGGTGGGAGGCTTTATCAGTTCTGATGCTGTGAGTGGCGAGGTTACCAACCTGGGACGCGGCGGAAGTGACTATACAGCCAGTATTATCGCTGCTGTGTTAGACGCCAGTGTGCTGGAAATTTGGACAGATGTGGATGGATTTATGACGGCGGATCCACGTGTCATCAGCACAGCCTATGTGATTCCCGAACTGAGTTATGTTGAAGCTATGGAGCTCTGTAACTTCGGAGCCAAGGTGGTGTATCCCCCAACAATCTATCCTGTGTGTGTCAAGCACATTCCCATCTTAATCAAGAATACTTTCAATCCCGAGGCTCCTGGGTCTATTATCAAGGACGAGGTTCAGGCAGACTCGCGTGTCATCAAGGGTATTTCCAGCATCAAGGGAACCACACTCATTACCGTGGCTGGACTTTCCATGGTGGGTGTGATAGGTGTCAACCGCCGTATCTTCACCTGCCTGGCAGACAATGGTATAAGTGTGTTCCTTGTGAGTCAGGCTTCGTCAGAGAGTAGCAGCAGTATAGGTGTTCGAGATGAGGATGCCGAGGAAGCATGTCGGGTACTGAATGCGGAGTTCTCTAAGGAGATAGAAGAGGGAGCTATGTTCCCGATGCGTGCGGAGCAAGGACTTGCCACTGTGGCTATTGTCGGAGAAAACATGAAGCATACTCCTGGTATTGCAGGCAAACTTTTTAATGCCCTTGGACGTAGCGGTATTAGTGTGATAGCCTGTGCGCAAGGAGCCAGTGAGACCAATATCTCATTTGTTATTGACGAGTCACATTTGCGCAAGGCACTCAATGTCATCCATGACTCTTTTTTCTTGAGTGAGTACCAAGTGCTCAACCTCTTCATTTGTGGCGTTGGTACTGTGGGTGGCTCCCTAATAGAGCAGATTCATCATCAGCAGGAGAAACTCATGCGCGAGCTTCGTTTAAAGTTGAATGTAGTGGGTATTGCCAGTGGACATAATGCAATGTTTGACCGCCGTGGCATTTCACTTGACAATTACAGGGAGCAATTGAAAAGTGCAGAACCGAGCAACATACAGCGTCTGCATGACGAGGTGATAGGCATGAATATCTTCAACAGCGTTTTTGTGGACTGCACCGCCAGTCCCGAGGTGGCTGGGCTTTATCGTGATTTTCTCGATCATAATATCAATGTGGTGGCTGCCAATAAGATTGCTGCCAGCGGAAACTTTGCCGACTATCGCGAACTGAAGAAGACGGCTCAGCGAAGAGGGGTGAAATTCCTCTTCGAGACCAATGTGGGTGCTGGGCTGCCCATCATACGCACTATCAATGACCTCTGCAATAGTGGTGATCGCATTCTGCGTATAGAAGCTGTACTCAGCGGTACGCTCAATTTCATTTTCAACACCATTTCGTCAGATGTGCCTTTCAGCCGTACTGTAGAGATGGCTAAGGAGGAGGGTTACAGCGAACCTGATCCACGTATAGATTTGAGTGGCAAGGACGTGATACGTAAGTTGGTGATTTTGGCACGCGAGGCTGGCTACGAGGTCAGTCAGGAAGATGTCGAGGTGCATCCACTTCTGCCACAAAGTTTCTTTGAAGGCTCGCTTGAGGACTTTTGGAAGAATCTTCCTTCACTGGATGCAGAGTTCGAACAGCGTAGGAAGAAACTGGAGCAAGAACACAAAGTATGGCGATTCGTTGCCAAGTATGAGAACGGACATGCAAGTGTGTCGTTGGAGGAATTTAGCAAAGAACACTCCTTCTATGTGCTTGAGGGTTCCAATAACATCGTCATGCTCACTACAGAGCGCTATCACAAATATCCTATGCTTATTCAAGGCTACGGAGCAGGAGCATCGGTAACCGCGGCAGGTGTCTTCGCAGATATCATGTCGTTGGCATAAAGACGGTCCGCTTCCACATATATATAATATAGGATATACAAGCGTTATTAACTAACTGAATACTCAACCGAAAGCAGACTCTGGCAGGCTGAAAAGTTTGCCAGGGTATGCTTATATATATAATATGATAAGATGAAACATCTCATCGTACTTGGCGACGGCATGGCAGATTGGTCGTGCCCCGAACTGGATGGTAAGACATTACTTCAATATGCCGATACACCCAGTTTTGATTGGCTTGCCCGTAATGGCCGTAACGGGCTGCTGAAGACAGTTCCAGACGGATTCCACCCAGGGAGTGAAGTGGCTAATAGTAGTATCCTCGGTTATGACCAGCATCTGGTTTATGAGGGTAGAGGACCTCTGGAAGCTGCCAGCATAGGTGTAGAACTTGCGCCAGACGATTTGGCTATGCGCTGTAATCTTGTCTGTCTCCAGGGAGAATTGCTCAAGAATCATTCCTGCGGACGTTTGGAGACCGAGGAGGGTGATGTGCTCATGCGCTACTTGCAGGAGCATTTGGGTAGTGACCGTGTGCATTTCTATACAGGTGTACAGTATCGCCATCTGTTGGTTATCAAGGGAGGCAACAAGAATCTCCAGTGTACACCGCCACATGACATCCCAGGAAAACCTTGGCATGAGTATCTTCCGAAGGCAGCTACAGCCGAAGCACAGGATACCGCAGATCTGATTTTGCATTTGATAAGTGAAAGTCAGAAGTTGCTTGCCACACATCCTCTTAATCTTAAACGTGTGGCTAATGGACAGGATCCAGCCAATAGCATATGGCCCTGGGGTGGAGGCTATCGTCCCATGATGGCTCCGCTCACGAAGACTTATCCTCAGATTAAGCGTGGAGCGGTGATTACGGCAGTTGACCTTATACGTGGCATAGGGCGTTATGCTGGATTGCGTGTGATAGATGTACCTGGAGCTACAGGTTTGTGGGATACTAATTATGAAGGCAAGGCACAGGCTGCCATTGATGCCTTGCAGACAGATGATTTCGTATACCTGCATGTAGAAGCCAGCGATGAGGCAGGTCATGATGGTAGCGTACCTCTCAAACTCGACACTATCCGCTCGCTTGATGGTCGTCTGCTTAAGCATATTCTGAAGGCACTTGATCCTGAGGGCACTGGTCAACTTCAAGCAGCTGGTGAGCCAGTGGCGATTGCTCTTTTGCCTGACCATCCAACCCCTTGCCACTTACGTACCCATACCAACGAGCCGATACCCTTTGCCATTTATGCACCTGGTATAGAGCCAGACGGGGTGCAGACCTTCGATGAAGAGGCTGCAAAACAGGGAGCTTACGGCTTGCTTCAGGGAGATGAGTTTATCAATACGTTTATGAGCGTATGAGTATTGTGAGGTCTGTGGACAAAGTCCGTTCCTTACTCTCTGCTCTTGTAACGCTTGCTTGGTAAGCTATTCATGTGTCATTCAATTTAGAACAACTACTTTAATAAACAGTAAAACCATAATGAAATACTACAGTACAAACGGAAAAGCCCCTCTGGCCTCATTGGAAAAAGCTGTGGTGCAGGGACTGGCAGAAGATCGTGGTCTCTATATGCCAGAGCGTATTGTTCCGCTCAATCCTGAGTTTCTTGCTCATCTGGGTGACTATTCCTTCCAGGATATCGCATGCCACGTGGCAGACTGTTTCTTTGGTGAGGATATTCCTCAAGAGGAGTTGCACGCGCTGGTGCGTGATACGCTCAGTTTCGATGTACCCTTGGTAGAGGTGACACCTCGCATCTATTCGCTGGAACTCTTTCACGGTCCTACATTGGCTTTCAAGGATGTGGGTGCACGCTTCATGGCTCGTTTGCTGGGATACTTTATCCGTAAGAGTGGTGAGAAGAGACTTGTGAATGTACTTGTTGCCACCTCTGGTGACACAGGTTCGGCTGTTGCCAACGGATTCCTTGGTGTGCCAGGTATTCATGTGTATGTACTCTATCCCAAGGGAAAGGTAAGCCCCATCCAGGAGTGTCAGTTTACCACTCTTGGTCAGAATATTACTGCTATCGAAGTGGATGGCGTGTTCGATGACTGCCAGGCACTGGTTAAGAGTGCATTTATGGATTCCGAACTAACCTCGCATATGCGTCTCACAAGTGCAAACAGCATCAATGTGGCACGCTTCCTGCCCCAAAGTTTTTACTACTTCTACGCTTGTGCACAGTTGCAGCGCATGGGATGGAAGGGCAAGGTAGTAGCTTGTGTGCCAAGCGGAAACTTCGGCAATCTGTGCTCAGCCCTCATCGGCAAGCGTATGGGATTGCCCGTCAGCCGCTTTATTGCAGCCAACAATGCCAATGATGTCTTCTATAAGTATCTGCAGACGGGTGAATACTCACCAATGGCAAGCCGCCAGACCATAGCCAACGCCATGGACGTGGGTGATCCCAGTAACTTTGCACGTATTCTGGATCTCTACGGCAATTCGGCAGAAGCCATCCGTAAGGATATCTCTGGTGCCACTTACAGCGACAGTCAGATTGCTGACACCGTGGAGACCTGTCTTACTCAGACGGGCTATCAGCTCGATCCTCATGGGGCATGTGGCTATCGTGCTTTGCAGGAGGGATTACAGGAGGCTGAGGCTGGATTCTTCCTCGAAACGGCACATCCTGCCAAGTTTAAGGGCGTAGTAGAGCATATCACAGGTAAGAGCGTGGATATTCCAGAGCGTCTGGCTGCCTTCATGAAGGGCGAGAAACAGAGCGTGCCTATGAGCCGGCAGTTCCAGGATTTCAAGAAATTCCTGTTGGCTCAGTAAAAAGGAAAAATACAGATTGCCAGAGGTGAATATATCTTTTGCAGCTTGGCAAGAACCGAAAAAGATCATAAGCCTTAGCCCGAGGTCCCCTCAAAACAGGACTTCGGGCTTTTTGGAATAGATTTGCAGAATACGGCTCAGTAGGAATTTAGTGGGGATAGGCTAATAGAAGCAACCGTTTTTTACAAGTAAGAATGAATGGTGAGGAGTACAGTATGTATTAATCCAAATCGCTCATTAGATACTGATTCATATTAGTCTTTCTTCCGGCATCTTGTTTTCATACGTGTCAAGGGCATAGTGGGCTATGTCACAAGACAAGTCTGGAAACAAGATGCCGGAAGAAAGGCTGATAGGGATTGGTAAGAACTATCCATCAGCAGGAATGGGTTCTTTGTTTCGGTCTAATGACCGATTTGGGATTAAGTCATATTGATTTCCGTAGATACGTTTTCTCTGTGTATAAACTGTAAAAAGGTAGACGCACTATCCATCTTTATGAAACGGTAATAGTGGACCATTATAATAGCCCTTTTCTTTTTTTTCTAACTGGGAAAATATTTTTTTCCAACTAGGGAAATAAACTGAGCCGTTTTCGTATGAATCTTATTATTATATCCTCTGTACAGACAAGCAAGCTGGCTTATAAGTACAGGTTATGTCTGTGAATCGTGTTCGAAACTCCCCTTGGCTTATCGGGTGAGCCCTGACTACCATCAGAGAGCCTGTTGATGATAATTATAAGCTTGTTTGTGATAAAATGAAGCGTAAAACGTGTTTTGTGTGTGTAAAGTGTAAGTAAAAGAGTAAAAAATTGTAATTTTGCACGCAGAAATCAAGAAAAAGATGAAAGAATGATGGATGCTGTGCAAGATGTGCTGGTGAGTGTGAGTGATTGTCTGTGGACGTATGTGGTGACAGCGATACTTTGCTGTTGTGCGCTATACTTTACTTTACGTACGCGATTTGTGCAGTTTCGTCTCATAGGTGAGATGGTGCGTCTGCTTGTGTGTCCAGAGAAAGTACAGAAGGAGGATATTGGTCCCGATGAACTCTCGATGGAGGTACATGTAGAGGGTAGGATGAAGCATGTCTCATCTTTTCAGGCCTTTGTGGTGGCACTGGCAAGTCGTATTGGCACTGGTAATCTGGCTGGCGTGGCCACAGCCATCAGCGTTGGTGGACCTGGAGCTGTGTTTTGGATGTGGATGCTGGCACTGTTGGGTGCTGCCACAGCTTTTGTGGAATCCACACTCGCACAGTTATACAAGCGTAAGGGCGCTACGTCTTATTATGGCGGACCTGCTTACTGCATGAAGTATGGCTTGGGCAAAGCATGGATGGGGACGGTGTTTGCTGTACTCTTGATTGTGACATTCGGCTTTGCCCAAAATTCCGTGCAGAGCAATACCATCTGTGCTGCGTGGGAAAAGGCGTTTGGTGTCGACCCCGCGGTGATGGGAGGAGTATTGATGCTGCTTACGCTTGTTATCATTTTCGGTGGAATCCAGCGTGTGGCCAAGTTCTCTTCTGTGGTGGTGCCCCTTATGGCTGTTGTTTATCTGGCTGTTGCCACGGGGGTGGTGCTGTGCAATATCACCCTCTTGCCCAGAGTGGTACGGATGATAGTGGAAAGTGCTTTTGGTATCCATCAGGCAGCAGGTGGCATGTTTGGCGTGATGGTGATGCAGGGCGTGAAGCGTGGTCTCTTTAGCAATGAGGCTGGTGAGGGCAGTACGCCCAACGCTGCCGCAGTAGCCAGCGTGAGTCATCCAGTCAAGCAGGGACTGCTGCAGGCTCTGGGTGTGTTTACCGACACGCTGGTGGTGTGCAGTTGCACAGCCTTCATCATCCTGGTAAGTGGCGTGGACGTGAAAGCCTCTACGGGCATACAGCTCACTCAGAATGCCTTGGTGCATGAGATAGGCAGTGTGGGCAATCCCTTTGTGGCTGTAGTCATCTTGATGTTTGCCTTCAGCAGCATTATTGGTAATTATTATTATGGCGAGACCAATGTACGCTACCTCATGCGTTCCAAATGGAGTATGACTATTTATCGTCTGGCTGTGGCAGCCATGGTGATGCTGGGTGGGGTAGTCACGCTCGACTTTGCCTGGAGTGTCTCAGATATCACCATGGCCATGCTCACGCTGTTCAATCTGGTGGCCATCGTGCTACTCTCTGGTCAAGCTGTATTCCTGCTCAACGACTATCGTCGTCAGAAAAGTGAGGGCAAGAACCCTGTATTTCACAAAGAACAGATGCCAAAGGTGGCCAGCAGGCTGGAGGCATGGTAAGGGTTGATAGTTACTTACATGAGGAGATTTTCTTTAGATAAAAGTATTGTCCTATTTCTTTTTGACGTACCTTTGCACGTGCAATAGGTTCTTGTCCTGCCTTGCGTGGGTAAGATTAAAAGGGAATGGGGTGAGATTCTCCAACAGTTCCCGCTGCTGTGAGTTCCAGCATTCTTCCGTGAAGTGAAGATGCGAGGGTTTTGCTGCAAAGTCACTGGCCAAAAGGTTGGGAAGACGGTAAGACCTGGGATAAGTCAGAAGACCTGCCATTGCCCAATCGGTTGTGAAGTCTGCGGGTAACGGACGGTGCGAAGAAGGAAAAGTTATGAGATTTGTTTTCTTGATAACAAGGGAATAAATCGGTTGCTTGTGTTGACGCATTTCTACTACGACTGGTTGGTATATATGATAATTCGGCCGCCAGAATTGTGGGAGAAATGTTTTTTTTGATAGTCCCACATAGGCCATGCATCTATAATGATACGTAAGGAACGCATAAGAAGATGATGACCATAAGTGAAAAAACGTGTAGAAAACTATTTGCCTTTGCCACATGTGCCATACTCTTGGCAATCCCCTGCTGTGCGCAGGAGGTTTCTGGAAAGGGTGAGGCAGAGGAAGATTCCATATTTAATTATCACGAACTGAAAGGTGTGACCGTGACGGCTGAGCGTCAGCATGGCATCATACCATCGCAGCAATTAAGCGGCAAGGAGCTCGAACGCCTAAATGGCTTGAATGTAGCGGATGCTCTACGCTTCTTTGCTGGCGTGCAGTTGAAGGATTATGGAGGTGTGGGAGGTATAAAGACCATCAATATCCGCAGTATGGGTACTAACCACGTGGGGGTGTTTTATGACGGTATTCAGTTGTCTAACGCCCAGAACGGACAAGTGGACCTGGGCATGTTCTCTCTGGACAACGTACAGACCATCTCGCTCTACAACGGGCAGAAAAGCGAAATATTCCAGTCGGCTAAGGATTTTAACTCAGCAGGATCTGTATATATGTGGACTCGCAGACCCACCTTTGATGAGGGACAGGCGTATCACTTGAAGGCCAAGTTGCGGGCTGGTTCCTTTGGGCTGGTAAACCCTTCTGTATTGTTTGAGCTAAAACTTTCCGAACGCGTGTCTGCATCCTTTAGTGGCGAATGGCTTTCGAGCAACGGCAAGTACAAGTTTCGATACAGGAGAAAAGCCGTGATGACGGACGAGATTATGTATGACACCACAGCCACCAGACAGAATGGTGACATACGTGCCACACGTATGGAAGGAGCTCTCTTCGGCACTTTTAGCGGAAACGGCAAGTGGATGGCAAAGGTTTACAACTACACCTCGGAGCGCGGAGTGCCAGGCGCAATTGTAAATAATGTGTGGCGGCGTGGTGAACGTATCGGTGACAACAACTCCTTTATGCAGGCAAGTGTAGAAAAGGACTTTACGTCTAAATACCATGCGAGGCTGATGGGAAAATATGCCTATTATCTTACCAAGTATGTGAATAAGGATACCACGGTCATGATGATAGACAATGTGTATAAGCAGAAGGAACTGTATCTTTCAACCACACACCAGTATAACATCACCCGATGGTGGGATGCATCGGCTTCTTATGACGTACAGTGGAATGACATGGATGCCGATATGTATGGGTTTGTCTATCCAACCAGATGGCACCACTTCCTCTCCGTTGCCACAGCAGTTAATCTGGGTGCGTTCAAGATGCAGGGAAGTGTGGTGTTCAATCATATCAATGACCGTACCAAACTGGCAGAGTCTCCTGGAAACAAGTCTGTCTGGACTCCTGCCGTGTTTGCTTCGTGGAGACCTTTCCATGAGATAGGACTCCAACTGAGAGCTTTTGCCAAAAGAAGTTTCCGTATGCCCACTTTCAACGACCTTTATTATGCCGAGATGGGCAACTCAAAGCTACGTCCCGAATACGTGAATCAGTACGACGTGGGGCTTGCCTACAAGACACGACGTCATCTGTCGGGCGTGTTTACCGACTTCAGTCTTACAGCCGATGGTTACAAGAATTTTGTGACAGATAAGATAGTGGCTTATCCCAAGGGAGCTCAGTTCCGCTGGACCATGCTCAACTTGGGCAAGGTGCACATTACGGGAGTGGATGCAACTATGGGACTTACGCTGCAACCTATGCGTGAGTTCTTTCTCACCACCAAGCTACAGTATACTTACCAGAAGGCTATTGATGTGACCAATCCTGCCGACACTTACTACCGCGACCAGATACCTTACATACCCTGGCATAGTGGTTCTGTCATCGCACAAGCCTCTTGGCACGATTGGGCTGTCAACTACTCATGGATTTATACAGGAGAGCGTTACAACCAGCAGGAGAACATCGTATACAACCACACGCAGCCCTGGTACACCAGTGACATTTCTCTCTCGAAGACTTTCCGCTGGAGTAAATATGTAGCTAAGGCACAACTGGAGGTCAACAACCTCCTCTCGCAAGACTATGACGTGATACTCAACTATCCGATGCCCAAGCGCAACTATCGTATCACACTCAGCATAGAACTATAGAATGCATAAGATGAGAAAAGTTCTGCCCTATATATATATAATGTGTGTGCTCCTTGCTGCTTGCCGCGAGGATGAGGTGGTGGTGCCTACCGAGTACGAACTAATCCCCAGTCTGATACATGCGGGGCAGCAGGTGAAGGGGATGTACTTGCTCAACGAGGGCAACATGGGTAGCAACAAGTGTACGCTTGACTATGTGGATTATGTACAGGGCTATTATGTGCGTAACCTCTATGCCGAACGCAATCCTACGGTTATCAAGGAGTTGGGCGATGTTGGCAACGACATACAGCAGTATGGTTCCAGAATCTATGTGGTGGTCAACTGTTCCAACAAGATAGAGATACTGGATGCACGTACGGCACGAAGGATAGGACAGGTCAACATCCCCAACGTTCGCTATGTGCGTTTCCACCGTGGTTATGCTTATGCTACTTCCTATGTGGGTCCTGTGCAACTCAATAATCCTAATGCGGTGCAGGGAGCCGTGTATAAGATTGACACTCTGAGCATGAAAGCTGTGGCTAAGTGTACAGTGGGATTCCAGCCTGACGAGCTATGTGTCTTGGGGCAGTACATCTATGTGGCTAATTCAGGAGGCTATATGGCTCCCAACTATGATAATACGGTATCTGTGATAGAGCTGGAGGGCTTCAAGCAGGTAGAGAAGATACCTGTGGCCATCAACCTGCATCATATCAAAGCCGATTCCGAGGGAAAACTGTGGGTGACCTCGCGTGGCGACTACCAAGGCATACACTCCAAGATGTTTGTGCTCTCCAAGAAGAAGGGACGCAATGAGATGCAAGTCACCGATACGCTGGACATTCCCTGCTCCAACTTCTGTATCAGTGGTGACTCCCTCTATTACTACTCCACAGAGTGGAACAACTACACACAGAAGAACTCTATCACCTATGGCATCATCAACACCCACACCAAGCAGCAGGTGAGCAACCGATTCATCACGGACGGTACGGAAAAGGATATCACCATCCCCTATGGTATCAATATCCATCCCGAAACGCATGATATTTATGTGACGGATGCCAAGAACTATGTGTCGAGTGGTGTATTGCATTGCTATGGCAAGGATGGAGTGAGGAAATGGAGTGTGCGTACGGGAGACATTCCTGCCCATATGTGTTTTGTGAAATGATTAGAGCGATTGGTTCTGAATACTCAATGACTGGGATAATGAAAATGGAAAGAGAGAAGGCTTGGTTCGCACTGTCGGTCATCTTGCTGATAGTATGCCTTACAGCCTGTAGAGATAATATCGAGGATGTCTCGTCTGGACTTAACAGCTATTACTACATAGAGCGCATGCGAAAGTTGCGTCTTGCACCTGCATATGAAGGAAAATCCTACAGATGGATTTTGAAAACGGAGGATGGGCGTGACTCTCTTCTCTCCACAGAACGTGATTACGTCTTCCTGGCAGAGAAGGAGGGTACGTATAATATCACGTTTACTTTGGACGACGGACTCCGTGGCTACAAACATTCCTTTCCTATTACCGTAGTACATGAAGATACCGAGTACAGCCCCTATACGGCCAAGGTTTATGAGTATCGTCCTGCTCCAGGACAGTTTGTCAATACCATGCCCCTCTATGAGAATGGCGATACCGAGGAGACCATGCGTCAGAAGGCTGAGGACGACCTGGTCAATGACGTGATGATTACACTTGGTTCGTATGGCGGTTATGTCACTTTCGGGTTTGACCACACGGTTGTCAACGTTCCAGGGGAGAAGGACTTCTATATTAAGGGTAATTCATTCTACAGCGATGTGCCAGCCTACAAAGATATGAAAGGCGGTTCAGCGGAACCTGGCATCGTGATGGTGGCATTCGACAGAAACTGTAATGGTAAGGCTGATGATGACGAATGGTATGAGTTGGCAGGTAGCGAGTATTACAAGCCTACGACGCTTAAAGGTTATGAGATCACATACCAACGTCCCGACAAGAACCATAAGCCCATTAAGGATGTCACGGGTGTGCTGACAGATACCCTGTACATCCCTTGGAAAGATAACCGAGGTGGAAGTGGTTATGTGGCAAAGAACATGTATCACACGCAGAACTATTATCCTGAGTGGATTAAAGAGGACGAGATGAAGTTTTCAGGAAGCTTATTGCCGCAGAATGGGTTTGACGAAAGCCATCGGGGGAGTTATTATGTGCTTTATGCCTATCCTTGGGGATATGTAGACAATCACCCCAATGCGGAGCAAGACCTCTGTTCCTTCGATATTTCCTGGGCTGTAGATAAGCAGGGTAACCCTGTGCATCTGCCAGGGGTCGATTTTATCAGGGTCTATACGGGAGTGAGGCAATATTGCGGATGGATAGGAGAGACTTCCACGGAGGTGGCAAGGGCGCAAGACTTGCACATGGACGTGAAGCCCTCTGTGCCAGATGATCCCTTGGGAGATTAAGAGAGAGAAAGAGAACAATTCACATACATATAACTAATTAAAAACATTTCTGAGATGAGAAAGATTTACTCTTTTATGCTGATGCTTCTGTGTGCGACGGTGTCGTTTGCACAGATGCGTGTGCAGGGTGTGCTGCGTCAAGACGTGGCTATGCACTCAGAGCCTACCAGCGGTGGTTCAAAGGTGGACTTCCAGAAAATCAACTTCTGGGTGGGAGAAGGACCGAACGAGTCCGCACTGGTTGTTAAGTTCAATGATGGCACAAGCACCAATGCTTACGTTTGGGGTTATAAGTGGAACAAAAAGAGAGAAAAAGCCACAGGTGAAAGCATGTTTCGCGCTATTGCCAAGGCAGACCCACGTCTGGTGCTCTTCACCCAAAAGACAAACATGGGCAGTACCTTGTGCGGTGCGGGATATTATCCCGATGGCAATGTACTGGATGGGGTTCGTTTTGATACAGAGGCCTTTTCCGACAACCGCATCAGTTTCGGCTATGATGCCATCAAGAGTGCCAATCTCGGTCAGAATTCCTACCCAGGCAAGGACAATGCCATCACCATGGCTGCCAATGCCATTGAGGAAGCTAAGACCACAGGCATTCTGGAGCATCCGTTCAACAGCACTACCTATGGCTATGCCGCTTACGATTATGACTATTGGAAGACCAACAGCACTAAGGGTACTTGGCGTGCAGCTTGGTATGATGGCTACTGGAGCTACTGGATGACAGACGATGCCACAAAAGACTATACATATTCAAGTTATGGTTTTTCCAATAGGGAATTGGAAAATGGTTCTGTTGATGCTTGGTCTTTCGTGTCAGACATGAGCAACTGGTACAGTGCCGACATGAACAATGCTGAGCTTGTGTATATGCAGCCCACATCCACACAGGTAGCCCAGGTGAAAAGGCTGGCAGAGGAAGGCACAGCCACTCCTACGGTCTATACCATCACCAGTCCTGCGGAAATCAATGCTCTTTTGGAAAGCGATGACTTTATCGAAGGCTCAACCATCAAGTTTAGCGATGACTTAAAAGGTAAGGAGGTGAGCGACGATATGCCCGATTCTTATTGTGAGATACTAAAGCCTGTTGTGATAGATGGTAATGGAGTGATTCTAACTGGTGGGGTCACATTCGAAGTTTATACTAAGACTGGCAGCGTGACAATGCGCAATATGACAATCAAGAACAATTCAGAGGGTTGCATCATATACGCTAGTGATGCTCTTTCTCTCCACATTGAAAACTGCAACTTTGAGAACGGTGACACGCAGGGGTACGCTGGAATTGTCGCGGTAGACCAAGACAGACTTGTTCCCATGGACTTGAGTGTCTCTGGATGTGTGTTCGCTAATTGCATGGGAAGGAAAGGTGACGGGATACTAAAAATCAAGGCATTCCCATCTGAAAATGACGAGGAGGCTGCTGAGAAACCCTTGTTTACAGCATCTGTCACCTCATGTACATTCGTTAATAACGAAGGAAAAAAGGACATTGTCGTTGTCTATAATAGACCTATAACTCGCTTTGCCAATAATGTGATAGAAAACAATAAGTGTGTTTTAGAGAGTGCCAAGGACCTTGTGTTCCCCAATGAGGCTCCTACCACACGCGTGGCTCTGGTGGGCTATAATGTTATTAAGGGAACTGTCAACGAGACGGTCGTGCCAACGGAGACTGACGTTGTTAATGCTGAACAGGCTGATAACTTGGTGCTTACGGACGGTGAGTATGTGGTGTCGCCCACAGGTGCTGCTTACAATCATCTGCCTGCCAATACGGTGATAGAAGGCATTACTTTCCCAGAGAAGGATATTCGGGGTGAAACGATAGACTATACCAAGAATACCCATAGTGGTGCTTGCCAGAAGGTGGCAGAGAGCGAAAGCGATTACTCCAACGGAGTGTTCATCGTCAACGAGGACTGGTATGGTCATCAGAACTCTACCATCAATTTCTTGACCAACGAAGGTGAGTGGGTGTATCGTGTCGTTCAGAAAGAGAATCCTGGGGTAGAATTGGGATGTACTGCTCAATATGGTCAGATTTATGGCGATAAATTCTATGTAATGTCTAAGCAGGAAAAAGACCCAGCGGCATCAGTTGTTGGCGGTCGCATCAATATCCTTGATGCCAAAACCATGAAGATGGAGAAGCAAATTCAGACAATCTCTACAGACAAGAACGGCAGTAGTAATGCAGACGGACGTGCTTTCCTTGGCGTGGATGAGCATAAGGGCTATGTGGGTACAAGCAACGGCATTTTTATTCTTGATCTTAACAGTCAGGAAATAACAGGTCGTGTGGAAGGCACTGAAAATGGTGCCAGCTCTGCTTACGAACAGCTTTATGGTGGACAAATCGGTAATATGGTTCGCGTGAACGACCGAGTGTTTGCTGTTCACCAGAAGAATGGTCTTCTTGTTATTGATGCCAATACAGACAAGGTGGAACAAGTTATCACCGCGCCAGAGGGATGGGGCTTTGGCTCTGTTGTCCTTTCTAAGGACGGAAACCTCTGGCTTAGTGTGGCAGACCCATCTGGCTCAGGAATGGCAGACAACAGAATTGTCAGAGTGGATCCCAATACATTGGAGCAGTCTGTAATCGAAATGCCTGAGGGTATCTATGGTCCTTCCAACTCTTGGTACGCCTGGACTCCAGACTGCTTCTGCGCAAGCAATCAGAAGAATGTACTCTATTGGAACGGTGGTGAAAATTCATGGTTCAGCAACTATGCTATCTATAAGTATGACATTGACACCAACACGTTCTCCAAGTATCTTGACTATACTGATGCTGAGGACGGCTATTACATCTATGGTTGCTCATTCCGTGTAGATCCTGTAAGCGATGATGCGTACGTTAGCTTGTTCAAGGGATTTGGTGATCCCACTTATGTGGTGCGTAAGTATGATGCAGAGGGTAAGCAACTGGCTGAGTATCCAATGATTTCTAATTATTGGTTCCCATCATTGCCTGTCTTCCCCGACAATGAGGCTCCTGTCATTGCCAATCCTGTAGAAGATGTGACACTCTCTGCCGACAACTCTGTTTCAATTGACTTGAAGGACCTTGCTACTGATGCTGACAATTTTGATGCAGCTATTGTGAAAAGCGTGAAGGCTGTCAGCAACGAGGAGGTTCTGGATGCCAAAATGCAGAATGGATCGCTCGTGATCACTCCTAAGCAGAAGGGCGATGCTACAATCACAATTCAGGTGAACTCAAATGGTAAACTGGCTGAGACTTCCTTCTCTGTGACTGTAACTACTGCCACAGGCATCAACGGAGCTGAATCTGCCAATGGAGTGGTAGAGCAGTCTCGCTTTGGCGTAGATGGCAAGCGTATTTCTGCTCCTCAGAAGGGTGTAAACATCATTCGTATGAGCGATGGAACGGTACGCAAGGTTGTGATTAAGTAAATCCAATCGTTCTGCCATTTAGTGTGGCAGATGATGTGATTTAATTCAAGCCTGTATTATGGGGGATGCCCGCTTTGCTGGGCATCCCCTTTTTTTAGTATCTCCAGATAGTTGCACCGTTTCCTTAAAAAATGCTTCAAAAAAAGTATCTTAGGATACTTGCCCAAGTATCCTAAGATACTTTGCAAACTATCCTAAGATACTTTGACAAGTAATATAGGATACTGACTTTTCGGTTCAGAGGAAGTGAGGGATAAAATTCTACAGAGTGTATGTGTTCCCAGAACACCCTATTACTATTGCTCTATGCAAGGAATGCGCATTGCTTGTTTTTCGTATGCCTGTCGGCAATGTTCTTGACATCTTTTGCTTTGGTCTATCGTTCATCTCTTACCCAAAGCATAAGGGCGAAGTTTTTCCTACCCAATTTCTTCAGTGCTTATTTTCCCCCATCTTCACCTATATGGTTTGTATGCAGGGTGCAGGGATGTGTGGAAAAAAGGGCAGGAGGAAAACAAAACTGTTTTCCTCCTGCCTGAATTCTGTTTGCTATCTCTTCTCTCCTTGATTCGGAGTTGATGACTTAGCGGATGAAGAGCATTTCGCGATACTTGGGCAATGGCCACAACTCGTCATCTACGATGAGCTCCAACTTGTCTACGTGGTAACGGATGCTTTCGAGCAGACAAGCCACTGTGTCATGATAGGCAATAGCCTTCTCGCGTTCGCTGGTGAGTTTGTTTGCCACCTTGCGTGCGTTCACCAGTTTTTCTACGTTTTCAGTGATGAAACTGCTGTGCTCGCTTATCTTCTGGATAAGTATCATGTTGTTGGCACTTACCTTTTCGGCGATGGCAGGTGGGAAAATCTCCTTTACCTTATGTACATTATCGATGAGCTGACTCTGATAGCGAGTTGCCACAGGGATAATGTGGTTGAGGCAGAGGTCACCAAAGATGCGCGCTTCAATCTGAATCTTCTTGGTGTAAGTCTCTTCCTTGATTTCCAAGCGAGCCTCCAGCTCAGGCTGTGTGAGCACGTGCATGCTGGTGAACATCTTTACAGACTCAGGTGTTACATAGTTATCGAGCATCAGCGGAGCACTGCTCTCTACGTCCAGACCACGTTTTGCAGCTTCGGCTTTCCATTCGTCGCTGTAACCGTTACCCTCGAAGTGTATGGGCTTGCAGGTCTTGATGTCCTGACGCAGAATCTTCACGATGGCCTTGGTTGGCTCGATGCCTGTAGCAATGAGTGCGTCTACACGAGTCTTGAAGTCGGTGAGTGCTTCTGCCACTGCAGTGTTGAGCACGATCATGGCTGCTGCACAGTTGGCTTGTGAGCCTACCGCACGGAACTCAAATCTGTTTCCTGTAAAGGCAAAAGGTGAAGTTCGGTTACGATCGGTGTTGTCCAACATCAGTTCTGGAATCTGAGGGATGTCCAGACTCAGAGCCTGCTTGCCAGCCAGATTGAAGAGCTGGTCGTCATCGGTCTCTTCCAGCTTCTGCAAGAGGTCGGAAAGCTGTTTGCCCAGGAAGCTTGAGATGATGGCTGGGGGGGCTTCGTTGGCACCCAGACGGTGAGCGTTGGTGGCACTAATGATGCTGGCCTTGAGCAACCCATTGTGGCGATATACACCCATAAGTGTCTCTACAATGAAGGTCACGAAACGCAGATTGTCTGTCTGAGTCTTGCCTGGAGCATGTAGCAGGATGCCCGTGTCGGTGGCCAAAGACCAGTTGTTGTGCTTGCCCGAACCGTTGATGCCCGCAAAGGGTTTCTCGTGCAACAGACAACGGAAGCCGTGCTTGCGTGCCACCTTCTTCATCAAGCTCATGATGAGCATGTTGTGGTCAACAGCCAAGTTGGTTTCTTCGAAGATGGGAGCCAGCTCAAACTGGTTGGGAGCTACCTCGTTGTGGCGAGTCTTGCAAGGAATACCCAACTCCAAAGCTTGTATTTCCAAATCCTTCATGAAGGCTGCCACACGCTCGGGGATAGAACCGAAGTAATGGTCATCCATCTGCTGATTCTTGGCACTATCGTGTCCCATCAGCGTACGTCCAGTCATCAGTAAGTCTGGGCGAGCCGCATACAAACCTTCGTCTACCAGGAAGTACTCCTGCTCCCAACCCAGGTTGCTCACCACCTTCTTCACATCGGGATAGAAGTAGTGTGCCACGTCTGTGGCTGCTTTGTCAACTGCTTTCAAGGCCTTCTTCAAAGGAGCCTTGTAGTCAAGAGCCTCACCTGTGTATGAGATGAAGACCGTGGGAATCATCAAAGTGTCACCAATGACAAACACAGGGCTTGCAGGATCCCATGCGCTGTAACCACGAGCTTCGAAGGTGCTACGGATACCACCACTGGGGAATGAACTTGCGTCAGGCTCCTGCTGTACCAGTTCCTTGCCAGTAAACTCTTCTATCATACCACCCTTCCAGTCGTGTTCTACAAAGCCATCGTGCTTTTCTGCAGTACCTTCTGTAAGAGGCTGGAACCAGTGTGTGCAGTGTGTTGCACCCAATTCCATGGCCCATTTCTTCATACCTTCAGCCACAGCGTTGGCGGTGTTCATGTCGAGTGTAGAACCATTGTCCATCACGTCACACATCTTGTTGTAGACCTTGATGGGCAGATACTTGTACATCTTCTGACGATTGAATACGTACTTGCCAAAGTATTCGCTTGGGCGCTCTTTACGGTTGGGCACCTCAATGGCTTTCTTGGTAAAAGCCTCTCCCACTACTTGAAATCTTAAAGTACTTGACATAAATCCTTTATATTAAGTGTGTATTGTTTTGTTCTGTTTACTCTATTTGTGTAACCACTTGACCATGCGTTCCATGGCTCTCTCGCAGTCATCATGGTCACCGAAGGCTGTCAGACGGAAATAACCTTCACCGCTTGGACCGAATCCAACACCTGGCGTACCCACGATATGCGGACCGTGAAGCAGTTCGTCGAAGAATTGCCAACTGCTTGTCCCTTCGGGAGTCCGTAGCCAAATGTAAGGTGCGTTTACACCTCCGTACACTTGAAGGCCTACAGAAGACAGAGCCTCTAGCATAATCTTGGCATTCTGCATGTAGTATTGTATGGTGGCGCGTACTTGCTCCTTTCCTTCAGGGGAGTACGTGGCTTCGGCTGCGCGTTGCTGTATGTAGCTTGTTCCGTTGAACTTGGTACACTGGCGTCTGTTCCATAGAGCGTTTAGCGCAACACGTTCACCTGTGTCTGCCACAGTGGCTGTCAGTTCTTTGGGAACTATGGTGTAGCCGCATCGTACACCCGTGAATCCTGCGGTCTTACTGTAACTGTGAAATTCGATGGCGCACTGTTTGGCCTTGGGAATCTCGTATATGGAGTGGGGGATACCCGGTTCCTGTATGTAGGCTTCGTAGGCGGCATCGTACATGATGATGCTGTCGTTCTTGATGGCATAGTCAACCCATCGCTTCAACTCTTGACGCGTGATGACCGTACCAGTTGGATTGTTGGGGTAACACAGGTATATGACATCTACACGTTGGTTGGGCAGGGCTGGCACAAAGTTGTTTTCTGCGTTGCAGGGACAGTAGATGATGTTGCTCCATCCCTTGTCTGTAAGTATACCCGCACGTCCGCACATGGCATTGCTGTCTACGTACACAGGATAGATGGGATCCGTCATGCAGAGCGTGTTGTCCAATCCCAGTATGTCACCGATGTTGCCTGTGTCGCTCTTGGCTCCATCATTGATAAACACTTCTACGGGGTCTAAATGAATACCGCGAGGCTGAAAATCATTCTTGATAATGGCTTCCCGAAGAAATTCGTAACCATGTTCGGGACCGTAGCCACGGAAGGTCTTCTCAGAGGCCATCTCGTCTGTGGCCTTGTGTAGAGCTGCTATCACGGCGGGAGCCAGTGGTCGGGTAACATCACCGATTCCCAATCGTATGATGTCGGCATCGGGATGTGAGACCTTGAAGGCATTCACCTTGCGTGCGATATCTGTGAATAGATAACTCACAGGTAATTTGAGAAAGTTTTCGTTGACCAGTGCCATATTGCTTTGTTTATTGGTTTTCTGTTGGCAATAAGACTTCTCCTTCGAAGGATGTTGCTGCTGGACCCGTCATCAGGATGTGGTCGTTGTCTTCGTCCCAATGTATCTCCAATGTACCTCCATCCATCTCTACTCGGCTTGTTCTTCCACTTCTACCTGTCAGGCAAGCAGCCACAGCAGTGGCACATGCTCCTGTTCCGCAGGCAAGTGTAATGCCACTTCCACGCTCCCATACCCTCATGCGCAATGTGCCATCGGGTTTTACTGATACGAACTCAATGTTACACCGTTCGGGGAAGATGGGGTTGTGCTCCAACCGTGTCCCCTCTGTAGCCACATCAATTGAGGTGGCATCGGGCACGAAGCATACAAAGTGAGGATTGCCCATTGATACGAATGTGCCTGTGTGCCCATCTACCGTTCCGTTTGTCATACTTCCGCCGGGTGTGTCAAGCAGTTGCTTGTTGCTCAGAATGGGTTTCCCCATGTCTACGGTAGCACTTCCCACAGACCCATCAGCATCCAGATGCAGACGGATGACTTTGATGCCTGACAGTGTGTCAATGGCAATGGTAGTCTTGTCTGTGAGTCTGTGGTCGTAAACGAATTTTGCCACACAGCGCACGCCATTGCCACACATCAAGGCTTCGGAGCCGTCGTTGTTGAAGATGCGCATACTGAAGTCAGCCTCTGCCACAGGGCTCTCGCCTATCAAGATAAGGCCGTCCGAACCGATGCCGAAATGTGGCTTGCTCCACTGGATGCTTGCTTCCGCAGGGTTGGGAATGGGGTATTGCGGAGTGTAAACGTAGATGTAATCGTTGCCTGCTCCGTGCATCTTTGTGAAGTGAATGCGCTTGTTCATGTCTTTTGTCTGTCTTATTGCATTGTTTCTGTTGCAAAGGTACGACAATTTGTAAATATGCAAAGCATGATATGTTGTTTTATTTTATAAAATATGCAAATTTGCTGTCTTTTTGTATTGTTGTTTCTTTGTTTCGCTTACTTCTTGAATGCTGATGCATCTTGCTTGCTTTATTTTTGCCTGCGCGCGCGTATTATATATATAATGTATAGATGTTGCGAAAAGAGAGGAATGACGGACAAGTGAGATCATTCCTCTCTTGATGCTTAGTCTATAAAGCGACGCGTGAGAGGACCGAATTCCTCAATGCGTCTGTCGCGTAGGAATGGCCACCATCGTCGCACATTCTCACTTCGTTTCATGTTGATGTCTATCACGCTCACCTCCTCCTCGGTTTGGCTGGCTTGTAGCAGAAGTTCTCCTTGTGGACCTGCAACGAAGCTGCTTCCCCAGAACTGGATACCCCCTGTTTGTCCACTGGGGTCTGGTTCGAAGCCAACGCGGTTTACGCTGACCACAGGCAAGCCGTTGGCAACAGCGTGTCCGCGCTGTACGGTTATCCATGCTTCGCGCTGCCGTGCTTGTTCTTCGGGTGTGTCTGTGCTTTCAAATCCGATGGCGGTGGGGTAGATGAGTAGGTCAGCACCTTGCAGGGCCATCAGCCTGGCTCCTTCGGGGTACCATTGGTCCCAACATACCTGTACTCCCAGACGTCCTACACTGGTCTGTATAGGGTGGAACCCCAGGTCGCCAGGTGTGAAGTAAAACTTCTCATAGTAGGCTGGGTCGTCAGGGATGTGCATCTTGCGATAGCGTCCTGCTATGCTTCCATCTTTCTCGAAGACAACGGCTGTGTTGTGGTAGAGACCTGCTGCACGTTTCTCAAACAGGCTTGTTACCAGTACCACCCCGTGTCTTTTGGCAAGCGATGCGTAGAAGTCTGTCACAGGACCAGGAATGCTGACAGCCAAATCAAAATTGTCTGTGCTCTCCACTTGACAAAAATAGAGACTGTCGTGCAGTTCCTGCAGTACAATCAGCTTGGCTCCGAAAGCAGCGGCTCTGGCGATGCTTTCCTCTATGTGTTTTCTGTTGGCTTGCACATCCTCGGTGCAGCGCAGTTGTATGATACCTGTTTTCATGATTTGAATGTTGGGAATTGCATGGTGCAGCAATGTAGGCTTCCATGCTGTATGATGAGTGGACGGCAGTCTATGCCGATAATCTCGTATTCTGGGAAGGCGTGCCTCATGCGTTGGATGGCTTCCGTGTCCGTGTTGGGTGTTCCATAAGTTGGTAACAAGATGGCTCCGTTTATGAACAGAAAGTTCGCGTAGGTGGCTGGAATCCGATTGCCATCGCTGTCAAACGCAGGTTCAGCCATAGGCAGGGGCAGTAGCTGGTAGGGTTCTCCTTGGACAGTCCGAAATGCCTTCAATTCCTTCTCCATCAGCTGAAGCTCCTCGAAGTGCTCGTCAGTGGGGTCTGTACATTGTACGTAGGCAATGGTGTTGTGTGGGCAGAGCCGTGCGAGTGTGTCAATATGTCCGTCCGTGTCATCTCCTGCCAGTGTCCCGTGCGTAATCCATAGTACTCTTTGGGCATGGAAGTCTTTCTTTAGTCGTTCCTCAATCTGATCTTGCGTGAGCGGTTGGTTGCGATGTGGAGCCATCAGGCATTGCTGGGAGGTTAGCAGAGTGCCTTCCCCATCGCTTTCTATGCTACCTCCTTCGAGTACGAAATCCAGATGGTCCTCGTAGGTTCCTGTCAGTATCTTCTGCTCCATGAGTGCTCGGCAGATGCGGTTGTCCAGCTCGGCAGGGAATTTCTCACCCCATCCGTTGAACTTATAGTCCAACAGATGTGCGTGCTCGTTTTGGTCCAGCAGGGTGAGGAACCCATGGTCTCGTGCCCAAGTGTCGTTTGTGGGCATTTCGCAAATGATTACTCTCTGCAGTTCTTCTTCTGTGAGATGCTGGGCGAGTAGAGCCTCTGTCTGTCTGGCGTGGGGTGTTACCACCAGCAGATTTTCTCTTTCAGCTATGGCTTTGCTTATCTTCAGGTAGCACTCTGTGACTTCTTTCAGAATGGGTTTCCAGTCTGTGTCTTCGTGAGGCCATGTTAGTTGTACCCCCCACTGCCTGTGCCATTCTGCTGGCAGGTGTGTACTGCTACTTGTAGTTGGTTTCATGTTGAGTGTCGGATGGGGATGCCTGCCGTATGTGGGCATCGCTTGCTATTTGATAATTTTATTGTATTTCTTTATAAGACCTACAAAGGTAGCTCTTTTCGGTGGGAATGAAGCCCTGGCTGGAGAAATAATTTAGATTGCGTACTTTCTTCTGCGAACGCAGTATTGTAGCGTTCGCAAGAGATGCAACTTCGAAGGGGAGGGCGTGGGTGAGGTTAATCTAGGACTGTGGATTTGATGCAACCCGAATGCATCCCGAAGCGAAAGTGCTTTGCTCTTGAGAAAAGCAGCAGAAAAGCCACGAAGACAGACCCTGTTGTATGCGCGGATGGGATGAGAAGATGAGGATGCCTGATGCTGAATATCTGTTTGGAAGTTAACTTTTTGGCTATTGCCTTTGGCAAAGTGGCGGATTTGTTCTAACTTTGTGGCTCGGATAATATTATTCCTTAATCTCATAAGGTATGAGCGTAACGGTTCGGGAAGTCATGGACGCCCTTGAAGATTTCGCGCCTCTGCCCTTGCAGGAAAGCTATGATAATGCAGGCTTGCAAGTTGGACTGACAGAGACGGAAGTGTCAGGGGCTTTATTATGTTTGGATGTCACTGAGGAGGTGGTGAGAGAAGCCATTGATTTGGAGTGCAATCTGATTGTGGCACACCATCCCCTGTTGTTCAAAGGACTAAAGTGTGTGAGCGATTCTGATTATGTACAACGCTGCGTACGTCTGGCCATACAGAATGACATTGCCATCTATGCTGCTCACACCAATCTGGACAATGCGCAAGATGGTGTGAACTTTTGCATGGCAGAGCATTTGGGAATGCAGGATGTATCGCTTATACAGGAGCGTACGGTGGTTCTCTCAGGGCAGCCAGGTATGGGAAAACGGAGCGTGACAGCAGGATGCGGAGTAATCGGAATCTTACCAGAGGCAGAGGACTCTTTGCGTTTCCTGCAGAGGGTGAAGCAAGTCTTCGGAGTGGAATGCCTGATGCATAATGAGTTGCTGCACAGACCCATCCAGAGCGTAGCACTCTGTGGAGGGGCAGGGGATTTTCTGCTTCCAGAGGTAGTGAGGATGCAGGCGGACGCCTTCCTCACGGGTGAGATGCACTACCATCAGTTTTTCGGACACGAACAGGAGATACAGATAGGAGTGCTGGGACATTATCAGAGCGAACAGTTTACAGTAGAAATATTTAATAACATCATAGGGGAAAGGTTGCCGGAACTGACCGTGTTCAAGACTTCCGTCAATACCAATCCCATCAATTATCTCTAATTACAAATATGGCAAAGGAAAAGACAAAGAATCCTGCAGAAATCAATGTAGAGGAAAAGCTAAAGAATCTCTATGCCTTGCAGACAACTCTCTCACAGATTGACAAAGTGAAGACCCTGCGTGGCGAACTGCCTCTGGAGGTTCAGAACCTTGAAGATGAAATAGAGGGATTGACCACACGTATCGAAAAAATCAGCAATGAGATCGCTTCTGTGAAGCGAGATATCAGTGGTCTTAATGAGAACATCGAGGTAAACAATACCAATATCGCCCGCTACAAATCACAGATCGATAGCGTACGCAACAACAGAGAGTATGATAATCTGACCAAACAGATTGAATATGCGGAACTGGACAACCAGCTCAACGAAAAACGTATCTCTGAGGCAAAGGCTGTGATAGAATCTAAGACACAGGAGATGGCAAACTGCAACCAGCAGGTGAGCGACCGCCGTACAGACCTCGACATCAAGAAGAGCGAACTGGACGAAATCGTTGCCGACACCAGGGCAGAAGAGGAGCGTCTGCGCGAGGCTGCCAAGAATCTGGAGTGCACCATCGAGCCACGTCTGCTGAGCGCATTCAAGCGTATCCGTCACAATAGCCGCAATGGATTGGGCATCGTGTCCGTAGACCGTGACGCATGTGGCGGTTGCTACAACAAGATTCCACCCCAGCGTCAATTGGATATCCGTATGCGTAAGAAGATTATCGTGTGCGAATACTGCGGACGTATCATCATCGACCCCGAACTGGCTGGCATTCAGGTTACTCCTAAGGAGGAGGATAAGCCCAGAAAGCGCAAGTCCGTTTCGCGTAAGAAGGCAGAAGAGTAAACCAACACAAACATAAAGGGCGAATTCCTGCTGAGGGAATATCGCCCTTATAATTTAATCAAAACAAAAAGTATGACTAAAGCTAATTTGAGAGGATGGCTCTCTGCCATTCTGTTGTTGCTGGCCGTATGTGCTCAGGCTGGTGTGAACATCATTCCCAAACCCACTTCGCTTAAAGAAGGTAAAGGAGTCTTCTTGGTGAAAGACAGACAGACCATTTGTTTCAGTGACCCTACTTTGTCAGACGCAGCAGGCTACCTGAATGACATGATTGCGCGTGCCACAGGTTACACCAATATTGCAGTAAAGGCAGGAACCAAAGGTAACATCCGTCTTCTGCTCCAACCTACAGCAGACAAAGAAGACGAGGCGTATACGCTTGCCGTCACTTCAAGCCAGATTACTGTCAAGGCTGCTACTTATCGGGGCATTATCAACGGCATCAGCACTCTGCGCCAGTTGTTGCCCGATGAGATTGAAAGCAAGACACCTGTTAGAAACGTGCGTTGGACAGTACCTGTGGTACAAGTGCAAGACAAGCCTGCTTACCATTGGCGCGGACTGATGCTCGACCCCTCACGACACTTCTATTCCGTAGAGGAGACCAAGCAGTTTCTCGACCACATGGCACTCTATAAGTACAATAAGTTCCATTGGCACTTGACCGATGGTGTGGCATGGAGGTTGGAAATCAAGAAGTACCCTCTGCTGACTCAGCGTGGAGCCTGGAGAGAGTTCCGCCCAGACATAGACCTCAGTTGCATGGACCGTGCTAAGAATGAGAATAACCCCACATTCATCATCCCTGAGAAATACTGTCGTGAGGAGAATGGACGCAAGCTCTATGGCGGTTTCTATACACAGGATGATGTACGTGAAGTGGTGAAGTACGCTGCCATTCGTGGCATTGATGTGATTCCCGAGATAGATATGCCTGGCCATTTCTGGTGCGGCACACAGGCGTACCCTCTTATATCATGTGGACAAGACGGTAACGAACCACTCTGTCTGGGCAAGGACCTCACACTGGATTTCTGTAAGAACGTGTGGGAAGAGGTCTTCCAGTTGTTCCCCTACGAGTATGCTCATATTGGTGGCGATGAGGTGGACCGCACTCGTTGGACAAGATGCCCCGACTGTCAGAAGCGCATCGCAGACCTCAAGCTGAAAGGGGTGGAGGAACTGCAGGCTTGGTTTACCAAGGATATGGAAAAGTTCTTCAACCAGCACGGACGTAAACTGATGGGTTGGGACGAAATCCTAGAGGGAGGAGTCTCTCGTACGGCTACCGTATATTGGTGGCGTGGCGACCATCCCGATGTGGCACAGAAATCCACAGCAATGGGCAACCAAGTGGTCATCTGTCCCACCACCTACTGTTACTTCGACTATGGTCAGGACGACAACACTGTGAAGCGTATTTACACCTCTGATGTGATTCCTGTTGACCTGACTGCCGACCAGCTCAAGCTGGTGAAGGGTATTCAGTCCAACATCTGGGGTGAGTTTATTCCCACAGTAGGTCGCATGCACTTCATGGTGTTCCCTCGTGCACTTGCCATGGTGGAGAAGGCATGGACACCCAAGGAAGCTCAGAACTGGGACAACTTTGAGCATCGTATGAAGGCTCATCTGCATCGTCTGGAGGCTGCGGGCATCAATTATCGTCCCTTGCAGACTACGCAGCACTAATAGCTTTTCATACATATTATTATAGTATGTGACACAAGCGCGGGCAATCTTGGCTTTTTTTGCCAGAGTTGCCCGTGCTTTTCGTTTCCTGAACTCCACAACGTTTAGTCAGCCAATCTTGACTCAGCCGATAAACCAAGGGGTGGAATATGGGATTAGGTTCAGTAGGAATTTAGTGGGGATAGGCTAATATAAAGCAATAGTTTTCACGAATAAGGATGGATGGTAAGGGTGTATAGCAAGTATTAGGTATTCAATATTCAATGGTCAAGTAATACGACTTCATAGGTCATTGAAGACGTCATCATTGACCTATGAAGACGTCTTACTTTTTAGAGTGACTTTTATTGATTTCCGTAGATACGTTTTCTCACGGTATAAACGATAAAAAGGTAGACGCACTATCTGATTTTGTAAAACGGTAATGGTGGACCATTATAATAGTCTTTTTTTTCTTTTCTAACTGGAAAAATATTTTTCTCTAACTGGGAAAATGAACAGAGCTGTTTTGGTATGATTTATCGGATGAGCCGAGACAAGGCAGGAAACAAGATGCCGAAAGAAATGCTGACAGAGATTGGAAAGAACTATTCATCAGTGTAGGAGCGAACTCTTTGTTTCGGTCTAATGACCGATTTGAGTTTAATTCTTTGTCTTTTTGACTGATAATGTGTAACTTTGCACGTTAGTGACTAAGGAGATAACGTAAATAAAAAATATAGAGACATGAAAATCGACATCAAAGAAGAGAATGGACAGGTGAACGTAGTTCTGGAAGGTAGACTTGATACGGCCGCCTCGGCAGAGGTTGCACCTCAGTTTAGCGAATTGAACGAAAAGGCAGAGAAGAATATTATCCTTGACTTTGCAGAACTGGAGTATATCAGTTCCTCTGGCTTACGTCTGCTCATCGGTTTGCGCAAGAACAGTGCAGCAAAAGGAGGTAAATTGGTTATAGAACACATCAACGACTCTATCCGCAATGTGTTTATGATGACTGGCTTCTATAATCTTTTCGATATTAAAGACTGATAATGCTTCTGGGGCGCGATGCTGGACTCTTGCCGTTGGTGGCAAAATAGGGACAGGCATACGCCTGAGGACGCGATATAATAAGAATCTCAGTATAGCACAGTAATGGAATCTATCTTGTTTTTGGGACTTGGGTTGAACGCATGGTTGACCTTGGCATTGGTCATTACCATGTTCTCGCTGATGATGTTTACCAAGATTCCCGCTTTTTTTGTTTTTCTGGGCGGAATGGCATTCTTGTATGTGACAGGCATACTTGATGTGGAGGACGCTATGGCTGGCTTCAGCTCCACTTCGGTCATTACCGTTGGAGTGCTCTTTGTGGTCATCGCTGGTCTGGTGCATAGTGGTGTCATACATTGGATGGTGAAGCGGTTGCTGGGTACCCCATCTTCTTATACGGCAGCTATCGTGCGTCTTATGGTTCCCGTGGCTGTGATGAGCTCGATGCTCAGCAACACCACGGTGGTGGCTCTCTTTATCAAAGTCGTGAAGATGTGGTCAAAGAAATTGAGTATTGCTCCATCGAAATTCTTGATACCGTTGAGCTACGCTTCATGTCTGGGAGGCATCTGTACCCTTATCGGCACACCCCCAAACCTTATCATCTCTGGTATGCTGATGAATGATGCCAAGATTGATATGAACATCTTCACTACCACTTTGCCTGGTCTGTTTTGTCTGGCGGTCGGTGTGGTAAGCATCATCGCGATGAAGAGACTTCTGCCCGATCGCCAGTCACCCACCGAGGCACTTGAGGCTACAGGCGATTATACTGCCGAGTTGCTTGTACCATCAGACTGTAAGCATATAGGTCAGACGGTCTCTGAGGCAGGTCTTCTCTGCGTACCTGGAGGACGCTTAGTAGAGATTGTACGTTTCGACAGAGAGATCATCAGTCCTGTTCCTGCCGATGAGTTTCTTATGGGTGGTGACCGCTTGGTGTATTCTGGCCAGATTGACAGCATCCTTGAGCTGAGGAAGAGCCATGGATTCACCACAGCCACCAAACATGTGTTCTCCATAGCGAAGGACGAGAACAAGCGTGAGCTCTATACTGCGCACGTCATGCGTGGAAGTTCACTCATAGGCACATCTATGGAATCAAGTGATTTTGAAGAGTTACACAATACCGTACTGGTGGCTGTCGTGCGCGAAGGCGAGCGTATCAATTGTAATCCTCGGGGTGTGGAGATAGAGCAAGGAGACATTCTGCTCTTCGAGTGTCAGCCCAAGAAGGGAAAAGCCTTTATGACATCGGTAGGCAGAGACCTTCATTTCTTTGATTCAGAGGATATTCCACATATAGGTGTGAAGACTGCCATTTCAGCTACTATTATGATTCTGATGGTGGTCCTCTCCAGTTTCAAGGTATTCACGCTCCTGCAGGCATGTTTCCTTGCAGCGTTTGCCATGCTCGTCACTCGATGCTGCACGTTCAAGCAGGCACATGACTCCATCAACTGGGACATACTCATGATCTTTGCAGGGTCGGTTTGTCTGGGCACGGCTATTGACCGCACGGGACTGGCTGTTGTCATTGCAAACAACATCCTGGGCACATGCGGTTCCAATGCTCTGGTGGCACTTATCGCAATATGTTTCGTGGCAACGTTCGCCACGGAGTTTATCAGCAACACCGCTGCAGCTGCCATCTTTTATCCTATTGCTTACCATACCGCGTTGACGCTTGGTGCCAATCCTGTGACGTTCTGCATAGCCCTGATGATAGCCGTCTCCTCAAGCTTTGCCACTCCTATCGGATCGCCAACCCACATGATGGTCTATGGCGAGGGAGGTTACCGCTTTGCTGACTTCATGAAGATAGGTCTTGCCATGAACGTTATCATTCTGGCTGCCAATATATTCATCGTCACGTTGCTCTTCCCTCTCTGAGTTTGAACTTCCTGCTGGGAGTCACGCGAAAGTCTCCACCCTAATTCTTACGTACGGAACGAAAGATTCTGAAAAAGAAAACATCTACATGCATCTGTGTTTATGACAAAAAAGGAAATGAATAAGATAAAGGCGATAGGCATAAGTCTACGACGCTCCTTTGCTACGAAAGTATGCTTGTGCGTCCTTATCACCAGTCTCTCCGTCTTTGTGCTTTGCTTCGGTAGTAGCTTGTGGTTCGCAAGCGAAGATATGTTACGTGAGGGTCACAAGAAGGCTAACCTCGAACTTGATAAGGCGATATTGTTTGTCAATGGTGAGATGGAGGCCGTGGAGGTGGCTGGAAGGAACTTCGCTGCCACTTTTAGTAAGGATGAGCGTTTGGAGCCTAAGGAAGTCTATGCTCGCTGTCAGCATTTTCTCGCTGCCAACCCTAATCTGCAGGGCATTAGCGTAGCCTTTGAACCCAGTGTCTATCCTGAATTCAAGCAAGGTTTTGCTCCGTATGTGATGAAGAGGCCTGGTGGACAACTCTTTAAGTGCAATCTGGGTGACCGCTATGACTATACCAAGCGCGATTGGTACAGTGGGAGTCTACATGCCGACTCTGCACGTTGGACCAATCCGTACAGAGAAGTGACCGGAACCATCATCAGTATCTATTGTCTCCCTATTATCAATTCTAAGGGAGAGCATATTGGTGTCTTTGCCTTCGACCTCTCACTTGCACAGCTGACAGACCAGATACAGAGTATCAGACCGTATCCTCATTCGTTCATCACCATGATGGATCGCAATCTCAACTTCATCGTTCATCCTAACAAGAAGCTGATCATGAACGGCAATCCCTCACAGGTGCTCGACAAGGAGAAGTATGAAGTCAACGAGACAATTTTTGTGGATATAAAGAATCTGACACGTGGCATAGGAGCCTTCGGATACAGAGGCGAAAAGAAATATCTGTATTATGCGCCCGTGAGAAGAGCAGGGTGGACCATTACCTTGGAGTGTGCCGAAACAGAAATCACGGCAAGTGTGGCTACCATACGCACTGAGATGTTGCTGGTCTCTCTCTTTGGGATTATGGCCCTGTTGCTTGCCATCTTCTTTATCATGCACCGCATGCTCAAACCCATAGGCCTCTTCTCAGATGCTGCCCTGCATATTGCAGACGGCAATTTTGATACGCCCATACCAGAGATTCATGACCATAACGAACTCTGGAAATTGGGAAGCTCGCTCAATTACATGCAGCACGCGCTGGATGAAAAGATACGCGAGCTGGCAAAGACAACCAAGGAGAAAGGACGCATCGAGAGCGAGCTTAGTATTGCCAGCAAGATACAGATGTCTATGATACCCAAGATCTTTCCTCCCTATCCAGACCGCGACGACATAGACGTCTATGGCACCCTCATACCCGCTAAGGCTGTGGGAGGCGACCTCTACGACTTCTTCCTGCGTGATGAGAAACTCTTCTTCTGCGTGGGCGATGTATCTGGCAAGGGAGTGCCTGCCTCGTTGGTGATGGCGGTCACGCGGAGTCTGGTGCGTATCGTGGCTGCCCAGGAGAGTCGCCCAGATAAGATTGTCACCGCACTCAACAATCTGATGTCAGACTCTAACGACTCCAATATGTTTGTGACACTTTTCGTGGGAGTACTCGACATGCCTACGGGACGCTTCCGTTATTGCAATGCCGGACACAATGCACCCGTCATACTCAACGGAGCATCTGGAGAGGTGAGCGTACTCAAGGTGAAGTCCAACCTCCCCGTGGCTATAATGCCCGACATGAAGTTTGAGATGGACGAGACAATAATAACCCCCGATACAGATATCTTCCTCTATACAGACGGACTCACCGAAGCGGAGAACAACAGCAAGCAGCTCTTTGGTGAGGAGCGCATGATGGAAGTCCTCAGACATAATCTCAACAGAACGTCAAAACAGCAAGTGGAGAGTATGCTCGAGGCTGTACACAACCACGTGGACGGTGCTGAGCAGAGTGACGACCTTACGATGGTGGCGATAAAATACAAGCGCAGACAGAGAGATACCAAGTATTATCGCAGACTGACATTACACAACGACGTATCTGAAACGCCAAAGATTGCACAGTTCATGGACGACATAGTCGGAGAGACAGGTATAGACAGCACTCTGGCTGGCAATATGAATCTTGCCGTAGAAGAGGCAGTGGTCAACGCAATGAACTATGCTTACCCAAACGGAGAGGTGGGACACATCTTCCTCGAAGTTTATGCTAACGATGCACGTATCAAGTTTGTCATCACAGACAACGGAGTGCCTTTCGACCCAACCACTACAGCTGAGCCCGATGTCAACGCTGACCTCGAAGACCGCCCCATAGGAGGCTTAGGCATATTCCTGGTACGTCAGCTTATGGACAGCGTTAACTACGAACGTGTCAATGGCGAGAATGTACTCACGTTGAGGAAAATGCTGAAGTAGGAGAGTCCTCTCTATATCTCTCATGAGCAGATGGATAGCTTGAGGGAAGAAGGGAGTTCGAAACCACACCATTATTGGGAAAAGTATCATAGAATCAAAAAAAAAGAAAGAATGATGAAGGCAGAAGCATATGAGGCGCTCGATCCAAAATGTCAGATGTTTATCGATGAGTACGATGCCAAGCGCGAGGATCTTATGCGCCTAAAGGATACTGTTTTGGATGCAATCAGAAAAACCGTACGGGAGAGTGGGGTGGTGGTCACAGCCATTGACGGACGAGTGAAGGAAAGAAATAGCCTAATCGGTAAACTTCTGCGCAAAGGACACAAGTACAACAGCCTGTCAGACATCACGGATCTGGTGGGAGTGCGTATCATCACTCTTTTTGGCGATGATGTAGACAAAGTCGCCACCTTCATGTCCAGACTCTTCCATGCAGACTGGACAGAATCTGTAGACAAACGCACTGTCCATGAGCTGACAAGTTTTGGCTACAACTCGCTCCATTACGTGGTGAGTATCCCCAAGACGATGTGTGCGAACAACCTACCAGAGTCACTCTGCAGTGTGAGGTTCGAGATACAGATGCGTTCCACACTCCAGCACGCATGGGCAGAGATGGAACACGACATCGGCTATAAGAGTAAGGTGGGCACTCCACCCGAATACCAGAGAATGCTGGGTCGCTTGGCAGGAATGCTCGAACTGTGCGATGAGGAGTTCGAGCGCATACGTGTCAGTGTGGCAGACTATCGTCGGCGTATGGAGGCACTCATCGACAAGGGAAAACTCTCTGAGGTGCCTCTCAACGAGGATACTTTTGCCAAATATGTGGAAATGAAACCTTTTGACAGGTTGACGCGACGTATTGCATCTATCAACCAGGGCGAGATAAGAGAGATGACTCTCATGCCATTCCTTCCCCTGCTCCTCGATATCGGACTGCATAACCTCCAGGATGTGGAGGATTTCGTGAAGGAGAATGAGAATGATGCTTATCTGCTGGCCATGAGACAGCTGGCAGACGTTGATATAGATATCGTTTCCTCCACTGTCGCCTTGCAAAACCTTGTTCTTGTACACGCCCTCAAGAGCGGTGGCGGAGTGGCAGGTCTGACTCATATCTACGATCTACTCAACGGAAGTTCTGTACATAACAGGCAACTGGCGGAGTTCCTTTATCGTCAAGTCTCTGCTTTACCCTTCATGAACAGATTTTCTTCATAATCTGCCTTTTTGCTGATAAAAGTCCAGGAGACAAAGCCTCTTGCTCCAACATATTCAGTGTTCTCTTGAGCTCTTCAAGGAGTTCTGGATAATATTTCATATGCTCGTAGGCAAGTTTTATACAATAGGCACGGATAGCATAGGGCTGGGCACAGGCTGTAATCTTGTCCATGCAGAAGTCGATGAAGTCTGAACGGAGGGAATCTTCCTCGAAAGGTTGGCGGAGAAGAAGCTTGAGCATTAAGCGGCACTTGCCAATATGCTTCTCTTTCATCACTCGCTCTATTAAGTCATCATGCTTGCTGTAAAGCCACTCATTGTTGGTTAAGTCAAAATGAGACAGGGCATGCAAGGCGTTGAATGCCACCCGGTCGTTCTCATCGAAAGTAAGCTGATATAACTCCTCCTTCCGATGGTCATTTTCCTTGCCTTGTGTCATACAGCATATCTCACTGATGCCGCTCATTCCTATTTTGCCCAACAGCTCTTCTCTCATACTCTTCAATGAATGTATTTTGGAGTCATTCTTTTTATTACCTGTACACATGTCTTTATATTCGATATTATAAATTTTAAGACAATAGTTTAGAAGTTTTGAACTAAAGCCATTATGCTTACCAAACTGATCTTTACTCTTAGGACTTGATAAATACTCACGAATATAAGGCATTCGTTCAGACTTACTGTAAGAAGCGTACTTCTTTTTTTGATTCTTTCATCTATTTTCTCCCATTTAACTCAAATCGGTCATTAGACCGAAACATGGATAGTTCTTACCAATCCCTATCAGCCTTTCTTCCGGCATCTTGTTTCCAGACTTGTCTTGGCATAGTGGACTATGC
>CAKRRN010000014.1 GCA_934394435.1 uncultured Bacteroidaceae bacterium
GGACTTGAGTAGTCCGTAATGTTAAATCTCAATCGAATTCTTAACAAAGTCAATAGAGGTAGGCACTGAAAAGTGCCTACTCTTTGGGGTATGCCCTAATTTGACTGCTTACTGATGATAGCCTCTGGGGTTTCGTTTATCAACCACGACATTGTGGCTCAGATGCTAAACAAGAAATATAATACCCATGACTTTCAGAGTAAAGAGGGGTGTATATCAGTTGGTGATAATGTGATGATAGGTGCGGGGACGATAATATTGCCTGACGTGAGGATTGGTTCTAATGTAATAATAGGGGCAGGTTCAATTGTATGTAAAGATATTCCTGACAATTCGGTTGCTGCAGGAGTGCCGTGCAAGGTTGTGGGTGACTTTGAAAAGCTTGTAGATAAATACAGTGGAGTGAAGAAAACTACTGCAGAAGAACTATGGAAGGAATTTTATAGGGTAAGGTGATGATTTAGGATTGCTGTCTTCGAAATGTTTTTTTAAGATATCGGGGATGAAATGACAGGTTGTTGGGTATCCTCATTCGAGTGAAGACATGGGCGTAGAGCGATACTATGATGGGTAATAAAATCGTTATGCCTACTGGGTAAAGTGAAATTTGTCACGTATGCCTACAGCCAAGGCACTAAGTATGTCTTCTCAAATTTAAAAGTATATTTAATAAATATGAATAATCTACAGGATGTAACAATAGTGATACTGACAAAAAACGAAGAGGTAAATCTTCCCGATTGTTTGAACTCCGTAAAAGGATTTGCCAAACGATGTGTGATTGTAGATAGTTTCAGTACAGATTGTACAAAAAAAGTGGCAGGGGAGTATGGTGTAGACTTTTATGAGCACAAGTTTGAGAATTATGCACGACAATTTAATTGGGCATTGGACAACACCAATATTATGACAAAGTGGACCTTTCGCTTAGATGCAGACGAAAGGCTAACTCCCCAATTATGTGCGGAGCTGGTGAATCTGATGGCTAAGCATGAGTCCGATGATGTCAACGGCATTACAATGCGTGCATGGCTCTATTTTATGGGAAAGAAATTAGCTCACAACAAGAAAGCCAAGCATAAACTGATGCTGTTCAAAACAGGATTAGGAAGAATAGAGGACCGTAAGATGGATGAACATACGGTTTTGATTCGCGGGACTTCTATTATGGCACAGGAACGGTTCTTGCACTATGATTTCAAGAACATGACTTTCTGGATAAATAAACTGAATTGGTATGCAACACGTGAGATGCAGGACTACTTCGAATTTATCAATGGAAAAGATGCGGATATAGAAGGAAATGACAAAGGTATCAATGCTACACGTAACAAGAAGTTTGGAGTTTATTATAAGATGCCTATTTTCTTGCGTGCAATTCTACTTTTCTTATTCACGTATTTTAAGGAGATGCGTTTCTTGGACGGAAAAGAGGGCTTTATATATACGTTTATGTACAGTTGCTGGTATCGCTTGCTTGTCGATGCTAAGATATATGAACAGATGAAATACAAGAGACCTTTTGAGGAGACTGGTGACTTGAAAGGTTAGAAAATTTATTATGAAGAAAATCTTATTGATCAATGCGGAAGGTGTGCAAGCCATCTGTATGGCTCGTTCATTGCGTAAGCAAGGACATTGGGTCATAGGCTTTTGCAACTACAAGATGACGAGTGGGTATGTGACAAGATGGTTGAGCGAGAGACATGTATCGCCAGATGTTACATTGTATAAAGAAGAGTTTAAAAATTTCCTGTTTACGTATTTGAGAAATCATAATGTAGATGTGGTAATACCATTGGCAGACGATGGGGCTGAATTCCTAAGTAAAAATAAAGAAGGTATTGAGGCAATGGGAGCCCTGTGTGCCATTCCTTCATTTGATGTTTTCAATATTGCCAATGATAAGCAAAAGTTGATGGAGCTTTGCGAGAAGTATGGACTTTCGCATCCAAGAACACGAGAATTGAACCCCGATGATTTAAAATCCACTGCTAATTATGTGGGATTCCCAGCCATGATAAAGCCCAATCTTTCACAGGGAGCAAAAGGTATTGTCAGGGTGAATGATATGGATGAGCTAAAGGAAAAGTTCCCTGGTATTTACAAACAGTTTGGTGCTTGCACCTTACAACAGTATGTTGACCAACCCGACTATTACTATAATGTGATGATGTATCGTGATAAAAGTGGTGAGATTGCAGGACAAACAGTCATTAAAATTCGTAGGTTCTTTCCTTTGAAGGGTGGTACGAGTTGTTACAGTGAGACTGTGAAGCATCCTTCTCTTTTGAAAGAATGTAAGGACGTGCTTGAAAAACTCGGTTGGACTGGGTTTGCTGATTTTGATGTTTTGGAAGACAAGCATAGCGGTGAACTTAAAATTATAGAGATAAACCCTCGTGTACCATCGAGTTTTCAAGCAGCATTTGCTGCAGGTATAGACTTTGGACGAATCTTTATGGCTGATTTGTTTGATGAGCCTATGCCAACGTTTGAATACCATACTGGTAAACAGGTCAGATGGTTCGGATTGGATGTCATGTGGTTTTTATTTTCACCTGACAGATTTAAGTTTAAACCCTCATGGTTTAAATTCTTCGGCAAAGACGTGAGTTATCATGACGGAGCATGGAATGATCCTTTGCCAATGTTGGCAGGTATGTTGGCAGGGGTCGTGAAATATATGAATCCAGAGTTTAGAAAATCAAAACTTATGAATATGGAAAATAGTAAACAACGAAAAATCCATCGGGGGGGGTAATTTGTAGTTCTGAAATTGTGCGGTTCCATAGTCCTTACGAAAAAGCTGCATAGTATTATGGAACATAAAACAACACTTACATATAGGTTACTCTGCTTGCTTGGTTTCAGATACCCAATAGAGGACTATGGAGACGTAAGTTTATGGCAGGTAACTAAACAGTTTTTCGTCAACTGGTATCATCGCCTACTTATCAACGCAATGAATTGGGCAATATTGGAACCTTTTAATCCGAGAAAACTACGTTCTGTCATCATGCGTATGCTGGGAGCGAAAGTTGGTAAGGATGTGTTCATTGGTGATTACGTGCGTGTGGACTTGAATCACTCAAACCTTATAACAATTGAGGATGGGGTGCATGTTGCTGGTGATGTGCGTTTGCTTTGTCATAAAAAGGATTTGTCTCAATACGGACCAGAAGAAATTTATGGTATGCAACCATACAAGTATGGGAAAATACATCTTTGTAGGAATTGTGCAATTGGTACAGGCTGTCTTATTATGCCAGGGGTGACAATCGGTGAGGGAGCTGTTGTTGGTGCTTTGGTGACAAAGGATATCCCTGCATGGAGCCTTGCTTTGGGTTCTCCTGCTAAGGTGGTAAAGACTTTTAAAAGAAATCAGAACGGATGAAAAAGATATTGATAACAGGTGCGAACAGTTTTGTTGGTACTTCGATTGAGCGATGGTTGATGCGTGAACCGGAGAAGTATCAGGTAGATACGGTAGACACAATGAATGATGCTTGGAAGAAAGCAGACTTCACGAAGTATGACGTGGTATTTCATGTGGCAGGCATTGCGCATGTGGACCCGAAGCCAGAAATGGCTCCACTATATTATAAAGTGAACCGTGATTTAACCATAGAGATTGCTAAGCACGCTAAGGAATGTGGAGTGAGGCAATTTGTGTTTATGTCGTCGAGAATTGTTTATCATGCAAGTAAGTCGTTGAAGGGTGATGTGACTAAGCGTGACACAAAACCCAATCCGAATGACTTTTATGGCGACAGTAAGCTACAAGCTGAGAATGGATTGAATGAATTGGCTTGCGATACATTCAAGGTGGCTAACTTGCGTCCTTGCATGATATATGGTCCTAACTCAAAAGGAAATTTCTTGCGCTTGGGATGGCTTGCGACCAAGACTCCCATATTCCCTGCATGGCACAACAAACGCTCTATGTTGTACATAGACAATTTAGCGGAATTTGTGAAGCAGGTTATAGATCGTGAACTTGGTGGCACGTTCTATCCGCAGAATGCAGAATTGGCTGATACGGTAGAAATAGTAAGATACTTTGCAAAGAAGTATAACCATAAGATATGGATTAGTAGTTTGTTTAATCCTTTTGTTTGGCTTGGCTCTTTCTTCCTGCCACAGTTGCCAAAGATGTTTGCAAGCAGCTACTACGAACCAGAGATGAGTAAGTATGACTTCGATTACCAAGTTGTAAGTTTTGAGGATTCTCTTAAAGGTTTGGAAATTTCGGATTCAAACAGAAAAATGAAGTAATGCCTCTATTTCAAGAACTCATACTAATTTCGTTGGGAAAACGGGAATACTTCTCTCGAAGAGTATCAGAGGCGGAGTGGGCAGTGCTTTATAAGGAGGCACAACGGCAATCGCTTGTGGGAGTATTGCTTTCTGGTGTTGAAAAAGCTATTGCCAATGGAGAACGAAAGCCACTTTTTTTGATGCAATGGATAGCGCAGGTGCTGACATTGGAGAAAAGAAACAAATTGTTGAATGCAAGGTGCAGAGAGATAACCAGTATATTCAGACAAATCGGATTGCGAAGTTGCGTATTGAAAGGGCAAGGTGTTGCTCGGCTTTATCCCAATCCTTTGCGAAGACAATGCGGTGATATAGACTTGTGGGTTGAAGGAAACAGAGATGAAATCTACAGAACTTTGAAGAAAAGATGGAAGGTGGGTGATACTGTTATTCACCATGCTGATGTGGAGATTTTTAAGGATACACCAACCGAGATTCATTTCATTCCAAGTTTTGCGTATAGTCCTTTCTTGTATCATAAATACAAACAATTTTTTAAGAAGAACGCAGAACTGCAATTCTCCAGTTATAATGATAAAGTAGGTTTTGCATCTCCTACATCCCATTTTAATGCGGTGTATTCATTGATGCACATATTTCATCACGTGTTGCACGAAGGCATCGGGCTGCGTCAGTTGCTGGATTATTACTATATTCTCCTTAATTTAGAGAAAAAACAAAAGATACAAGTGCATGAAGACATAAAGCTATTAGGGTTAGTAAAGTTTGCCGCAGCTGTGATGTATGTGGAACAGCAGATGTTTGATTTGGAAAAAGACTACTTGCTTTGTGAACCTGATGCACAGTTGGGACATTTGCTATTATCAGAAATTGAACGCTCAGGTAACTTTGGACAATATGATGAACGCAACCGACAGGTGAATCGTAAAAGCAGAATAAGTTTGTATATGCATAATGTGAAGCGTAACTTCGTGTTTTTCCAATTCGCTCCAAGTGAAGTGCTTTGGGCACCGATATGGAAACCGTGTCATTTTGTATGGAGAAAGATAAATGGATATTCATAAAGAAAAAAATCATGATTTATAAAGCAACCAAACGTATTTTTGATTTTATATGTGCCTTCGTTGGCATCATCGGAACATCCCCAATATGGATTTTGAGTATCATACTTACGGAACTGAGTGACCCAGGACCATTGTTCTACTTTGCCAATCGTGTTGGCAAGGACAACAAGAAGTTTAAGATGTGGAAGTTCCGCTCCATGCGTGTGGCAAGAGGGGCTAATGAGGCTTCGTTGCGCCCTGACCAAGATCGTATATTCTGGTGGGGTAAGATTATGCGAAGACTGAAGATTGACGAGTTGCCTCAGTTGATAAACATATTGAATGGAACAATGTCATTTGTCGGTCCGCGTCCTGCTGCAGTGGACCAAGTAAATATCACACGTGGTGGAGAGAATGCTGTTGCAGCGACTGTGCCTTGTGGGCTGACTTCTCAGTCAAGTTTGTGGGATTATATCTATGGTGATCAGTTTCCTGATGAGAAGGAGTATGACGAGAAGGTCTTGCCGATACGCCTTAAACTTGATGTGTATTACGTGAGACATGCATCGTTCTTTGGAGATATCAAACTGATTGTTTGGACTATCATTGCTATCCTATATACTGCTTGTGGTAAGTATCCGCAGTGGATGCATGACAAGTTGGTCGGATATGCGGAGACTATATGTTAGAGAAAGGAAATAAATAAAGATAAGCAAATGAAATACCTGTTAGTAGTGGCTCACCCCGATGACGAGGTTCTCGGGGCTGGAGCGTCTATGTGGAAATGGAGTCACGAAGGTGATGAGGTGGAGGTTGCTATCATGTGTACGGAGGCTAAGGCAAGGGCTTTTCGCCCTTCGGATGCGGAACTGGAAGGTGACACGGATGCTGCAACAAATTATGTGGGGGTCTGCAAGAAGTATGAGGCTGATTTTCCTAATATAGAGATGAACACGGTGCCACACTTGAAGTTGGTGCAGTTCATAGAGAGTGCCATCCGCGAGAGTGAGCCGGACATTGTGATTACACATCATCCTGCGGACACAAACAACGACCACTTGCAGACCTCAATGGCTTGTCAGGAGGCGATACGCTTATTTCAACGTCAGCCAACGGTAAAGCCGATTTCGGAGTTCTGGTATATGGAGGTGCCTTCATGCTCGGAGTGGGCTATCAACGATGCGATGAATCTGTTTCGTCCTAACTGTTATGTGGAGGTAGGTCAGAATGGTGTTGAGGCTAAGTGTAAGGCTCTCTCTATGTATCGTGGGGTGATGCGTCCTTATCCTCATCCGCGTAGCGTGGAATACATCACGGGACTGGCTGCTATGCGTGGTAGCCAGTGGGGATGTAACTATGCGGAGGCTTTCCAGGTGGTGTTGCGTAAAGTGTGAGTGATATGAAATGGTTGAAAGCTATTTGGGCGTTCTGTTCGTACCTCTTTGTTCCAAGGAGGGTCAAGCGTATGCCAAACGATTGAAAAAAAAGGAATCTCCCGACTTGTTTATCAAGTTGGGAGATTTTTTTTCGTGATTCGGATGGGGCTCGAACCCATGACCCGCAGCTTAGAAGGCTGCTGCTCTAATCCAACTGAGCTACCGAACCATCCTTCTGCCTTTGGCTAAAACTCCTTAAACATAAGGCATCGTATCCAAAAGCGTGTGCAAAGATACTTACTTCCGTTCACATACGCAAGCGAAAAGCGTTTTCTTTTTCATAAATGTGTCTTCTGCCGAGTCTGCTTCTTTTGTCTGCAGAATATCTCATCGCTATTTCTCTCTTCTCTCCAGTAGCACGACGTTCTCCACGTGTTGGGTGTGAGGGAACATGTCTACGGGCTGTATGGCTGCAACGCGATAGTCCTTGTCGAGTAATTGGAGGTCGCGTGCCTGTGTGGCGGGGTTGCAACTGACGTAGACTATCCTTTGAGGAGCAGCAAAGAGTATTGCTTCTATCACATCGTTGTGCATACCGGCACGTGGGGGGTCTGTGATGATAACATCGGGGCGACCATGATGAGTGATGAACTCGTGATTGAGAATATCTTTCATATCGCCCGCGTAAAACAAGGTATTGTCTATACCATTGAGTTGTGAGTTTACCTTGGCATCCTCGATGGCATCGGGCACATATTCGATGCCAATCACCTGACGTGCCTGGCGTGCTACGAAATTGGCAATGGTGCCTGTACCTGTGTACAGGTCGTATACCAGCTCTTCTCCTGTGAGTCCTGCAAAGTCGCGTGCTACCTTATATAAAATATATGCCTGTTCTGTATTGGTCTGATAGAAACTCTTGGGACCGACCTTGAACTTTAGTTTTTCCATCGTTAGGAAGATGTGGTCGGTGCCCTTATGGCAATGTACGGGCAGGTCGCTAAAGGTGTCGTTGTATTTCTGGTTGTCAACCCACAGTAGGCTGCTTACCCGTGGGAACTTGTCTGCAACCCAATCAAGAAGCTCTCTCGCTTGTTCGCGCTCTTGGTCTGTCATGATGCAGAATTGTATCAGCAGCATCAGTTCGCCTGTGTTGCTAAGACGAATCATCATATCCCGAAGGAGTCCCGTATGTTCCCTCTGGTCGTAGAAGGAAAGTCCGTGGCTGTAGGCATAGTCGCGAATGCCATTGCGAAGCTCGTCATTGACAGGATCCATCAGATGGCAGGTGACAATGGGAAGAATCTTGTCGAAGGAACCGCTTGTGTGGAATCCTACTGCCCCAGGAAGGTTGAAAGTCTCTCCTGAGGCTATCTGCTCGGCTGTGAGCCATGCTTTATTGGAAAATCCGAACTCCAGTTTGTTGCGATACTCCTGTGTCTTGGCTGAACCAAGGATGGGTGAGCATTCTGGAAGCTCCACTCCGCCAATACGCTTGAGTGCATCCATCACCTGTTGCTGCTTGGCTGAGAGCTGTGCCTCGTAGGGTAGGCATTGCCACTTGCAACCTCCACACACACCGAAGTGTGGGCAGAAGGGTTCGCTCCTACAGTCGCTATACTTGTGAAACTTGACAGCCTGTGCTTCTGCATAGTGATGTTTCTTACGAGTGACCTGCAGGTCGACAATGTCACCAGGGACAACGTATGGGACAAAAACAACCAGATCGTCTACTCTGGCAAGTGCTTTGCCTTCGGCTGCGACAGCGGTTATCTCGATATTTTCCAGTAAGGGTAAAACTTTCTTCTTTCTTGACATACTATTTTCTTATCCAATAAACGGGATGCAAATTTACTCAAAATGGGAATAAAAAAGATATTTTTTCTTTGTTAAATACTTAAAAGAGGGTATATTTGCAAAAACGTTTGTAATTGATATTTTCAACTAAAACCAAATTATGACACAAAAACGTGTTTATACCTTCGGTAACGGACAAGCCGAAGGCAATGCTCAGATGCGTGAGCTCTTGGGTGGCAAGGGTGCCAACCTTGCAGAAATGAATCACATCGGTGTGCCTGTTCCTCCAGGCTTTACCATCACTACTGACACCTGTAACGAATATTACAAGGTGGGGCAGGATAAGATTGTAGAATTACTTCAGGATGATGTAAACAAAGCTGTGGCTCATACAGAGGCTCTGATGAACTGTAAGTTTGGTGACCCAAAGAATCCTCTGTTGGTGTCTGTACGTTCGGGTGCTCGTGCCTCAATGCCTGGTATGATGGACACCATCCTGAACCTTGGTCTGAACGACGAGGTTGCTGAGGGCATGGTGGAGAAAACTAAGAATCCCCATTTCGTGTACGACAGTTATCGCCGCTTCGTGCAGATGTATGGTGATGTGGTGCTTGGCATGAAGCCTGTAAACAAGGAGGATATCGATCCCTTTGAGGCTATCATAGAAAAAGTGAAGGAAGAGCAGGGGGTAACACTCGACAAGGATCTCTCTGTGGAGTCTCTGAAGAAGTTGGTAGAACTCTTCAAGGCTGCCATCAAGGAGCAGACAGGTAGCGACTTCCCCTCTGATCCAAAGGAGCAGTTGTGGGGTGCCATCTGTGCTGTGTTCCGTAGCTGGATGAACGAGCGCGCTATTCTCTATCGTAAGATGGAAGGTATTCCCGATGAGTGGGGTACTGCCGTGTCTGTAATGGCAATGGTATTCGGTAACATGGGTGAGACTTCTGCTACGGGCGTTTGCTTCAGCCGCGATGCTGGTAACGGTGAGAACCTCTTCAATGGTGAATATTTGATCAACGCACAGGGTGAGGATGTTGTGGCTGGTATACGTACTCCGCAGCAGATTACCAAGATTGGCTCACAGCGTTGGGCTGAGCGTGCTGGCATTTCTGAGGCTGAACGTGTTGCTAAGTATCCTTCTATGGAAGAGGCAATGCCTGAATTGTATAAGGAACTGGATTCTCTGCAGGATAAGTTGGAGAAGCACTACCGCGATATGCAGGACATGGAGTTCACCGTGCAGGAAGGCAAGCTGTGGTTCTTGCAGACACGTAATGGTAAGCGCACAGGTACTGCCATGGTGAAGATAGCTATGGATCTCCTTCATGAGGGCATGATTGATGAGAAGACTGCTATCGCACGATGCGAGCCCCAGAAGCTTGACGAACTCCTGCATCCTGTATTTGATAAGGAGGCGCTGAAGAAGGCTAAGGTGATCACACAAGGTCTGCCTGCATCGCCTGGTGCTGCATGTGGACAGATTGTGTTCCATGCCGATGACGCTGAGGCTTGGCATGAGGATGGCCATAAGGTGGTGATGGTACGTATAGAGACTTCTCCAGAGGATCTTGCTGGTATGTCTGCTGCAGAGGGTATCCTTACGGCTCGTGGTGGTATGACTTCTCACGCTGCTGTCGTAGCTCGTGGTATGGGTAAGTGCTGTGTGTCTGGTGCAGGTGCCATCAACGTGAACTACAAGAACAAGACTGTAGAGATAGAGGGCGTAATATATAAGGAGGGTGATTTCATCTCCTTGAATGGTACTACAGGGCAGGTTTATGCAGGTCAGATTGCAACGAAGGCAGCAGAACTCTCTGGCGACTTCAAGGAACTGATGGACCTCTGTGACAAGTATACCAAGATGGAGGTACGCACAAACGCAGATACTCCTCACGACGCGGAGATTGCTCGTCAGTTTGGTGCTAAGGGTATTGGTCTGACTCGTACGGAGCACATGTTCTTTGACGGTCAGAAGATTATTGCCATGCGTGAGATGATTCTCGCAGATACCGTTGAGGGACGTGAAAAGGCTCTTGCCAAGTTACTACCTTATCAGAAGGCTGACTTCTATGGTATTCTGAAAGCTATGAACGGACTGCCTGTTAATATCCGTTTGCTGGATCCCCCATTGCATGAGTTTGTACCTCATGATGAGGCTGGTCAGAAGACTATGGCTGAGCAGATGGGCGTGAGCGTGGAAGAAATCCAGAAGCGTGTGCACTCTCTTGCAGAGAACAACCCCATGCTGGGTCACCGTGGCTGCCGACTGGGTATCACGTTCCCTGAGATAACTGCCATGCAGACACGCGCTATCCTGGGTGCAGCCTGCCAGCTGAAGAAAGAAGGCTTTGATCCTCATCCCGAAATCATGGTTCCTCTGATAGGTATTCTCTATGAGTTGAAGCAGCAGAAGGAAATCATCAAGAAGGTGGCAGAGGAAGTGTTTGCCGAAGAGGGTGTACGCATCGACTTCGAGATTGGAACTATGATTGAGATTCCTCGTGCAGCCTTGACCGCTGACAAGATTGCAACAGAGGCAGAATACTTCTCATTCGGTACAAACGACCTTACACAGATGACCTTCGGCTATTCACGTGATGATATTGCAAGTTTCTTGCCTGCATATCTTGAGAAGAAGATCTTGAAGGTAGATCCTTTCCAGGTTCTTGACCAGAACGGTGTAGGTCAGCTTATCGAGATGGCTGTGGAGAAGGGTCGTGCTGTACGTCCGAACCTTCGTTGCGGTATCTGTGGTGAGCACGGTGGTGAGCCAAGCTCTGTGAAGTTCTGTGCCAAGATTGGTATGAACTATGCATCATGCTCTCCATTCCGTGTGCCCATCGCACGTCTGGCTGCTGCGCAGGCTGCAGTCGAAGAATAAGACGAAAGTGCTGAATATTAGTATTAAAGGCAAGCATCTATGATTAGGTGCTTGCCTTTAATTATGTAATGTTGCCCGTTCTGTGTAAGATTTGGATTAAATGAATATTTCGCCAGATTTTACTTTTCTCATAAGTTCTGCTGCATTAAACTCTGCATTTCGCCATTTGAGCGACACATTTTGCTCATATCTGCTATCAAAGTCCCCAATTACATCTTGTATGTCGTCTGGCAGTTTGTCCATGCCAAACTCATATAGGGCATATGGCATTTTGTTATAATAGGCTCCTGCTATGGCTCCTGCTATGGCTCCCATAGTGTCAGCATCTCCTCCTAACGAGATGCATAGGCGCAGGGCGTCTTCATAATCTTTGCTATCAAGGAAGGCAATGATGGATTCTGGAACTGTACCTTGACAACTGCCATCAAATCCGTATGTTGGGCGTATGTCATCACAACTTCTGTCAAGGTCGTAGCCGAATGTTACGCTGATATATTGCCGTATTTCTTTCTTGGTGTGACCTGTCCTTGCCATAAAAATAGCAGCAGCTGTAGCTTGTGCTCCCTTGATGCCTTCGGGATGGTTGTGTGTCACTTCGGCACATTTCTTTGCAACTTTCGTTGTCTCTTCCAAGGTGTTAAAAGCAAAGCCGACTGCAGACACACGCATAGCAGAACCGTTGCCCCATGAGTTGTATGGTTGGGGGGTGTCTGTGTGTAACCATTGCGAGAACATATTGCCGTATGCTCCCATAGGATTGGGATATTTACGTCCCCATTTCTGCATACAAGAGACAAGTCCTTTCTTGGTATGTAGTTTGTCGTTTAAAATCCAGTCTGCCACGGCAATGGTCATGATGGTGTCATCGGTGTAGTCCATCCTCTTATCTTGGATGTCTATATCCATTGACTTACATGGATCAAACTCATAGATACTTCCTGCAATGTCACCCAAGATGGCTCCCATAAGCATAGGGCAGTACAAGTTGGCTGACTTCTTTTTTGGCGTATTGTCTTTGCGTGTCACATTGGTGTAGTCGATGGCTTCGTACCAACTGCGAAATGTGTCGGGAGTCTCGCACCATCCCCAATGACAGAAACGGCTGTAAAGAATAGCCTTCATGGAGATTGGCACTCCATCATCAGCGTAGAAATCTCCAAGTCCTTCCTTTATGTAAGAGAGGGTTTCGGTCAAGAGATATTCATCATCGCTAAAATGAAAACTCACCCAACATTCTTCATATTGGTGACCGACATAGGCTCCACAATCCTCAGGAACGTCCTTTCCGTAATAGAAGCAATGTTTCAGATAAGGAGCTGCAATTATATCAAAGAACTCCTTAGGTAGATATATGTTGCGGATGGTTGCTGCCTTCTTGAAAAGTGGGGCTATCTCTTCATCCTTAAAACCTGCTATGCCACATCCTATACGTGTAACGAGGAATTTCTTCTCTTGATGTTCCTTAGCATAATCTATAAATTGGTCAACGTATGGTTTTATCGTTTCTACACCTCCTTGCATGGTTGGTATGGCATATGTCTGACCAGTTAATCCAACACCAACACCCCATTGGGCTCCAAATCTATGATGTGCCGCTTTTGCTGCACCACCAAGATGTTTACCTTCGAGGTTACTACCAAAGACGAAAATCTCATCTTTTTCGAGGAAATCTATTTTGCCCGAGGCTATATTTGGATTTTCTGTTCTATTCTTGTTCATAGTCTTAATGTTTTAGGATGTTTATGATATTATCATGTTCATTATCTTTTCGTGGTGTAATGGATTGTGACTTTCCTTTATGCCCCTTTTATGATTTAAAAGTCAAAGGGATACTTGCGCCATTCTTTAGAAGCTTCAGCTTTATTGAATGCTTTTTCATCAAATGAATACACATAGAGAGATCTTGTTGCAGCAGATGTCTTTTCTTTAGATGGAGACATCGTACAACAATGTTCATCATCTTCCTCTATTTTCGTAAGAAAGCCAGACGCCTCCATTTTACGCATGAAATTGCGTCTGTCATATTTTCTTTCGTGGATAAGTTCATATATGCGTTGCAATTCGTCCATCTTAAATATCTTGTCCAAAAGTTTGAAAGCAATAGGAGATATACGCAGTTTTTCCTGGAGCTTCTCTCTTGCCATTCTGATTATATCCTCGTGGTCGAATGCGAGCGGTGGCAAATGATTCCATTCATGCCACTGTGCCTTGCTGGCATCATCACCAGCTATAACTTCAAACTTGTCCTTACTGATTAGAGCAAAGAATGCAACCGTAAGTACACGCTCACGAGGGTCTCTGTCAACAGTGCTGAATACATGAAATTGCTCAAGATATACGTCTTCTACGTTGGTCTCTTCATGCAGTTCCCTTTTTGCGCCCTCTTCAACGGTCTCATCCATATTTAGAAAGCCACCGGGCAAAGCCCATGCGCCTTTGTATGGGTTTATGCCACGTTCTATGAGAAGTATGTTGATACAGGTGCCATCAAAACCAAAGATTACGCAATCTGTGGTAACTGCAGGATGGGGGTATTTGTATGTGTACATAAAATTAGATTTATCAAAATGATAGTGTAAATATACTGCGTAAAAATGACGCGAGCAAATTTTGTTGCGTAAAAATGACGCGATGTATTATTTTCTTTTTACACTCTACAACTACACCACACGAAACAGTTCTGCTCATTTTCCCAGTTGGAGAAAAATATTTTTCCAGTTAGAAAAAAAAAGAGAACTATTATAATAGTACCATTTTGCAAAATTGGTAGTGCGTCTACCTTATTACATTTATGTTGTAAAAATGTATCTACAGTCAAAGTCAATAATAGTCACTCTAAAAAGTAATACTATAATACTTGCCCATTTAATACTATAATACTTGCCCATTTAATACTATATTCAATGGGCATTGAATACTATATTACCTTTTATACTACCTTATCATATAAGTCAGCACATCTCATAGAATTCAAAAAAAGGACTGATACTCTATGGATAAGTATCAGTCCTAATGTGAATGAATGATAATCAGTCAAAGGTTTTAGCCGACAACAGGTGGTTCTTTACTGTTGCTTGATGACTTGATTTTCATGCTTTATTTGTTTGTTTCTCGAGAGAAGCTATATGGAATGTCTCCTTCTGCAGTTCCGCGCTTTTTGTTTGGCTTGGAGGACATCTGGAACTGAATGCGTGCACCTGCGGTTAGTTCATCGTGATTGAACCAAGTACGGCTCACGCTCTTGCCATTGACTTTTACATCGCTTACGTAGCGAGTGTTTTTTGAGTTTCCAGGAGCTTGTATCTGAATTGTTTTTCCGTTCTCAAGCTTGACCTTGATGTTTTGGAAGAGTGGAGACCCCATGGCATATTGTTTGGTACCGGGACAAACGGGATAGAAACCCATGGCAGAGAATACGTACCAAGCGGAAGTCTGTCCGTTGTCTTCATCGCCACAGTAAGCATCTGCATTTGGATTATAGAGCTTATCCATGATCTCACGTGTCCAGAACTGTGCCTTCCAGGGTTGTCCAGCCCAATCGTATAGGTAAACCATGTGCTGAATAGGCTGGTTGCCATGTGCGTATTGTCCCATGTCCATCACTTGCATTTCACGCATCTCATGTATCATGCCTCGGCTACGAAGTCCCAAATAACTGGGCAGTACAAACACGCTATCCATCATTTCTGCCATTTGCTCGCGTCCACCCATGAGTTTGCTTAATCCGATAGGGTCATGGAACACGCAGAAACTCCAGTGCCAGCTGTTGCCCTCGCAGAACTCTCCACTCCAATTCTCAGGAACAAACTCTGAGTTGAAAGCACCTTTTTCTTCGCGTCCGCACATCAGCTTGCGGTCTGGATTATATACGTTGGCATAGTTGAGAGCTGCTTTCTTGTAGGGTGCAAGTTCTGCCTCGCTCTTACCCATGGCTTTGCCAAGAGTGTAGATGCTCCAATCATCGTAAGCATATTCCAAAGTACGTGCCACATTCTGTCCGATGCCGACGTTGCAGGGAACGTATCCCAAGCGGTCGTAATAGTCGTGTCCCACGCGACCAGATGCGGAACGGTCAAGATGATGATGAGCACCGTAAGTGACTGCATCCCAAAGTTTCTCTTGATCCTTTACTCGTATTCCCTTGATGTAAGCGTCAGCAACCACAGAGGCTGAATTCTGACCAATCATACAATCACGATGTCCTGGGCTGCTCCATTCTGGCAGATAGCCACTCTCAAGATAGGCATTCACCAGACCTGCCTGCATCTCTTCGTTCATAGAGGGATAAACCAAGTTGAGGAAGGGGAAAAGGCATCTGAAGGTATCCCATACACCAGTGTCGGCAAAGAGGTATCCGGGAAGAATCTTACCATTGTAGGGGCTATAGTGAACAGGTTTGCCATTTGCATCTAATTCGTAGAAACGACGAGGGAAATGCAATGAGCGCCACAGGCATGAATAGAAGGTACGCATTTGCTCTTCGCTTCCTCCACTCACCTCGATACGTCCGAGCACATCATTCCAGGTCTTACGTCCTGCTTCTGCAACTTCATCAAAACTCCTTTTCCCTATTTCGTTGAGGTTACGTTCTGCCTGTTCCAGGCTGATAAAGGATGATGCCACTCGCGCAGTAATTACGTCGCGATGCTTAGTCTTGAATCCAACAATGGCTCCAGCATGGTCTTCTTTGGCTTCGGTGTCGCCTTTACGAATTTCTGTACCGTCAGTAACAGCCAGATAATCGAACGCACGAGAACCGAAGTCGATTACAAACCAGTTTTTGAAGTCAGACGTCACGCCGCCACTATTGCGTGTGGTGTAACCAACGATACGATTCTTCTCTGGCTGTACCTGTACGTAGGAACCACGGTCGAAGGCATCGAGGACGACGTATGACATTTCTTCTTGAGGGAAGGTGAAACGGAATACAGCCGCACGTTCTGTGGGAGCTATCTCTGTGGTAATATCATAGTCTGCCAGGTATACGCGATAGTAATATGGTTTGGCTATTTCTGCTTTATGTGAAAACCAGCTTGCCCGTTTCTCTTGATCGAAAGTTACTTTACCCGTAATAGGCATCAGAGAGAACATTCCATAGTCGTTCATCCATGGACTTGGCTGGTGTGTCTGTTTGAAGCCTTGAATTTTATCTGCGGTGTATGTGTATTGCCATCCATCGCCATTCTTTCCTGTTTGGGGAGTCCAGAAGTTCATGCCCCAAGGCATTGCAATCACAGGATAGTTATTACCCGTAGAAAGTTCAAATTTTGATAAGGTTCCCGTCAAAGGATTTACCATGTCCACTGGGTCTGTCACAGCCCATGCGGATGCAGTGTATGCACATGCGAGCACTGCTGTTAGAAGTTTGTTCTTCATTCGTGATTGATATGATTAGTATATAAGAATATTAAATTCTTGAATCTGTTATTCTGATGTGCAAAAGCTTTATTACTTCTACAAAGTTAACAAAAATCCCATGAACAGAATTCAGTTCATGGGATTTTATGCGATAATATGTGAAATTTTACCTTTGGTGTAGCAAATCTCTCTAATTTAGGATTACATACTTATAAATATCCGTTCCTATGGTAACTATTTACGAACCTGTAAGAGGCTATCTGCAATACGCTCGCGCATGATACTGTCTGCCTGAATTAGTGCATGAGCTCGCTGAATTTCGAAATCATGCTGGATGACCTCTTCTATTTGCCGGGTCTGCCTTTGCTGCTTACCCCAAGTAAGCTCGTAGTATCCCTGTCCAAGCATTCGTTTCTCATTATTATAAATAAAAGTATAAATGTAAATATACCCATGGTCTGGCTTTATGTCACACTCAGAGAATGGACTGGAGGGATATAGTACTGCATAGGCTGGTTCGTGGTTTCCGGATTTGGGATTAACATGGACAAAGTAGTATTCTCCTGCACGTTCGGCGTATGCATTGGTTATGAGCATGGTGCTATCAGCCTGGTTTATTCGGAAATGTAATTCACTGCCTTCTACACCAAACCAGTCATGAATGACATATGAGCTATCGTCCAATGCCGTCAGATTGACTGTAAAGGTAGAGTCAAGGCTAAGGCTGTTCCAGCCATGAGCTTGTGTATTCCACATGGGGGCTGGGGCTAATAGTAAATTTATAGATGCGATAAGCACGTAGAGCCAATGAGCAATAAACCCTGCACAGATGCCGCCTAATATCTGACTTATAAAATCACGGGTGAGGAAACGTCTATAGCCCATTGCATCAAGCATGGCTGTATGTGTGGAGATAAATCCGCTCCAGCACATACCCATAGCCGTAAATACAGCCACAGCGTTGTCGTTCATGATACCTTTTTGCGCAAACTCAGGTATCAGACTCAAGGCAGCTCCTACTGCGCCAAGGGCTGTAATAGGAAAAGCTATCAACTCTGGAGCCGTGAAACCGAAGAGCCATTTAAAAAGGAAACTGAGTTTTGCCGCCAAATGGGGGAGTAGGGCACATCCTTGGTACGCCTGTCCGGAATATACTATTATCTCGTTGCCATTGACATCTACTCCTTCGCTACTGCCACCAAAGGTAAACATCATAACCAGAGTACAGATGATGAGCACTCCTGGGATAATAGCCAAACCAATGTCTACACCTGATTTTCCGCCCTCGAGCAAAGCGCTAAGCACACGTATGAATGTGGTGGAATCAGCAGAATTCTTCTCCACTGAATCTTGTTTCAAGACAGTATCTTGCGCCTCTTCGGTGAGTTCTTCTGCTGTAACAGCATCTTGACTGCGAAACTCTGGATTTGATTTACACACGAAATGCTGCATAAGACGTGTGGCAATGATTCCTCCTCCAATCGCTCCAACGAGTCCGACAAACGGAGCCAAGAAATATCCTTGACCTATCATGAATACAATGACAAGGAGCCCCATTCCGAAGGAGGTGCCAAAGTTTGCCAAAGAGATAAATTGGTATTTTTTGAAGTAGCGTGCAAACTGTTTGTTCTTGATGAGCGTGATGATGGCAGGATTGTCGCTTAGGAAAGTCATTACGCATCCCAACACAGCGACACCAGGCAAATTGTAAAGGGGACGCATGATGGGGCGAAGCAGTTTCTGCAATAAAGACACTACTCCAAACTCGCTTAGGACTTTACCTAAGGCACCCGTGATGACACACATGGCCATAAGGTAAAAGACCGTGTTAAGAAGTAGTCCATGAGCTGTCTTCATGATGGTATTGAGCATATTAGTCAGTCCCATCACAGAAGACAAATAACCGAAAAGAAGAAAAATTACCAGTAGGCAAGGAATGCCTTGAGGTACTTTATTGAAAAGGCGTTTTATAAATAATACTTGTCGTGTCATAGAAATACTGTTAACAAGCACTCGATAATCAGTCCGTCACCTGGAAATAGTTCTCAAGTTCTGTTTGTGCTTCACCGTTGGTATTATCTATGGAACGTATGATGTGACCATGCTCCAGCAATGCTATACGGGGACAGATGTCTACGGTATGTTGCAGGTTGTGGCTGGATACCAATATCGTAGCACCCGTTTCACGATTATATTGTGTCAGAAGGTGCTTCATCGCGCTTTGGCTACTGGGGTCAAGAAAATTGAATGGTTCATCCAGAATGAGCAACTGAGGCTTGAGAATCATGGCTGCCACGATGCCAACCTTTTGCTTATTACCTGCTGAGAGGTTTCTAATGAATTTTTTCTGTCCAAGAACTTCGTCCGCAAGAAATGTACGAAAGGTTTCCAATGTTTCTTCGCATTCCTTTGCTGACATACCTGAGATGCTGGCGATAAACTGGAAGTACTCATCGGGAGTAAGATAGTCTATAAGAAAACCTTCATCCACATACGCACCTGTCCAATCTTTCCATTGTTCGGTCTCTGTCACGTCTACATCAAACGTACCACATTGCATACGTACATGACCAGAGTCTGCCTTCAGCAGATCAAGAATCAGTCTGAACAGCGTACTCTTGCCTGCACCATTATTACCTACCAATCCCAGAATCTCACCATCATTTATGTCAAACTGGTCTATATCAACAGCCACCTTTGGACCGAAAGCCTTCTTTAGACCATTTATATGTATTCTCATTATCGTAAATTATTTAGGGTCTGAATATTTTGTTTCTTTAATTATATTTTCTGCCAATCATTCTGGAAGGACATTAACTGTTACGAGTTGCCCGGAATCCCTCCATATTCACATACCTTCTTGCCATCATGCGCTTGTAGGTGTTGCTTAACCACAAAGGCATTGTAGCCATACCAGCTATGCCAAGTACAATCATGGGCGCGTATCCCCATATTGGTCCGAATGCTAAGCGACCAAGATTCTCTATTCCTATAGGGACAAATAGTGCTACCATTGAGACAATCTGCTGCATGGTATTTCCTTGCTTGCTGCTGGTTACCTTGGCATTAAGTGGAAGGGTATTGTTGTTGTATACAGCCAACTGAAACAATAGAGGGACCACTACACCTTGTGTAAAAAATAAGTATCCAAGATTCATCCATACAGAAATCTTTCCTGTAACCATCAGAGGGATAAGCAGGATGGCTGGCAACACGGTCATAAAAGCATTGAAAACATACTTAGCACGTAATAATTCGTAAATACTATTGCGACGACTCATCAACCCGTCTATGTAGTTACCCTCATGGCACATGATACACACCAAAGTGATGGTACTGGGAACAAGATAATCATATAAGCAGATGAAAGACTTCATGAAGGCTGCATCGTAAATATCTGTAAAGAAGAGTATGCCACTAAGCAACATCACAGCTGCAATAGACATTATGAACTGGTAGCGCAAAGTCTTATTGCGCAGACGTAACTTGAGTTCAAGCTTGAGGTATTCGCCCAACATTCCGTAACGGTTAAGGAAATTGAACTGGGATGTATTCTTTGCGGGAGCCTCTTCCTCCTTACTTATCTCGTTGTAAACAACAATTCCCTGCAGACGATAACAAATCAAGTACAGACTTGCAATCACGAATGCTATCAGCACGTATACCCATATTTTTCCTTGTGCAAAGGCATACATGATTTCTGTGCAAGGCATATCGAGACAGTTTCTGTCTGGAACCAACATGAGACATAACAAGCCTGCATGTATTGCAACAGGCAATAGCCACCATGCCCAATGGCGCATACAAAGAGTACGAACCATGAGATAAAGGAAACTATCTGCAACACACATGAGCCACCATCCTAACAGCCAACCTATCAGACCACAGAATCCCAGCAAGGGATAGACTGCCAAAAGTCCAAAAGGTACAAGCAGAAACATCCAATAGAGAGTACCCAGGCTGAATCCTGACTGTAACATATAAATGTTAAGCAGGAAAGACCGACGAATAGGTAATAGGGTATAGGGCTTGATTCTTTGTGAAGGACTCTCTACCATGAAGGCACGAACCCAAAAGTCAATCATCAGTATATACAGAAGCCCACCGTCCAGCACGTGAAAGGCTGCGACCCCATTGTAAGCACCTCTCATCGCCATAGGAAGCATTACGCCTAAGAACAGCAGTATTGCGGCATAGTACAACCACATGAATATGGCCAGAATCTTCATAAACCGATTCTTGTCAAACATCGGGTTGCGTTCGTCTTTCAGCTGGCCTTGCCTACGAAGCAACAGGTATAACTTCCACTTGTTCATGTCGGGCTTTGTTTCTTATAAAATTGTTTTCAGATATTTTTCCGCTTCCATGGCTGCTTTGGCACCTGAGCCTGCTGCAATAATAGCCTGACGATAATGTGGGTCTGCCACATCACCAGCTGCATAAACACCCTTTATGACCGTACAAGGTGTGTCATCAATGGTTTTTATGTAGCCCATCTCATCTGTGGGAAGCCATTGTGAGAAGAGGGTACTATTAGGATGATGACCTATAGCAAGGAAAAAACCGTCAATAGGCAAATCATACTTACGCTCATCTTCTTCTCCCGAACGATAAGTCAGATGTACGCCTTCAAGCCCATCCTCACCATAAAGTCCTGTAGGTGTATTCTCAAACAGAATCTCTATATTGGAAGTCTGCATAACTCTGTCTTGCATTATCTGGCTGGCGCGAAGGTATGGCTTACGCACAATCATATATACTTTTGATGCTAACGATGCTAAATAGGTAGCCTCCTCACATGCAGTATCACCACCACCTACAACAGCCACCACCTTGCGTCTGTAGAAGAATCCGTCGCATGTGGCACATGCACTCACGCCCATGCCCATGTACTTTTGTTCATCAGGCAGTCCCAAGTATTTGGCACTTGCTCCCGTTGCTATCACCAAACTGTCTGCAGTCCATTCCTCTTCCTCTGTCCATACATGGAAAGGATGATTTCCCAAATCCACACGGTTTGCCACATCACTTATGATTTTTGCGCCAAAGTGTTCTGCTTGCTGACGCATAGAATCCATAAGTTCATTGGCATCAACACCCTCTGAAAATCCTGGGTAATTGTCTATTTGTGTAGTGATGGTAAGTTGTCCTCCTGGTTGCATTCCTTCAAGCACAACAGGGTTCAATCCTGCACGTCCAGCATAAATGGCAGCCGTATAGCCTGCAGGACCACTACCAATAATTATTATCTTTGTATGATTCATTTGTCTTTTCTTTTTTTGATAAATTATATATAAAGAAATCTGGTAAACTTACCTAAGATCTATGATTTCTGCTTCTGGATATTGTGTGTGATTGAAACGAAATTCCTCATCTTTGAGACTCAGTCCTCCTTGATACTTATGAATGGCAATGCGGTTCCAATTACCATCCAGTTTCACCCTAACACAAAGGGGAACATAATCAGATTTACGGATATCAATATAAACCTCTTGCACCATATAGCCAGCATAGCGTGCCAGCAGATGAACCTCATAAGTATTCTCTCCACGCAAGCGACCCTCCTTCACACTTAACTTATAACCCTTTTTGTAGGCATCCAAAAAAGAGTAAGGATTCATTACCGCCATTTCCTTGTCGGTTGGTTTGGTCACATTTACCTCTCCACTCTCTGGCATATAGCTCCAGAGGGTGGTACCATCATACCATGTTTTAAGTTCTGGAGTATCTATTTGCATTTTCTTTCCTTTAAGCAACATTACCCCGTTTGTCTTGCTCTGTTCTGTATGTCCGCTGAAGGATGTCGCAGCAAAAGCAACTCGAATATCTCCGCTCTTTCTAATTTTGGAAGCCGTATTGTCAAGTATCTTACGTGCATTCTGTCCGAATGCACACATACAAAGCATACTACATATGATAAAGCTTATTTGTCTTAGCATCATAAGTTTCTCTATTTTTTAATTATTCTTGATGTTTGCTATCTTATATTGAAGTTCATCTATTGTTGCCACGAGGACTTCGCGAGGCTTACTACCTTTTGAGGGACCTACGATACCGGCTTTCTCTAACTGCATCATGATGCGTCCAGCTCTATTAAAGCCCACTTCCAGTTGTTGCTGGATATAGCTTGTGCTCCCACGCTGTGAGGTTACCATCAGTTCAGCAGCTTCCTCAAACAAATCATCCAGTTTAGAGGAATCGACAGATGAGTTTTCAGATGACCCGTCACCATCATTAGGTACTTCTGGAAGAAGCAACGGTGTCAGATAACCTTGCTGTGAAGCTATGAAAGAAACGATGTCGCTTACCTCTGGCGTGTCAACGAAAGCGCATTGCACACGTACTGGTTCGTTGCCATTCAGTATGAGCATATCTCCTTTGCCCACCAAATGATTGGCTCCCGTGCGATCCAATATGGTCTTACTGTCAATAGCGCTGCTCACCTTAAAGGCCATACGTGCAGGGAAGTTGGCTTTGATGGTTCCGGTAATGATGTTGGTAGTAGGTCGTTGAGTTGCAATAATCATATGGATACCCACAGCGCGAGCCAACTGGGCAATTCGAGCAATGGGAAGCTCTATCTCTTTGCCCGCAGTCATAATCAAATCACCAAACTCATCGATGATGACAACAATGTAAGGTAGGAAGCGATGCCCCTTGTTAGGATTAAGTTGCCTGTTGCGGAACTTTTCATTATATTCCTTAATATTTTTGGCTTTGGCTGATTTGAGCAAATCATATCTATTGTCCATTTCTATGCAGAGTGACTTCAGCGTCAACACCACCTTATTTACGTCTGTAATAACAGGTTCATCAGAGCCTTCTGTACCTTCTACTTGTGCAAGGAAATGATTGACAATAGGATTAAACAGGCTAAACTCCACCTTTTTCGGGTCAACCATGACCAATTTGAGTTCTGCAGGATGTTTCTTATAGAGTAAAGAAGTTATGATGGCATTCAGACCGACAGATTTACCTTGTCCTGTAGCACCAGCCACAAGCAAATGGGGTAATTTGGCAAGGTCTGCCATATATACTTCATTCGTAATGGTTTTACCTAAGGCGATAGGAAGTTCGTATTTCGTTTCTTGAAATTTCCTGCTGTTTATAATGCTTTCCATAGAAACAATCTGTGGGTGAGCATTAGGAACCTCTATGCCAATGGTACCTTTCCCTGGAATAGGCGCTATGATACGAATACCCAGCGCACTTAGACTTAAAGCAATGTCATCCTCCAGATTACGGATTTTACTAATACGTACTCCTGGTGCAGGTTTTATCTCGTACAGAGTTATGGTTGGTCCGACGGTGGCAGTAATACTTGAGATTTCCACCCCAAAGTCCTGTAAGACTTCTTGAATGCGCTCTTTGTTTTTGCGCTGTTCCTCCATGTCTACATTGCCTACCGCTGGCGCATATCGCTTTAGGAGATTAAGTGTAGGATATTTGTAATATTCCAGCCCTTTCTTTGGGTCGTATGGTTCCAAGGCACCTTCTTCTGTAGCATTTGCTTCTTCTGGTGCCTGACCAACAACCACCTTCATGTCGTCTCCATCATGCTGCTCCTTCTTGCCCTCTATTGCATCTTCCGATTCTTTTATTTCAAACGGTATTTCTTCTGATTTTCCACTTTCGTTTTCCGATGTTTCCTTGGCATCATTCTGCCCGTTGTTATCTGTATCTTGATTGCCATCATGATTGATGTCAAATGTCAATACTGTAGCCGTGTCTTCTGGTTTATCTGCAAAAGGAACAGCTTCATTATTGTCATTCGTTTCGGGCTCATCTTCAGATTCATTGTCATCCTCTTGACATTCATCGTTTGAAGATTCTTCCTGTTCTTGTCGGCTATTACTTGTCATCATGTGGCGTACATTAGTAGTCACCTCCTCACTTAGATAAAAGATATAGAGCAAAGCCGTTACTCCCAATACAATCATACTGCCCAAGATACCGATTTCATCTTGTGCCATCTGGAACTCTTGTTTGCCGATATTCCCTCCCCAATTTAGCGAACCGTTTGCCATGGAATCAATATATTGGCTCAGACACGCAAAGAACGCAGAACACCAAATCATGATTATCATGCAGTTGATAAACCATTTGTGCAGGCGTACTTTGAATATGCCCATGATTCTAACGCTTGCAGCCAGCAGGAATAAAGGAATCATAATACCAGAAACACCGAACGCATCGTCAATAAGACAATGCGAGACTCTCCATCCCAATTTACCAAGCCAGTTGGACGCAGGAAGTGTAGAATCACACATAAGGTGCTGATCTGCCTTGCCTGTGAAGAAATGTGAAACCATTGCCAACAGGCTTAGCACAGAGCATACAGCAAGGATGAGTCCGAAAATAAACCTACGGTTTTCTTGTCTGTCCAGCCTCTCGCTTTCTACAGTTTCCTCATCTGTTATGCTTTTTCTGTAAAGAGAATGAAATCTTTTGCCTGTAATATCTATCCATGCAGAGAACCTCTGTTTGAAGCCCTCTGGCTGCTTCTGCTGATTCTTTTTCGCTTTCGTATTTTTTCTGGGTGCTCCCATGTTTTGCTCAATTCTTTTTATTTGTGCAAATTTAGAGCAAATTATTCGAAATGCAAAAAAAATCAACTATCGAAAAGGCTTCATATATGCAGAGAAGCATGGCCTGGATTCTACTCCACAAGAATCCTTTTTCTGAGAATAAAGAAAAGATATGCGGTAAGAAGGGTAATGCTTATCCACAGTCCTGCAGGAATGTAATCCATGCTCCTCATCATTACACAAATGATCTTGTTGTGGACAAGATAAAGGTCAAACGAAAAGTTTCCTAACATTGCAGAATGCTTAAACGAGGGTAGATTCTCAGAAAATTTTGGCAAAAGTAACAGGAATAGCAAGATAAAAGCGTAACTGATAAATGCATGCACAAGCAGATACCTTCCACCAGAGAGATAGGATACAGAACAGATGAAAGCGCCCACGGCAAACAAGGGAAGGATTACTCCCTTGACGGGATTATTCTTGTTTAGTGACAGCAACATTCCCACGTAGAATAAAGGGACGGATAGGGCAGACCATGCCCCATTGCTCAGATGACTATAGACATAAATCGTGCCAACAAACAGAATGAAAACAAGGTGGGCTTCTCTGCGTCTGTGTCTGTAAAGGCATGAGAATAAATAGAAAGACAAGTATAACAGTAAAATGATTCGTATGAACCACAACGCACCATCATCATAGTCCCACAGAATTACATAAAGCAGATGTCCGACAGAAGAGCAATCAAACAAATTGAGATATTGGGCTACAAGAATCCAGATAAGAGTGACCAGCATGGTGGGCAAGTATACTCTCGACAACCTTCTCTTGCAGTAAGGAACGAAATCCAAATGACGCTTTCTGTCACTCTCCATCAATCCGTAACCAGACAGGAGAAAGAACAAAGCCACGCCCAAGTAGCCTCCAAGACTTTCTGCCATCTTATACATAATACCCCCATCGTGGCAGTCTATCACTCTGTAGGTACCATAATGACAAAAAGCGACAAGCAGGGAGCTCGCAAACTTCAGCATGTTTCCGAATTCCCTGCTTATCTGTACCTCTCGACTCATCTCGTGTCAGTAAAATGTAGGCCCACTAAGAGATTATCCCACTTTGTCAAGTAGGGCTGATGCCACTATGTTACTAATCAAGGCTCGCAGGCGTACCATTCTGCTTACCCCATCAATAGGGTGAACAGCATTTACTAACAGGATGATACTTACATCGTTTACAGGATCTATCACGATGCTTGTACCTGTATATCCCGTATGACCATAGGTCTCTGGCGAAAGCAGTTCTCCATTGCATGAGGCATAAGGACTGCAGACATCCCATCCATAGCTCCTGCCAATATCTTTTGCCCTAGAGGGTACGGTACGCATAGCATGTACGGTTTGGTCGGATAAGATGCGTGCGCCTTTCCATTCCCCTCCGTTTTGCAAAGCCGCACACAGCACAGCAATATCATCAACCGTGCTGAACACTCCCGCATTTCCACTTATGCCGCCATTCATGATTCGTGCCAAAGGATCGTGCACTTGTCCTCGCAACACACTTCCGTCTGGTTGCTTCGTGGTGGGAGCAATCAGGTTGCCCCATTTGCTCAAGTCTTCTCCTATAGGCAAATAATCTGTGTGGTTCATTCCCAAGGGAAGGAAGACATTGTGCTTTGCATAGTCGCGCAACGACTCTCCTGTACAGTTCTGGATTATATGCTGCAAGGTTATGTAATTCAAACAACTGTATTGGAAATCAGAACCAGGTCTGAAACTTCTTTTCACCTGGCAGATATGCTCCAGCAATCCCTGTGGATTAGGCGAGCCATATTTGCGTTCCAATGCATCGACGGAAGCATATGCAGGAAGTCCCGAGCTGTGAGTCAGCAAGTGCTGTATGCGTATCACCTCCTCGTCGCCGCTCTTGTCTTTCCAGTTGGCAAAGCCTGGAATATAGTTAGAGACGGGATCTGTAAGTCTCAGCTTGCCCTGCTCGCATAACTGCATCACACAGATGGCTGTTGACATTGCCTTGCTACAGGAGGCCATGTCAAACATAGTGCTGACAGTCATCTGCTCGGTTGTGGGGTAGACTTGTCTGTTACCGTAAGCCTTGACATAAGCCATACGTCCTCCACGTACAATTCCAAGTACTGCTCCTGGGATTTCTTTCCTTGCAATGGCATCCAGGATGGCAGAGTCCGCTTTCTGCAAACATTCCTCTGAAAGATGAACCTTATGTGGTGCCACTCTCTTCAGATGCGCCTCCGCAGAGAAAGACACAAACAACGTTGCCAAACAAGATATATATATAATGAGTCTTCTTATCATTTTACTATTTCTTTGCGTCCGTTGATAACATAGATTCCCGAAGGAAGATTTTCCTTCTTGCTGCCAGAGCTCTCCATGTGCAATCCCGACAGGGTGAAGACACCCTTCTGGATGATACCTCTGGATTCCGCAGGGCTTTCGATTGCGTCTGGAGTGTCTGGTTTGGTCAGCTCATTACACATACGCGCACAATTCTCTAACAGCGAGGCACCGCTTGCCATCGCTCCCATAGAGGCCGTCTTGCTTTTGTCATATGCTTTTGTCCAGTCGAAAGGACAAAACATAGTGGGGTAAGACTCCTTGTCGAGAGAACTCCATAGGGTGTTAGCATTTAATTGGATGTACTTGCTCAGTTTAAGTCTGCTTGTCAAGGACATCTTTTCATCCAAGACATAATTTACAGCATATGGGATGAGTACTGCTTTGAAGATGCTCTGATCCATGCTTGAGCCCTCGTCTCTCAAGATATACTTGCCGTTGGTACATCTGCCATTGGTGAAAGCATACTCCAGATATTGCTGTGCTTTGAGACGGTAAGAGGCTTTTCCTGTGATGTGATAAAGCCGTCTGCACGCCTCACCGAATGTTCCCTGCGTATACGTAAGAGGTGGTTCTTCCACTCGCCCGTCGCTCTTGACTATATGCTGCTGCATATAGGTGTAGAATTTTTCTGCATACTCCAGATATTGAGGCTTCTCATATTTCTCATACAACTTTGCAGCAATCAGACAAGCAGGACTCAACGTACAAGCGTTTGGTCCAGCTCCAGCATCGGTATTCCAGGGTAGCCACAAGCCAGAATTATCCTCCACGGCTCTTTTCATGATAGCATTCACGAATAATTTGTGTGCCGTGGTGGCATACATCTCCGTACCCGTTGCCTCGTACATATGCAGGAGTGTGAGGCATATCCAACACATGTCATCAGTATAAGGATTCTCAAATCCTGTAGCCCCTCCTGAATAGTTGTTGGCACGGCTATTATACCATAGTCTCATGTAAGACTTATAGCGAGAGGCAAGCGTCTTTACAGAGTCGCTGGCGTGTCTCTGACAAGCATACACCAGCACATCCATTGCGTGCGCCTGTTGCCAATATATATAGGTAGTGGAGTGTTCTACATCCTTGGGGGTAGACCAGAATGTGCCCTTCAGCTTGTTCATGAACTGTTCTATGAACACTTGTTCCAGGCTATCTGCTTTCTCATTGTAATCCCCCTTTACGCTTGCAGCCAAAGAAGCATTATAAGCCAAACTGTATGATGCCCCACAGAAGGGGAATAGCAATATCAACAGTAATCTTCTCATTCCGTAACCCTATTTGTTCTTAAGTAGATCGCGGATTTCCGTAAGAAGTTTCTCTTCTGCTGAGGGTTCTGGCGCAGGTGCAGGTGTCGCAGTCTTCTCGTACTTCTTGCGTGAGAGTGCTGCAATGCCTTTCACCATCAAGAATATGCAGAACGAGATAATAAGGAAGTCAACCACGTCTTGAATGAATTGCCCATAGTTGAGAGTGACTGCTTCGCTTACAATCTGATCACCATCTTTGACAGCATCTTTAAGCACGAGCTTCAAGTCTGTAAAGTCAACGCCACCCGTAAGAACCCCTATCGGAGGCATAATTATATTATTTACAATACTTGTAACAATCTTACCAAACGCGCCACCGATGATAACACCAACAGCCATGTCTACTACATTTCCCTTTAGAGCAAATGCTTTGAAGTCTTGAATAAATGACATAATTATTTTTTTTTAATGAATTCTAAGTGCGAATTTAAAAAGAATATCGTAATTTTGCGTCCACAAAAAGGAAAAAAGTAATGAGGAAATTGATTTATTCGCATTTTTGGTTCCTATGCCTCCTCCTTTTGGCGGCATGTAAGTCGGCTCATTATTGTAATTGTGGATAGTTTTTCGAGACTATATATTTCTAACCTTTTAAATAATTAAAAGAAATGGCAACAAAAGTAGGTATTAATGGTTTCGGCCGTATCGGTCGTTTCGTATTCCGTGCCGCTCAGACTCGTGACGACATCGAGATCGTAGGTATCAATGACCTGTGCCCTGTAGATTACTTGGCTTACATGCTGAAGTATGATACAATGCACGGTGCTTTCCAGGGCACAATCGAGGCTGACGTTGAGAATAGCCAGCTGATTGTAAACGGTAAGAAGATTCGTGTAACTGCAGAGCGCAACCCTGCTGACCTGAAGTGGAACGAGGTTGAGGCTGAGTATGTTGTTGAGTCTACTGGTCTGTTCCTGACTCAGGAGAAGGCTCAGGCTCATATCGAGGCTGGTGCAAAGTACGTGGTGATGTCAGCTCCTTCAAAGGACGCTACTCCTATGTTCGTTTGCGGTGTTAACTTCGACAAGTACGTGAAGGGTACACAGTTTGTATCTAACGCTTCTTGCACAACAAACTGCTTGGCTCCTATCGCTAAGGTTCTGAACGACAAGTTCGGTATTGCTGACGGTCTGATGACTACCGTTCACTCTACAACTGCTACTCAGAAGACCGTTGACGGTCCCTCTATGAAGGACTGGCGTGGTGGTCGTGCTGCTTCTGGCAACATCATCCCCTCTTCTACAGGTGCTGCTAAGGCTGTAGGTAAGGTTATCCCCGAGCTGAACGGCAAGCTGACTGGTATGTCTATGCGTGTTCCGACTTTGGACGTTTCTGTAGTTGACCTGACCGTTAACTTGAAGAAGCCCGCTAAGTACGAGGAGATTTGCGCTGCCATGAAGGAAGCTTCTGAGGGTGAACTGAAGGGCGTACTGGGTTACACAGAGGATGCTGTTGTTTCTTCTGACTTCCTGGGTTGCACTCTGACATCTATCTTCGACGCTAAGGCTGGTATCGCTCTGACCGACACATTCGTGAAGGTTGTTAGCTGGTACGACAATGAGATCGGTTACTCTAACAAGGTGCTGGAGCTCATCGCACACATGAAGAAGGTGAACGGCTAATCCAAAATAGCATTATTTCATCAAACAAAAGGCTGTCTGGTAATGTCCAGGCAGCCTATTTTTTGTTTTCACACTTTCTGGAGCAAGCTCTTAGAGCAGACCCCAATCGCCCCGTTAGATAATTTCGGCTCAGTAGAAATTTAGTGAGGATAAACAGACTCACCCGATAAACCTCTTAATATAGTATCCTAAGATACTTTGCCAAGTATCCTATATTACTTTGCCAAGTATCCTATATTACTTTGCCAAGTATCCTAAGTCCAATAAACCAGAGGGGAGAGTTTCGGACGTAAATCCACAGACATAATCTGTACTTATAAGCCAGTTTGCTTATCAGTACAAAGGATATAATAATAAGATCCATACGAAATGGCTCAATTTATTTTCCTAGTTGGAGAAAAATATTTTCCCAGTTGGAAAAAATATTTTCCCAGTTGGAAAAATGAAGGTACTGTATAATCTCGACCTTTATTTATAAGATTGGTCAAGTATCATTTGGGTATCTTGCCAGACAACGATCATCATTAAATACTATTCAATTAAAAAAAGTTGTAACTTTGTCTGACAAGCAGTACGCTAGGGAAAGCACATGCAAATAGTTACTTCGGTAGGAATACCCCCTCTTGGCGTTTCCCACAATAGACAAAAAAAAAAGAAAGTGTTTAAAATAAATAGCGTAAAACATTATGGCAGAAAAGCTTATAATATCAAATGCATCTAAAGAAAAACGTTATGAGGAACTTTTCCCACAGATAGCGTCCGTCGTGAATGGAGAAATGGACATAATAGCCAATATGGCAAACGTTGCATCTATGCTTTGGGAAACTTTTGCGCCAAACGCGTTTCCACAGACAGAAGCGTTCGTCAAAGGAGAGAATCTATCATGGATGTGGGTAGGCTTTTATAGAGTGGTGGGGCAGGAACTTGTACTTGGCCCGTTTCAAGGACCTATGGCTTGTACAAGAATTGCTTTTGGGAAAGGCGTTTGTGGAACAGCTTGGATGACAGACAGTACGCAAGTGGTGCCAGATGTTGACCTGTTTCCTGGACACATCGCCTGCTCAAGCGCATCGAGAAGTGAGATTGTCATTCCTGTGCATGATGAGAACAATCAGGTATGCGCGGTACTTGATATAGATAGCTGCCAGACAGATACCTTTAACGAGATTGACAAGCGCTGGCTTGAAAAGATAGTGGCAACACTACGTGGCAAATGACTTGGACCGTAAGACATGGATATTTTTTTATCCGTTTCATGTGTAATTGTAAATTAAAAAATTTTATCTTTGCATTTACACAGGACAGATAATGGTTTGTATCTCACACATTGAAAGTTGGAAATTTTACTTTTCTTACAAAGATAATAAATAAAATATCAATCCATTGGTCGAGCACACCAGTAAGTCCATACCATTAGCACCTGTTCGCAGCCGTTAATTCCTGAGTGGAACCAAAATAAGAAAAATACGTATGAATGTAACAAACATCAACCGTAAACTGTTCGATGAACTTTTTGCGAAAGCCGAATCTAACGAGCGCAAGCGCATAAACTACGACTTGCGCACGAGTGTGAATGATGGCGGGCAACGTATGCTCAATGCTTTACTGCCAGGAACGAAAGTGCCCATTCATCGACATCCTATGAGCAACGAGAATGTGATTTTGCTGTGTGGAAAACTGGTGGAAGTAATCTACGAGCAAGAGCAAACATCAGATAATGGAGCTTTGCGAGAGTCGGAACGCATTCTACTGGATGTCGCAACAGGGAACTATGGTTGTGTGGTGCCAGCAGGAGCATGGCACACGGTAGAGGTGCTGGAGCCAAGCATCATCTATGAGGCCAAGGACGGAAAGTATGGTGAAGACGGAAGTGAGACTCTTGATGCAAAGTGACGCTCTAACATCGCTCACACAATAGATAAGATGAAAAGGGTTGCAAGACGTTTATAATATAAAATATGTGCAACCCTTTTCCTGTTTATGTACCAACCTGGCGTTTCGTGTCTTAGCCATCGTACAGGATTTCACGCGTCAGGCTTCAGAAGGCATAAGACTTTTTGGTAAAGACAAAATGCATCAAGACTTTTCCTGTCTTTTGGCTTCTGTAGATATGTTCTATGGTCAGCCCTGCGTCTTTCATATCTTTCATCTGAATGCTGTTGCGAATATCCTTCAGATAGGTTGATCGCAACTCGTCTACGACATCGTCCGTGTAAAGGCTATCCATGTCCAATTCGTTTTTAACGGTGAAAACGTATGCATACGTTTTGGTTGCAGGATTATAGGTGGTGCTATCCAGCGTTGTGTATCTGTCAATATCCTTAGGGCAATTCTTCTCTGTGAATGCGCGTGCCTCTCGTTCAAATCTTTGGTCAAGTGTCTCTTTACATCCGTTACACAGTAGCATGAGTGCTCCCAGAGCAACAGATAGGGTCAGTTTGTATCTCATTTAACGTATCAATAATGATAAAATTTTCAAGTAAAATAAATATAAGTGAATGGTTGGGAAAATGGCTTTGCCAATTCTGTGTCAGATATTATTTTTTCAGATATCTGCTAAAGAATTTCCAGACTTCCTCACCCGTATCCATGTCGTCACGGAACCAAGTATGTCCAGCACCAGTCACCTCGTAAAGCCAAACATCATTATGCGTTTTGGGGTTATTATAGTAATGATGTATGACCATTCTGCCATTCTTGTCGAAGGACCTTCCTTTTACTGTATCAGTTGCCACCTCAGTACATCCGTTTTTTTCTACCACATGTTTTATGGCATTAGGTACACTCATGTAAGACCCCCATCCAAACTTATTTTCTAAATCACCTCCCCATTCAGATGTGCGATCCTCCGTACCATGAATCTCGAGGAAAGGAAATGGGCGAGTCTTCTGACGCTCTTCATACATCCATGTAAGGGTAAGTCCTGCTAAAGAAGCAAGTGCTCGGAAGGTCTTCTGCTTCTGATATGCAAGCACATAACAAAGATCTCCGCCATTTGACATACCCGTCAGGAAGGTGTTGACCTTGCTCAGATGATACTTTTTCTGTACATATTTGGCCATTTTGGTCATGCTACTTACATCGTCCATCTCCCATCCGCTCTGACTGGGATAACCTACGTACCATCCGCGTCTGCCAGTCTTGTCCTTCAATCCTAAGGGAACACAGAGCGCAAAGCCATGCTTCATGGCAGCATCATTCATCCAGGTATCTACAGGCGAGTCCATCCACTTCTCCACAGACGTCTTACTACCATAACCGTGTAGCGTCATCACAAGAGGTGCCTTTTCTGAAAGGTTGTCTGGCAGGAACATTTTGAAATGGCGCATATGACCATCTATCACGACAGAGTCCTTGATAACCTTTTGCGCAAAAACTTGCTGCGTGGGAATGACCGTACAGGCGAGGACCATACAACATGCAACTTGAAAAAACTTTCTCATCTTATCCAGTCTTTATTTATTGACGATAAACTGTTAGCCAGTCTTTTTGTATATCTTCGTGCAAAGTTAGCAAAATGTTTTGGGTCTAAACTTTCATTTTAGCCATAAAAGCACTACTTTTGCAATGTTTTTCGTCCGTCAGTCTCTGAGCGGTCAGATGATTGTGGCAGAATGGCAACGATGGACAGGAACACCCAACCAGACATCCAACTCAATTCTATATAATTACAGATGGAACAACTGAAGCATGAATGTGGAGTGGCTATGATACGCCTGCTCAAGCCTTTGGAGTATTATCAACAGAAATACGGTACATGGATGTACGGGCTAAACAAGCTCTATCTTTTGATGGAAAAGCAGCACAACAGAGGGCAGGAAGGTGCAGGGCTTGCCAGTGTGAAAATGGAAGCCGCCCCTGGTCAGGAATACATGTTTCGCGAACGTGCCTTGGGAAGTGGAGCTATAACCGAAATCTTCCAAAGCGTACAAAAACGCTTTGCTGACTATTCCCCTAAGCAATTATCTGATGTTTCTTTTGCGAAGGATAATCTCCCCTTTGCTGGCGACATCTATATGGGCCACCTCCGGTATTCAACAACTGGCAAGAGTGGCCTTTCTTATGTTCATCCTTTCATGCGAAGGAATAACTGGAAGGCCAAGAACCTGTGTCTCTGTGGTAACTTTAACCTTACTAATGTAGACGAAGTCTTTGACCGTATCGTGTCAAAGGGACAACACCCACGTATCTATAGTGACACGTACATCATGCTGGAATTACTGGGGCACCGTCTGGATAGAGAAAGCGAACGGGTCTACAACATCGCTTTGGATAGAAAGCTTGAGGGGATGGACATTACAAACTTCATAGAGAAGAATATTGATGTGCGTAATGTACTACAAACCAGTACTCCATACTTCGACGGAGGATATGTGATATGTGGTTTTACAGGAAGCGGAGAGATGTTTAGCATGCGCGACCCCTGGGGAATTCGTCCTGCCTTCTGGTACAGAGATGAGGAAGTGGTGGTTGTGGCAAGCGAACGACCCGTAATACAGACAGCCTTTGACCTGGAGACGGACCAAATACAAGAATTAGCTCCAGGACAAGCAATCACCGTGAGACGAAGCGGAGAAGTGAGTCTTACACAAATCATACAACCCAAGCAAAAGAAAGCGTGCGTCTTTGAGCGAATATACTTTAGCCGAGGAAGCGACCGCGATATATATAGAGAGCGTAAGGCGCTGGGTGAGCAACTTACAGAACGTATCGGAGAAGCAGTGGATGGCGATATTGCCCATACCGTATTCAGCTTCATCCCCAACACAGCCGAAGTGGCATTCTACGGAATGTTGGATGGATTCAAAAAGAAACTAAACAGGCAGAAAGTTCAGGAGTTGTATGAACTCACGCAGGACCATCAGCCAACCATGGAGGAGATAAAGCGCGTGTTGCGCCCCTACATACGAAGCGAAAAGGTCGCAATCAAAGATATCAAGTTGCGAACATTCATCACAGAGGGAAACAGCCGAAACGATCTGGCAGCACATGTGTATGACATAACCTACGGAAGTGTAGAACCATATGTAGACAATCTTGTTGTCATTGATGACAGTATAGTACGCGGAACGACCTTGAAAGAAAGCATCATTCGCATTCTTGACCGTTTACATCCACGTAAGATTGTGCTTGTGAGCAGTAGCCCTCAGGTTCGCTATCCAGATTATTATGGAATAGACATGGCACGCATGGAGGAGTTTATTGCTTTCAAGGCAGCCATTGAGTTGCTCAAGGACAGAGGGCAAGCACAAATAATAGAAGACATTTACGAAAAGTGTAAAGCCCAGAGCGGATTGGCATCTGATAAAATGCAGAATTACGTAAAAGACATTTACGCGCCATTCACGGATGAAGAGATTTCTGCAAAGATTGTAGAGATGCTGCGTCCTGCTGGGGTGACAACACCCATAGAGCTTGTCTATCAGACACAAGAAGGCTTACATCGGGCGTGTCCTGCAAATACTGGCGACTGGTATTTCAGTGGCGATTATCCGACACCAGGCGGAGTAAAACTGGTAAACAAGGCATTCATGAACTATTACGAGAATATCTATTCAAAGAAATAAATGAGCAGAAAGGTTACACTGAGACTGGAAGACGGAACGGAGTTCCATGGCACTTCGTTTGGCTACGAAAAGCCCGTTGCGGGAGAAGTGGTGTTCAACACAGCAATGATGGGGTATCCCGAAAGTTTGACTGACCCCTCGTATGCAGGACAGTTGATGACCCTTACTTTCCCCCTTGTGGGCAACTATGGCGTACCTCCTTTTACATTCCGTGAAGATGGACTTCCCCGTTTCATGGAAAGTGAAAAAATCCATGCACGTGCTATCATAGTAAGTGACTATAGTTGGGAGTTTAGCCATTGGAACGGAGTGGAGACGCTGGCACAATGGTTACAGAGAGAACAGGTTCCTGGCATTACGGGCATAGACACAAGGCAGCTAACAAAAGTGCTGAGAGAACATGGCGTAATGATGGGCAAGATTCTTTTTGACGACATGCCTGATCAAGTGCCAGAGGCCGACTATGAGGGTGTCAACTTTGTAGATCAAGTTTCTTGCCGTGAAATCATTCGATACAACGAAGGAGCATCTAAGAAAGTCGTATTGGTGGACTGCGGCGTAAAAGCCAACATCCTGCGTTGCCTGATAGAGCGTGGGGTAGAGGTCATTCGTGTACCCTGGAACTATGATTTCAACAAATTGCAGTTCGACGGATTGTTCCTTGCCAATGGTCCTGGCGACCCAGATACATGCGAAGAGGCCGTACAGAATATACGCAAATTTCTAAAAAATCCTGTTGTGAGACCCTGTATGGGTATCTGTATGGGCAACCAGCTGTTGAGTAAAGCTGCTGGAGCAACCATCTACAAACTCAAATATGGTCATCGCAGTCATAATCAGCCTGTACGCAAAGTAGGAACTAACCAGTGCTTCATTACCAGTCAAAACCATGGTTACGCAGTAGATTCAACTACTTTGCCTGATGAGTGGGAGCCTCTGTTTGTAAACATGAATGATGGTAGCAACGAAGGGGTACGACACAAGAAAAACCCATGGTTCTCAGCCCAATTCCATCCCGAAGCATGTTCGGGTCCTGTGGACACAGAGTTCATGTTTGATGACTTCGTGAAACTTCTCTAATGAAAGAAAAAAATGGTAGATAGCAACATAAAGAAAGTCCTGCTGCTCGGTTCGGGCGCACTCAAAATTGGTGAGGCTGGAGAATTTGACTACTCTGGCTCGCAAGCACTCAAAGCTCTACGTGAGGAAGGTATAAAAACCGTGCTTATCAATCCCAATATCGCTACGGTGCAAACCAGCGAAGGGGTGGATGACGTAATATACTTCCTTCCTGTAACTCCTTATTTCGTGGAACGCGTAATAGAGAAGGAGCGTCCTCAAGGTATTCTGCTTGCCTTTGGAGGTCAGACCGCACTCAACTGTGGTGTGGAACTTTACAAAGGTGGTGTGCTTGAAAAATATGGCGTGCAGGTGCTGGGTACCCCCGTACAGGCCATTATTGACACAGAAGACCGCGAACTCTTTGTAGAAAAGTTAGATGAAATAGGTGTAAAGACTATAAAGAGTCAGGCATGCGAGAACATTGAAAGTGCACGTCTTGCAGCGAAGGAACTCGGCTATCCTGTGATTATCCGAGCAGCATACGCTTTGGGCGGACTTGGCTCTGGCTTTTGTGACAACGAGGAGGAACTGAATAAGATTGCAGAGAAGGCATTTGCGTTCTCTCCCCAAGTGCTGGTAGAGAAAAGCCTAAAGGGCTGGAAGGAAATAGAGGATGAAGTGGTGCGCGACCGGTATGATAACTGCATAACGGTGTGTAACATGGAAAACTTTGATCCTCTGGGTATCCATACGGGCGAAAGTATCGTGATTGCCCCCTCACAAACGCTGACCAACAGCGAATATCATAAACTTCGTGCTCTTAGCATTAAGATTATTCGCCATATTGGTATAGTGGGCGAGTGTAATGTGCAATATGCTTTTGATCCACAAAGCGAAGACTATCGCGTCATTGAGGTGAATGCACGCTTGAGCAGAAGTTCTGCATTGGCAAGTAAAGCAACAGGTTATCCTCTGGCTTTTGTAGCTGCAAAATTAGGTTTGGGATATGGCCTGTTTGAATTGAAAAACTCTGTCACAAAGACTACAAGCGCATTCTTCGAACCAGCCTTGGACTATGTCGTATGTAAGATTCCACGTTGGGACCTTGGCAAGTTCCGTGGTGTAGACCGCGAACTGGGTAGCAGCATGAAGAGTGTAGGTGAGGTAATGGCTATCGGTCGCACCTTCGAAGAGGCAATTCAGAAAGGTTTGCGCATGATAGGTCAAGGTATGCACGGTTTCATCGAAAACAAGGAACTGGTAATAGAAAATATTGACAAAGCCCTGAAAGAACCTACCGACAAGCGCATCTTCATCATCGAAAAGGCAATGTCGCAAGGTTATACTATCGACCAGATACACGAACTGACGAAGATTGACAAATGGTTCCTACAAAAGTTAGAGAACATTTGCAACATCGACAAGCAACTCCATCAATGCGCAAACATCAATGTACTGGAAACAGAATTGCTACGTCGTGCCAAGATATACGGTTTCACCGACTTCCAAATAGCGCGTGCATTGGGCATGGAGCAAGAAATGGACATTGAGGATGCAATGTTGGCTGTACGTGCTAAGCGTAAGCAAATGGGCATTCTGCCTGTGGTGAAACAGATTGATACTCTGGCTGCAGAATATCCCGCTCAGACCAACTACCTGTACCTCACCTATAGTGGCGTAGCTCACGACATTGCTTTCGAAGCTGACAAGAGAAGCATCGTGGTGCTTGGTAGTGGCGCTTACCGAATTGGCTCATCTGTAGAGTTCGACTGGTGTGGTGTACAGGCTCTCAACACAATACGTAAGGAAGGTTACAGAAGTGTAATGATAAACTATAATCCTGAGACGGTGTCAACGGACTATGATATGTGTGACCGACTTTACTTCGATGAGCTAACGTTCGAGCGTGTGATGGACATCCTTGATTTGGAATGTCCAAAGGGCGTGGTGGTAAGCACAGGTGGACAGATTCCCAACAACCTTGCCATGAAACTTGACGCACAACGTGTGCCCATACTTGGCACCCAGGCAAAGTACATCGACAATGCCGAAGACCGCGATAAGTTTAGCGCTATGCTTGATCGTATCGGAGTTGACCAGCCAGAATGGAGCGCTTTGACGTCGATGGAGGATGTGCAGGTGTTTATTGACAAAGTAGGTTTCCCCGTTTTGGTACGTCCCTCTTATGTGCTTAGTGGAGCAGCCATGAACGTCTGCTCTAACCAAGAGGAACTGGAACGATTCCTTAAACTGGCTGCCAATGTATCTAAAAAACATCCTGTAGTCATCAGTAAGTTCATGCAGAACACCAAAGAGGTGGAGATGGACGCTGTGGCAAAGAATGGTGAGATTATAGCGTACGCTATCAGCGAGCATATTGAATTTGCAGGTGTGCACAGTGGTGACGCTACAATCCAGTTCCCCGCTCAGAAACTCTATGTAGAGACCGTAAGACGCATCAAGAAGATTAGCGCCCAGATAGCAAAGGAACTTAACATTAGTGGTCCATTCAATATACAATATCTTGCACGTGATAATGAGATTAAGGTAATTGAGTGTAACCTACGTGCCAGCCGTAGCTTCCCATTTGTCAGCAAGGTACTGAAAATAAATCTCATAGAACTTGCAACGAAGGTGATGCTTGGGCTTCAGGTTGAAAAGCCTCACAAGAGTTTCTTCGATTTTGATTATGTAGGTATAAAAGCAAGTCAGTTCAGTTTCAACCGCTTGCAGAAGGCTGATCCTGTGCTCGGTGTTGACATGAGCAGTACAGGAGAGGTTGGATGCTTGGGAGATGACGTTAATTCTGCTCTTCTCAAGGCGATGCTTTCTGTCGGACACCGAATTCCCAAGAAAAATATTCTTCTTTCCACGGGTGCCGCCAAGGACAAAGCAGCCATGCTGGATGCAGCACGAACACTCATCGAACACGGTTACTCGCTGTATGCAACGGGTGGCACAAGTCGCTATCTGTCAGAAAACGGGATAGAAAACACACTGGTGTATTGGCCAAGTCAAGAGGGGCAACATCCTCAAGCTCTGGAACTGCTGCACCAGCACAAGATAGATATGGTAGTAAACATCCCCAAGGACTTGACCGCGGGTGAATTGACCAATGGTTATAAAATCCGACGCGCTTCGGTTGACCTCAATGTTCCCTTGATTACAAATGCACGTTTGGCAGCAGCATTCATACATGCTTTCTGCACTGTAAAGGTTGAAGATTTGGCTATCAAGAGCTGGAACGAGTACAAGTAATTCGGATGCTGTCATAATACAGCGCCATCCGCAAAGGTTGGTATTTCCCATGTAACTTATTGGGAGATACCAACTTTTTTTATAACTTTGCAAGCCGAAACAACCAAATTCGGAGGCGGAAAAGAAGATAACGCAAGCGAATGGTATAATTCTACAAGTGAAATGGATTTCCAAATTATATATGTAGGGCTGGTCCTCTTGTTTATGTTATGGGCACTGATAGCCGACAAGATGAGACCTGGGCTTATACTATTCACAGCCGTTGTACTGATGCTTGGTGCGGGAATACTGACTCCCAAGGAAGCTTTGGAGGGTTTCTCCAACAAAGGTATGATAACGGTTGCGTTGCTCTATCTTGTATCTGAGGGAGTAAGGAAGAGCGGCATTCTGGAGGCTCTTATGACACGGTTGCTCCCCAGCAAAAACGTGACTATGACACGTTCTCTGCTGCGATTCTTGCCAGCCATTTCCTTTGTATCAGCCTTTCTCAACAACACGCCAGTAGTTGTTATATTTGCTCCAATGATTAAGAGATGGGCACAGAGAGTAAAATTCGAACCCTCTAAATTCCTTATTCCTCTGAGTTATGCAACCATCCTGGGCGGCATGTGTACACTAATTGGCACCAGCACCAATATAGTGCTGAATGGTATGGTCTCTGACGGAATCGCAGATGGAATAGTAAAGAACGGTCACCCCTTGTCGATGTTTGAGTTAAGCAAGGTGGGACTTATAATAGCCATTGCTGGACTTTTTTACCTTGTTGTCGTATCCAGATATTTGCTTCCCTCCGTTCGTAAGAGTGAGGCGGAGGACAGCGATGAACCAGCTTCTCCTGATGTAGTTCGAGTAGAAGCATTGCTTAGCACGCGATTTCCTGGTTTAGGAAAGTCGCTGCGTGAGTTTGATTTTTACCGACATTATGGTGCAACAGTACGTTGCATCAGACGATCAGGAGAATTGCTTGGCGGTGACTGGATGAACACGCCTCTTGACAAACACGATACTTTGCTGCTCGATGCAGACCGAACCTTTATCCCCACTTGGGGTGAGAGTCGTGTCTTCTGGATGCTCAACCCTGTTGGGACAGAGCCTGAACTAAGCAATAAGAAAAAATATTTGGCGGTAATATTGGTTGCCATCATGATCCTTGGAGCCACACTTGGTGAACTTCCCTGTGTGCAAGCATTAGGTTTACGGGTAAAGATGGACATGTTCTTCTTTGCATGCTGTACAACGGTGATAATGGCATGGACGGGGATGTTTGGCCAACGCAAATACACGAAACTGATTTCTTGGGATGTGTTGATAACCATTGCATGCGCATTTGGCATAAGCAAAGGCATGATTAACAGCGGACTTTCCGATTATCTTGCCAGCTATGTTATTGACTTGGCAGACCAGGCAAAGCACAGCCAGAACGGCATATACATTGCTTTGGCAGCTCTCTATCTTATCACAAACCTCTTTACAGAACTCATCACGAATAACGCAGCAGCTGCATTGGCTTTCCCTTTAGCGGTGTCTATCAGCTCACGCATGGGAATTGACCCAACTCCTTTCTTTGTCTGTATCTGCTTTGCTGCAAGCGCGTCCTTCAGCACTCCCATCGGCTACCAGACAAACTTAATTGTGCAAGGCATAGGAGGCTACAGGTTTACTGACTTCTTGAAGGTAGGATTGCCTCTGAATATAATAGTGTTCTTCTTGAGCGTATTTCTCATACCACAGTTTTACGTTTAAGACACAGACATACAAGTGTCTATACATAATACACGCAAGCGTCAAATAAACACACAGTAAAGAAAAGAAAAAGACTTATACACTAAATAATGACAGAAAACATTTATCCTATATACGACCGTATGATGAGTCGGGAGGACAAGGAGCGTCTCCTCGGACAGCAGGGCATCATGGTCTGGTTTACGGGGCTGAGCGGCAGTGGCAAAAGCACGGTTGCCATGGGAGTTGAGCGTGAACTTCATGCTCGTGGAATTCTATGTCGAATCCTGGATGGTGACAACATTAGGGCAGGAATCAACAGCAATCTTGGATTTAGTGCAGAAGACCGTACCGAGAACATACGCAGAATTGCCGAAGTGGGAAAGCTCTTTGTACAGACGGGTATTGTCACATTGGCCTGCTTCGTAAGTCCCACCAACGATCTTCGCAGCATGGCACGCAAGATTGTGGGAGAAGATGATTTCGTAGAAGTATACGTAAGCACCCCTATCGAGGAGTGTGAGAGAAGAGACGTAAAAGGACTATATGCCCGTGCACGTAAGGGTGAGGTGAAAAACTTCACAGGCATAAGTGCTCCGTTTGAGATTCCCAATCATGCAGACATCGAGTTGGATACCAGCAAACTGAGTCTGGAGGAAAGTGTCAATATGTTGGTAAACGAGATTATTAAAAGAACGAAACATAATAAATAAACAAAAATAATCATGGCAGAATACAGTCTGAGTCATTTGCAGGAACTGGAGGCGGAATCCATCCATATTATCCGTGAAGTCGCCGCTGAGTTTGAAAACCCTGTGATGCTATATAGTATAGGAAAGGACAGTAGTGTAATGGTTCGCTTGGCAGAAAAAGCTTTTGCTCCTGGCAAAGTACCTTTCCCCCTGATGCATATTGACAGCAAATGGAAGTTTAAGGAAATGATAGAATTTCGCGATAAGTATGCCAAGGAACACGGGTGGAACCTTATCGTAGAAAGCAATATGGAAGCCTTTCGCGCTGGCGTAGGTCCATTCACCCACGGTAGCAAGGTTCATACGGATTTGATGAAGACCAAAGCCTTGTTAGATGCTCTGAACAAGTATAAGTTCGATGCTGCTTTTGGTGGTGCGCGACGCGATGAGGAGAAATCCCGAGCCAAGGAACGTATCTTCAGTTTCCGTGACCAATTCAACCAATGGGACCCTAAGAACCAGCGTCCTGAACTGTGGGATATTTACAACAGCCGTGTTCATAAAGGCGAGAGCATACGTGTATTCCCATTGAGCAACTGGACGGAACTGGACATCTGGCAATACATCCGCCTGGAGAACATTCCCATCGTTCCCTTGTATTTCGCCAAGGAACGACCCTGCGTGGAGATTGACGGCAATCTCATCATGCCCGATGATGACCGTTTGCCCAAGGAATACATTCCCAAAATTCAAAAGCGCATGATACGGTTCCGTACATTGGGGTGCTGGCCTCTGACAGGAGCTGTGGAAAGCAACGCCTCCACAATAGAAGAGATCGTAGAGGAGATGATGACTACAACTAAGTCTGAGCGAACCACTCGCGTGATTGATTTCGACCAGGAAGCAAGCATGGAGCAGAAGAAACGTGAGGGCTACTTCTAAATCTTTTCTTTTAAAAAAGTTCAGACATACTAAATTTGACCGTTATGATAAACAATAAGGTAAACATAAAAGAATTTTTGGACGCTGACGAGCGAAAATCTCTGCTTCGCCTTCTGACTGCAGGTTCTGTAGACGACGGAAAGTCCACCCTTATCGGCAGACTCTTGTTCGACAGCAAGAAACTATACGAAGACCAGCTCCAGGCACTCGAGCGCGATTCCAAGCGTGTCGGAAATGCAGGTGCAGGACAGATTGACTATGCCCTGCTACTCGATGGACTAAAAGCTGAACGTGAAGAGGGCATCACTATTGATGTGGCTTACAGATACTTCAGTACTAACCAGCGAAAGTTTATTATCGCTGACACTCCGGGACACGAGCAATACACCCGAAACATGATTACTGGTGGCTCTACAGCCAATCTGGCCATCATCCTGGTAGACGCTCGTACGGGAGTCATTACGCAGACACGCCGTCACACTTTTTTGGTAAGCCTCTTGGGCATCAAGCATATTGTGCTTGCTGTCAACAAGATGGACTTGGTAAACTTCTCTGAGGAGGTCTTCAACGAGATACGCGACGAGTATCTGTCTCTTACCGAGCATCTTGGCATCGAGGACGTGACGTGTTTCCCACTTTCTGCGCTCGAGGGCGACAATGTGGTGGAGAAGAGCGACCGTACTCCTTGGTACGAGGGAAAGAGCCTGCTTGACTATCTGGAGACTGTGCCCATCGACCAAGACCGCAACATGAAGGATTTCCGTTATCCCGTACAGTATGTGCTTCGACCCAATCTGGATTTCCGCGGATTCTGTGGAAAGGTTGCCAGCGGTGTCATACGTAAGGGAGACGAGGTGGTTGCGCTGCCCAGCATGAAGCACAGCCACGTGAAGAGCATCGTCACCTATGAGGGGGAACATGATTTGGCCTTCTGTCCACAGAGCGTTACGCTTACTCTGGAAGACGAAATCGATATTTCACGCGGAGAGATGCTGGTGAAGCCAGACAACATGCCACATGTAGGTCGCCATTTCGAAACCATGCTCGTATGGATGGACGAAGAGCCCATGGACAGAAAGAAGCAGTTCTTCCTGAAGCAAACCACCAACACCACACGTGCCACGGTCACTCATGTCAACTACAAGGTAGACGTGAATACAATGCAACATCTGGAGGGCTCAGACTTCAAGCTCAATGAAATTGGTAAGGTACAAATCACCACAGCCAAGACACTCTTCTTCGATCCCTACACGAAGAACAAGGCTACGGGAGCATTCATTCTGATTGACCCAATAACCAACAATACGAGTGCCGTAGGTATGATTTGTAATCCCCTGGAGGAGGACGAGATAAACCAAGGAAGCGACATTCCCGTGCTCGACCTGCCTAAGTTGGGAATTGCTCCAGAGCATTTCGAAGCTGTGGAGAAGGCTGTCAAGGACCTTAGCCGCCAGGGACTGGAAATAAAAGTTATCAAAGAATAAAGAACTTTTTTCTTATTCAGCATAAAAAAGACACATATGGGACTGATAGAATTCAGCAAACTTCCTGTAAACACCCTGGTGGGAGCAGACTGGAAGACATTCAAAACCGTAACAGACGGGCAACATATTGCAGCAGACAAGAGGACTAAGTTTTTCCTCACAAAGCTCATCTGCCGCATCCTGAGTGTGTGTGTTCCTCTCCAGGAACATAAGTATCAGAAACTCTTGGCCAACAAACCTCTTGAGCACGACCCTCTGTTTATCCTCGGTCATTGGCGAAGTGGTACTACTTTTGTGCACAATATCTTTGCGCAAGACAAGCATTTCGGCTACACCACCACCTATCAGACGGTTTTTCCTCACTACATGATGGCTCTGCAGGGACTTTTCAAGCCAACGATGGGCTGGCTGATGCCAGACAAACGTCCGACTGACAACATGGAGCTTGCGCCTGACCTGCCTCAGGAAGAGGAATTTGCGCTCAACAACTCTTGCCCCTTCAACTACTACAACTTCTGGTTCTTTCCCGAGCGAATGAACGAATACTGTGACAAGTATCTCACGTTCAAGGACATCAAGCCAGAGGAGCTGGAGGTGTTCAAGCAAACGTTTGAGAAACTGGTAAAGATTAGCCTCTGGAACACAGGGGGCACCCAGTATCTGAGCAAGAACCCTCCTCACACGGGACGTCTGAAGGCTCTGACCGAACTGTATCCAAATGCCAAGTATCTCTATCTGATGCGCAACCCCTATACGGTTTTTGAAAGTACGCGCAACTTCTTCCTCAACACCATAAAACCTCTCCAGCTTCACAGCATTAGTGACGAGGAGATGGAGCAGAACATCCTGCGCAACTATATGGAGTTGTACCACGCCTACAAGCAGCAGAAGCAGTTTGTGCCCAAGGATAATATCTACGAGGTGAAATTCGAGGACATCGAAAAGGATGCGTTGGGAATCACGGAAAAGATCTACAAGGCTCTGGACATCCCTGGTTGGGAAGAGGCCCGACCCGCCATCGTGAAGTACATCGGTGCAAAGCGTGGCTACAAGAAAAACAAATACCAGTATGCCGAGCGCACCGTGCAGATGGTCAACGAGCATTGGGGTGAGGTGCTCGATGAATGGGGCTACGAACGCCACTAATTGTCGCAAACGATTTTTATTCAACTAATAACAAACAACTGTGTACTTATGAAAATTCCATTTGTCATTACCCTGCTGACTCTGCTGTTCACTACGGCACAGGCGCAGAAAAACGTTAGCGTGTCAAGTCCTGACGGTAAAGTGAAATTGAATGTCTCTCTGAAGGACAAAGTGTATTTCGACGTGGAGAGCCATGGAGAGACCTTGGTCAAGGAGGGTCACGTGGGGATGAAGTTCGATAAGGCGGATTTTTCCACCAACCCTGTATTGAAAAGCAAGAAGGTGAAGGGCGTGCACGAGACCGTAAGCCCCGTCTTCTCGCTCAAGAATGCTCAGATAGACAACCATTACACCTCGCTCGTCATGAATATGAAGGGGGGATACGCTATCGAGTGGCGCGTTTACGATGACGGACTGGCTTATCGTTTCGTAACCAACATGAAGGGTGAGGTGAAGGTGTTGTCTGAAGACTTCAATATCCAACTCACACAAGACACCCGACTGGTGCTACAGCAGCCCAAGGGCTTCAAGACCAGTTGCGAAGAGGAGTATACAAACGTGCAGAGTGCCCAGTGGAAGGCAGACGACAAGATGAGCGAGCTGCCTCTGGTTATTGCTGGTGCGAAGCAGAAAATCTTCGTAAGCGAATTCTCTCTGTTCGACTATCCTGGCATGTTCATGAAGGGCAATGCTGACAACAGCCTCTCTGCCGTACATCCTAAGGTACCATTGGAGTTTGGCGATGGTGGCGACCGTAGCGTGAAAATACTGAAGGAGGCTGACTATATTGCCGAAACAGAGGGAACAAGAAGTTTCCCCTGGCGCTACATGCACATTACTCAAGACGATCGTCAGATGGTGCTCAACACCATGCCCATGCGTCTGGCTCCCGAAAGCCAGATTGCCGACCCCTCATGGATAAAGACTGGCAAGACCACGTGGGAATGGTGGAATGGAAGTATCCCTTACGGACCAGATGTAAACTTCAAGAGCGGACTCAATCTGGATACCTACAAGTATTTTGTGGACTTTGCCGCTAAACATGGGCTGGAGTACATACTCATGGACGAGGGCTGGGCCAAATCCACACGCGACCCCTTTACTCCCAATCCAGACATCGACCTACACGAACTGATTCGTTACGCAAAGTCGAAAAACGTAGGGGTTATCCTGTGGCTCACTTGGCTTACGGTAGACAAACACCCCGATATGTTTGAGACCTTCGAGAAATGGGGCGTAGCTGGCGTGAAGATTGACTTTATGGACCGACAGGACCAGTGGATGGTACGCTTCTACGAGCGTACAGCCAAGGCTGCCGCAGAGCATCATATCTTTATAGATTACCACGGAGCCTACCATCCGAGCGGACTGGAATACAAGTATCCCAACGTGCTCACGTTCGAAGGGGTGCGCGGAATGGAGTATATGGGCGGTTGCACACCTCGCAACAGCGCCTACTATCCTGCCATACGTAATGCAGCTGGTCCGATGGACTACACGCCTGGAGCCATGCTCTCTGCACAACCAGAGTGCTACAGTAGTCGCCGACCCAATAGCGCAAGTATCGGCACCAGAGCTTACCAGATGGCGCTCTACGTGGTGTTCGAGTCTAACCTGCAGATGATGGCAGACAACCCTTCCCTGTATAATATGTATCCCGATTGCCGAGACTATATTGCCGCATGTCCCGTGAACTGGGATGAGACTCGCGTGTTGGCAGCCGAGTTTGGCGAATATACAGTTGTGGCAAGGCGCAAGGGAGACAAGTGGTACATTGGCGGAATCACTAACGAGACACCTCGCGACCTGCACCTGAAACTCGATTTTCTGACAGAGGGCAAAACCTATCAGACGGTTTCATTTGTGGATGCAGTCAACTCCCCGGTGCAGGCGATGGACTACCGAAAACAGACCTCCCAACTCTCCAAAGGTGGTGAGCTCAACATCCGAATGGTTCGCAACGGAGGATTTGCAGCCGTGCTCGAGCCCTAAAATATACTCTTTCGCACTGAAATGCAGAGGTTTTTTCCGCAGAAGGCTTGTGTGAAGGCAAATCTTTGCGTACCTTTGCGGAGTTTTTTGAACAAACATTACAAAATCATACAAACGAATTACAAAAATGACTAAGATTGAACTGGTAAAGATTGTTGCCCAGAAGACTGGCATTGACCAGGCCACAGTACTTGCCGCAGTAGAAGGAGTGGTAGACACCATCAAGGAGTCTCTCGTGCAGAAGGAAAACGTGTACATTCGTGGCTGGGGAACATGGACACTCAAACACCGTGCCCAGAAGACCGCTCGCAATATCTCTAAGAATACAACCATGGTAATCGAGGCACACGACATTCCTTACTTCAAGCCCTGCAAGGACTTTATGGAGTCTGTGGCCAATGCCAAGTAAGAAATAAGGAGAGCAAACGAAAAAAATGTTTTCTACACACAAGCGGGGGCGCGAGGGGGTATCCCCTTCAGCCCTCGCTTCTTCTTTTTTTTTCTATGGCTCGCTCTCTCAATACTGTTTTTGGGGGAGTGGAGGAATGCAAGAATTTGCCTCTCTCTCTCTCTCTCCTCAATGACTTTGGTCGTCAGACTGTGAAGCTAAGAGCTCACTCCTCCGATGGATGGCTCTTCCCAAATGCACTCAATCATAAGCATTAGGAAACCTGACGGCCGATTTCAGTTAAATGGAAAGATGAGGAGAGAAGCCACCAGATTTCTCTGGCTTCTATTTCACATTCGAAGAATAACCTATATGAAGATGAAAACAAAAAAACTTATTCCTGTCTTGCTCCTGGCCTTGACTTGTGGCGCAAAAGCTCAGGAGTCTGTGCTCGACTACGTCAATCCCATCATCGGCACCAACGGCATGGGGCATACCTTTCCCGGAGCATGCTCTCCGTTCGGACTGGTGCAACTGAGTCCTGAGACAGACACCATTCCGCACAACGTAGACGGCAAATACCAGCCGAAAGTATATGAATACTGTGCTGGCTACCAGCATAAGGACAAGACGATTGTAGGCTTCAGCCACACGCACCTCAGCGGTACGGGGCATTCTGATTTGGGAGACATCCTGGTGATGCCCACCACTGGAGCCATACACACCAATCCCGGCACAGCGCAAGACCCCGACGCAGGTTACCGCTCACGATTCAGACACGAGAGCGAGCACAGCTCGCCTGGCTACTATGAGGTGATGCTCGATGACTACGGCATCAAGGCCCAGCTTACTGCCACCCAGCGCGTGGGCGTACACCAGTATACCTTTCCCTCTGCCGATGGGCAATTCGTGTTAGACCTGGGGGCAGGCATTTATAATTATGAGGGAAAGACATTGTGGACCTATCTGCGAGTGGAAAACGACACGCTGCTCACGGGCTACCGTATCACAAACGGTTGGGCACGCCAGAACTACACCTACTTTGCCATCGCCCTCTCGCAGCCAATCAGCCAGTACGGCTATACTGATGCGCAGCGCATGAAGTACAACGGATTCTGGAGAAAGATGGACATCCACCACAATTTCCCCGACATGGCTGGCCGCCAGATCGTGGGCTACTTCAAATTCCATCTGCCTTCCTCCCAGAAGCTGACTCTTCGCGTGGCACTCTCGCCTGTGAGCATGAGTGGCGCTTTGGCCAATCTGAAAGCGGAAACCGAAGGCATGAGCTTCGACCAGATCCGCCAGCAGACGGCCTCCAAATGGGCGCACGAACTCTCCTGCATACGCATCCAGGGGACTGATGACCAGAAGGCTCTCTTCTATACCTCACTCTATCATACGATGATCAACCCATCGGTGTATATGGATGTCGACGGGTCGTACAGAGGAAACGACATGGAGATTCACCACGCTGACGGGTTTACCAATTATACGGTGTTCTCGCTTTGGGACACCTACCGTGCCGAGCACCCTCTTCTCAACCTGCTCCATCCGCAGCGGGGCAAGGATATGGCCCAAAGTATGATACGCATCCAGCAGCAGAGCGCCCTGGGCGTACTGCCCATGTGGTACCTGATGGCCAACGAGGGATGGTGTATGAGCGGATATCATGCGGTGTCTGTGCTCTCAGATGTTGCCACCAAGGTGGGAATGGACATGCGGTCGGCTGACGTGCTCGGGGCAATGGTCTCTACCGCGTCGTCTAAGTGGATTGAGGGTCTACGGGATTATATGCGATTGGGCTATGTGCCTTACGACCATTGTGGCACGAGTGCGAGCAACACACTCGAGTATGCTTACGACGACTGGGCCATTTATCATGCCGCCATGCTTGCGGGTGACAGTCTGATGGCAGACTCCTTCCGCCTGCGCGCGCTCAACTATCGCAAGGTGTTTCATCCGCAGCTCCGTCTGGCTTGTCCGCGCTACGCTGACGGCAGCTGGAAGAAAGACTTCTCTCCGCTGCAGACCTACGGTGAGGGCTTTATCGAGGGAAACTCTGCCAACTACTCCTTCCATGTGCCACACGATGTAAAGGGCATGATTGCATGCTTCGGCGGCGAGAGCAAGTTCATCTCCGCGCTGGACAATCTATTCTCTGTCCCACTCGACAAGAAGTATTACGAGGAGAACGAAGACATCGAGGAGGAGTGTCTGCTGGGTGGATACGTGCATGGTAACGAGCCCAGCCATCATGTGCCTTACCTTTATGCCTGGACCTCACAGCCCTGGAAGTCGCAATACTGGTTGCGTGAGATCATGAACCGCATGTATGTGAATGACATGGACGGGCTCCACGGAAACGATGACTGCGGACAGATGTCGGCTTGGTACATCTTCACCGCCATGGGCTTTTATCCCGTCTGTCCGGGCACAGACCAGTATGTGCTGGGGGCACCGTACGTGCCCAGTTGCACTCTGACACTCCCCAATGGCAAGACATTTGAGATAAGTGCACCTGGAGTCAGCGACACGAACCGCTACGTGCAGGAGGTGCGTCTGAACGGCAAACGCTACGACAAGCTTTACATCACCCATGCCGACCTGTTGGCTGGCGGAAAGATGGAGTTCAGAATGGGTGCCAAACCCAATCGCAAGCGTTGCATACACAGCGGAAAACCCTATTCGCTAAGCGACTGACCGCACAAAGTCCGGGTATAAATTCCCTCAAGTCCCCTCCAAAAACTCGTATAGGAGCTTCTTTTTATCGGTTTTTCGAGCGTATTTTTGAATAACCTTAGACGAATTTTCGTCCATCTGGAGTAAGAACCCTTAGAATTTGAATTGGAGATCTGGGCTTTTCGGTAAGTCTTCTTCCTCTCCTCACCCCCAAAAGGGTAGGTGAGAGGACAGCACCCTCTCTCTCAGAGTCCCCCTTCCCCTCCCCCTTCTGGGGCGGATGAATGGACGTTGCGAGAGAGGGTGTTTTTGATGAGAGAAGGGGCGGAGGCGGAGGAGGAATGGACGTTGCGCGCGCGTTCTTTATTTTTTCTCAGTTGGAGAGATTTTTTTCTCTAATTGGAGAAGTGATTCCAGACATCTTTCTTTCTTCTCTTGATTACGCCAGCAAAGTTACGGCAGCTCGTCTTGGCGGTCTGAACATTCGGGCACATTGGGGGACTTTTGGGCACATTTGGGGACTTTTTCTTTCTTAGCCTTCGTAAGTCCCCTCTCCAGGGGCTCGCCCAGGTGGTCTACGACGCATCGCACCTGGCGCGGTGTAAACGTCTTGCCGGTGGACTGATAGCCCAGCTGGCGCAGTTCTGCCATGAGCGGCTGGCAACGGATGAGCCACGCCATGAGGTGCCTTGCAGCCGTGCGTGGGTTGCTGTAGGGGAAGTAAAGCAGGGCGAGCTCCTTCTTGGTGTAGGGGCGTATGATGAAATTTTCCATTTATCTGTCGCTGCCAGTCCACGAGCTTGGATAGCTCCTCGTCGTCGTGCTGTCGGAAGTCGCGGCAGATGGCTTCCACGAGGTTGGAGAGCTGTCCCTTGTTGCAACCAGAGTCTGCCACAAGATTTGCCATCATTCCGCACATCTCCTTCCAAGTATGGTCGGGATATTGAAACTTCGACTCGCTAATCTGGGCTCCGAGTATCGAAAACAGCATCGGGACCATCGGTTCGTGCATGTCCTTCGACACTTGCGAGAGCAAGAGTTTCACGCATTCCGTTCCCTTGCCGAGTCGAGG
>CAKRRN010000015.1 GCA_934394435.1 uncultured Bacteroidaceae bacterium
CAGATTTTAACAAGCTATATTACTACTAATATATTGATTATAAAATAATATTGCTAATTTTAAGGGACGACTACATAAAGTTAACTTCATAGCCCGTTGAAGTCGGCTTCGTAGACAAAGTAAGCTGACTTCGTAGGCTTATGAAGTCGGCTTCATGCATTCTCAACTTAAAACCGTAAAATCCAAACGAAAACGGTCTGGCTAATTTTTTTTAGTTGGAGAAAAATATTTTTCCAGTTAGAAAAAGAAAACAAATTATTGCTGTCCGTTAAAAAAAACTGGCTCAGTGAATCTATACTTTCCTTGGTTTTAGGTGTACCGATTGAAACGTGTACAAAAAAAAAGGGCCACATCCTTGATGTAGTCCTTCTATAAAACCTTAGAGGTAGTTTCTGATTATTCGCTAACTACAGCAGCGCTATCAGCAACAGTGCTGTCAGCTACAGTAGTGTCAGCCTCAGCAGCGCTATCGCAGCAGCATACGCTATCACATGCTACGCTATCAGAATCAGCGCAAGAACCCTGCTCAGTCTTGTTACCACAAGAAGCGAAAGATACAGCAACAACAGCTGCGAATACAAATGCTAACTTTTTCATTTCTTTTTGCTTTTAAATTTATAAAACAATCAATTGCTTTTTTAAAACGCTGCAAAGGTACGTACTTTTCCATATACGGTGTTCTCTAAAAGCGTACTTTTTTTTGTTTTTTTTGAAATTAGTTCGTAAGTTATTGGTATTCAGTTGTGAATATTTGATTCTTATGATGAATTTTCTTTGCTCCTTTGCTTGTTTTGTGTTACCTTTGCATCATGGATAAGTTGTTTGGTAAGAAAGCTGCTTACTTTACTTTGGGTTGTAAACTCAATTTTGCGGAGACGAGTAGCGTAGGCCGTCAGCTCAAGGAGGCAGGTGTGGAGACTGTCAGAGAAGGTGAGATTGCGGATATATGTATAGTGAATACCTGTAGTGTGACGGAAGTGGCTGATGCAAAATGTCGTCAGGCTATCAGTCGTATGGTTAGGCATCATCCAGGGGCATTGGTTGTTGTAACGGGTTGCTATGCTCAATTAAAACCCGATCAAGTAGCTTCGTTAGATGGAGTGGATTTGGTTTTGGGCTCTGAGCAGAAGGGGACTATCTTACGACATATAGAGGAGCGCATTGATATGATGCCCGAGGAGAGGGCTTTGGCTGCTCATAGTCATGAGACGGTTAAGACGTCTGACATTCGTACTTTTGTGCCCAGCTGTTCTTGTGGTGACCGTACTCGTTATTTTCTGAAGGTACAAGATGGGTGTAATTATTATTGTACCTATTGTACAATACCTATTGCGCGTGGGCGTAGTAGAAATGGCAGTATTGCCTCGATGGTAGAGCAGGCCAGGTGGGTTGCAAGTCAAGGTGGACGTGAGATTGTGATAACGGGTGTTAATATTGGTGATTTCGGACGCTCCACGGGTGAGAGCTTTATTGATTTGATTCGTGCGTTGGACCAGGTGGAAGGCATCTCTCGCTATCGTATCAGTAGCATAGAACCAGATTTGCTGACTGATGAGGTGATTGATTTCTGTGCTCAAAGCCGTGCTTTCATGCCACACTTTCATATTCCCTTGCAGAGTGGAAGCGATGAGGTGTTGCGGCTTATGCACCGGCATTATGACACGCGTCTCTTTGCAGATAAGATTGATCATGTGCGTCAGGTGATGCCTGATGCTTTCATTGGCGTGGATGTTATTGTGGGAACCCGTGGAGAAACAGATACTTTGTTTGCCGAGTCCATGCAGTTTATGCAGGAAATGGATGTGAGCCAGTATCATGTGTTCAGCTATAGTGAACGCCCAGGTACTCGTGCTTTACAGATTCCCTATGTGGTGTCACCCGAGTGTAAACATGAGCGTAGTCAGCAAGTGTTGGCTCTGAGCGAGCAAAAGTGGCGCAGGTTCTACGAGCGCTTCCAAGGCACAAACCGCCCTGTGCTGCTTGAGCACAGCCGCTATGAGGGACAAATGCATGGGTTTACTGATAACTATATACGTGTTTCCTTACAGACAGGGGGACTGGACAATCAGATTGTCAACGTACAGTTGGGCGACTGGACAACAGATGGGAACGCGCTTCAGGGTACTCTTTTATGAAGACAAGTATTGTAATTCTGAATTGGAACGGTGCGGAAATGTTGCGTCGTTTTCTGCCTTCTGTGCTTGAGAATTCTGCAGGAGCAGAGGTTGTGGTTGCTGATAATGGCAGTACGGATGACTCGCTTCAGGTGTTGGAGCATGATTTCTCCTGCGTGCGCGTCATAAAGATGAGTCGCAACTATGGGTTTGCCGAGGGTTATAATGAGGCTTTGCGCCAGGTGGAGTCTGATGTGTATGTGTTGCTCAATAGCGATGTGCGCGTTACGCCGGGATGGTTGACTCCCTTGATTACCTGTTTGGAGTTGCATCCTGAGGTGGCTGCCCTTCAACCCAAGATTCGCTGTGAGTGGGCTCCTGATGAGTTTGAGTATGCTGGTGCTGCGGGAGGGTTTATAGATTCTCTGGGTTATCCTTATTGTCGCGGACGTGTGATGGGAACGGTAGAGACAGACAAGGGGCAGTATGATAGCATACTTCCCATCTTCTGGGCCACAGGTGCGGCATTGGTTATCCGCAGTTCTGACTATTGGAAAGTAGGTGGACTTGACGGACGTTTCTTTGCACATCAAGAGGAGATTGACCTCTGCTGGAGGCTTCGTAGCCGTGGGCGTGCCATCTTGTGTGTTCCTCAGAGTGTTGTCTATCACTTGGGTGGGGGCACGTTGCCTCAAGGTAGCTCACGCAAAACCTTTCTCAACTTCCGTAATAATCTGCTTCTGCTCTATAAGAATCTGCCCGAACGCCGTTTGCATAAGGTCATGCGTCTGCGTTTTTGGCTCGACGCGTTGGCCTCTCTGCAGATGCTTCTGACGGGACAATGGCGTAGTGCCTGGGCTGTGTGGCAGGCACGCAGGGAGTTTCTTCGTATGAGAAGTGACTTTGAGGCTTCGCGTAGGGAGAATCTCTCAGCGTCAGTCCTCGATCCTATTCCCGAACAAGCCTCTTTCAGTCTGCTTTGGCAGTATTATGCCTTGCGACATAAGCGGTACGATCAGCTGGGTTAAAGCAGAATGCTGTGGTGCGTCTTGAGACGTGGCAGAATCTGTGTGGCAGTCTGGCTATCCCAATACACTCCGTTGTTACAATCTTCTCAGAAATGTTTTTACAGAATGTCTAATGAAGGAGGAAATATGGGCTTTAGGGTAGTTCGTTGTCTTTGATTTTCCCCTGCGCTGTGCCTTCTGAAGCTCCGTTGCTAAGAAAAGCATGTCGCAGAGGTGTCTGATCCCCGTTTTTTGCGTATATTTGTGTTTTGTACGAAGAAAAAGAATGTAATGAAATACTCCTTTATAATACCCGTATATAATCGGCCAGACGAAACTGATGAGTTGTTGGAAAGTCTGGCTAAGCAGACCTTGCGAGACTTTGAGGTGCTTGTGGTGGAGGATGGCTCACAGGTAACGTGCCAGCAGGTGGTGAAAGCTCATGCAGCCCAGATGCCCATCAAATATTTCTCTAAGCCAAATAGTGGACCAGGGCAGACGCGAAACTATGGAGCAGAGCGCTCTCAGGGCGAATATCTAATCTTTCTGGATAGTGATTGTGTGTTGCCTTCTGGTTATCTGGAGGCTGTAGACAGGGAATTGTCTTCTGCTCCCTGTGACGCCTTCGGTGGTCCAGATCGTTCCCATCCTTCTTTTACGCCTGTGCAGAAGGCTATCAGTTATAGTATGACAAGTTTTTTCACTACGGGTGGTATACGGGGCGGCAAGAAGAAATTGGATAAGTTCTACCCACGTTCTTTCAATATGGGCATCAGCGCAAGCCTTTATCGCCGTCTTGGAGGGTTTAGCCAGATGCGTTTTGGAGAGGATATAGACTTGAGCATCCGCATCTTTCAGAGTGGTGCACGATGTAGGCTTTTTCCCGATGCCTGGGTGTGGCACAAGCGTCGTACAGACCTTAGAAAATTCTTCAGACAGGTACACAACAGTGGTATAGCCCGTATAAACCTTTATAAGAAATACCCTTCCAGTCTCAAACTGGTTCATCTCCTACCTGCGCTCTTTACGCTTGGCATGGCTTTCCTGCTACTTATGTTCTTGTGTGGTTTGCCATTGGGGTTGTTCTCTCAGAGTCCCTTCTGGGGCATGTTGGGTTGGGAGATGTTCTTTCTCTCACTGCCTATCCCAGTGCTCTTCTCGCTGCTCATATTGGCTGATAGCACGGCAGAGAACCAAAGTCTTCACGTAGGTGTGCTAAGTGTGGCAGCCAGTTATGTCCAGTTGGTTGGGTATGGTACAGGATTTCTTCGGGCTTGGTGGTTGAGATGTGTATTGGGAAGGAATGAGGATTTGCAGGCATTTAAGGATACCTTCTACAAATGACTTATTTCAGATTGACACACTTCATATGCTTTGAGATTGGAAGTAATACTACAAGGAAGAGAGCGTTCGTATGCCAGAGAAGCTAAATATCAACCAGCAACCCATTGAGGATCGTCCACGCGAGAAACTTGTTGCGCATGGAGCAGAATCCCTTTCTAAGGCAGAACTCCTTGCTATTCTGATAGGGAGTGGTAACAGTAGGGAAACCGCGGTTGAGCTTATGCAGCGAGTGCTTAACGATTGTCATGGTAGCTTGACAGAGTTGAGTCGTATGTCGTTTGCTTCCTTGCAATCGTACCGTGGCATGGGACCAGCCAAGGCTGTAACAGTGCTCGCAGCCTGCGAGTTGGGCAGACGCCGATCAGCCGAGCGTGCATCGCAGCAGCAGATGAGTTCCGCTCAAGCCATTGCTGATTATTTTCGCCCGATGCTTCAAGATAAAATACACGAAGAGTGTCATGTGATGTTTCTTCGTCAAAATCTGACGTTCATGGGCTCTGCTCGTGTAAGTGAGGGTGGACTGACCTTTTCGGTGGCAGATGTCAGACAAGTGCTTCGTGAGGCAATCCTACGTCAATGTACTGTTGTGGCTTTTTGTCACAATCATCCCAGTGGAGCACTCACACCAAGTAGTCAGGATCGTGAACTGACCCATCGCCTTCTGATGGCTTGCCGTGCTGTAGACATCACGCTTGTTGACCACGTTATTGTGTCTACACAGGGCTATTTCAGCTTCTCAGAAAAAGGCATCCTAAACTGACTGTGTGAATTAAATAAATGGAGAAAAGAAAAAGATAACCTATATGGAACAGATAAATATACAAGAGAGGGTGGTGGAGATACTCCGTACGGTTTTTGATCCAGAAATACCCGTCAATATCTATGACTTGGGACTTATATATCGTATTGAGCTGACTGATGAGGGCAAGACTCTTCAGGTGGATATGACTCTTACTGCCCCCAGCTGTCCGGCTGCAGACTTCATCGTTGAGGATGTGCATAGCAAGTTAGCTGCAATTCCAGGATTAGATAAGGTGGAAGTAAACCTGGTGTTTGAACCAGAATGGAATAAAGATATGATGAGCGAAGAGGCGCGTCTGGAACTGGGACTAATGTAGCACACGGGCCTATGAAGAACATCTATTTCATTAGTGACGCTCATCTGGGTTGCCGTGCTCTTTTACATGGTAGACAACAGGAACGTCGCCTTGTACGGTTCCTCGATGACATAAAGGATAAGGCAGAGGCCGTCTATATGTTGGGGGATATGTTTGACTTCTGGTTTGAATACCCTACAGTAGTGCCTCGTGGCTATACTCGCTTTTTAGGAAAGGTGAGCGAACTGACAGACAACGGCGTGGAGGTGCATTTCTTTACAGGTAACCATGATATATGGTGCACAGACTATCTGCAGCAGGAGTGTGGTGTCATTCTGCATCGTGAACCTGTTACGATAGAATTGGCTGACAAGATATTCTATCTTGCTCATGGCGATGGATTGGGAGACCCAGATTGGAAATTCCGCGTTCTGCGCGCTTTCTTCCACAACAGAGTATGCCAGTGGCTGTTTCGTTGGCTGCATCCGACAATAGGTGTGAACTTCGGGTTGGAGTGGGCACGACGTAGCAGACTCAAGCATGAACCTTGTCTGCAGAGTGGCACCCCTGTGGATTCTTATTTGGGTGAGGATCGTGAGTTCCTCGTTCGGTTTGCTAAGGATTATTTACAGCAACATCCCGATGTGAACTATTTCCTCTTTGGACATCGCCACATAGAACTTGACCTGTATCTTACACGCCAGTGTCGTATGCTTATCTTGGGTGACTGGATTACTCAGTGCACCTATGCTGTATATGATGGCGAGCAACTCTATTTAGAGAACTATGTAGAGGGAGATTCTGTTGTACGTTAGTTCGCATGACTGGAAAATCAAACCCAGTTTGGGCACTATATTTTTTATCCATAATGAAACAAAAAACTAATTAACAAATAAAATTCTCTTATGAAGAAGATACATCGACTGGCAACAGGGCTTCTTGGCGGAGCATTCTGTTTTTCTCTTTCATTAGTATCCTGTCAGCCAGGACATTCCTCCAGTACCAAGGAGGACCCTGTACTGGCAGACGATCCTATGTCAACACATATTTACACTCTTAAGAATGGACTGAAGGTGTATCTGACAGTTAATCACGACGAACCACGCATTCAAACTTATGTGGCAGTACGTACAGGTTCGCGCAACGATCCAGCTGAGAGCACTGGTCTAGCACACTATCTGGAGCACCTTATGTTTAAGGGTACCACACGCTTTGGAACGCTTGACTACGTCAAGGAGAAACCTTTGTTGGATAGTATCGAAGCCCAATACGAGGTGTATGGACAGACACGCGACGAAGCTGAACGTACTGCTATCTATGCCCGTATTGATAGTTTCAGCCATGAGGCCAGTAAGTATGCCATTGCCAACGAATATGATAAGATGATGGCAGGAATAGGCTCCACTGGCTCTAATGCTTACACAAGTACCGATGTGACTTGCTATCAGGAGAACATACCCTGTCATGCTCTCGAACCTTGGGCTAAGGTACAGGCAGAGAGGTTCCGCAATATGGTTATCCGCGGATTTCATACAGAACTCGAGGCTGTATATGAGGAGTACAATATGCATCTCACCAACGACTTCGACAAGATGAATAATGCGCTCTATGCCATACTCTTCCCCCATCATCCATATGGTACCCAGACCACCATCGGCACGCAGGAACATCTGAAGAACCCATCGCTCAAGAATGTCATGAAGTATTATCATGAATGGTATGTTCCTAATAATATTGCCATTTGTATGAGTGGTGATCTCGATCCTGACGAGACGGTGCGTGTTATCGAAAAGTATTTTGGTGACTGGCAACCATCTGATAGTCTTCCTCTACGCTCTTTCCCTCAAGAGAAACCTCTTACGGCTCCTCACGACACCACCGTGGTGGGGCAGGAGACTCCCATGGTCGCTCTTGGTTGGAGACTGCCAGCCAAGTCTGATCCCCAGTACGGTCTGATGGTGGTAGCCAATCAGGTGCTCTGTAATGGCAAGTGTGGTCTCTTTGATCAGAATCTCAACAATGCGCAGCAGGTCATGCAGAGTGAGACATTTGTGGATGGTATGACTGACCAAAGCGCATTCTGGACCATTGGTTGTCCCAAGGATGGACAGAGTCTGGAGGAAGTACGTAAACTGATGATGGAGCAAGTACGGTTGCTCACCAGTGGTCAATGGGATGAGTCTCTTCTGAAGGCTATTCTTAATAATATGAAGCGTAGTCAGTTGGAGAATCTGCAGAGCAACGAACTGCGTGCAAGCAGTTTCGTGGATGCGTTTGTCGCAGGACAGTCGTGGGCTGATGCTGTGGGTGAAATGCAACGTCTGGACACTCTTACCAAGAAAACTGTGGTGGACTGTGCACGACGCATGCTTACGGAAGGCTATGCCTGTGTATACAAGAGACAAGGTGTTGACACTTCAGCCAAAAAAATAGAAAAGCCTCATATTTCACCCATTGAGACCAACCGCGACAAGTCGAGCGCTTTTGTGGATTCTGTACTTAAAATGCCTGTGGCTGAGGTTGAGCCAGTCTTTATTGATTTCAGCCGCGAAGTACAACGTGGCACACTCCAAGGGGGAAATGAGTTACTTGCACATCGGGATGTAGAGAGTAAGCTCTTCAATCTCACCTTCGTTGTTGAACGTGGCACTAAGGAGGAGCCTGCTCTGTCAGTAGCCGAACAGTATATGCCTTACTTAGGTACGGACTCTCTGAATGCCACTGAACTTCAGTCGCGACTCTATGCTCTTGCATGTGATGTTACGCTTCGTACTCAGGATGGGCGCACTTATCTGACTCTCTCAGGTTTGTCTGACAATATGGAGGAAGCATTGCGTCTCACTGAGCGATGGATTGCCAAAGCCCAGCCTGATACTGCTGTTTATGCTCAGGTGGTGAGTGACATTCTCAAGCAACGTCTGGACAATAAGAGTAACCAGCGTTACTGTTATAGTGCGCTTACGCAATATGGCATTTATGGTTCTCACAATAGTATTACCGATGCCTTGAGTGCTGCTCAGATGATGCAGACAGGTGCGGCTGGTGTGCTTCGGAGCCTACGCTCTCTTAGTGAATACACGCAGCATGTACTCTATTACGGTCCGCTTGAGTCTACACAGGTCAGCCGTTTAATCAATGAGTTGCATCCTATGTCAGATCATCCTGTTGCCGCTCATGATGGACAGTTCTATTCACCATTGAAGGTTGATGAAAGTCAGGTTATCATAGCACCCTTCCAAGCTAAGAATACTTACATGATGGGCTATTCCAGCCGTGGTGAGACTTTTGAACAAGCGATGATGTCTTATGCGGATGTTTTCAATGAATATTTCGGTGGAGGTATGAATAGCATCGTCTTTCAGGAGTTGCGTGAGTCTCGTGGCTTGGCATATAGTGCTGGAGCGCGTTTCTCTTTGGCAGACAATCTGGCAGACAGAGAGTGCTTCTACACCAACATAATCACTCAAAACGACAAGCTAAAGGATTGCCTCACGGTCTTTGATCAGATAGTGGAACAAATGCCACAGAGCGAAAGCGCTTTCACTTTGGCTCGTGAGGCTGTGCTCAAACGTCTTTCTACAGAGCGAATATTGCGAGAGTCCATACTGGACTATTATCTGCGTTGCTGCGATAGAGGCTTGTCAGAAGATCCTCATAAGGAGGTTTACGAACAAGTGAAAACGATGACTTTGGCTGACTTGCTGGATTTCCATAAACGCGAAATTGCCCAACGTAAGTATCGCCTGATGCTCTTGGGGGACGAAGCAGACTGGGATGTTAAGAGTCTTGGTCAGCGTGGGGTTATCCATCGTGTAACTTTGAAAGATATTTTTGGCTACTGATGCGTGTGACTGAAATATAAGAGAGGGTTTTCGCCTGGAGCTTTGTGTGCCAGGTGGAAACCTTTTTGTTTAATTATCCAATAGACAAGTATGAAAATCCGAAAAAAAATAGGTCTGTTCCTCCTGGCAGTAATTTTGCCCATGGGAGTTCGTTCCCAAAAGCCTGATTATATGAGTGAGGATGTAAATCATGCCACTCCTTGCTTCCTGCAATTTTCCAACAGTCGGTTAGTCATGTCGGATGTAGGAGCAGGTAAAGAATTACAGACCTTACGTTTGAATCAGTCCGATAAGAGTCAGCAATGGCGTATGGTGGGCAGTGCGGAATGCTTTCAGATGATCAATGGCGCAGGATTATATGTAAGTTATGTAGGGTCTCGGTTTTGTGCTTCCGATAAGCCTGATAAGAAAGGCTTTGCCTTGATGCGCACCGCACATTCCCAATATGGCAATGCATATGAAGTCAGATGGCTGGGTGCAAAGGGGGACATGGATCGTCTGAATCAGCATGGAGGTACAGGTGTGGGGACTACCTTAGCCTTGTGGAGAGCAGGTGATGTGAACAATGCCTGTTGTCTGATACCCATAAATGAGGTTGAGTTATCAGAATATAGTATTTCTGGACTTCAAGACTTCTCACCAAAGCATCCGCTTACTCTTTGGTACAGACAGCCTGCGACATCAGCTTCTGTTGACGATGCATGGATGGAGTACTCCTTGCCCATAGGTAACGGTCAGTTTGGAGCCAGTTTGATGGGAGGGGTAAAACAAGATGAGATACAGTTTAATGAGAAAACGTTATGGGAGGGGACGTCCCATGATATGGGTGGTACAAATGAGTATGGCTCTTATAAGAACTTCGGGTCAGTACTGGTTAGCGACCTCTCTAAACAGTTTGGCTATCAAGATGGTCAAGAGGTTCGCGATTATGTACGTTTTTTAGACATTCAGACAGGTATAGGAGGAGTAGACTTCAATTCTGTTGATGGTCAGACTCATTATGAACGCCGTTACTTTGCCTCTTATCCAGACGGAGTTATAGTAGCACGTTATCGAGCTTTGGGCAATAAAACACTCAATTTTCTGGTGTCTGTAAGACCTGGCGATGACCTAAATGCTGTGACGCCCACTTATACTCCTATGGGATATGCATCTTTCTCGGGAAAACTGAAAACAGTGAGCCATGCAGCGTGTCTGAGAGTTATCCCTATGGGAGAAGAGGCTCGTATGGAATGTTCGCAGAGTGGCATACATGTGTATGACACCCATGAGGTGCTACTGGTTTTGGGTGGAAGCACAGACTATGATGCTTTTTCTCCCACACTTGTTTCTGCTTCGCAAACACTTCCCAAGCGAATGCGTGAACGGGTTGATAAGGCAGCTTCATTAGGATGGGATGCATTGGTGGAACGCCATGAGGAAGATTTCGCTTCACTCTTTGGACGTGTCGATTTCCAGTTAGACGGAGCTTCTTCTAATCTTCCTACGGATAGTCTGGTGGCTTATTATAATAACCCCTCATGTAATGTTACGGGCCGTGAGTCAAATAGTCTTTTTCTGGAACAGCTATATTTCGCTTATGGCAGATATCTGATGATTGGATGTAGCCGTGGAGTGAACTTACCCAGTAATTTGCAGGGAATATGGAATAACCGTAGTTATGCGGCATGGAACTCTGACATACATTCAAATATCAACGTGCAGATGAACTATTGGCCTGCGGAAACAACCAACTTGAGCGAACTGCATCTCCCATTCATCAATTATGTTATCAATATGGCTTCACGCGATAACTGGAAGCGCGCTGCCACCCAGTATGGAGGAGTTAAGAATGGATGGACCTGTTTCACCGAGAACAATATCTTTGGGGGGATGAGTCTTTGGGGAAACAATTATTTCGTTGCTAATGCGTGGTATTGCAGTCATCTGTGGCAACATTATCGATATACGCTTGACGAAGATTTCTTGTTGCGTGCATTCCCAACCTTATGGAGCTGTGCTCAGTTTTGGATGGAAAGAATGATTGATGACCGTGGTTGTAAGACATTTGGCTTTTCTCCTGATGGAACGTTGGTAGCTCCTGATGAGTTCAGTGCCGAGCAAGGTGATCATCCGAAAGAGGATGGTACAGCCCACGCTCAGCAACTGATTTATGCTTTGCTTTCCAGTGTGCGCCAAAGTATCATAATCCTTGGGGCCAATCGGGTAGGGTTAACCCCATCGGATATCGAACATCTGAACTCTTGTCTTAATCGTATTGACCGTGGACTGCATACGGAGATATACACTGCCAATAGTGCAGCTCATCCAGAATGGACTAATCCACGTAATGGCGTATGCAAGGGAGACACGCTGTTGCGTGAATGGAAATATGCCACCTATGACGTGAGTCGTGATCCTTCACATCGTCATTTGAGTCATCTGATGGCATTATATCCTCTTTCTGGAATCGGTCCGAAAAGCCCTTACTTCCATGCTGCTGTCAATTCTCTACGTCTGCGCGGTGATAAAGCTACAGGGTGGAGTATGGGCTGGAAGATATGTCTCTGGGCTCGTGCGTTGGATGGCAATCATGCTCATACTATCTTGCACAATGCCCTAAGACATTCAACTGGTTATGACATTGCGTGGCAGAAGGGTGGGGTATATTACAATCTCTTCGATTCACATGCTCCTTTCCAGATAGATGGCAACTTTGGTACTTGTGCTGGTATAGCGGAGATGCTTATGCAAAGTCATACAGATACCTTACAACTCTTACCTGCACTGCCTGAGGTATGGAGTGCGGGACATGTTTCTGGATTGCGTGCAGTCAATGACTTTCAAGTGGATCAGCAGTGGAAGGATGGACGTCTTGTGCGTGCCGTCATTCGTAGTGGAGCAGGCAAACCCTGCCCTGTCTATTATCCTGGCATCGGAGAATATCATGTATGCGGACCAGATGGAAAGGCTCTTGAAGCAGTTGTGATAGATAAAGATAATCTGCTTATCCCCACAGAAAAGGGCTGTACCTATACCATATATAAATAAGATATTAGGTCACTATACCACTCTCGTGGCGCTGTCTTCTGTTGTAGCCTTGTGCAAAACGGAAAAAACGCTGTAATCCCAAAATAAATGTCTATCTTTGCACAAGAATACATATGCAAGGGAAGAGCTATGAGAAAAATAATGATTTTCATGTTCCTAATGGGACTGACCATGTCTGCTGGAGCGCATGCTGAGGTTGATGTTGTGACGGGTGCCACACAGACGGCTTCTTCTGGTAATAAACAGCAAAAAGACGAAGAGCAAGTAAGAAAAGGCATGATTAAGATGCGCAAGAGTCTGCCTCGTGTGGATGGCAAGCAGGTGGAAACGGCAGTGACAAAGGCTGGACACCTTATGGCCAAAAGCAGCAAGTGGGATGGTGGTGTGTCAGTATCCGAAAATATGAAGATAGAGAAAACTATGAACTTCAAGGCGACACGTAGTGGGCACAGCGAGATGCTCACATATCAGTTTCTTACTCTTGCAGGTTCACAGTTGTGCGCTGTGCGTATCAAGGAGCTGAATGCATGTGTCTTTTTCTCTGCTCATGCAGATGTGGCACAGAATTTGGCAAGTGCGGTACATCAGTATGTGGCTCTCCCTTTGGAGTTGGCTCTCTGTGGGAAGAGTGTGAAGGATGTTAAGACCGTTCAGTAGACGTGTTGACAAACGACGGTATTGTGTGTGATTAAGGTGTGCAATACGGTTGTATAAAATAATGAAACAACTAATGATAAAAGAAAAATATGGCAACAGAAGCAGCAAATAAGTACATTAGCGTGTCCTATAAACTCTATAGCCAGGCTGAGGGTAAAGAACCAGAATTGGTAGAAGAGGCTACAAGCGAAACCCCCTTTGAATTCCTTACGGGTTTGGGCATGACGCTTGATGATTTTGAAAAAGAGATAGAACCATTGGAGCAAGGTGCACCATTTGACTTCACACTCAGTGTGGAACAGGCATATGGCGAATATGACCCACAGGGACGTCAGGAGGTACCACGCAGTATGTTCGAGATTGATGGAAAACTTGATTCGAGATACATCTACGAAGGTGCTGTTGTGCCTTTGCAAGACAATGAGGGACATCGGTTCAATGGACTTATTGCTCTCATTCAAGACAATACGGTAACCGTGGATCTCAATCATCCTTTGGCTGGAAAGTCATTGCGGTTTGTGGGTAGCGTGGTACAGTCGCGTCCTGCCACCGATGAAGAGGTAAGCAACACCTTGAAGGCTCTTTCTGGTGAGGGAGGCTGTGGCGGCTGTGGCAGCGAAGGCGGTTGCGGAGGCTGTTCTGGCGGCTGTGGTGATGGCGAATGTGGATCTGGCTGCGGAGGCTGTCACTGATTATATGCCTATTCGTATTGGCTTGGAGTGTAGAGTCATAAGTTTCGTTGGCTGACGGTTATGTGTAATCTTGTTATGAGTGTCCACATAATCGTATAGCTACATTGCCGAAAAGACTAAAAGAGAAGGGGAGCATAAGTGAATACATTTGGCAATATTTTTCGTCTTACCACTTTTGGTGAGAGTCATGGGGCTGCGATTGGTGGCGTTATAGATGGTATACCAGCAGGACTCGATGTGGATATGGAGTTCATACAGCATGAACTTGACCGTCGCAGACCTGGACAAAGTGCGCTGACGACATCACGTCAGGAGGCTGACAAAGTGGAAATACTGAGTGGCGTCTTCGAAGGGAAAACCACTGGGTGCCCAATAGGTTTTGTCGTGAAAAACAATAATCAGCATAGTCAGGACTACGAGAATATGCGAAATCTTTTCCGTCCGAGTCATGCTGATTATACATATACACAGAAGTATGGAGTGCGTGATCACAGAGGTGGAGGACGCAGTTCTGCGCGTGAGACTATCAGTCGTGTTGTGGGAGGTGCTTTTGCCAAGTTGATGCTAATGCAACTTGGAGTAAACGTGAAAGCATACACCCAGCAAGTGGGAGATATTATACTTCCTGGCACCTATGCTGATTATGACTTGGATTCTGCAGAGCAGAATGCTGTGAGATGCCCTGACCAGCAGGTTGCCGAGCAAATGGCAGAACTCATCAAAGAGGTAAAGGCCGATGGAGATACTATTGGTGGTGTTATTGCTTGTGTGGTGAAGGGATGTCCTACTGGGTGGGGCGAACCTGCTTTTGGCAAACTTCATGCCCTGTTGGGAGCAGCAATGCTGAGCATCAATGCCGTAAAAGGCTTTGAGTATGGCATGGGCTTTGCTGGTGTCACCCAACGCGGAAGCGAACAGAATGATATCTTTGTGCCTGACGGGAATGGGGGCGTCACTACTGCCACTAATCGGAGCGGTGGCATACAAGGCGGTATTTCTAACGGACAGGATATTTATTTCCGTGTCGCTTTTAAGCCTGTAGCTACTCTGCTTATGGAACAGAATACCGTCAATCTGCAGGGTGAAGCCACCACGCTGACTGCACGTGGCAGACACGATCCTTGTGTGCTTCCTCGAGCTGTACCCGTGGTAGAGGCTATGGCAGCCATGACCTTGGCAGACTGCTATCTGATGAATAAATCAGCCCAGATGGGAAGGTGATCAGATATACCTCCTCCATAGGCAGTGCCTAGATAGGTCCGTCGTGGTTTGCCGTCTTTGTTTAGAAGAAAAGGAAATGTCCCAACTTCGATTTGTTGTGTACAAAGAGGCTGTAGGTTGTGGCTTACAAGTATGTGATCAATATAGTCCCAGAGTCCCTGATAACAATAGGTACCTTGGGGCTTTTTCTTTTCTTTCCGCCCAGAAGGGGTAAGTGACACAAGCCTGTTGCCTATCGTTCGGAACACAGGGTCATCTGCACCTGCGTTGAAGTCTCCCATCACCAACACTTTCTCTGCTTTGAGCGTGTCTAAGAGTCCACACAGAGTTTCTGCTGCCAGATGCCTGTGCAAGCTACTCTGTTTGGTACCTCCTGCACGGCTTGGGAAATGCACACAGATGACGTGTAGAGTATCGCCATTGGAGAGTGTTCCCCATACGTGTAGCAGGTCACGCGTAGGGCGTAGTCCATGTTCTTTGGACGGGACCTTTATGCTGTTGTTTCCCAACAAGTGAAACTGGTCTGGTTGGTAAAGGAGAGCGCAGTCTATGCCTCTTAGGTCAGGTCCCTCATGGTGTACATAGGCATAATGTGCCAAACGAAGTGGGCTTCTTTTGGTTAGATCTCTTAGGACCGTATCGTTTTCCACTTCAGCAAGCCCAACCAGAAACGGCCATTCTTCTCCTTGAGATGCGGCTGCCACGGTGCGTGAGATATTATCCAACTTCCTCCAATAGCGTGATGGAGTCCAGTGCCGTTTTGCTTGTGGCAGGAATTCATAGTCATTTTTGAGCGAGTCATGCTGACAGTCAAAAAGGTTTTCTACATTCCACCACATGACTCTCTGCCCCACACTTTGGGCTGTGTTCATTAGCAGAATAATGAGAATCCAGGTGAAATGTCTCTTCATACCTTATTATGTATATAGTTTGGATTATAATGATGGTGAAGTGAAAGGCTAAACGTCAGAACTTTCTTGCCGAATTAGGCTGGGCTGATATTGCTTTATCTCCTTTTTTAAAGCCTTCTCTTGCCCTCCTACAGCATGATTGAGTAAGGCATGGAAGCGCGGTCCGTGATTCATCTCCACAAGGTGTGTCAGTTCATGATGCATGATGAAGTCGCGCAGATGCTGTGGCAGTACCATTAGATAGAGGCTCAGGTGAATGTCTCTCTTGCTGGAGCAACTTCCCCAGCGAGTCTTGGCACTGTTGACGGATGCTTTGTTGAATTTCAATTCTCTCTGCCGAGCCAGTTCCTCCAGACGCGGAAGAAGCACATACTTGGCCTTTTGTTTTAGAATACGCTCTAATACAGCAGTGAGCCACATCTGATTTTTAGTGGAATTCCAATCGAAGTCAGCTGGGTAATGAAAGATAATCCTATTCCCGTTTTTGGTTACGCATGGTGTGCCATCTTCTTGTTGAGAGAAGAAAGACGTACCTTCCACCTCGAATGTCGTGTGGGGCGAAAATAGAGTGTCTTTCTTCATATTCTTGTTCTTTTGCAGGAGATGAAATAGCTGCGAACGCATCTTTTCTATGGCTCTCCTTATTTCATCTTCTGAGCAGTATGACGGTGTGGTGCAGTGAAGAAAACCATCCCGGCAACGGAATATCAGTCTTCTGGCCCGCATATTCTCTTTTATATATATGTATCCAAGTTCCTTGTCAATTATAACCTGTTCCTCTGTTTTCTTCATTTCTCTTGGTTTTTGGAGCTTTCGCTCTTTTTGTCTTTTCCTGCAGTTTTTTTTTATTACTTTGTTGCAAAGATAGATAAAAGCATGTTCCTGAGGCACGGAATCTGTAGAATATGGATGCCAAACCCCTCTTTTTGCTTTTAACAGGTTCAATGATAGAGTAGATATGGGTAGAGTCGGCAAGATGACTCTTGCATATCTCGGGGGATAAACGTAACTTTGTAAGAAAACATGAATCCATTAACCGTATAATTATAAGACATGAAAACATTCAATATTGGCATTATCGGTGCTGGGCATATAGCCGAGAAAATGACTAAGACTTTGGCACAGGTGCCCAGCATGTGCGTGAAAGCTGTGGCATCTCGCTCGGCAGAGAAAGCGGCTTCCTTTGCTGCGTCATTAGGTATAGAACGATCTTATGGTAATTATGATGCTATACTGGAGGATAAAGAAATAGATCTTCTGTATATAGCTACGCCCCATTCCTGTCATTATGAACCCACTCACAAGGCTTTGCTTGCAGGAAAGGCATGTCTGGTGGAGAAGGCTTTCACTATGAATGCGGAGGAGGCAGGGTCACTTGTCGCTCTTTCCCATGAACGTGGAGTGTACCTTGCCGAAGCGATGTGGATACGTTACATGCCTTTGTGTGCGAAGATATCCCAACTGCTTGAGAGTGGGGTGATAGGTGCGCCAAAGATGCTCACTGCCTCATTGTGTTATAAGATTGACCACAAGGAAAGGGTCATGAAGCCAGAGTTGGGGGGAGGGGCCTTGCTGGATTTGGGTGTATATCCGTTACATTTTACACGCATGTTCTTTGGTGGAGAGATTGAGCGTATAGTAAGTAACAGTTATGTGGGAGAAACGGGAGTCGACTTACAAGATTGCATATCTCTGTCTTATAGTCATGGGCGTATGGCTTCTTTGCAGTGTAGTGCTTTGTGTCGAACGGACCGTCAAGCTGTAATTAGTGGTGAGGACGGATATATCGTGATAGATAATGTGAATAATCCCACTCTGGTGGATGTATACAAGGGTTTCGATCACATAGCTTCCTATGAGCGTCCGCAGGGAGTGGTGACAGGGTATGAATATCAAGTGTTGGAAGCCCAGCGTTGCATTGAGAAAGGACTTGTTGAATCGCCCATGATGCCTCATTCTGAAACTCTGGCTGTAATGGAAATGCTCGATACACTTCGTACTGACTGGGGAGTGCCTGTTCGGTAGGCAAATTCTGGTCGGAAAAATCCGATGATTCGAAGGCTTATAAGGATTGGAAAGAGCTATCCATCTGCCGAATAGGTGTCTTACTTTGGTCTGATGAGTGATTTGGGTTTTATGGACAAAAGTGTTAGGATACTCTTTTGTTTCCAACTTTGAAATATACATTTCGCGACGTGATATATATATTTCAAAGTTTGGTATATATATATCGCAATGTGAAACATTTAGGTTACGCCTAATCTGCAGACAAGCAAGTTGCCTTATAGGCATGGGGATGCCAGTGTTTCGTATGCGAGGTTTCCCTTGGTCTATCGGGTGAGTTTTGATGAGTGATTTTGAATTGCTCATCATGAATAAAAAAGAAGAGTCGTATCAAACTCAAATGTTGAGTAATGATACGACTCTTCTTTTAGTTGGTTATAACCTATAGTGCCTATCAAAGGCCAACTTGTTATTTATGAATGTCCCCCTATTCCCTTTATCAAGGTCAGTATAGATGGAAGTTTCTTTTTTAGAAGAACAGGTAGCGATGGTCCTTCACGTCTGCGTTCAGATAAAGTTCATTGGTGAATGAACCTAATCCACGCATCATGTTCTGTGCAGCCTGTGTTTCTTCTGCTTTCTTGTCAAACTTGCCGTCTGTCTTTGTCTGATCCAATACTTGGAAAGCATATACGGCACCATTGCCTTTCACACCAGCTTTGAAATCGCCTTTCTTTGCTGCTGTTACGGAACCGCTTAGGGCAGGTTCACTACGTCCAACCTTGGCAACGAATGCGCTGTTGTTGAAGTTGATGTGGCTGATGGTATCGGTTACCGCACCTGCAATCTTCTGCACGTCAGCTATAGACTTGGCTGCTTTCATCTTCTCTTGCAACATGGCTGCCTTCTTGTCTTTCTGCACCTCTGTGGTAAGGAAGCTCTTCACTTGCTCGTCATCCCATGCGAGGTATCCTTTTTTGTGGATGCCAGAGAGTACAATCACCATCATGTGGTCATTGTCGCCACATTCGTAGAGGGGAGATACATCACCAGTCTTGGTGTCCTTGTTGAAGATCCATCTCAGAGCATCGCGTGTGCTGTGTACGTTTGCCACATAATGTTCTGCGCTACTCATGGCAGAAATGGTCTGTACGGAATAACCTGCCTTTGCTGCGTTAGCCTCAAGGTCTTCTGCCTTATTGTTGCCAGCTACGAAGCTGCTGAAATCATTGTATGCTTTTCCGTAGGTCTCCTTGCTGAAGTCTATCTTACGCTTGATGACAGCCAAGTCGTATTTAGCGGTCATGGCTTTCTGGTCGGTTACCTGTACAATGACTACTCCTTGTCCGTCAAGCACAATCTTGTTGTATTGTCCTACGGGTGCTGTGGTCACCGTTTCGATGAACTTACGGTTGTTCTCGTCCATAGTCATGCCTTCATACTGTGCGCTTGTCAGCCATGTCTTTGTTCCAGGCTGGTTGTATTTCTTAGCAATGGAGTCGAAGTTTGTGCCAGCATTGAGAGCTTGCATGATGCTGTCTGCTGTTAGCTCTGCTGCTGCAATATCAGCTCCGGGAGCTGCAATCTGACGTATTTCCACAGAGTCGGGACGTGTCACTTTACTAATCAAGCGAATGATGTTCATAGTGTTGTCCTGAGTGTTGGTATAGGGACCTTTCTGTGTACCTACTGCCATTGAGTCCACTTCTGCTGCGATGTCGCGAGGCAGAGCCTTGGTGCTGATGGGCAACTGGCTATATGCCACGGTGCTGGCAGCTTCGCGTACAGTCTTGGCCGGGTCTGCACCAGCAGCCAGTGATTCTGCGTAGCCATTCATTTCCTTGTTCAGCGCTTCCACGTCAGCCTTGCTGGGTGTTACAGCCACATCGATATATTTGATGTCGCGTGTTTCCTGTGTGGTGCGGAACAATTCCTTCATCTCGGCATATTTGGCTTTCAACTCGTTGTCTGTCACCTTCACTTCATCGTCCTTGATGCTTGAGTAGGGCAGTGCAGCCATTAGGATTGTGCTTTCGTTCACACGTCCTTCGAAATTGTCTTTTGCTGCGATGGGGTTGCTCTTGATAGTTCCAGCCAGCAGAGCTTGATATTTTTGTGCCAGTGTTTGCTGACGGATGGTCTTTTCGATAAACTTCCAGTAGTTGTACATCTGTGTGTACTGCTCCTTCACGTCATTGCCAACTTCTGTGTTGCTCATCACTTCGTCATACTGACTCAAGAATTGCTTCAGTTGGTTTGCGTCAAAAGTTCCTTGCTGTGTGCGGAAAGGTGTTTGTGCCAGCATCATGTTGCGTCCGCTGTTGATGATGCTCTGCATTTCCGCATCGGTCACAGTCAGACCGAGTTTTTCACATTCATGCTCGATGAGCTTGTTGCTTACGTAGGTCTGCCAAACTTGGTCGCGCAGCATGGATGTCTGTTCATCGTTGAGAGACGAGATGCCGTTGGTAAACTTCATTACGTCTGTGTACTCCTCAACCATGTTGTTGAATTCCTGCTGGCTGATGTGGTCTCCGTAGACTTCGCCAATTCGCTGTCGGCTTTCGCTCTGTGTATATCCCAGAGAGCGAACAAACTCTTCAGCGATGAAGGCAAACAGGGCAAGTCCTACTACGATAACGAGGATTTTTCCCTTGTTTCTGATTTTTTGTAATGTTGCCATTTTTATATTTTGTTATTGTTTTGTTTTTGCTTACAACAAGCACACAAAGGTATGAATTTTTTGCTTATTTACCTATTGTGAGGCATGAAAAGTGGTGTGCGGATATATGAATGTGTCTGCTATTCCAGTACTTTTAGTTTTACGAGTTCAATCTTGGTGGTAGACTTTTGCATGATTTTGAATTCCCAGTGCCCAAACCTTACCACTTCATTCAATTTCGGGAAACTTTGGTATTCATTAAGAATGAGTCCTCCCACGGTCTGATATTCGTCACTTTCTGGCAGGTCAAGCCCCAGTGTCTCATTGGCTTTCTGTATTTCCAGTCTGCCTGAGAGCATGTATTCGCCTCCACCCAGGTCTTTGGCTACGTAGGAGACATTGTCGTGCTCGTCTTCTATGTCTCCGAAGATTTCCTCCACCAGGTCTTCTAAGGTGACAATTCCGCTTGTTCCACCGAATTCGTCCACTACAACGGCTATCGAACGCTTTTGGTTGATAAACGTACTGAGTAGTTTTTGAGCATTCATCGTCTCTGGCACGACAGGAACGTCCTTCACACAATTGCGCCAGTCTTCCCCCGGTGATAGTCTGAACATTTCAGAGCTATGTATGAAGCCGATAATGTTGTCGATGTCTTCTTTATAGACGATGATTTTAGAGTGCCCACTTTCTACAAATGTGTTGAGCAGGTCGGTGGTGCTTGTCTGTTCGTCTACAGCATTGATTTCTGTGCGTGGTATGGTGCAGTCTCTTACCTTTACGCTACTGAAGTCCAATGCGTTTTGGAATATTTTTACTTCATCGTCAATTTCGCCTTCGCTGTCAGCTCTTTCTATGTTGCTTTGTATCAGATAGTCGAGGTCAGCCTTTTTGAATGTCTTTTCATTGGTGTCTTTGCTGGTTTTCTGTCCCAGCAGTCTGAGGGTTACCTTGCTGAGCGAACTGGTGAACTTACTGACGGGCCATAGTATGATGTAAATGATATAGGCAGGAAAGGCGCAAACCGTGAGCATACGGTTTGGATTGATGCGGAAGAGCGTCTTGGGCAGGAATTCGCCAGTTACGATGGTGATAAGTGTTCCTAATAGAGTCTGCACGAGCAGACAGAATGCCTCGTTGGGGCATTCTCCATAGGGGTGATGTATGCCCAATGGAGTCAGTATCATGTTGTTGACTAACTGTGCCATAAGGATTCCGTATACCACCAGCGCGATGTTGTTGCCTATGAGAATGGTAGATATGAAATCGCTTGAATGGTTGTAGAAGGTGTCTATCAGATGGCTTGTGAATCCCTGTCGCTCTCTGTCCATTTCGAATCTCAGCTTGTTGCTGGATAAGAAGGCTATCTCCGTACCCGAGAAGAATGCGGAGAAAAACAGTACGATGAGTATTTCTATAATGAGTTGTGTGTCTGTGGTCATCTTCTTGCTCTTGTGACTATCTCTTGCCTGGCGCAGGTGGGAATCTCATTCCTTCTGTCCCCTTCCTGTCTCGGTTATGTTCTTGTAATGTCGGCTTTTTGGGTGCTTCTTTCTTGGTTGTCTGTACTGTGTCTGTTTTTGCAGCCGCGCTGTCTGGTGTTTGGGGGGTCTGGGTATCTTCTACGGGGAACGCACCTGCAGAGTTGCTGACACTATAGCGAGTCATCTGTTCGTTGCTACGGAATTCGGTACCTTCCAGTTCTCTTTCGGGGGTGGTGATACGCATGAACTGATGGTTCCACATCTCGTGTGTGGTCATATCCCAAAAGAGCTCTTCTGTTCTGAACATCTCGTTCTTCATGTTGCGTATCATCACTCGTCCGCGCAGTTCCCATGTACGCTGTTCGTGTAGATATGCAGTGTCAGCCTGTACGAAGAGGTCGATATGGAAATGCTCATCGAATCTCTCCATAAAGAGTCCTTTCATGAATTTCCATGTAGCAGGGTGTCCGGCAGTGTTGTAGATGTCCCATTCCTCTGCCACCATACGGTATCGCATGACCCCAGAGTCGGATATCAAGGTGTTGATACCTGTGGAGTGCATCATGGGCAACGAATCTGCCTCGTTGATGGCATCAGCCATATGCTCGGTCTCTCTGCTGCATGAAAACGAGAGCATGGTTGCCAATGCCATGCTACTCCACAGAGGCAAGCTACGTGAAGCGTTTCTACGTCGTGCCATCCGTATGGATTATTGAATCTTAAACTTCATGAACCAGTTCTCGTTGAATGTGAGACCTATGTTGACCATGAAGTAGTTTTCTGTAATCAAACTGACACTGCTGGGCTTACGGTGTAGCCATTGGAAGTTTAGGTTTACAACAGAGCGGTTGTTGATAATGGGCAGTCCGAGACCAGCGGAAAGTGTCATTTCGCTTGGACCGTCTTGTCCGTTTACACGTAGATACGGGGTAGAGTAGTTGCCACCCATGCGGTATTGAACTCGTTTCAGATAGTTCTTGGCAGAGGGGTCGGGTGTGTATTGTACGCCTGCTGCAAAACGTGAACGGTTTTTGTAGTCGCCTGTTGTTCCTGAGTAGATTAGCTCGCCAGGTTTGCTCGTGGCATGGGGTGTGCGACATTCGTCCCAACCTTCGAATTTGTAGTCTACAGCCACTTGCAGAGTGTTTTTGTGTTGCCATGCAAGACCTCCTCCATATGTGTATGGTAGATCAAAGGGCGATTTGGCTGTCACCTCCGTGCTGTCTCCCACACTCGTGTACCGCGTCAGTGTGGCGTCTGATTTTATCTTGTGTCCCAATCCCACGGTTGCGCCTACGGTAAGCCAGTCGTTGGCTGTCAAACGTATCGGATATTGCACACCGAAGTCCAGTTTGTAGGTCTTCAGGTTGGCCTCGTGTACGGAGTTTAGTTTGCTGTAGGCAGTGCTACTACTCTCTCCTTCGTAAAAGGTCTGTGCCATTGAGTGTGAGATGGTTCCCCACATGAAGCTGGCGTTCATACCGATTGACAGATGTCCTATCGGATTCCATCCCAGACCTATGTAGGTCTGGTGTAGTCCACCATCTCCCACGTATGTACTTGTCGTCTTGATAGGTAGTGTGGTGGTCTGGTCGTTTGTTACATTACGTTCTCTGTAAAAATTGTATCCGATGGTGCTGTATGGCACAAATCCAAACGACATTCCCAGTCCTTTTCTCAGACGCAATCCTGCATTGACATAGTCCAGGCTACAGTTGTTTACGTTCACACTGCTTCCTCCACTCTTCATGTGTCCTGCAGAGAGACTCATTCCTGCGTCCAATATGAAGCTGAGGGAGTCGATACTTGCGTACGATGCGGGGTTCAGCATATTTACCCTGTTGCCTTGGTGTAAGGCAATTCCTACTCCTCCCATGCCACGGTTGAATCCTTGTGACTGGTCAGCCAGAGTCCCCAGTCCGAAGCGAGAGTATGAAGAGTTACTTCCGTTGGTCTGTGCGTTTGCCGTAACTGTCATTATGGCCAGCAGTAGTGTAACTGTTGTACGACTATTTCTTGTCATGGTTGTAGTCTAGAATCTTGTTTAGTCCTCTTGGAACTATGTATTTGTCTGTGAACGTGATGCTTTTGATACTTTCGTCGAAGTTTATCTGATCTCCTCCTGTCAAGAATACCTGTAGGCTTGGATATTTGGCACGCAGGGATTTGATGTAACCCTCTATTTCGTATTTCATGCCTCTCAATACACCTGCCCGTATGGCTGTCTCTGTGTCGTATCCCATGCCAGGTACTTCACCGTCAGCATCAACGAGAGGCAGACTGGCAGTGAACTCATGCAGGGCATGCAGACGCATCTGCATGCCAGGCGCGATGTTTCCACCCCAATAGTTCCCCTGCTTGTCCACCATTTCGTAAGTGATGCAGGTACCTGCATCAATGATGAGCAGGTTCTCGTCTGGTTTCAATTCTCGCGCTCCCACCACCGCTGCCAATCTGTCCGAACCCAATGTTTTGGGAGTTCGGTAGTGGTTGGTTATAGGCACGGGCGTATCTGTCGTGAACCTCATAACTGGGAAGTTCAGGGTATCCAGCGCATTTTGGGCCTCAGGTGTGAGCCCTGTTACGGTGCCCACAATACCCTGTGTGAAGTGGTACTTCTGGGCAAAATCCTTCAGTCCTTCCAGTGTTTTGCCAGATGTTTTTATCTGTTCTATAGGCTCGTCTCCCTTGAATGCCACCAGTTTGGCTGCAGAGTTACCTATGTCTACAATCAGTTTCATTGTTGCAAAGATATGACTTTTCGCTCGAACAAACCGCTGGCTCTTGCAAATATTGTATTCTGCAGGGGCAAAACATACGTGTCATTGTTCTGTATGGGTGTTTTTCCTTTCTGTATATTGTCTTTTTCGCGCGCGAGCGTGTGTATTATATATAATGTGTAAGCATGATGTTTGTTTTGTCGCTCAAGTTGTCGTTTGTTGGCAAAATGTGGTATCTTTGCAGACGTTATGAGAATTTTCATGTGGATTGTTGCCAGCGTGCTGGCATGTTTGATGTGTTTTCCTGTTTGTGCACAAGGGGAGTCTTCTTCGTGCGATGAGGCTCAACTTCCTGCGGAAGCAGCAAATTTTCCTTCGGACGACAGTGTTCGGGTGAGTCTTCTTACCTGTTCGCCGGGTCAAGAAGTGTATTCGCTGTATGGGCATACAGCCATCCGTTGTGTGGATTATACACGTGGCACGGATGTGGTGTTCAACTATGGTGTCTTCTCTTTCAGTCAGCCTCACTTTATTTGGCGTTTTGTTCTCGGAAAATGTGATTACATGGTAGACGCAACCTATTATCGCTTTTTCAAACGCGCTTATGCTCAACGAGGCTCTCAGGTGACGGAGCAAGTGCTCAATCTGACTTCTGCTGAAGCAAATGCTGTACAGCGGTATTTGCTTGTAAACTGCTTGCCTGAGAACTGTGAGTATCGTTACAACTTTCTCTATAACAATTGTACGACTATGGTTCGGGATGCTATCGAGAGGTGTGTGGATGGTATGGTCATTTATCAGACTCGTGAACCTCGTCAGACAACCCGTCAGATACTCCATCATTATACCCGTATGCATCCTTGGGCAGCAGAGGGGAATGACCTCTTGCTGGGGTCTGCTGTGGATACCATTGCTTCTGATCGCGCTGCTATGTTTGCTCCTGAGCTCATGATGCATTATGCTGACAACGCACAAATACAGAGTGCAGATGGTTCTGTTCGGCCTTTGGTGAGTAGTACGGATGTGCTGGTTCCAGGAAGGGATGTGCAGACGGAGGCTGAGTTTCCTCTTTCTCCGCGTGCCTTGTTTGCGCTCCTTTTGTGTCTCAGTGTACTTTTAGTTTTGATAGAATATCTTACACATCGTCATTTTACGGTCGTAGATGTTGTTTTTCTTGCGCTTCAGGGTGTGGTGGGTGTACTTCTTCTTTTTATGGCACTTTTTTCTTTGCATCCGGCTGTTGGCTCCAATTGGCTTTTGTGGCCATTAAACCCTCTTAGTTTGTTAGGACTTGGAGTGATTTTATTGGGCAGACAGTGGGCGAAAAACCTTTGGTGGGTCTTGGATTTTGGAGTTTTGGCTCTTTTCCTGTTATTTTACCTGTGGATTCCACAAGATTTCGGGAATATAGTTGTACCTTTGACCATGTGTTTACTTACACGACCCATAAGTTTTTATCTTTGTAACAGAAAGAGTAGGAAGTGAATAACTCGATAACCAGATATAGATTACTGTGCTCCCTCATGACACTGATGGCTGTGATGGGAACAGAAGCCCAGACAACCACATCGGTGCCCAAGTTGGTGGTGAATGTGGTGGTGGATCAGTTGCGCAGTGATTATCTGCAGGCTTTCATGCCGCTGTTTGGTACGGACGGATTCGCGCGCTTGATGGAGCAAGGACGTGTGTATACTCAAGCTGAATATCCTTTTAGTTCTCCCGACCGTGCTTCAGCCATGGCTTGTCTGCTTACAGGCACCAGTCCGTATGAGAACGGTATCGTGGGTACCAAATGGCTCGACCGACAGTCACTCTGTCCTGTCCAGTGCGTTTCCGATGATAAGTATCCTTGCCAGTTTACTGCAGATAAGTGTTCGCCTGCCTCTCTTGCGGTAAGCACTATCGGTGATGAATTGAAGGTTGCCACAGATGGTCGTGGCATGGTTGTCAGCATTGCGCCAGACAGAGAGTCTGCTATTCTTTCGGCAGGACATGCTGCAGACGGTGCGTACTGGATGGATGATTATTCTGGTCGCTGGTCGGCTTCTTCTTATTATGGTGAGTATCCTAAGTGGGCATTGGCATATGACCGTGACTCATCGCTGGTTGATCGCATCGGCTCGTTGGAGTGGACACCGCTAAACGATTCCGTTGACAAGTTCTCTTATTTTGCAGAACGTGGCAAGAAGAAACCTTTCAAGCATAAGTTCACGGGAGATAATCGCTTTGTCAGTTTCAAGACCAGCGCTCTCATGAATGATGAGGTCTTGCGTTTTGTTCGCTATGCGCTTGATCATTCAGAACTGGGACAGGATAACCTTACGGACTTGCTCAATGTGTCCTTTTATGCGGGTCCTTATGAGCATCAGGGAGTGTCGCGCTGTGGGGTGGAAATGCAAGATACGTATGCACGCCTTGATAGTCAGTTGGCATCCCTTATGCGTGTGATTGAAAATAAGGTGGGGCAGGGCAATGCCCTTTTCGTGCTGACAAGTACAGGATATGCTGACACAGAGGGTATAGATGACCTCAGCCAGTGGCGTATCCCCACAGGCATCTTCTCTATCACGAAGGCGCAACTCTTACTCAATATGTACCTGATAGCCGTTTACGGTCCAGGACAGTATATTGATACCGCTGACAAGAACCAGCTTTACCTCAACCTCAAGCTCGTGGAGAATAAGAGTCTCAAACTGAACGAGGTGCTTGAGCGATGTGCCGATTTCCTAATCCAGCTCAGTGGTGTAAAGGATGTCTATACCAGTCAGCGATTGGCCAACGGTGCCTGGACTCCAGGTATCAGCAAGCTACGCAATGCCTATAATACCCGTCATTCGGGCGATGTGATGATACAGGTGAGTCCTGGATGGGTACTTTATAACGAGAATACTTACGAGAAACAACTCTGCCGTGAGTCTTACGTGGGCTTTCCGCTCATCATGATGGGATGCGGCATACAGACAGAGAAGGTACGCATACCCGTCAGCGTGGACCAGTTGGCACCCACTTTGGCACAAGCCATGCGTATCCGTGCTCCGAACGGATGCTCTCTTGCCCCACTGAATTACTGACAAGAGTCATCCCTTATACATTATAAATATTATACATAACACAGATACATGAATTTTGTAAATATACTGACCAAAATATTTGGCGACAAGAAGTCGCGCGACTTGAAAGCTTATCAGCCACTGGTAGACATGGTGCTACAGGCGTATCCTGCCGTGCAGGAACTTTCTAATGACGAACTTCGTGCGCGTGTACAAGAAATAAGAAAGAACATACAGGAGTCAGCCGCACCCTTGCGTGAGCAAATCAAGCAGTTGCAGGACTCCATTAAGGAAACTCCTATTCAGGATCGTGCTCCCATTTTCCAGCAGATTGATAAATTGGAAAAGGAGGTGCTCGACACTCTTGAGAAAGCACTTGATGAGGCACGCCCAGAGGTGTTTGCCATTGTCAAGAGCACTGCCTACCGCTTTGCCAACAACGAGGAAGTGGTGGTTACAGCCACAGACTTCGACCGAGAGCTGGCTACCAATCATGATTTCGTGGAGATAGATGGTGACAAGGCTATCTATCATAACCATTGGATTGCAGGTGGAAACGACTTGAAGTGGGATATGGTTCACTTCGATGTACAGCTCTTTGGAGGTACGGTCTTGCATCAAGGTAAGATAGCAGAAATGTTCACGGGTGAGGGTAAGACACTCACTGCCACATTGCCCGTCTTCCTGAATGCCCTCACTGGCAATGGTGTGCATGTGGTGACGGTGAACGACTATCTGGCCAAGCGCGACTCAGAGTGGATGGGACCCATCTATATGTTCCATGGGTTGAGCGTGGATTGCATTGATAAGCATCGTCCCAACAGTGCAGAGCGACGTAATGCTTATTTGGCAGATATCACTTTCGGTACGAACAACGAGTTTGGCTTCGATTATCTGCGTGACAACATGGCGCAGGATCCTAAGGACCTTGTACAGAGAAAACACAACTTTGCCATTGTCGATGAGGTTGACTCTGTGCTGATTGACGATGCGCGTACTCCTCTGATTATCTCAGGTCCGGTACCCAAGGGTGATGATCAGCTCTTTGAGCAGTATCAGCCATTAGTAGAACGTCTGGTGGATGTGCAGCGCAAACTGGCTACACAGTATCTGGCAGATGCACGTAAGGAAATCGCAGAGGGACAGACAGAGAAAGATAAGAAGAAGACCGAGGACGGATTCCTCGCCCTGTTCCGTAGTCATAAGGCTCTGCCCAAGAACAAACCGCTTATTAAGTTCCTTTCCGAACCAGGTATCAAGGCTGGAATGCTCTCTACGGAGGAAATCTATATGGAGAACAATAACCGCCGTATGCCTGAGGCTACAGATCCTCTCTACTTTGTCGTGGACGAGAAGATGAAGAGTGTAGACCTCACTGATAAGGGTAACGAGTGGTTGGCTCAACAGGTGGATGATCCACAGTTGTTCGTCTTACCCGATATCGCTTCAGAAATGTCGCAGATAGAGGCTTCTGACCTCTCCGATGAAGAGAAGATTGCACAGAAGGATAAGATATACAATGACTATGCCATCAAGAGCGAACGAGTACACACCATCCAGCAGTTGCTCAAGGCATACACCATGTTTGCCCTCAATGATGAATATGTTATCCAGGACGGTGAGGTGAAGATCGTGGACGAGCAGACGGGACGTATCATGGAGGGACGCCGTTGGAGCGATGGGTTGCATCAGGCTGTGGAGGCCAAAGAGCACGTAAAGGTGCAGGATGCCACTCAGACATATGCGACCATCACCTTGCAGAACTACTTCCGTATGTACCACAAACTTTCGGGTATGACGGGTACTGCTGTTACAGAGGCAGGAGAGTTTTGGGATATTTACAAGTTGGATGTAGTGGAAGTTCCCACCAACCGCCCTGTTATCCGTAAGGATATGAATGACCGTGTCTATCGTACGCAACGCGAAAAGTACAATGCTGTAATCGAAGAGATTGTACGTATGCGTGAGTCTGGACGCCCAGTGCTGGTCGGTACAACCAGTGTGGAGATTAGCGAACTGCTCAGCCGAATGCTTTCCCTGCGCAAGATACCTCATCAGGTATTGAATGCCAAGCTCCATCAGAAGGAGGCTGACATCGTGGCTCTGGCAGGTCAGAGCCAGAAGGGTACTGTGATGGTGGATGGGAAACCCGAAGAGCGTATGCTGGGTAACGTGACCATTGCCACCAATATGGCAGGACGTGGTACTGACATTAAGCTCTCTGCAGAGGTGAAGGCTGCTGGTGGTCTTGCCATTATCGGTACCGAACGTCACGAAAGCCGACGCGTTGACCGTCAGTTGAGAGGTCGAAGCGGACGTCAGGGAGACCCAGGTAGTAGCGTCTTCTATGTCTCTCTTGAGGATAACCTTATGCGTTTGTTTGCCAACGAACGTATTGCCCGTGTGATGGACAAATTGGGATTCAAGGACGGTGAGATGATAGAGCACAGCATGATTACGCGTAGCATTGAAAACGCACAGAAGAAAGTGGAGGAAAACCATTTCGGTGTGCGTAAGCGTTTGCTCGAGTATGATGATGTGATGAACAAGCAGCGCACCGTCGTTTACGAGAAGCGTCACCACGCACTCATGGGCGAACGTCTGGGCATGGATATCAGTGATATGATTTGGGATCGTGTGTGCAACATCATCGAGAATAACGATTTCGAAGGTTGCCGTCAGCGCTTCTTAGAAATTATGGCCATGGAGGTTCCTTTCACAGCCGAGCAGAAGGATACTATGAATCCCGATGATTTGGCAGAAGAGGCATACCAGAAGGTGCTCGAGCGTTTCCGTCAGAAGAACGAGGTGATGGCTGCCAATGCCAACAAGGTGGTGACCATGATTTACGAAAGTCCAGAGGGACAGCATTACGAGATGATTGGAGTGCCCGTGATTGCCGGACAGCACCAGTATGGTATACGAGTGAATATAAAGGAGGCATACGAGAGTCATTCTGAGTCTGTGGTGACCGCATTCCATAAGACACTCATGCTGCATACCATAGATGAGGCTTGGATGGAGAATCTGCGTCTGCTTGACGAACTGAAACACAGTGTGCAGAATGCCAGCTACGAGCAGAAGGATCCTCTGCTCATCTTTAAACTCGAGAGCGTGAAACTCTTTGACGAAATGGTCAATCGCATCAACGACCGTGTGGTGAGCATCATGATGCGTGCAATGATTCCTGAGTTGCGTCCACGTACAGAGGCTGATGAGATGCCACAGCAGGCACCTGCACCACAGCCACGTCCCCGTTTGCAGGAGTCTCGTGGCGAATCAGTCAGCGAAGCACAACGCGAGGCAGCCGAACAGGATACACGTGACCGTCAACCTGTACAGCCAGCTCGTGCCGAGAAGCTCCCAGGCAGAAACGACCTCTGTCCCTGCGGTAGCGGATTGAAGTTTAAGAACTGTCACGGACGTAATCTTTAAGCCAACACCTATCTATAATATATTACTAACATGAAAGCAAGTCAGCAGACCATCCACCAGATTGAGCGAACCCTACGCAAGGTGGCAGCCAAGTTTCCTGCAGATGCAGACCCCGTGATGACGGACTTACACATATTGGTGAGCCCTTATACCGGAGAGATACGAACGTATAATGATGATGACGTGGAGTTGGATCGCTGTGTGGTGGAGGAATGGATAAAGTCTCCGCAGGAGAATTTCTTTGAGGAGGTGGCTCCCATACTGCGTCGTTGCATTCAGAGTATGCGTTCTACTATCGATGAGCTGAGCATTCTCAAGCCTTTCTCTTTTGTGCTTATTGATGAGGATCATGAGACCCTGCAGGATTTGGTGATTATCGACAATGAGGAGACGATGGTGCTTGACGGGCAGCTGATAGATGGTCTGACGGATGATTTAGATGACTTCTTGAAGCATCTGCTGGAGGATGATTAAACTAAAGGGATTTGTATAAGCAACGAGGATGTGTCAAGACTCGATTGTCTATAAGATGAAATAGGCATTTGAAAACTGAACATCCCAAAAGACTATAGAAAGGGTCGTATCAAGCTCAGTAATGAGTAATGATACGGCCCTTTTTCAGTAGTCATACGTTGCAGCCAGTAACTTTTAGAAGTTTTTGACTCTTCCCCTTCATATTTTAACCCAAATCGGTCATAGGACAACTTTTCATAAATGAATGAGTAATCCTTGAGGACGCAGACATGTTACAGGTATAGATAAGTATATTTTCTGTTTCGCCAGTACCACTTGGCTGGTACTGGAGTTTCAGCAGGCTGGTACTCCAGTACCAACTATATAAAACTGCAGTACCAGCTATGTGGTACTGGATACGGTACTGACCAAGCAGACTCTACACCCCAACTTCTCTGTATTTGCTTTCGTGTCTTATGCTCAGTTGTGCTACAATTAGGGGGCATGCTGAATAGAACTAAAAAACCCAAATCGAAATCTAATGACCGATTTGGGTTATTAAGTTCCGTATGTATATTGATGGCAGTTTTTGTCAGACTGCTTTGCTAGATAAAGCAGCGCAATCTTTTATCCCTTCTTGAATTTCAGTCCCACGTGCATGCCCTTCACGTTTTTCATCAGACTGTTGACTGTGCTTAGGGTGGTGCTTACGGTACTTGCCTTTTCAGTGATGGCTGTGGCAAAGGCTAGCAGCTTGTCAGCACTCATGGCCAGCTGGAGTGAGTTTCCGCTTAGTTTTGCATTTATGTGAATGTTCTTTTTGGTTAGCGGAAAGGTCAGTACGAGATCCGTATTGCTGACAGTCCATGTCAGTTCCACCTTCTTTCCATTCAGAGTTGCCACCCCAGTGCTGTCCGCATTGAGCGTAAGCACCAGTTTTCCTGCTGTAAATCCCAGTCTGGTCAGTTGTTTAGAGAGGGTTGTCTCTACTTTCTTGCTTGCCACGCTGCTGCCCAGGCTTGCCAGCACATTCTCGCTCTCGAAGGCTATGCAAGGCTCGCTGTAGGTCCATGTTCCTTGTAGATTCTTGGCATTCAGCTTGGTTGTTCCCAACAGGTTGCCTGCCAGTTCTGTCAGTGAGTTGGCTGCAGATTTGTTGCCCGTCACGCTGCTTACGGCTTCGCTTGCCATGTTTTTCAATAGATTTGTCAACTGTGCGTCAGCCTGTGTGCTGACGATCATCGCAATGGCCACGACGACCATTCTCATCATCATTCTTTTCATCGTTTTTTTTATAGTTGAAATGTCAATTGCGGTGCAAAGTTACATAAAAGTTTCTTTGGGTGTACGGTGAGCTGTTTCGGTGCACTCCCTCTTTGGGGCTACTTTTGTTCGGGATGCTTTCGAGATGGTATCAGATGTGTCTTTCTTCTTTTTGAATTGTCTATAAAATCGCTGAAAAGAAATAAAATATGCGGTATTTTGCATATTCTGACAACAAAATTATACATATATGTGGCTAATTGATTAAAAAATGCTAATTTTGCAGCCGTAAAGTATAGAAATGTAATATAAGTGCTCAGCTGGGAGTGGAAAACGGATTTTTTGTGGAGTCTGGCACTATTTGGAAATAGAAAAAGCATAAAAACAGTTTTATTAATTCAACTTTTCAAAATCAACATGGGTAAGAAAATTCTTATGTTCCTTGCTTGCGCAGTGATGAGTGCAAGCATGGCATTCGCCCAGCAGGAGGTGACTGGTACGGTCATCGATAGCGATACGGGCGAACCTCTGGTAGGTGCCACCGTGAAGGTGAAAGGCACCACTCATGGAGCTCTGACCGACATGGACGGTAAGTTCACCTTGAAGAACCTTCCTGCCAAGGGAAGCACCCTGCTCGTCACTTGTATGGGCATGAAGCCAGTGGAGGTGCAGGCCAAAGCAAAGTTGCACATCAGCATGGAGTCTGTAAGCACAGACTTGCAGGACGTCATGGTTGTGGCTTATGGTACTGCCACCAAGGCAAGTTTTACGGGTTCGGCAACCAAAATTGGTGAGCAACAGATTGAGCAGATTCAGTCATCTAATGCCTTGGAGGCTGTTACTGGTCATGTGGCTGGTGTAGAGATGTACAATCCTACGGGCGACCCCACCAATGATAACCCTGTTATTCGTGTGCGTGGTATCTCTTCTGTAAGTACGGGTACCACTCTGAGCCGAGGCAAGCCACTTATCATTCTGGATGGAACTCCCTATAGCGGTGATATGAACACCCTCAATACCAACGATGTAGAGTCGCTGACTGTGCTGAAAGATGCTGCTGCCAACGCTGTGTATGGTGCGCGTGGTGCCAACGGCGTGATTGTGATTACCACCAAGAAGGGTAAGAACGGACAGGGTGCCAAGGTGACTCTGGATGCCAAGTGGGGCTCAAATAGCAACGCACAACGCCAGTATAAGGTGCTGAGCAATCCGGGCCAGTACTATGAACAGTATTATGCTGGTCTGAAGAACTATGCTTCGAACAAGCTGGGCTACACTGATGCACAGGCACATGTGTGGGCCAACAATAACTTGACTTCTACGGGCAACTATGGCTTGGGCTACAATGTGTATAATGTACCCGAGGGACAGACTCTGATTGGTACTAACGGTCGCTTGAACCCCAACGCTACTCGCGGTCGTGTGGTAAGATATGAAGATACTGATTATCTGATGACTGGTGACGACTGGATGGACGAGGTTTATCACAACGGTCTGCGTCAGGAGTACAATGTGCGTGTGACCGATGCTTCAGAGCGTGGCAACTTCTTGGCTTCTTTTGGCTATCTGAACAATGACGGTATCGTAGACCAAAGCAACTATACTCGTTTCAATGGTCGTTTGAAGGCTGACTTGCAGGCTAAGCCCTGGCTGAAGGTGGGTGCCAATATGTCTTACACACATTATAGCGCAGAGAACGTGAATGATGACGGAACCAGCAACTCCAGTGGAAATATTTTTGCTGCAGCCAGCCAGTTTGCACCTATATATAATGTATATATGCGCGATGCACAAGGCAACAAGATGCACGACAAGAACGGATTCCGTATGTATGACTCTGGTGGCAAGAACGGTAGTTGGATGGGCGTTGAGCGTCCTATCCTGCCCAATAGCTCTGCCCTGCAGGATCAGATTCTGAATACCAGAGGTAGTGAGGGTAATGCCGCTACAGCCAATGGCTTTGCTGAGATTCGCTTTGCTAAGGATTTCAAGATTACCAGCACCAACACGGTTACCTTGGACGAGTCAAGAGGTACTTCGTTTACCAACCCCTACTATGGCGCTTATAAATCGTCTAATGGTGTATTGGGCAAGTCTCATGCTCGTACATTCACTTATGCCTTCCAGCAGTTGATTAACTGGGGTCATGTGTATGGCAAACACGATGTGGACGTGATGCTCGGTCATGAGTCGTTCCGCGACAAGTACTATTACCTGTATGCCAGCAAGAGCAATATGTTCGACCCCACCAATATGGAATTGGCAGGTGCCGTTACAGACCAGTCACCCGACTCTTATACAACAGACTATAACAACGAGGGCTTCTTCGGTAGAGCACAGTACAACTTCGCTCAGAAGTACTTTGGTAGCGTAAGTTTCCGTCGCGATGGTTCTTCTCGTTTCCATCCCGATAATCGTTGGGGCAACTTCTACAGCGTGGGTGCCGCATGGGTAATCAGCGAGGAAAACTTCATGAAGAACGTGAAGCCCATTGACTTCCTCAAGCTCAAGTTCTCTTATGGTGAGCAGGGTAACGATAATATTCCCAACTACCTCTATACAAACACTTACACCATCGTGAACTCAGTAGGTGGTCCTGCTGCTAAGCCCAGCCGTATGGGTAACAAGGACATCACTTGGGAGAAGGGTGCTAACCTGAATGTAGGTGTTGACTTCGAACTCTTTAAGAGCCGCTTGAACGGTACTATCGAGTACTTCTGGCGTAAGACTTCTGATATGCTCTTCAGCTTCCAGCTTCCCACCAGCTACGGCTACACCAGCTATTATGCAAACGTTGGTGACATGAAGAACAGCGGTATTGAAATCACTTTGGATGGCGATGTCATCAAGACCAAGAACGTGAAGTGGAATATCGGTCTGAACATGACTCACTATAAGAACCACATCTCTATGTTGCCCGATGAGCGTAAGACCACTGTGACTAAGGAAGGTTACGAGGGATATGCCAGTGGTAACTTCTTCCTGGGCGAGGGTCTGAGCATGTATTCTTTCTATATGCCCGAGTATGCAGGTGTGTACAACAAGAACACTTGGCAGCTGACCAACGACACCAAGTATGATGCCAGCAAGGATGGACTCTCTATGTGGTACACCGATGGCTATAAGATGAACAACAAGGCTGACGGCACACGTGAAGTGGTGAAGGATGCTAACGGCGAAATCGTAAAGAGTGGCAATCGCGCCACCACCACCACCTATGCAGACGCTGAGGACTATATCGTAGGTTGCATGGTGCCCAAACTCTATGGTGGCTTTAATACTCGTCTGGAGTTCTTTGGTGTGGATTTCACAGCCGACTTCGCTTACCAGCTGGGTGGCAAGGTGTATGATGCACAGTATGCCTCATTCATGTCACCTGCTTTGGCTTCAAGCAAAGGCTTCAATATCCACGAGGATGCTCTGAAGTCGTGGAGCGCAACCAATCAGAACAGCGGTCTGCCCCGTTATCAGTTTGGTGATGACAATACTGGCAGTCTGAGCAGCCGCTTCCTGACCAAGGGTAGCTACCTGAGTCTGCAGAACCTGAGCGTTGGCTACACACTGCCAGCCAACATCACTCGCAAGGCAAAAATCGAGAAGGTACGTGTATACATGAACGCAAGCAACGTATGGCTCTGGAGCGCACGCCGTGGCTTGGATCCCCGTACTTCTATGATAAGCACCGGCTATGGTGAGAGCAATGCAAGTTACTACTCAACCGTACGCACCATCAGCGCAGGTGTAAATGTGGTATTCTAATCAAAAAAGGAGACAAACAGCAATGAAAACAATATTCAGAAATATGCTTGTGGGCACAATGTGCGCAAGCACCATGGCACTGACTGGTTGTCTGGAGGAGACATTCCCCACTTCTGGAGCAACAGCAGGCCAGCTGGCCTCCTCGAGCAAGGCCACCGAGGCTCTTCTGTGGGAGATGCCTGCGTTTCTCAACAACTTAGCCACCTATTCGAAAGATTATGCCTACGACTGGGGTTATGGTTCCATCATGCACATGCGTGATGTGATGACAGCCGATATGGCGGTCGTTCCTTCTGGTTACAACTGGTACACCAGTTGGAGTAGCAATACTTATCTGGGCAACCGTTATGTGGCTCCCTACTTCCCTTGGTCATTCTATTACAAGGGTATCCAGACTGCCAACAACTTGATTGGTGCTGTGGATGAGACAAAGGCCAACGATGACCAGAAGGGATATCTGGGTGTGGCTCATACCTTCCGTGCCCTGTACTACCTGGAGGCAGCGCAGCTCTACGAGTTCTTGCCCAGCGATGTCTATTCGGATGGACTGAGCGATGCTGGTAAGAAGATAGAGAACCTGACCGTACCTGTGGTGACAGAGTCGACCACCGAGACTCAGGCACGCAACAATCCTCGCGCCACACGTGACAGCATGCTCCACTTCATCGTGGGCGAATTGGACAAGGCTGAGAAGCAGATACCTTATCTGACTGAGACCAGCAAGACACTGCCTCATCTGGCTTGTGTGTATGGACTGAAGGCTCGTGCATACATGTGGGTGGCTCAGTATGACAGCGCATACGTGTATGCCATGAAAGCTATCAACCAGAAGGATAAGCTCAACAGCTTTGGCATTACTACCAAGGAAGACTGGCTGAGCACAACCAATGGCTTCAACGACCTCTCATGCAAGTCATGGATGTGGGGCGCACAGACAGCTAAGGAGGATGAGGTGGTGCAGACCGGTATTCTGAACTGGACCTCATGGATGAGTAACGAGACCTCTTATGGTTACAGCGCAGCTGGTCCATACTTGATGATTGGTAGTGATCTGTACAATAAGATTGATAACAACGACTTCCGTAAGCTCAGCTTCAAGGCTCCTGCCACCAATCCTCTGAGTGGCTCAGAGCCCTATATTGATGAGAGCCTGTTTGCTTCTCTTCCCACTTATGCCAGTCTGAAGTTCCGTCCGGGTTCAGGAGACACTGGTGAGCCAACTGTTGGTAGCGTGTCTGCATATCCTCTGATGCGCTATGAGGAGATGTACTTTATTGCAGCTGAGGCTGCTGCCCGAATGAATCAGGTGAGCACCGCCAAGACTCTGCTTACGGCAGTAATGTCTGTGCGCAATCCTTCTTACAACTGCAAGGCATCCTCAGCCGAGGATATGGCAGAAGAGATCTTCCTGCAGAAGCGTATTGAGTTCTATGGTGAGGGTATTACTTTCTTCGACTACAAGCGTCTGAACAAGAGTGTAGACCGTACCACCAGTGAAAACTGGGATGCATCAGAAAACTTCAAGACGGAGGGTCGTCCTGCCTGGATGGTATGGAGCATTCCTTATGCAGAGGGTTCTCAGAACGCTGCCATCAAGGACTACATGAATCCTGATCCCAGCGGACTCTATACTCCTGTGACAAAGTAAAGCATCTTCATGTATAACTAATTTAGAGAACATATTACATTATGAAAACTATAAACAAGCTTGGGCTTCTGCTTTGCTCTGCAGCTCTGACCTTGGCAGCCTGCGATAGCGATGACTTCAAGGCTGGCGAATGGGATGCTGCAGATGGCTATCAGAATGTGTCGTTCGTGAAAGCCAGCCAAAGTGATGAATTGGATCCCACAGATGCCACCGCGGCCACTGTTACCCTGAAGCGTAAGAACACCAAGGGTGAGTTGAACGTTACTCCAGAAGTGACCATCAACGATGACAATGTGTTTACGGTAAGCGATTTCCATTTCGCTGACGGAGATTCTCTGGCTACAGCCACCATCTCCTTCCCCAAAGCGAAGGTTGGCACGACTTACTCTCTGCAGTTGACCATTACAGACAAGAAGCTGGTGTCCAGCTATTCTGACGCTGTACTCTTCAACTACAGTGTAACTCGTGTGAAGTGGGTATCTTTGGGCAAGGGTACATTTATCGACAATGCTCTGCCCGAATTCTATGGTAACATTACCGACCTGCAGGGAGCACCTGAGTTTTTCATTCGCGATGATGACCACACTCAGTTCCGTGTGCAGGCTCCCCACTTGTCTTGTTCGTTCGGTTACAATGGTCAGACTCTGCCTTATGTGGGTGGCTTCATTGACCAGGCTGATGCCGCAAACGTAAGCGAATGGCTGACATTCCGCGTTCTGAAGAAGGGTGAGACATTCAAGACGGTGACAGTACAGGGCGATGATTTGGTATACTTTGATCAGTATTACACAGGTGCAAATCCTGGTGAGGCTTATGGTGAGGTGTCTTATGTGCATCCCTCAGCATTCAGCTCTCTGCGCTCTGAGTCAGAATGGGAAGGCAGCAAGGTGGTAAGCTGGCAGGATGCTCCTGAAGGTTTTGATAAAAAAGATGAAAAGATTCCTGCAGAGATAGACCTGGCTCCCATGCTCTATGCTGCCAACAAGGGTGGTTACGACTTCCGTAGTACTCCTATGGTACTTTACTTCCCTGGTTACAAGCCTGCTCATGTGGCAGACCTGGAAGAGGACTTCGACTGGGAAGAGGTGTTCACTGGTGAGTTTATCTCTCAGCAGTTGGGCTCTAAGGGTACAGCAACTCTCTACAAGGGTGTTTGCACCAACACAACTGATGATTGCGACAAGGTATTCCAGGCTCAGTACGGTACCGCTTACACCGTTGCCGCTCCCTATGCCGAGGATTACAATCTGCTCTTCACAGTGAAGGATGGTAGCATCATGCTTCCTGAAGGTTACGAGTATCAGGCTATCGGCCTGAAGGCTCTGGGTCAGGATGTGTATGCTAAGATCAATATCGGTAAGTCTACTTTCACCGAGAAGTTGATTACCTTGAACATCACCTTCACTAACGAGGATGGTTCTAAGGAGTTTGGTACAGCTGACGAACAGTTGAGCAATATCACCTATTCTACAGTGGGTACTGCAGACTGGACCTATGTGGTTCTCTACGAGGATGAGAATGGCAATCCTGCTGTTGATGCAGGTCTGACTCTGCAGCAGCGTGATGATGATCCCACACAGTATCAGATTCTGCATGCTTTGGGTGATGTGACTATTCAGTTCAGCATTGACGCTGACAATATTGTTCGCATTCCTCAGCAACTGACTGGTGTGGATTATCAGGATGGCGTTCCTTTCTACGTGGGTGATGTTCCCAGCGTGTTGGGTGAGAAGTACCGTGCAAACTATCCCAGCGTGTACGATCCTGCCACAAGCACCATCTCTTCATACATGTTCTACAACATCGGTGGTGGCCAGGGTTTGACTCCTACTGTTGAGACAATCAAACTGAACATCGGTGCTACACCTGCAAGTGCAAAGAAGGCAGCCAAGAAGCATCAGCCTGCTACGGGCGTGCTGCGTGGCATGAGCAAGAAGTTCAATATCGCTTCTCCTTGGAGCCACTATAAGACACAGGCTCCCAAGCGTGCGACCAAGAATTCTGCTCCCCAGTTCTTCTTGACAAAGTAAGACTGGCAAGGTAGATATAAGAGACCTTTTAGATGAGAGGGGGCAAGGCAGAAATGTCTTGCCCCCTCTCTTACTGTAGTGTAACCATCCGAAAAGCCCCGTCTTGTGCACCCTTTAAAAACATAGAGACCTGAACAGCCAAAGAACGGCCCGAAGCTTTTCAGAACTTCGCTCGAAGCTTTTTCGTACGCTTATCTGTAAACTCTCGAAAGCATCCTGATGAAGAATGAAACAAAGGCAGTTGGAAGAGTTTCGCGAAAAGCTTGAATGCCGATGTGAATCGCCCACACCTTTTTTCCTACTGGACCAAAATTACTTGATAGTTGCTGACTATTTAATGCTTGTTTTTGGGGATTTTATAGCAAAATGCTTGTTTTTGATAAGATTAAGAGTTAAAAAAGTCGGATGTTTGAGTCTATAGCTGTAACTTTGCCCTCCAGAAAGATAATTGATACATAATCGTATGAAAGAAAGATTTAAAAGAATTGCTACCAGAGCAATGTTGCTGACGACACTGGCCGTAATGCCTACTCAGATGTGGGCTGTTCCTGCGTTGCCTGTACGCAGTACGGTAACACTGGCAGATGGCACAAAAGTGGAAGCTACTCTGCAGGGCGACGAGCATCTGCATTTCTTCCGCTTGGATGATGGACGATTAGCTTTGCCTCAGAATGATGGAAACTATCGTCTTGCTTCGGAACAGGAGGTAAGCACCCTGTGGACTGAGCGTATGACAGAAGCCAGAAAGAGACAAAGTACACGTTTGATGAAGGCACGTGGCGAAGAACTCTGGACTCCAGTATGGCAGAAGAGTGGAAGAGCTGCTGCAAAAAAGTATGCTGCTAAAGCAAATACTGCGTTTCAAGGACAAAAGCGTGGATTGGTGATTCTTGTTAATTTCACAGACCTTTATATGTCCGTTCCTAATCCACAAGCCACCTTCAACGATTTCTTTAATAAGGAAGGTTACAACCAAGGGGGCATGACAGGTTCTGTGCATGACTACTTTGCGAGCCAGAGCTACGGGCAGTTAGACTTGCAGTTTGACGTGGTCGGCCCGGTCACCATGAGTCAACCTCACAGTTATTACGGTGAGGACAAAGATGGTTCGACTAACGCAAATATAAAGGAAATGGTTGAAGAAGCCTGCCGCAAGGCAGACAGCCAGGTAGACTACAGCCGATATGACTGGGATGGAGATGGCGAGGTGGATCAGGTATTCTTTATCTTTGCTGGATACGCTCAGAGCCAGGGTGCTCCTTCTGATTGTATCTGGCCACATGAATGGTCGGTCAGCGAGCGCAACCTCTCGTTTGATGGTGTGCGTATTGGCACATATGCTTGTTCAAGTGAGTTGAGAGGCAAGGACGGAACTGATATGGACGGCATAGGAACCGCCTGTCATGAGTTTAGCCATTGCTTGGGCATCATGGACCATTATGACACACAGGGCAGCAATTACGGTATGGGCAGTTGGGACGTGATGGCAAGCGGTTCGTATAATAATAGCTCCCGAACTCCCAGTGGCTATACTGCCTACGAACGTTGGGTTAGCGGATGGCTGGAACCCGTAGAGATTAACAAAGCCACATATGTGCAAAACATGAAGGCTCTGGTGGACGAACCAGAGGCATATGTGCTCTACAACGATTATAACCCCAATGAGTTTTACCTCTTGGAAAACCGTCAACAAAAGAGCTGGGATAGCGGTCACAATGGGCATGGCTTGTTGGTGGTACACGTAGACTATGACAGAAACACCTGGTTGTATAATCAGATAAATGTTGATGCTAATCGCCAGCGTATGACCATTATTCCTGCAGATGCAAGTCTGAACTCAGGTAGTACGAGTGGCGATCCATGGCCAGGAAGCATGCGTAAGACTTCTCTGACGGATGCTACTTCTCCTGCTGCCATTGTCTATAATGTAGGTCCTGACGGTTATGCTTTTATGGGAAAGCCTCTGACGGAGATTGCCGAGGATGAAGCACGTGGACAGATAAGCTTCGCCTGTATGCGTGGTACATTGCCTACGCCTGTGCTGGGTGAGGTGTCTGATGTTACATCTTCTTCTTTCTCCATTGATTGGCAACCAGTAGAGGGGGCCACTTCCTATGAGATTTCTTTGCACGAGAAACCTGCCCCATACGCCACTCCAGAGCAGGCATGTGTGCTCAAGGAGGACTTCTCGAAATGTGTGACCAAGAGCATTGGTTTTAGCAGTATTGGTAATAAGTTAGACCAATATCTGTCCACCATGGGATGGACAGGAACAAACCTTTTTACTTCGCCCAATTATCTGAAGATGGGTAAAGGTGATAAGATGGGTACTCTGCTTACTCCTTCGTTGGACACTCCGTTGGCTGATGATATTACAATCGTGCTGACCATGGCTCCCTATGCAGGTAATGATAAGGTATCTGGCTCGCTGAAAATCCAGGTCAAGGGAAAATCTCTGAGTGGTAGTTTTTCTGCTAAGGATAAGAAGACATTCTTCTTTACCGCAAGCGGCATAGCAGAGCCTTTCACTCTCTCTATAGAACCTTCTACGGTGGGCTACATATCTTACCTCGCTGTCTATGACGGGTCGTTTACCCAAGAGCAGCTCGGCTTCGAAAAAGAAGATGATGACCAAAAAAGCATCCTGGCAGAAGACGGCAAGCATGCTGTAAAGCGTAAGGTCGGCACTACTACTACTTTCACTACTACAGAACCTCATTATACCTTCACGGGGTTGACCTCTACGAGTAAGTACACCGTTACGGTACGTGCTCTGACTGATTTAGGTCCCAGCAAGTGGAGTCTTGAAAAAGAGGTGAAACTGGACCAGACTTCTATCGCTGCTCCCGTGGCTACGGATAAAACGGCAAATACGAATACAGAGGTCTATAATCTTCAAGGACAGCCTGTTGCCCATCCGCAGCATGGCATCTATATCAGCAATGGTAAGAAAGTGTTGATGAAGTGACCTTAGAATAATAAAACGAGATAGGGAGGGCATGTGCATGGATTGCTGCGTGTGCCCTCCCTTTTGTATATCTTTCTTGTTGCTTTTTGCTGTTTCGGGATAAAATATTATCTTTGCATCAGACAATTGTTGCAATGTTGGGATTGTCAATGCGTCCATATTGATTGTTGATTCTCTATATAAACATATCATGGGAGGATGGGAGAAAATCAAATGCGTTGCTTTCCAGTTTGTGGCATCCGTAGCCGTCACAGTGTGTAAGGGTTGGCAGTTAATCAATTAGACAGTCTGACCACGGGAGACATTATATATATATAAGTTGTAGATATTCAAAAGAACATCGTTATGGCGGAATTGAGAGATAGATATATTCGTTTTGACTGGGCAATCAAGCGTTTGCTCCGTCAGAAAGCCAATTTTGGTGTGCTTGAGGGATTCCTTACCGTCTTTCTGAACGAGCCCATCAAGATTGTCGAGATATTGGAGAGTGAGGGCAACCAGCAGACACAGGATGACAAGTTTAATCGTGTGGATATCAAGGCCAAGAATAGTAAGGGTGAGATTATTATTGTGGAAATCCAAAATACGAGCGAGCTTTATTATCTGGAGCGCGTGCTTTATGGCGTGGCTAAGGCCATAACCGAGCATATCAATCTGGGTAGCAGTTACCGTGAGGTGAAGAAGGTGTATTCTATCAGCATCCTGTACTTTGACTTGGGCAAGGGTTCTGACTATGTGTATGTGGGGCAGAATAATTTCGTGGGACTGCATACACATGACAACCTTGTGGTTAGTGCCAAGGAGAAAGACACCATCGTGAGGAAATCCCCCTCTGAGATATTCCCTACCTATATTCTCATCAGAGTAAACGAGTTTGATTCTGTGGCCAAATCGCCTCTGGAGGAATGGGTCAACTATCTGAAGACAGGTGTTATTGATCCTTCAACAAGTGCTCCTGGCTTGCAAGAGGCTCGGGAAAAACTGAAATATTATTCTATGTCTAATGCTGAGCGTTATGCTTATGACGAACATCTCAATGCACTCATGATTCAAAATGATGTGCTAGGCAATGCCAAGCAGGAAGGATTGGCAGAGGGTAGAGCAGAGGGTAGAGCAGAGGGTAGAGCAGAGGGTAGAGCAGAAGGCAGAGCAGAAGGCAGAGCAGAGGGTAGAGTAGAAGGCATAGAGATTGGTCGTGTAGAGGGAACAATGTATGTGGCGCGTAACATGCTTCAGAAAGGTCTGTCTGCCAAGGATGTTGCAGAATTGACGGGACTTTCAGAGGAACAAATAAGGGAGTTACAAACCAAAATACAGTAACAGACAAAGTGATTATGTGACAGATAGTCGTCTGACTCTCTTCCTTATACTACTAAAGCAGGTGCTCCTGTGGGAGGCCTGCTTATTCTTTTGTACCATTATCTGCTATTGGCAGTGAGGGTGTAGGTACTCCCAGGATTTACATCCTTCGTTTTCTCGCCATGGTAAAGCTGAAGCGAGTTTCGCTTTCCTCATTTGGGTTAACGAAAGCGCTCTAATTCCAGTAGTAATTTCTTTGCCTCTAACCCACCTGCGAATCCTGTCAAAGAGTGATTGGAGCCAATAATGCGATGACAGGGAATCAAGATGCAGATGCCGTTAGCACCTATAGCCTGTGCCACCGCCCTCACTCCCTTGGGATTGCCTACCTGTTGGGCTATCTGCATGTAACTGCGTGTTTCTCCATAAGGGACTTCAAGCAAGGCCTGCCACACACTCTTCTGAAAGTCTGTACCTACTGTGAGCAGCGAAATGTCAAACGTCTTTCGGTTACCAGTGAAATATTCGTCAAGTTCCTTTGTAGCCTGTTGTAATACATCAGAAGTCTCTTCCTTGAACTCTCCATTCAAAAGATTCTTAAGCCGGTGCAAGTTGCGTGTGGCACAAGGCTTTTCCTCCCAGTCGCACAGGCAGAGCTTCCCTTCGGTGGATGCCAGGATGATTTTCCCACAGGGAGAGGCGTAATGCTGAAGATTTATCGAATGTCTTTTTTTGTACATCTTTCTTTTGTTTCAGCAAAAGTAGTGCTAAATGTCGGTGTGAGCGATGGAAACGTGGCACTTTCTTGTACGTGTGCCTGATTATTGCTACATTTGTGCATAAAAGAAACAATCAGGCAACACATGAGTGTACCTTTATTTCAGAAAACATTCTCTTTCGCCTTGGCTGCTTTGACCTGGGTATTGGGGCTTTGTATATCTTTGTTGCTCTTGGTGTCCTGCAGGGAAACCAAGAGGCGGTTTGTGATAGGTGTTTCACAGTGTTCCGAGGATATCTGGCGTGATAAACTCAATAGCGAGCTCAAGATGGGCGAGTATCTTAATGACTCGCTCGTCATCCGTGTAGCTTCTGCAAATGATGACAGCGAGAGGCAGATGCAGCAAATCAACCAGTTTGTTAACGATGGTGTAGACCTGTTGATAGTCTCGCCCAACCAACTCAGCACGATATCCTCTGCCATCAACCATGCTTATGATGCGGGTATCCCAGTCATCCTCTACGACCGAAAGACCGACTCTGACAAATATACAGCCTTCATAGGGTGTGACAACTACGTGATAGGAAAGACCATGGGTTTGTTCATCGCACAGCGTCTGCATGGCAAGGGCAGAGTGGTGGAGATACGTGGCTTGGAAGGATCCTCGCCTGCCCAGGAGCGTCATCAGGGGTTGGTAGATGCCCTTAGTATCTATCCAAATGTGCATCTGGTGGCTTCCGAGGCTGGTGATTGGAAGGAGGAGAGCGGCCGAATGGCTATGAGACGTATCCTGCGTCAGACTCAGGATTTCGATTATGTATGTTCGCATAACGACCGCATGGCTATTGGGGCTTACCAGACAGCACGTCAGATGAATGTGCATCATCCTTATAAATATACTGGTGTTGATGGTATGGCCAATGAGGGAGGTGGACTGGAACTGGTGCGTGATGGAGTGCTGGAGGCATCGTACCTCTATCCCACCAAGGGTGATGAAGTGATAGCTTTGGCTATGAGAATCTTGAAAAAAGAGCCTTTCGTGCGCGACAACTACCTCAGCACTTCCATTGTGACCCGTGACAATGCTGAACTCACCCTGATGGAGGCACGGGACACTGAGCGACAGCGTGACAATCTCAATCTGCTTCATAAGCAAGTTGACCGTTACCTCTCCAGTTACCACCTGCAGAAACATCTGCTATTGGGCGCGTTTGCAGTCCTGCTCATCTTTATGATTGCTGTGGTGCTGATATTCCGTGGCTACGTGATAAAGGTGCGGCTCAATGAACAATTGGCCAAGAAGAACGCGGAGCAGGAACGCTTAAATGCAGAGCTGGCCCATAAAAATGACGAACTGAAGCGACTTAATGAAGAGGTTCTGGAACTTACCCACTCGCGCTTGGTGTTCTTTACGAACATCAGCCATGAGCTTCGCACACCGCTCACCTTGATTGCCGATCCCATAGAGATGCTTCTGGAGGACAAGGGCATCAAGGGACGCAGCCGTGAGCTACTGCTTATGGTGCAGCGCAATGCTAAGGCACTTCAGCAATTGGTGGGCAGCATTCTGGACTTCCGCAAGATTCAGAATGGCAAGATGGAGTTGACCTTGAGCCGTTTTGATTTGGTGCAGGCATTTATTCAGTGGACAGGCGACTTCCAGTTGACTGCCGAGCGTAAACACATCAGTCTGGAACTTGATACAACATCCCTCACTGGTGACCACGAGGTGACGGCTGATAAAGAGAAGGTGGCGCGCATCGTGTTCAACCTCTTGAGCAATGCCTTGAAATATACTCCTGTTGGTGGACGTATCATGGTCATGTTGGGCGATGGGCAGGATAGTGATATGTTGCGTCTTGATGTGCGTGACACGGGTAAGGGCATTCCCCAAGAAGAGGCTTCTCGAGTGTTTGAGCGTTTCTTCCAAGCTCGCGGTGCAGCCAGTGGAACAGGCATAGGGCTGGCTCTGGTCAAATCTTTCGTGGACTTACATCATGGTCAAGCCTGGGTGGAGAGCGAGCCAGGCAAAGGGTCAGACTTCATTGTTACACTGCCACGCACTCAGCAGGGCGAGTTGCATGTGCCCGATGGGGAGGCCACTCCTCTTGTTGACGCGGATACTATGCAATATATTGACGACCCAGAGGTTGACCATAGAGGACGTACACAGCAGTTGATAGAGGGACAGGACGGCAAACCTACCTTATTGATTATTGATGACAACAACGATATCCGTCAGTATGAGCGTACAATCCTGCAGGACAGGTATGTGGTGCTGGAGGCGACTGAGGGTAAGGAAGGGCTTGCGATAGCTGTCCGCGAGGTGCCCGACCTGGTCATCTGTGATGTAATGATGCCAGTGATGGATGGCTTAGAGTTCACTGAGCAACTAAAGACTTGCACGGCAACCTCACATATCCCTGTCATCATGCTTACAGCTAAGAATCTGGAGGAACAGCGTGCAGAGGGTTATGAGCATGGTGCAGATTCCTATATCACCAAGCCTTTTCACAGCAAGGTGCTCCTGGCTCGTGTTGATAATCTCCTAAGGCAGCGCAAACTGTTGGAAAACCTTTACCGAACCACGTCTCCAGTCGTTGAGCGACAGATAGAGGAATCTCAATTGGACAGTCGCGACAAGCAGTTTATGAAGCAGCTTCACGATATCATCCAACAAAACCTCGGTAACAGCGAGTTTGGGGTGGAGGATATCGGCAAGCAGATAGGGTTGAGTCGAGTACAACTTTATCGTAAGGTAAAGGCGATGACAGGCTCGTCGGTAGTTGATTTGCTTCGTAAGGCTCGTCTTGCCAAGGCAAAACGCCTGCTGGAAAGCCACAGTATGAGTGTCAGTGAAGTGGCTTATGAGGTCGGCTTTTCAGCTCCTTCTTACTTTACCAAGTGCTTCAAGGACGAGTATGGACTATTGCCAGGGGAAGTAGGGGCTTAACTCGAAGTAACGTTGTCCATAGAGGTTCTTTGCAAGCGTAGCCAGAATCATGTTGTTCTACTTCTCTCTGTTCCTGCGAATATTCGTTCATTCCCTATCAAAAATGTTACAATGAACGAATTTTTGTGCTGCGTGAACGTTTTGTTCTTTCTGTAAATCAGTGTTATGTGTAATTTTGCGTTAGAGATCGAAACACAAAACTACACAACACTACAAAAAAAACAATCAAGGTATGAAAGTCATTAACAGCAAGAGCACAGCCATGATGTTTGCCCTTATTATGACAGGCATCCCCATGGCACACGCACAGGAAGAAACATCAAGTGCCCAAGAGGAGGGCAACCGCAATGTAATGCTCAACGCGTCCAGTGCCAATGGTCCGCGCGAGATTCAGATTGGTCTGCCTTCAGCCGATGTCAATGTGCTTGAGAACGGAATGCCCGTCACTTATGCCACTAATCCACATTCGGTAAACACCCTTTGGCGCAGCGATGCCAGCCTCAGTTATCAGGGCCTGCTCAAGATAAGCGAGACAGCCATCACCACGGGCAACATCGGCTATGCTGTGAACTCTTTTACCCAGAAGGGACAGAAGGGGTTCGGTGGTACGCTCAACTATAAGAGCAACCACTATGGTCTACAGGAGTTTTCGCTCAATGCTAACGGTAGTCTGCCCAAAGAGTGGTATTACAGCGCGAGCATGTACCAGGACTTTGATCCAGGAACCTTTAAGATACGCTCCACTCCCTTCCAAGACCGCACACAGATTTACAAGGCACTTCTCAGTAAGCGTTACCATGCAGGTAGGGGTGAGTTTTCTGCTATGTACAAGTATGCTAACAGCCACAACGTCTATAACTATGCCACACAGAGTGCCCCCTTCATCTATGTGGGTGACGGTAGTGTGAAGGAGTACGGCAAGTTCAAGCTTGGCACCACCTCCTACCTGCCTATTGACAATGAGATGACCTATCGAGACATGCGCACGGGTGAACTGAAGCAGACCACCCTTTATGACGCATGCCTCAACAAGGCAAGCGAGGTGACCCTTGCCAACAATTATAAGTGGGATAATGGGGTCAGCTGGAAGACGACTCTGAAGTACGACCATTCTCGTGGAGCCATGGTGTATCAGACACCTATGTCCATCATTGACCTCAATAGTGTGGGCAATCAAGGCACATATAACTATATGTATCGCGATGCTCTGGGGCAGGCTCAGCCCTATGCTGGGCAGTATGTGCAGACACGTATGTCCTGTCTCAATGCAGGTGACATTGATGAGGCATTCCTCACCTCAGAACTTCACAAGAAGTTCAAGAACTCCACGCTTAGGCTCGGGCTGAACGAGTGGTTCTATCACATTGACTATTGTTCAAACACCACCATGTATGACCAAAGCGTGCCCGATGATGGGGGATATGCCGTGCGAGTGTGGGATGCCAACCAGCGCGATACCTACTTCTATGACTTCAATAAGAACGCCTCTGAGTATTACAAGGGCAACGAGAACAAACTGGCTCTCTACCTCACCCACGACTGGGACGTGACACGTAGACTCAACCTTTACTATGGAGGACGTATTGAGTGGCAACGACTGGATGGCGAGAATGCTGCTGTGAGAAATGCCCAGGGTGATTACGTGGGACGTTTCTCTGATTATTATCTGGGAGCTATTGCTGCTGACGGTACCAAAATTTCTCCCACAGACCTTCACTATGACTGGCTCAACTATGACCTTTCGCTGGCAGCGACTTATAAACTCAACAAGCATTTTGGTTTCACAGGTGACTTCACCTACATCGTGCAGCATCCTAAGTTCGAGGCTTTCGCACCTGCCACTTTGCCCAACACGGACCGTATTTCCGTGCCACTCGGTCGTGCAGGTATATATTACAACAACTCTTGGTTGAGCCTCACTTCACTCTTCTCTTACATATCCAAGACCAACAACAACTCTACGCTCAACCTGCAGCATGGTAGTGAGATTAAGGCGGCTCCCCTGGCTTATGACATTCAGACATGGGGCTGGACCACCGATGCTGTGGCTCATCCCTTCAAGGGCTTTGACTTCCACTTCCTCTTCACCTATCAGAAACCCACTTACAAAAAGTTTGAGACCAGCGTTACCTTCAACGATGGTTATGTGGGCAACATCAATGCTACAGGCAATACCGTGGCTGAGATTCCTCAGGTGCTCATCGAGCTGGACCCCAGTTACATGATTACCAAGGATATCAAGCTGTGGGCAAGTTTCCGTTACTTCAGCAAGACCTACGCCAACATCAACGAGGCATATTACTTCAAGGGGCATTGGGAAACCTTTGGTGGTGTGAACTGGCAAGCCAGCAAGCGTCTGTCGCTGGGCTGCACGCTGGTCAATTTCCTCAATCAGACAGGGGCTAAGGGTAGTATAGCAGGTGCCGAACTTATCACCAAAGATGAGGCTAAGGGCATCAAGAACCAGTTGATGACAGGAAGCTACCTGCGTCCGTTCACTGTGGAGTTCAATGCTTCGCTGAAGTTCTAACAAGGAGAAAATCCCTTCCATCCTTCCTCAGGGTGGGAGGGGAAGATTTGGAAACATTAGACCCTATAACCGTACAACCATAAAACCGCAATAAAAACAATGTATACAAACATGACAACCCGTGTAGCCTGCCTGTTGATGGCGGCAATGGCATCAACCACTCCTTCTGCTTTCGCTCAGAAGATGAATATCGAATACAAGGGTGATACTACTATTATTAAGGTGGAGAATCCTACCAAGTATCTTCTCCTCCCTATCCAAGAGGAGAAGGATGAGGCTCAGGTGTTGCTCGACACAGGTAGCAAGGACGATACCTGGATGGACGTTCGCCTGGCTCAGAATGGTTCCGATTATTATGTGCCATTCGCCTTGGGCAAGGGCAAGACGGCCACAGTCAAGATTCTCGGCTTGAAGAAGGATGCTTTGGCACTCAATCTGATGAAGCTCAGCGATACCTTCGACACCACCAACACCGATTACTATCGCCCATCTTATCACTTCACTCCGCTCTATGGTTGGATGAATGACCCTAACGGCATGGTGTATAAGGATGGCGAGTATCATCTCTATTTTCAGTATAATCCATACGGCTCCAAGTGGGGCAACATGCATTGGGGACACGCTGTAAGCAAGGATCTCATCCATTGGGAGCATCTCGACCCAGCTATCGCTCGTGACCCAGTGGGTCATATTTTCTCTGGTAGCTCCGTTGTCGATAAGAAGAACACCGCTGGCTTTGGCAAGGATGCCATCATCGCCATCTATACCAACAATAGCGTAAATCACGACGAGGTGCAGTGCATCGCTTACAGCAACGACAATGGTCGTACCTTTACCAAGTACGAGGGCAACCCTGTGTTGACCCCTTTCGATGGATTGAAGGACTTCCGAGACCCGAAGGTGTTCTGGTATGAGAAGGGCAAGTGCTGGTACATGATTGTATCTGCCGACAAGGAGACTCGTTTCT
>CAKRRN010000016.1 GCA_934394435.1 uncultured Bacteroidaceae bacterium
CCACTTAGCTGGTACTGCAGTTTATGCTATCTGGTACTGGAGTACCAGCTAAGTGAAACTCCAGTACCACCTATATGGTACTGGCTACAGATTCCATTGGAAGTCTTCCACATAGCTGTCAAAGTCCATCGAGGAGTCTGCTCCCACTCTCTCCAAAACGATCCTCACGACTTCCTGTTCCTCTGGTGTGAACAGGATGTCACCTCGTCTGCGCTTGAAGTACTGGTTGCGTCCGAAGTGAAGAATGAGTGTTGTCATGAATTTGCTGTACTGCCTGGGTAGCATTTGTTCCTGCATGTGTGTGAGGCCCTTGCCATATCTCACGGGCCTGTTGCTGGCATAGAAGGTGCAGTTCTCGTCCCTGGAGCAGAGCGAGGGGTTGGCGAGACTCAGGTACTTATCAGTCTGTCCTTGCTGGCGGAATGCCTGTTGGAGGATGCATTTGTTGGCAAGCTTGCAATCGGCATGCACACACACAGGGCAGTTGGTGGGAATAGGGTGTTCGCTGTCCATATCTTTATATTTTGACGAATGGGGGGCGTATGGCTATTACGTAATTTATCTTGTCAAGTAGACGAGTCTTCTGTACATGAGGTTTTAGAATTCGAAGCCGAACTTGAAGCCGATGTTATGCAGAGACTCGCGGTCGTGTAGTTCCATGTACGAATTGATCCAATAGGACTCCTTGTGAGTGTACAGTATGTATACAAAGGAGAAGTCGATGGCGAATTTGTTAGTTATGGGCATACTGACACCGATAGATGGTTCTACGTAGCCACCTTTGAAGTCTCCTACGCTACCACCACCTTTGAAGTCAAGATAAGGGCTGATGGGTTTGTTGAGGAAATTGATACGTGCCTGTCCGAAGATAGGGGCTATGACAGTAGCGCCATCAGAGTTGGAATTGGAGCTTAGGTCAACTCCTATACCAGCACCAACAAAAAAGGTTGGATTGATTTGTACACCATGCGAGGTGGTGAAGGAAAAGGATGTGCTACTCTCACCATCGTAGAATGCTGATCCCAGTCCGATGTTGCCAAATCCCTTGTATGCCATATGACGGTCGCGGAATTCGCTCTGTGCCATGGCTGAAGCACAAAGTAATGCCATGAAGGCGAGTGTAAAGAGTTTCTTCATTGTATGAATTGTTTATAGTGAATGGTCTTTGATAAATGATTTGTTACTTATGCCTTTATGATGTTTTTCGTTATCAGTGTTATGCATCTTATGGCTCAAATGCTTCAAAGGCATGGCTTTCATTTGCAAATATAGTCTTTTTTGTGCACAAAGGAATTAGAAATGAGGTGAAATGTGGCAAGAAATATGAAGTGGTACAATCTTGCAAGGTAAAAGTCTGTGAGCTGAGTCTTCAGCTGGTTATCGCGTCCTGACAGACGTGTCGCGTGCTTGGGTGGGTGGCAAGGCATTACGGTTCTTGAGTGTAAGGTCTGCCAGCAGTACAGCGCTCTCTTCTTCCTCCTTAGGAGCGTCCTTAGGTTTCCATGCCACGATGAATCGCACCGAAGCAGATGTTACCTCATAGCCTCTGGTTTGCCAATCCTGTATCGTGGACTGCATCTTTTGGGAAAGCTGGACCACGGGAAAGCCTGTGCGTGTATTATATAAAAGGTAGTCTCTGTAGGTCAGTTCATCCCCAGCCGTAAGAGAGAGAACTTCTCGCTTGCGAGACTTGAAGAAGCCCAGGTTTACCTCCTTGTAGTTGAGTTGCAGTACGATTTCGTCAGGCAGCGAGTATTCCTGAGTATCAGTATTCGAAAGGTCTGGTCTGATGCAGTTAAATATAGTCCCATCTGTATGAATAGACAGTTTTTCCTTTGCCCGTGTGATAGCCACGTAGAATTTGCGACATTGTTCCTCGGTCAGCACAATTCTCCCTGTGACCATCATGTACACATTGTCATATTCACGTCCCTTGGACTTGTGTATGGTAGAGACGATGACTTCATTATTCCTGCCTGACGTATCGCAGAAGTCCTCTACTGATGACTCAAAGAGATATTCCTGGAGGTCGCTGAGATATTTGACATTGTTGGTCTTCTCGAATAGTTCTATACATCGCTTGATATATGGTAGACTGCTGCTTGTGGCATAGTGACTGTATGTCTTGTTTTTTGCACCCTCCCATGTTTCATCAGAGATAATGGCACGGCTATGGGAAGAGTCTTTTCCTTGTCTCAACTGCTTAAGAAAGTAACGTACCTCAGCCAGATTCCAAAAACGGAATCCGTCCGTTGCTTGTACAAGCCGGCTGTTGATACCATGTTTGCGCAGCAGAGCCACCATGATGACCGCTTCTTCGTTGGTTTGTGTCAGCAAGCATGTGGTACCCTTATCCTGACTGGTCTGAACGCATCGGACCAGTGGTTCATAGAGGCATGATGAGGTATAGTGGGTAATCTCCACGCAACCCTCGTGCTGGCTCATGGACAGGATGGGCGTACGCTTCATTCTGTGCCGAATAAGACGTGCGAAGGAGTTGGCTGCATCCACGATGTGACGTGTACTTCTGAAGTTCTCTGTCATCTCAATAAACCTGGCATCCTTCTCCTGCGTGAGCCTAAACATGTGCTGTGAACTCGATCCTCGGAATGCATAGATGTTTTGGTCATCATCACCTACGGCTATCACCCTCATGTCTTCGTTGGCATCCATCAAAGCCTTTACCAGCGCATACTCATCCTCTCCCATGTCCTGTGCCTCATCGATGACCAGCACCAGTTTCCCGATTTTGCTTGGCTCCACTTCGCCTTGTTTGATGAGCTCTGCGGCTTTCCCCACCACATTATCCATCTCTTCCACATTACCTGTGCGTCCCAGCAGGTCGAAGCAATAGGCGTGAAATGTCTTTATCTCTACAAAGTGGGCGGCGTTGCCTATCAACTGCATCAGTCGTTGCTTAAACTCTGTGGCTGCTGCCCGTGAGAAGGTGAGCATCAAGAGTTGCTCATGTTTCACGTCTTCAAGGATGAGTAGGGAGGCCAGTTTGTGTACCAGCACGCGTGTCTTTCCACTGCCAGGTCCTGCCGCGACCACAATGCAGCGTGAGTCCTTGTCGGAAATTACCTCCATCTGCTTTTGGGATAATTGCCCCATTAGTTGTCTGTACTTCTTGGGCGAGAGGTTGCGCTGTATTTCATCCTGCCTTTCTCCTTTAAAGTATTTTGCAAGGAACTTCCGATAATCCATCTGAAAGTAGTCATGTACATATTGTAGTGCGGCGTTGTAGTCTTTAACCATTAGATTGGCATATTCGCCTACGATATGTATTTGCTGCATTTTCATCTGGTAGAAGTCATTGAGCAGCCTGTAATCCTCTTGCTTGTACTTAAATCGGCTCTCTTTGATTCTGCGTATGTCCATGGTATTGTATAGCACCAGGAATCCACCTTCCAATTTTAGTGCGTCTATCTTAGACAGGTAGAGTAAGGCCTCCTCTACGTCCTCCAGTGTTACAGATTCCTCATCCTGGAAGAGTGACTTGGCATTCTGTTCCTCCAGTTCTTTCTGCAACTCCACAACAGAGAACTGTATGCAGGTTCTTTGCGTGTCGTTTGTGGTTCTTTCTGTAACCTTCCCGTATAGCCATTCTACAGCAAAGCGGCAAATGGCCATTCTTTTCTCGTATCGTTTTAGAGTCTGCTCCTGACTGTGTATCCTCTCTATGGTTACACCCTGCATCGCTTCTCCATTTTTTCTGCAATGCATATATCTTCTTATCGCAAGAAAATAGAGCAGGGTCTTTACATCTTTTTCTCTAGCTGTGAATATACCGCTGTTTGTGGCACTCTCGTTGATTTGCTTATATGTGGTACATAGCGATTCGTCGGTTACATGACTTATGATGTATTGTTCTAACCTGGCGAAGCGTTCCAGGCGCATTTTGGTCTTACGTTCTGTGGCATCATCGTCCAGTAAGTAGGCTGACATATCAAGGTTGTTGGCCAGAATACCCTCTTGGGTCATGCGTTCCACAGCCGATACGACTTCTCTTTTACTGAGCCCAAGAATGTCAGCCAGATAGTCAATCCTTGACTCAGCCTGTTCTTCATCGTTGGATGTATATTTCTTTGAGATGAGTGACTTGATGATTCTTACTGCATTTTCGCTTTCTCCGTTTTCGAAGAAGCGTGAGGATTCCAGCCGTTTTCTTGCCTCGTCCATGTTTCTGACAGTGATGCCTGTGGCATATACATGAGGCACATTGCTCCCTCGCTCGATGTAGCCTGCCTGTTCTAAAGCCGCCAGTGCTGTACGCACTCTCATCTCAATATCTGTAACGGAATCGTCCCATCCTGCCTGCCGTGCTATTTCTAATGCCGACTTGCAGAATCTTTCCCTTTGTTTGGTAAAGTATCTGACAGCACTCCACACCTGGTTGATTTCCTTGAGGCTCAGTTTTGTCTGGTTGAGCAAAATGAAATGCTTGTCTAGGTCGTCATCGCCATAGAGTACGAAGCACCTTGCGCTTAGATGTGGGTCTCGTCCTGCGCGTCCAGCCTCTTGTACATAATTCTCCAGTGAGTCAGATATGTCATAGTGAATCACCAGTCCCACGTCTTTCTTGTCAACTCCCATTCCAAAGGCTGAGGTAGCAACGATGATGCGCACACGGTCGTTCATGAATGCGTCTTGGTTAGCTATTTTCTCATCAGATCCCATACGCCCATTGAATGGCAGAGCCTTGAAGCCATCTCTGCTTAGTTTTGAAGCCAAGTCACATGTGCGTTTTGTGCGTGACACATATACAATTGTGGGGCAGTCGCTGGCAGACACCAGTGCCCTAAGCTTATTATACTTATCTTCCTCCGACTCAGAATGAATTACCGAATAGTGGAGGTTGGTTCGTGCGGCAGAAGAGGCTAAGAGTGTGAGGTCAAGACCAAGGTTCTGCTTGAAGTAGTCGCAGATGTCTTGTATGACTTTTTGTTTGGCAGTGGCTGTGAAGCAAGACACAGGAATGGGGTGGGAGAGTCCTTTCTGTTCCTGGAGTCTCTTGATGAAGTGCGCGATGTACATATAGTCTACGCGGAAGTCTTGTCCCCAGGCTGAGAAGCAGTGTGCCTCGTCAATGACAAATCTTACCACGTGTCTTGCCATGAGAATTCTCTCGATGGTCTTAGAGCGAAGCATCTCGGGCGCGATATACAGCAAGGATACTCCACCGTCCTGTACGCGCTGTATGCAGTTGGCTCTTGTTATCGGGTCCAGTAGTCCATTGATGGTGGCCACCTCGGTAATGCCTCGTTCTGCCAAATTATCTACTTGGTCTTTCATTAGGGAGAGCAGGGGAGAAATGACCACTGTGAGTCCATGCACAGTCTGTCCTGCTATCAGCGCGGGCAACTGAAACGTGAGTGATTTGCCACCTCCTGTGGGGAAAATGGCAAGCAGAGATTTCTCCTCGATAGCAGCCTGGCATGCTTGTTCCTGCAGAGGTTCTCCCTCGTAGGTGCGAAACTCATCATAGCCAAAGAATTTTTTAAGATTGCGATGTATGTCCAGTTTGCTTTCACAGTAGGCACACCTGCCTCTACAAGGCTTTTCTCGTAAGAGTGTCATCACGTGTTCGACTGCAGGATATTGGTGAAGCACCCAACCTGGAGTGATAGAGCGATGATCAGATGTCTCAATCAGGGCTAAGGCGTAAGCCAGTTCGCAGGGGTATTTCCTGATCATCATGGCGATGTCGGCATGGGAGCAGATTAGCCCTTCGTAGACGCCTATTATGAGTTTGGACAGATTCCTGGTATTATTGTTAGCATTCACCATGCTTAGGAAACCCTGAAACTCATATTGCTTTGCTAACAATCCTGTGTATATCTGTCTCTTTTCTTTGGGAAGGGCAGCCCATCTCTCAATCTCATCCTCTAATAGAATCTTTGCCTTCTTGCAGTCATTCACGGGATTGTTTGCCTGCTCCGACAACAGTTTGTCATCCTTGACCAGGTTGTGGTATGGATGTTCGGGGAAAAGCAGAGGGGACATATATAGGGTGTCTACCAGTGTCCATTGTTTCTGCCCATCGGGAAACAGGTATTTGGCATCATGATGCACAATGTTGTGACCACAGATATAGTCACATTCTTTTATAAAGTCGAGTGCGTCTGGGCGTGAGGCAGAGTGGAATACAGCCTCGTCTTGACGGAGTATGCCAATATCATGTATTTTGTGGTCTTTCAGTCCTACTTCAGTGTCGATGAATGCGTAGCGCAGGGAGTTGAGGTCGGGGATTGAAGTATTTTCCTCGACTTCCTCTATTCCCATAAGCTTTTTCCATATCGATGGCATAAGCAGGTCTGTGTGTGTCTTTAGCGGTATTCTTTTGTTGCCTTAAAGTTAGGCATTTTGAGCGAGACGGACATGCGTGAGTCTTTCTTTTTTCGCTCGATTTCTAAGAAAGGTGAGGGCAGGGGTGTGTCTTGCGAATTCTGTAGGCTACACCCTTGCCAGATGTGTGTTCCTTACAGTCCCTTGAGCCATTCCTCCATCAGTTTGGGCCATTTGGAGGCTACCTCAGCCAGGTTGGCGCGTAGGCCGTATCCATGCTTGCCCTTCTCATAGACGTGTAGCTCCACAGGAATCTTGTGGTCGCGCAGGGCATGGGCGATGACAAAGGCACTGTTGCCATAGGGGTCCTCTTCGGTCTGGAATACGAAGAAGGGGGGAGTCTGCTCAGTGATGGTCAGTTCGGGAGTGAGTGTGTGGTTCTCTCCTTCGTCCATGTAGGCAGGATAGATGAGTGCTGCAAAGTCGGGGCGTGCAGAGAGTGTGTCAATGTCATCAATGGCTGTGTAACTTGGAGTCTGGAATCTGGTGGCAGCCCTGGCACTCAAACTTGCTCCTGCTGAGAAGCCCATTACACCAATCTGCTTGTCAGGATTCTCTGCTCTAACCATGCGTATGGCACGCTGTACGTCCTGCAGAGCACCTTCGCGGTTCTTGGGCACGCGGTAGCGAAGCACGTAGGCTGTGTGTCCCAGGGTGTTGAGCCACTGTGCTATCTCTGTTCCCTCATGGTTTACTGCCAGGATATTGTAGCCTCCACCTGGACAAACGATGATAACCTTTCCCTTAGGAGAATTCACTACGGGAAATTTCTGTAGTGTAGGCACAGGCATCTGCTCGATGCGCAGTATGCCGTCCTTGCCCATGGTTTGCTTCTTTGTACCATCCTTTAAGATTACCTCGGCAGGGTGGTTCTTGGGCCAGATATTTTTCTCGCTATCCTGTGCCCATGTGGGATTTGCCAGCATCAAGGCTGATGCCAGTAGCATGGTTTTAGTCTTATTCATAGGTTCTGTGTTAATAGTGTCTTGTTCCATTTTTATTTTTCTCTTGGTATCTCTATAACCTCCAAATCTTTGAATGTGCTGTTGTCAATGGTCAGTCGTACGAGTGTGCGTACTTGCTGCCAGCCCTGCAGTCCTGCGGCTCCTGGGTTGATGTGGAGTAGACCCAGTTTCGGATCGCGTTGTACCTTCAGTATGTGGCTGTGGCCACTGATAAATAGAGAGGGTGGGTTGGTAAAGAGTGTGTGGCGGATGTGTGCATCGTAGTGCCCTGGATAACCTCCAATGTGAGTCATCAGCACATCTGCACCCTCGCAGGTGAAACGTAGGTCGGCGGTGAAAACTCTACGCAACTCTCCTCCATCGGCATTGCCATACACAGCCCTCACAGGACGAAACTTCTGCAGACGGCTGATGAGTTCCATTCCTCCGATGTCTCCTGCATGCCATATTTCATCGCATGGTTCGAAGTAGCGTAGGTAACGGTCGTCCCAGTATCCGTGTGTGTCGCTAATGAGTCCTATCCTCTTCATAATATTTTATATGTATATGCTTATGCGTTGTCCTGTTTTTGTGTGTTTGCCTCACTTTTTCTGCGTAGCTTTACAATCAGGTACCACATCATGCCACATGCTGTAAAGAAACTTATGGCATCACTCACGGGCATACTTATCCATACTCCGTCTAGTCCCCACCAGTGTGGCAACAAGGTCAGCATGGGTACCAGAAAGAGTAGCTGACGCGTGACGCTTAGGAAGATACTCTTGGCTGCGTGACCAATGCTCTGGAAGAAGTTTCCTATTACCATTTGTGCTCCCACCAATGGGAACATTGCTACGATGATGCGGTAGGCACGAACAGCCTTTTCTGTTAGCTCGTCTCCTGCACCGAAAATATGAATTACCTGTGTTGGCAGAAACTCTCCAATGAGCGTTGCAGTGAGTGTGACCAGTGTTGCGCAGGCTATGGTGAGGCGTAGTACAGCCCATACACGGTGATCCTTGCGTGCTCCCCAGTTGTATCCGACGATGGGTTGCATGCCTTGTACAAGTCCCAATACGATGGTCACGAAGAGAAACACCACGCGGTTGACAATACCATAAGCACCAATAGCCATATCGCCTCCTATGTCTAATAGGCGTCGATTGATGATTAGTACCACCAGGCATGCGCAACAGTTCATCAGAAATGGACTCATGCCGATGGTTATACACTGGCGTACAATATCACTTTTCAGTTTGTAGATACCCCTGCGAAGATGCAAAAGTTCAGTGGGACGGCTGAACAGACGAAGCTGTATGCCAAGGGCTATCACTTGGGATAGAATAGTAGCCCATGCGGCTCCCTGTATACCCCAGTTTAATACAAAAATGAATAGTGGGTCAAGAATGACATTGACTATGATGGCAATGAATGTGCAGTTCATCGCCAGTCGGGGATGTCCTGCACTGCGGAGGATGGCATTGAGACCATAGTAGCAGTGCGTCACTACATTGCCCAGCATGATGATGCGCATGTATTCGCGAGCGTAGGGCAGGGTGGATTCGCTTGCTCCGAAGAGGTATAGGATGCTATCGAGGAATGGCCAACAAACCACGGTGAGTGAGATGCCCAGTATGATGTTAAGTGTGAGCGTATTGCCCAAAATGTTTTGTGCTACCTCATATTTCCCTTGTCCCAAGCGTACGCTGATGACGGTGCTTGCGCCTACGCCTACCATTGCACCGAAGGCTGCTGCAAGATTCATAAACGGACTTGCTACAGCCATACCGCTTATACCAATGTCTCCAACTCCCTGTCCTACGAAAATACTATCAACGATATTATATACAGATGAGGCTACCATTGCCACGATAGCTGGTAGCGCATAACTGGCTAATAATCGGCTTACGGGCAGTTCGCCCAATTCTGTGGGGATGTATTGTCTTGCTTCCTGGCTCATTCTGAAAGGGTGATAATCTTTAAGTGAGCATCATTGTTATCGTGGTGCAAACTCATACGAAGTTGTCCTTGTAAATCTCGGAAGAGCATCTGATGGCCACCGTTTAGGTAGAATGGTTTCTCATCGTGTATCCACGGACCTGCCACAGAGCCAGTTGCACTGACCGCACGACCAACAGCATATGTCCCATTGACGAAAGAACTCCAGTAACATTCCAGTTGTCCTGTACGTCCGTTACGCCACAAGAAGGGTGCGTCAACTACTAATTGCTTGTCTTCCTTGCGGCTGTTCCACTTTGAGTCAGCAGCAGTAAATAAACGGATAGGCTCACCTAATCGTCCTTTCAGATTCTTACGAAGCCGCACAGCCCATGTTTCTCCAATCTCGTTTTGTACCTGTGCACCATTCCACTCCAGACTGTATATAAGCCAAGGCTGCCCGTCTGTGTCTATAAAGAGACTGCCATCCAGACACTGTTGTCCTTCTGGTGTCAAGCTAATGGGCTTACCTTCCACCCAAGTATCCTTATATTTGTCTGTTGGCTTGCGTCCTCCGCGCAGCAGGGTACAGAAGTTCACTCGTCCTTCTTGCTGATTGGTAAGCGTTACAATGGTATAATAATGTCCTTTATAATAATATGTGTCAGGTGCCCACCAATGGTCAACGCCTGCCTTAACGCTCTTCATCCAGCGATTCTCTCCCAGATAGACGTAGCCTACTTCGCGCCACATCTCCAGGTCGCGGCTTTCGTAAGCCTTCAGAGCAACAGCCTGTTCGGAATTTGCTGCCGTGATAAGATAATAGAGTCCCTGTACGCGATCAACGGTAATGAATGGGTCTCTCACGCGGATGCTTTCCTGCGGAATGGTATATTCCTGTGCGAAGGAACATAGATTGGCAAAGGCTGTTGCCAGAATCAAGATAGAAAGGATTCTTTTCATATTATAACAATTATATGTTCATCGTTTTACGAGTGCAAAGGTACGCAAAAAAAGCCTTATCTGCGTTGCCGTATGCCTCTAAACTCGATAATGCGTACTTCCTTCCTAAATAGTGCTTGAGTCTGTGGGGCTCGCCCGACAAAGCAAGCGTGGTTAAGGGTCAGCATCTTTTCTCGGGACCTGAAGAAACCAAATAGCTATTATGCTTCCTCCAAAGACTGTTTCTGAAAAAATCCTAAGATAGTAGGTTAAGTATCCTGTGGTGCTCAAAAAAATCTTTACATGTATATTTTAGCGAAAAACATACTAAAAACATACCAAAAACAAACTATGCCCATAGTTTAGGCAACACGATGCCTATTGCTTAAAAAATATACATTATGTTGGTAAATAGATGCCCATCACATTGGCTTAGTGAAGATTTGGTTTTTGGGATAGGACGTCTCTATATAGACCACTATGCTTTCGGCACGCCTAACCTACAATCTGCTCGAAAAAAAGACTAATATGAATCAGTATCTAATGGCCGATTTGGGATAATTGAATGTAAAATAAGAGAATAGGTAGACGAATAATCTTTTTTTGTAGATGCGGACTAAACTGAAGAATGCGGATGCAGTCAAAGAAACAGATGAGGAAAAAAACAAAGCATAGTAAACTAAAAATAGAGAAAATGAAGAAAATGTTATTTTGTACTGCTCTCTGCCTGTTGGTTGTAGGGCAAGTGTATGCTCAGAGCGATGAGTCAAATGAGAACCGCGAAGCAAAGCGAGCAGAGATGATCCAAAAGTCTGGTGAGCGATTGGCTAAGTCATTCGGATTGGAAAATGCTGCTAGGGATAGTTTTTTGAGCGTTTATACGGAATATCAGACTGAAATGTTCGCCACAAATGTGCCTCGTACCCGTAAGGAGAATAACAGTCAGCAAGAGACTGAGGGCAAGAAGGATTTGACCGATGCACAGGCTACAGAGCTCATAGAGGCTAACTTTAGTCGGCAGGAACAACAGGTACAGTTAATCCAAAAGCGTTTAGATATTCAGAGACGTTATTATACACGCTTCCAGAAGACTCTTACTCCGGCACAGATACTGAAAGCAATGTTTCCTCAGCGTCCTCGTCCGCAAGGAGGCAATCAACAGAATGGGGGCAATAATCGTCGTGGTGGCTTTGGCGGTCCTGGTGGTCCTGGTGGCTTTGGTGGTCCAGATGGCTTCTGAGGATAGCTTGCCATTCAGGAAGATTGAGTCTAAGAATACGTAACAACAAAGCCCATCGTACTAATATGAGATAGTGCGATGGGCTTTGGATTTCTATATGTCTAACGTATGAAATTCATGCGCTGCTGCGTCTCCCTTTCTGGGTGAGGCAGATGTTCTTTCGTATTTAGGCTTTTTAGCATCCATGCCATGTTGTGTGCCAGTGTACGCATGGTTTGTAACCCCTCTGTGTCTTTGGCAGTTTCTCCTGGAGCTGCACCATAGGCAATGTTCCAGTATTGACTGGTGACTTGTGGCATGTTCATCATCTGGAATGCCATGTTCATAGTTGCGAATGAAGCTGAAGCTCCACCACGGCGGCATACTGCCACATTAGCAAAGGGTTTGAACTCGAAATGCTTTCCGTTGGCAAAGAGTGCGCGTTGGACGACGGCCAACAATGCACCATTTGGTTGCCCATAGTAGACTGGACTGCCAAATACAAACCCGTCAGCTTGCTCCGCTGCCTTGCATAGTTGGTTGCATACATCATCATCGAAGGTACATTTTCCATCTCCCTTTTTGCGACATTCTCCACACGCGATGCAACCTCTCACAGGGTGTTTGCCCAATTGCAGTATTTCTGTGTCTATTCCCTCGGCATTGAGCGTGCGTGTCACCTCGCTCAGTGCGATGAACGTGTTGCCATCCTTGATGGGGCTTCCGTTGAATAAAAGTACTTTCATGCTTTTTCTTGTTGTGTTAGAATATCCTTTGAATTTCATCCTTCGTTTTCTCGCCATGGTAAAGTTAAGGCAAGCCCTGCTTTACTCACTTGGCTTAACGAAAACGCTCTTTAAGATTAGACTCCTGTGTGCTCTATATAAGTGATAAAAACTATTTGTCAGGCTATTATGCTACTTCTCTTAGAGGCTGTCTCTCTTATTTCGTAATTTTCCTTTTCCTCATTTCTTCCTGTAAAAGCAGATGGGAAATGATTCATTATAAGGTGTGTGATGAACCATCCCAATGGAGCTGATAACACATCTATGATAAAAAATGCATGATAGCCAAGGGCGTGGGTAATCCATCCGCTTAGTGCAGCTGGCGGAATCAGACATGTGGCTATCAAGGGAATGTAGAGCAGGTTGATGGTATTTCGGTAACGTTCTCCTGATATATACTGGATAGGCAGACGACATGCGTAGAGTCCTAACCCAAAGCAAAACTGTGCCAAGCAGGTACATATGCAAATAGTCCATAGTGAGGACGGCACCGATATTGTCATATACAGGTAGGTCATAGGGGATAACCCCAGTACAATGGAAAAAAACCAGAACGAGCGACGTAGTGAGTTCTGAAGCAGTATGCGACGACCTATGGTTAGACCTATGCAGAAGGCTATCACGCCCACGGTGCCTTGTGCGAATCCTATTTCTTGGATGCTACATCCGAGTCCCCCTTGTGTACGCGTATCATATAGGTATAGTACGCGTGCGAAAAACAACAGACTTTGTGGAAGCAACAGGAAAAATAAAGAGGTAACAGAATAGAGCCACCCTGGTTTCTGTCGTATGCGATCTATAATATAGATTTCTGCTTTTACGGAACCGCCAACAGTATGGTTCGTACTGTGGTTGCCAATCAAGGGAGAGCGCAGTGCGACAAGATGATAAAGTGCAAACAAGGCAAACACTCCTGCCAGGGTGTAACACCCCATAGACCAAGCATGCAACAGATGTCGATAGTATACTTGCAGACTTCCTACCACGATGATGAGCATCCCATAAGTGAGCACCACGGCTGTTTGTGAGAAGAATATTTTTGGAGTGGTGAAGATACGTTGTAGGGGAGGTCTAAGCATTCGCTCATAGTACATACGTGCGGTAAGTTCGTGCCACGAACATAGTAAACTTGTAAGCATCAGGGAACAGAAAAGAGCTCCTTGCCCGTATGGGAAACTTAATGCCACAAGGATGAGCGAAAAGAAAAGTAAGGCTTCAATATAATGTATCGTATGTCGGTAATGTCCGCGTCGACGTATCCAGGAGCGAACAAATGACTTTAGAGTCCATGGTATGAAAAGTAGTGCAGAGTAGAGAGTTGCCCTTGCGGGCGATACTCCACATTGCAGAAACATAAGTAATGCTACAAAAGTCACCATGGCCGAGGGGATTTCCTCCGCTCCAAAAAGAGTGGGAACCCACGTCCATGGTGACCTCGTATGCATGTCTCTTAATAATATTAGGATTAGTAACTGCGGGCAATCAGCACACGTGCCACCGCAGGTTTGCCTGTTACCATGTCCACACCTGGTGTCTGCTCCACGCCGAAGGGCACACAGCGTATGGTGGCTTGTGTCTCTTCCTTGATGCGTGCTTCCGTTTCGGCTGTTCCATCCCAGTGGCATAGGAAGAAGCCACCATCCTTCACGCGCTCCTTGAACTCTTCGTAGTTTTCACACTCGTAGATGTGTGCATCGCGGAATTTCCTTGCTTTTTCAAAGATATTTTTCTGTATGTCGTCAAGCAGTTGTTTTACGTGCTCCACAATGCCCTCTACGGGGATGTTCTCCTTCTCCAACGTATCTCGACGCATTACTTCCACTACGCCCTTCTCCAAATCTCTTGCACCCAGTACAATGCGTACAGGCACACCGCGTAGCTCGTAGTCGGCAAACTTGAATCCAGGACGTTTGTTGTCGCTGTTGTCGTATTTCACGCTTACGCCCAGTTTGCGTAGTCCCTCGCTGATTTCTTCTGCCTTGTTGTCAAGAGCCTCTGTCTGTCCTGCCTTTCCAATGGGGATGATGACCACTTGGATGGGTGCCAATGCAGGAGGCAGAACCAGACCGTTGTCATCAGAGTGTGTCATGATGAGTGCGCCCATCAGTCGGGTGCTTACTCCCCAACTTGTGGCCCAAGCATACTCGGGTTTATTCTCCTTGTTGAGGAACTGTACATCAAATGCCTTACCGAAATTCTGACCCAGGAAGTGGCTTGTGCCACTCTGCAGAGCCTTTCCGTCCTGCATCATGGCTTCGATGGTGTAGGTATCTAAGGCACCAGCGAAACGCTCAGTCTCGCTCTTTACACCTTGTATAACGGGTACAGCCATGTACTGCTCAGCAAAATTTGCATAGACTTTTAGCATTTGCTGGGCACGCTTCTCAGCCTCTTCGCGTGTGGCATGGGCAGTATGTCCTTCTTGCCATAGAAATTCGCTGGTGCGAAGGAACAGACGAGTACGCATTTCCCAGCGCATCACATTACACCATTGGTTGACTAGCAAGGGGAGGTCGCGATAAGAATGAATCCAGTTTTTGAATGTATTCCAAATGATAGTCTCTGAGGTCGGGCGAATGATGAGTTCTTCTTCTAATTTCGCTGCTGGGTCCACCACCACGCCATCGTGTGTCTCGTTTGTTTTCATACGGTAGTGTGTCACCACGGCACATTCTTTCGCAAAGCCTTCCACGTGCTCTGCCTCTTTAGAAAGGAAACTCTTGGGGATGAGCAGAGGAAAATAAGCATTCTGTACACCTGTCTGCTTGAACATGTCATCCAGAGTGCGCTGCATTTTCTCCCAAATAGCATATCCATAAGGTTTGATGACCATGCAACCGCGCACGTCAGACTGCTCTGCCAGGTCGGCCTTCACCACCAGTTCGTTGTACCACTTGCTATAGTCCTCACTTCTTTTCGTGAGGAATTCCAATTCTTTTGCCATTCTATCGTTTCTGTTATGTTGATTCTTTTGAAAAAAGAGCATCCCGTAGGGATAGTCTCTCAATACGTTTGCAAAATTACTAAAAAAAGCCAAAAGCACTAAGCAGAGCCATAAAAAACACGTATCTTTGTTGCGAATTAAAAACCTTAATGTTGAATAATCTTAAATTAAAGACGCAATGAAAGGAAGAAAATTTATGGTTGGCACCCTGTGTATGGGTATGATTCTTACAGGATGCGGATCCATGTCAAACAAGGCTAAAGGTGGTTTGATTGGTACTGCAGCAGGTGGTGCTGCTGGTACAGGTCTTGGTGCTGCCATTGGTGCATTGGTTAATGGTAAGAAGGGAGCTAAGATAGGTTCTGCCATTGGTGCTGGTGTTGGTGTGGCTGCAGGTGCAACTGCAGGTGCTCTTATCGGTAAGAAAATGGATAAGGCAGCGGCAGCAGCAGCTGCTGTGGCAAATGCAGAGGTTGAGAAAACCACAGACGCTAATGGATTGGATGCTGTGAAGGTGACTTTTGATAACGGTATTCTCTTTAATGTTGGTAAGTCTACTTTGCAGGCTGGTGCGCAGAAGTCGCTCAGTCAGTTTGCCGCCAATGTGTTGAATGTGTATACAGATTGTGATGTGGCTATCATGGGCTTTGCCAGCAGCGATGGTTCTGATGCCACCAATCTCACTTTGAGCCAGGCACGTGCCAATGCCGTGAAATCATATCTTACTGGCACTTGTGGCGTGGGCGCAAGCCAGATCAAGAGTGCAGTGGGTTATGGCGAGGATCCTCAGTATTTGGTATATGATGCAAATGGTAAAGAGGACAGAAATGCCAGCCGTCGTGTGGAAGTGTATCTGTATGCCAGCGAGGCTATGATTAAGGCTGCCAATGCTGGCTCGCTGCAATAATATCAGATGAATATCTTTAAGAAGATACAATGTTTTTTGCGATGGATTGTGCTCCTATTCTTCGGGAGCACAATCCTTGCTGTTTTAGTATATAAGTGGGTGCCAGTATATGTGACCCCCTTGATGTTGATACGTTGTGCGCAACAAGTTCATCGTGGTGAGCGTATCAGGCTAAAGCATCATTGGGTACCGCTTGATTCCATGTCCCTTTATATGCCAGTGGCTGTGATGGCCAGCGAGGACCAACGTTTCTTGGTTCATCATGGATTCGACTTTAAAGAGATTGGGAACGCTGTGCAGGAACGAATGAGTGGCAGACGCCATCGTGGTGGCAGTACCATTAGTCAGCAGACTGCCAAGAATGTCTTTCTCTGGCCAAAGAGTTCGTGGGTTCGAAAGGGATTCGAGGCATATTTCACAGTTCTTATAGAATTGGTATGGGGCAAACATCGTATTATGGAGGTTTATCTCAATTCGATAGAGATGGGAGATGGTATTTACGGTGCAGAAGCTGTTGCACAACAGCATTTTTCCAGAGAGTCGGTAAATCTGACTCGTGCCAATTGTGCGTTGATAGCAGCCACCTTGCCCAATCCACTTAGGTTTGATAGTAGCCACCCTTCATCCTATATGCTTCGCAGACAAACGGCAATCATGCGCCAAATGCGGCATATAGATGTTTTTCCTCAAAAAAAATAGCTAAAACCATACTTTTTGTCAAGTAGAGTTTGCAATTTACCCAAAAACGAGTACCTTTGCACCTGAAAGGATAATCTTTTTTGGGTATGCTTGAAAGCTTTTTTCGCACACATCAGTTTCTTGTAGAGCACACAGACGCACCGGTGCGCAGAGCCCTAATGGGTGAGGTGGATTGGCGAGACCGTCTGATAGGCATCAAGGGCAGTCGTGGTGTGGGTAAGACTACATTCTTGTTACAATACGCAAAAGAGAATTATGGCGCACGCAACAGAAAGTGCCTATATGTCGATATGAATAATTTCTATTTTCAAGGACATACGCTCTTTCAGTTTGCTTCTGAGTATGTGCGTGAGGGTGGGCGAGTTTTGCTGATTGATCAGGTATTCAAGTATCAAGATTGGAGCCGTGAACTGAGACTTATCTATGAGAAACTTCCTCTCTTAAAGGTTGTCTTCACGGGAAGTAGCGTGATGAGGCTCAAGGAAGAGAATGTGGAACTGAACGGATTGGTAAGTAGTTATAATCTGCGTGGTTTCTCTTTTCGTGAGTATCTCAATTTGAAGACAGGCTGTGATCTTCGGGCTTATAGTATGCATGAGATTGAGAACAGGCACGAACATATTGTGCGTGAAATTATGACCAAGGTGAATCCCGTGGAATATTTTCAGGGTTATCTTCATCATGGCTATTATCCTTTTTTCTTGGAAAATGATTATTTCGGTGAGAATTTGTTGAAGGTCATCAATATGATGATAGAAGTGGATATCCTGCTGCTTAAACAAATAGATCTGAAGTATTTGGGCAAGATAAAGTACCTCTTCTACCTTTTGGCCACAGAGGGAACGGGTGTTCCCAACGTGACTCAGTTGGCATCGGATACACATACAAGCCGTTCTACGGTTGTTAATTATATAAAGTATCTGAGTGATGCGAGGCTGTTGAATATCATGTATAGGCCTGGAGACGAATTTCCAAAGAAGCCTGCAGGCATTGTGTTGCATAATACCAATTTGCTTTATGCTCTTGCTTTCAAGGGTTTGGATCGACAGACAGTGATGGAAACGTTTTTTCAAAATGCTTTGTGGGGCAGACATAAAATCAATCTTGGTGACCGTAGCTGCACTTATGTGGTTGATGATAGTCTGCGCTTCCGCATTTGTCAGGAGGTACCTCGTCGGAGAATGCCTGATGTGACCTATGTGGTAGGAGATTCGCAAAGCGCCACAGATAGGGATGTTCCCTTGTGGTTGTATGGCTTTCTTTACTGATGGCGAAGGACAGAAATCAAGGACATATATAATATATATAATGTGTAAATGAAAGAATAAGGTAAACGTTTTAAAATAAAACATAATAAAAATGGCAAAAGAAAAGAAATTTGTGACATGGGACGGTAATACCTGTGCAGGACATGTGGCTTACATGTTCAGTGAGGTAGCCGCCATCTATCCCATCACCCCTTCGTCTCCTATGGCGGAGCACGTGGATGAATGGGCTGCTCAGGGACGTAAGAACCTCTTCGGTGACACCGTGTTGGTGCAGGAGATGCAGTCTGAGGCTGGTGCTGCAGGTGCTGTTCACGGCTCTTTACAGGCTGGTGCACTCACCTCTACATTCACAGCCAGCCAGGGCTTGTTGCTGATGATTCCTAACATGTATAAGATTGCTGGTGAATTGCTTCCCAGCGTCTTCCATGTATCGGCTCGTACCGTTGCCACTCACTCTCTGTGTATCTTTGGTGACCACAGCGATGTGATGGCTTGTCGTCAGACTGGCTTTGCCATGCTGTGCGAGGGTTCAGTGCAGGAAGTTATGGACCTAAGTGCAGTGGCTCATCTGGCAGCTATCGAGGGTCGCGTACCCTTTATCAACTTCTTCGATGGCTTCCGTACCTCACATGAGTATCAGAAGGTAGAGCTTCTGGAGGAAGACGATGTGCGTGACCTGGTGGACCAGAAGGCTGTTAGCGAGTTCCGTGCACGTGCTCTCTCTCCTGAACATCCTCAGGCAAAGGGTATGGCTGAAAACCCTGAGACATTCTTTGCTCACCGCGAGTCTTGCAACCGCTACTATGATGCCATTCCTGGTATCGTGGAGAAGTATATGGCTGCCATTTCAGAGCGTACAGGTCGTAAGTATGAACTCTTCTCATACTATGGCGCAGAAGATGCCGAGGATGTGATTATCCTGATGGGCTCTGCCACAGAGGCTGCTCGCGAGGCTATCGACTATGCCAACGCGCATGGTAAGAAGTACGGTATGGTGAGCGTTCACCTGTATCGCCCCTTCTCGGTGAAACACTTGCTGAAGGCTGTGCCTCAGAGTTGCAAGCGCATCGCCGTGCTCGATCGTACCAAGGAACCTGGTAGCAATGGCGAACCTTTGTTGCTGGATGTCAAGGATGCTTTCTATGGCGTGCAGAACGCTCCCCTCATCGTAGGTGGTCGTTACGGACTGGGTTCTGCTGATGTAACACCTGCCATGATTCTGGGCGTGTATGAGAACCTTGAACTGCCTCAGCCTAAGGATCACTTCACTATCGGTATCGTAGATGACCTCACCTTCACCTCTCTGCCTCAGAAGGAAGAGATGGCTCTTGGAGGTAAGGGCGTGTTCGAGGCTAAGTTCTTCGGTCTGGGTGCTGATGGTACCGTGGGTGCCAATAAGAACTCAGTGAAGATCATTGGTGACAACACCGACAAGTACTGTCAGGCATACTTCTCCTATGATTCTAAGAAGTCAGGTGGCTTCACCTGCTCGCACCTGCGTTTTGGTGACACCCCCATCCGTTCTACCTATCAGATTAAGACTCCAAACTTCGTAGCATGCCATGTGCAGGCTTATTTGCACATGTATGATGTGACACGTGGTCTGCAGCAGAACGGTCTGTTCCTGCTCAATACCATCTTCGAGGGTGAGGAACTGGTGAACTTCATCCCCAACAATGTGAAGAAGTACTTCGCTGAGAAGAACATCACTGTATATTACATCAACGCCACCAAGATAGCGCAGGAGATAGGTTTGGGCAACCGTACCAACACTATTCTGCAGTCAGCTTTCTTCCGCATTACTGAGGTTATTCCTGTTGACCTGGCTGTGGAGCAGATGAAGAAAGCCATCGTGAAGTCATATGGCAAGAAAGGTGAAGATGTGGTCAATATGAACTACGCTGCCGTGGATCGTGGCGGTGAGTACAAGCAGTTGGCTGTGGATCCCGCTTGGGCAAATCTGCCAGCTGACGAGAAAGTAACCTATGACGAGCCTGAGTATATCACCAACCTCGTTCGTCCCATCAATGCACAGTTGGGTGCTGACCTGCCAGTGTCTGCTTACAAGGGCATCGAGGATGGAGCTTGGGAGCAGGGAACTGCTGCCTATGAGAAGCGTGGCGTAGCAGGTTTCGTTCCCGTATGGAACCCCGACAACTGTATTCAGTGTAACAAGTGTGCCTTTGTTTGTCCTCACTCTTGTATTCGTCCTTTCGTGATGAATGATGAGGAAGTGGCTGGATTCCAGGGTAAGACCATCGATATGAAGGCTCCCGCTGCCATGAAGGGTATGCATTTTGTGATGCAGGTGAGTGTGAAAGACTGTCTGGGATGTGGTAACTGTGCTGACATCTGTCCAGGCAATCCCAAACTGGGTGGTCCTGCCTTGAAGATGGTTGCTTATGATGACTCATCTGAGGCTACCGCACAGGAGGCTGCCAACTGGGAGTACTGCGTGAAGAACGTTACCAGCAAGCAGGATTTGGTGGACATCAAGCAAAGCCCCAAGAACAGCCAGTTCGCCACTCCTCTGTTTGAGTTCAGCGGTGCATGCTCTGGTTGTGGCGAGACTCCCTATGTGAAACTTATCGCCCAGCTCTTCGGTGACCGCGAGATGGTGGCAAACGCTACGGGATGCTCAAGCATCTACTCTGGTTCTATCCCCAGCACACCTTACACCAAAAATGCAAAGGGACAGGGTCCCGCATGGAGCAACTCTCTGTTTGAGGACTTCTGTGAGTATGGCTTAGGCATGGTGCTCGCCACCAAGAAGATGAAGAAGCGTATCACCATGCTACTTCAGGAAATCATTGCTGGCGACAAGGCAAGTGCCGAGTATAAGGCTGCCGCACAGAACTGGATTGACCAACAGAATGATGCCGAGGGTTCAAAGGCCGCTGCTGCTGCCTTGAAGCCCTTCATTGCTGAGGGTGCTGCCGCAGGTTGTCCTGTGTGTGCCCAACTCAAGGAACTTGACCACTATCTGGTGAAGCGTAGCCAGTGGATTATCGGTGGTGACGGTGCCTCTTATGATATCGGTTATGGTGGTCTCGACCACGTGATTGGCAGTGGCGAGGATGTCAACATCTTTGTTATTGATACGGAGGTGTACTCTAACACGGGTGGTCAGGCATCTAAGGCTACTCCTATTGGTGCCATTGCACAGTTTGCTGCCAACGGTAAGCGTGTAGGCAAGAAGGATCTTGGTTTGATGCAGGCCACCTACGGTAACGTATATGTAGCACAGGTGGCTATGGGTGCTGACCAGAGTCAGTGTCTCAAGGCATTCCGCGAGGCTGAGGCTTGGCATGGACCTTCACTTGTCATCGGTTACGCTCCCTGTATTAACCATGGTCTGAAGGCCAAGGGTGGCATGGGCAAGAGTCAGGCTGAGGAGGCCAAGGCTGTGGAGTGCGGTTACTGGCACCTGTGGCGTAACAATCCTGCCTTGGCTGCCGAGGGTAAGAACCCCTTCCAGTTGGACAGCAAGGAACCCGATTGGGACAAGTTCCAGAGCTTCCTCGAGGGTGAGGTGCGCTTCCTCTCTCTGAAGAAGGCTGCTCCTGCCGAGGCACAGGAACTCTATGATGCTTGTAAGGAGGCTGCAAAGCGCCGTTACAAGACCTACATCCGCAAGACTCAGGAGGACTGGTCGCTTGACTAAATTCTTCCTCGTACTAAGAATAAGTGCAAGTTACCACTGCCAAGTGGTAGCCCACAGATAATCAAAGAAGCATCCAGGGTTGGTGAAAGCCATCTGGGTGCTTCTTTTTATTTAAATCCATATGAAACGGCTCTGTTAATTTTCCCAGTTGGAAAAAAATATTTTCCCAGTTAGAAAAATAAAGAAGACTATTATAGTTGCCCACTATTTCCGTTTTACAAAATCAGATAGTACGTCTATCTTTTTATCGTTTATACCGTGAGAAAACGTATCTATGGAAATCAATAAAAGTCACTCTAAAAAGCAATACTATAATACTTGCCCATTTAATACTATATTCAATGGGCATTTAATACTATATTACTTGCCCGTTGAATATTAGTTCGAAGTCAAGTGCAATTCGAAATATTACTTGATTTGTCAATATAATGCCTCTTGTGAGTAATAGTTTGAGCGAAATTTTGCATTGTGTCGCGAAATACGTACTTTTGCGCTCAAAATGAAAGAGGGATTTTTTTCTTTGGTATTAGGATGCACGTTTTTGTGCTTATATGATTTAATAAAATTTAATTGATTATGAAAAAAGAACTGATGAAGATGCTGATGTTTGCAGCAGCAATGGTTGTGACTTTTGCATCTTGTGAAGATGATGAGAAACCTATTTCTAAACTGCCTACTCCTGAGATTGTGCAGCATGAGCAGACGTCAGAAAACCCCATCTCGCTGGCTTTCTCATGGAATGCTGTAGATGATGCGGAGTATTATGAATACGAACTGTACACAGGGACGGATGCGGACACAACTGTGATTTTGAGCGGAACAACCACTCAGACCAGCCTCTCAGTGGTGTCAAGCAAGGACACCCTGCTTTCGTTTGATACCCATTACACTTTTGCCATGAGAGCTTTGAAGGTGGGGAGGGAGTCAGACATCGTTAGAGCAGAAGTGACCACATCTGCAGCTCCCTTCAAGATGACCATTACGGATTTGTCTTATCGTGGAGCCACATTTACTGTGGTGCCCTCTGATCCTAATATGCTCTACCAGACAGCTCAGACTGACTGGGAGAAGTATGCTCAGTATGATACCGATCAGGCTTTCATAGAGGGTTATGAGTTTGGCTACTATCAATCAATGCCTCCCTTCTTTGTTCCCTGGTATGCAAAGATGGAGAGCTATTGCCAGAAAGGTGAGTATTCTTGGACTACCCGTATTCTGTCTCCTGGAAAGAGCTATATTTTCTACTCATACGGTGTTACCATGCAGACCGACAATCAGGAGACTCCTGTGCTGGTGTCAACTCCTCTGGTAAAGACAAAGTTTACTGCTCCTGAATTTAAGCCAACAAGCAACACCACGTTCGATGTGACCTCTGTGAGCCAGACTATAGAGAATGGCAAGGTCGTATCTACCATTAAGGTGGTTCCATCAAGCAACAATGAGAAATATCTGGTGGCATTTGCTGAGGATGATTATGTGAACGAGAAGTTCGATGGAAGTGACTTCTCTATGATGATGGGCCGTATGGGTGACATGGAAATCATGGGTACTGTGAAGAATTATAATTGGGGTGCTTCAGGTCTTCTGCATTCTGGCGAGATTACGATAGCCAACAATGCCACAGGTCAGAGCCTTGATGCCAATATCAATCCTGGAAAGAAGTATCATGCAATTGTTCTCGGTGTGACTGACGATGGTATTCAGACCACAGAGATTAAACGTATCGACCTAACCGCTCCTGCAGAGTAATCCCAAGCATGTATGGTTCTATGAAGAATAAGTTTGTATTATTTCTTCTTGTTGTCGTTTCGTCCTTTTTGTTCGCAGGTTGTGCATCCGAAAAGGATGAAATCAAGCCAGACCCCTTCACGGTTTCCACTCAAGAGAGTGAACTCATTCTTGCCTGTGAGAAGAACAGCCGAGTGAAGGTCTCTTTCCATGCAGCAGAGACATGGCAGGCCAGCGTGGATGTGGACTGGGCTACGGTTGTTCCTATGACAGGGCAGGCTGGTGATCATGTGCTGGTGCTCGTTACCAAGACATTCAACAATACGGGTTCCGTGCGTAAGGGCGTGCTTACTCTTTCTTCAGCCTCTGGCTCCCACACACTTTCTTTCTCCCAGGAGAAGACGGATGTGGTAAATCTGGAACAGGCGAAGTACACCATGGGGGTGGAAGGAGGAGAGTTAAGTGTTAGATTCTCCTCTAATATCCGTGGTTACAAGCAACTGGTTGTATCGCAGGCTGACAAACCTACGTGGATCCAAGGGAAAAAGGATGCAAATGTGGAAGGCGAAACAGAGGCAGGTGTGGGCGAAGGTCTGCAGGAGAGCGAATACCTCTTTAATATCTTGCCCAACGAAACGCATGAGAGCCGCTCATGTACCTTCTATATCCGTATCTGCAATCCTGATGACCACAGTGAGGTCTACATCACATCGGGTATGTTTACCATCGTACAGGAGGGATTGCCCGTGGAGACATCGACAGACTATTCGCGCAACAACACCGTCAAGCAACTGATGCACCACACCGTTGGTAAGGGAGTTCCCGTTGTTATCATGGGTGATGGCTTTGTAGACACAGAGCATAATTCAGGCAGGTATGATGAGGTGATGAGCCAGGCCATGGAGAATCTCTTCACCGAGGAGCCTGTGAAGTCTATGCGTGAGTATTTTGATGTGTGGCAGGTGAATATGGTATCTGAGAATAATGCCTTTGGCTCAAAATACCATACGGCACTTGACTGTGTGATGCAGGGCAATGGCAGTTCGCGAGTGTTGGGTGACTTCGAGAAAATCGTGGCAGCAGTAAAGAATGTGGACGAGATGTCTGACGCAACTCGCCTGCACGAGGCTCTGACCATCGTGATTCTCAATACTCCGCAGCGTGCTGGCACTACAAACTTTGGCATTTCCTTTGATGGCGCGATGAGCAATTTCTCCATTGCCTACGTACCCCTCATTGATAATGACCCCAAGGGAGAGGATTTTCGCTCTGTACTCTGCCATGAGTCTTTGGGACACGGTCTTGCCAAGTTGCTCGATGAGTATGCTTATGAGTCGAATAATGCCAGTGTGCCTACAAGTGATGTCAATAAGTACAGCAATTTGCAGAAGACATATGGCTGGGCTGCCAACGTATCCTTCTCCGCTACCAATGCTCCTTGGAAACACATTCTGGCTGACAGCCGCTATCAGACGACAGATGCATACGGCGAGACCTTGGGCATATACGAAGGTGCGTGTGGCTATCTGCACGGTGCATGGCGTCCTACTGACGACAGCATGATGTTCCACAACCGTCATGGGTTCAATGCAGCTTCACGTGAAGCCATCTACAAGAGGATAATGGGTACTGCTATGGGTTCTACATGGAAATATGACTTCCAGCAGTTTGTTGAATTTGATCAGGCACATTTGCCTCAACCCACTTCTGCATCTAAGGTGAGAGCGCAACGTTCCTCTGAAGATGCATTTCAGATATTGGGTGAAGAGCCAGTGCAGTTGCATGCACCTGTGATTGGACGTTAATATTTATATCCATAAATAATTCCCTACGGGGCGAGGATGAGTCAAGACTCACTCCTCGCCCCGTTTTCTTTTACTCCCTCCCACACACATTCATTAAACCCAAATCGGTCTTTAGACCGAAACAAAGAACCCATTCCCCCGATGGATAGTTCTTACCAATCCCTATCAGCCTTTCTTCCGGCATCTTGTTTCCAGACTTTTGACATAGCCCACTATGCCTTCGACACGTCTTGAAAACAATCTGCTCGAAAAAAAGACTAATATGAATCCGTATCTAATGACCGATTTGGGTTAAAACATGACAGTATATAGAAGTATAGGTCTTAGGGTGAAGAGAAGTATGAATCGGTAATGACCGATTTGAGTTAAAAGATGCGCAAGACGGGGCTTTCCTATAGTTGTACAACATAACAACATCGTAAAAAGCATCCTAAAGAAGAAACTTTTTATGACGTTGCAGACTTGTGTACTATCCTTGTTTTCGTGGAGGTGCAGAGTAATGCGCTGGTCGCGACAGGGCTATTCCAAGGATGCAAAAGGGTAGAGCTGTGGAAAGGTATGTGATGTCATAGGCGGAATCGAAAATGTTCCAGTTGCCAGACAAGAACATACGGTGGAGGAAGCTCGTTAGCACTGTTATGAGTAGCATGATGCTAACGTTTCGAAGGTAACAGGGGAATGTCTTTCTGGCTTTCAAGGAAAGTGTAAGAAAGGCAGGGATATAGATGAGTAGGTCCGACATGTATCCCTGGCGTGTTTGTAGGATCCAAGGTGTATGGCGATAATGTGCAAACTCCTGCCAATTCCATATCGCAAAGGGTATGAGTGTGGCTACAAATACCAGTATGGTTGTCAAGGCGGCTATGATGAATCTACTTTTTTTCATTCTGATGGCACAGGGAAGCATAAGCATGCCTAAAGGGATGATTGTGATGATGCGGGTGCTTGCCATCATAGCTACACCAATGGCCAACAGGAGGTAGTGCCTATTTATCCATTCGGTGGTGATGTTTTTCTCTATATATATAATGAATGCAGCAGTCAGCATCATATTGGTAACAAGATCACTTCGTACTGTAGCCTCGTACCATACTGCCAGCGAACCCATCAGCAGCATGGCTGCAAGTATGGCTGTGGGTGTATGCCATCGTTTGTATATGCTCCATACGTACAATATAAGTGTTGCGAACAGTGAGAGTCCTACATTGCCCAACAGATAAAAGGGAATGTGAAAGATTTGCCATACGGGGAAGGGCGATGCGCTACCGCCCAGATGAGTGTGGGCCGCGTAGGGATATACACCAGAGAGAAGGTTACGTATAGGAAAGGCCAGAGCTGACCATCGGTCTACCAGAATGGAGTAGGGGTCTATACTATATTGTGCGGCTATCATGGCAAGTATGGCTATGGAGACCATAGCAATGGCTACAGCTCTACTTGCTCTGTAATTCTTCTGAGCAAGCTTGGGTACCAGTAGGAATATCCCAACCATAACGGCCATGAATGTGAAGGTGATGTATGGGAACAGAGAGGGGAATATACGTGCGGAGTATTTTGCTACGAAGAATGCATTGATGGCAACGTAGAGCATTTCGCACAGCGTCATATGGCCCACTATATGTTTCTTGCAAAGATGTATGAATGCCACTCCGACGGAAGTGTAGAGCAGGAATGTGGCTGTTGTACTTGTATCGCAAATGTAACACATCAGGGGGATGTGGGCTATGTAGATGTCCAGACTATGTTTACCTATGCACTGCAGTATGCGGTATCTCTCAATATGCATACGTACAAGCATGGCCAAAGAGAAGATTCCCCACGAGAAATAAAGTGGGAGAAGAAAGATGACATATACTAAGGAATACTTTAGGGAATGCAGTTGCGGTATGAGTTTGACTGCATAAGCAAAGCAACCGATGAGAAAAAAGATGGAGAGTGTCTTGGCGTAGCTCTTCTTTGCTCTATGCGTTGTCTGTTGCTTGTTGCGCGAGAGCCAAACACCTGTGACAAACGATAGGGTCTGACCAGACTCCAGATTGTTGCCATACCATAGCTGACTGAATGCAAAGAGTGCTACGGCACCAGTGGCGAGCCAAAGCATAGGACGTTTCGTACGCAGAGACATGACAAGCCAATAGAGCAGGTAGCACTTTAGAATGTGAAAGAGAAACCAGTAGGTCTGATGGACGTTGAGCAAATCCTCAATACACTTTCTGAAGGTTCCGTCAGGCCAGAGTAGATTGAAGATACAGACAAACAGGATGCTTGGCAAAAATACTTTCTCCCATCGCTTGTGCCAGTAGTCGCTTAGTCCATAGCGAAGGTATGACTCGTTTAGTCCATAGCCACTGAGCAAAAGAAATACAGAGACAAAGATACCCCCGAAGACGTTGAACAGAGGATGAATATTGAATTGCAGTATGATATGGAACAGTACAATTCCCAAAATAGACACTCCCTTGACGGCATTGGACGTGTTCAAAGAGAAAAGTCCAAGGGGAGAATCTTGTGTAGTCTGTTGACAGCAATCTGCCATAGGATAAAGCTGTAAAAAAGAAAGGTCAGAACTCTGTGGGAAGGCTCTCGTTGCCGTAACGATCCAAAGTGGTGACAGCCAGATGCAGGTTGTAGAGCGTGCGTGAGAGCAGATTGTATGTATATTCTCTCTGCGAGGTTATCATGACAATGTTGGCAGGGTTCGAGATGTCTATGGGTTTGTTTTTATCGGCATAAATCACATATCTGCAACTTTCGCCCGACTGTCCTTTTACTTCGTTCCATGCCACATGTTCCCACGTTCCCTCCATTCTCTTCTGTTCTGTTATTTGCGGAGCGGAAGGCACTACATCACTTTGCCAAGTCATGGCAGGTGGCAAGGCTGGATAGGGGTAGAAGTCGTTGCTCAGATAGTCGTAGAGTCCTTTGACGTTGTCTGTGAGAAATTGGCTACGGAAGTAAGCCTGTCCGCCCAGTTCCTGCTGGCGTATATAGCACAGTTCGCGTTGTATGATGCCCAGTTCCCAATTCTTTTCTTTGGGACTCATGAAGTAAATGCCCAGTCCGGGAGCTATGGTACGTCCATATGAGTTCTCTTGCCAGTCTGCGGCAAACGGATAAAAATGGTTGCCTTGGAAATACATCATCGGGCAGAGCATGTCCATGACACCTTCGCGTAACCATCCTTGTGCGTCCTGGTAGACGGTGGTTAGTGCAGCCCAGCCTTTGGCAGAATATCTCGTCACATCTTGATATTTGCCAACGGGCGAACAGCTCACTCTTATCCATGGCTTTATAGCTTTTATGCGTTGATAAGCTTCGCGTGCTATAGTTGTGATGTTGTTACGCCTCCACTCGCGTTTGTTCTGTCCTTTACCATATTTCTTATAGGTAGGTCCGTCAGGAAATGCCTCTGGGTTTTCTGGATATCGGATGTAGTCGAAGTGAATACCGTCCACGTCGTAGTTCTTAGCAATCTCCTGACAGATGTCAGCTATATAGTCAGCCACACCAGGGACTCCTGGATCCAGATAGTAAGAGTCAGCATGTTTTTTCAGCCAAGCAGGATGCGTGTGCATCAGACTCTTTTTCCCTATGCGTTTGGCTTGTGCTATCTTGAAACATGGAACCGTCACCACCCAAGCGTGAAGCTCCATACCCCGACGATGTGTCTCTTCTATGGCAAATGCCAAAGGGTCGTAACCAGGGTTCTTGTCATACTGTCCCGTGAGTGCCACATCCCATGGCTCAATCTGGCTTGGATAGATGACACTGCCTCGTATGCGTGTCTGCAGGAATACTGTATTGATATGGCATTTCTGATACATATCCAGTATCTCTGTCAGTTCCTGTTTCTGACGCTCTATTCTCTGTGGAGTCGATGCTTTTGTCTTAGGCCAATCCAGTCCGCCAAGTGTAGTGAGCCATACACCACGTATTTCTCTCTTGGGCGCAGGATGTGCGGGTGAGAACAAATCCTGTGCGTATATTACGGTGCAGAGCACGGTAGCCAGAGCCAGTGCCCAAAATCTTCTTTTCGTATTCATGTCTACAAAGGTAGTTCAATTTATCGTTTTTTCGTAATTTTGCACGACAGTTTAGAAGAAAAAGAATAATTCATGGTTACATTTTGCATTTCTCTTCTCGCACTCGTTTTGGGATACGTGTTTTACGGAGCAGTGGTGGAGAGGGTTTTTGGTGTCGAACCTGAAAGGGCGACACCTTGTTATACAAAAACGGACGGAGTGGATTTTATCCCCATGCCCACTTGGAAGGTTTTTCTTATCCAGTTTCTTAATATTGCAGGCACGGGTCCCATCTTCGGAGCCATAATGGGCATCCTTTTCGGTCCGGCTGCTTATCTTTGGATTGTACTGGGCTGTATCTTTGCAGGTGCCACACATGACTATATGAGTGGTATGATAAGTCTGCGCGAGGGAGGAATCTCTATTTCTGAATTCGTAGGCGAAGAATTGGGTCCCTGTATCAGATTGCTCATGCGTGTTTGTTCCATGGTGCTCATGGTGCTTGTTGGAGCTGTGTTTGTGGCCACACCTGCCAGTCTGCTCTCCAGTATGACATCAGAGTGGGGGATGTATGGTACAGCCATGTTCTGGTCTGTAGTAATATTTCTCTATTATGTGCTGGCAACTCTGCTCCCTATAAGCACTCTGATAGGGCGTGTCTATCCTCTCTTCGGTCTGGCTATGCTGGTGATGGCTTTAGGCATAGGTATAGGCATTTTTACGCATGATGGTTGGATGCCCGAGTTGACTGACTCTCTCACAGGACATCATCCCAAAGGACTTCCCGTGTTTCCCATGCTCTGCATTACCATAGCCTGTGGAGCCATTAGCGGATTTCATGGTACGCAGAGTCCTATGATGGCACGTTGTATCAAGAGTGAGGCTATGGGCAGACGGGTATTCTATGGAGCCATGATAGCCGAGGGGCTTGTGGCTCTCATTTGGGCGGCAGCCTCCATCAAGTTTGCTGGTGGCTATCAGCAGTTGGCTGATATGGGTAACCCGGCTGTGGTGGTGAGCACACTGTGCAGCAACTGGATGGGCAGGATAGGAGCTGTGCTGGCCATACTGGGAGTGGTGGCAGCGCCCATCACCAGTGGTGATACCGCTTTACGAAGCGCAAGGTTGATGGCTGCGGATTTCTTGCATTTCCGTCAGGATAAACTTTGGAGAAGACTTGTGCTCAGCTTGCCCATTTTTCTGGTATGTACCCTGTTGATGATAATTCATTTCGATGTGCTTTGGCGATATTTCGCCTGGTTCAACCAGACATTGGCATTTATGACTCTGTGGGCAGTAAGTGTATGGCTGGCTCGCAGTGGGAAGTTCTTTTGGGTGACCCTTCTGCCCGCTATGTTCATGACGGTAGTGTGTAGCAGTTACATACTGGTGGCTCCCGAGGGATTCCGGCTACCCCTTCATGTGGGCATAGTCTGTGGACTGACATTTATGTGTGTGCTGACAGTCCTCTTCGTAGTGTGGCTTGTGCGCAAGAGACGTACTGCTTCAAGAAGTTAAAACATACTAAAATGAAGAGCATATCCTTGCTGTCATGCGGAAATACTCTTAACTTCGCCCTATCGAATGCGGTAATTACTATAAAGAATATCAAGAATGAATACAACCACATTGAGAAAAGGATTTCTGGCATTGCTCCTTGCGGTGTCTAGTTTGTCAGCTTCGGCTCAGTTTGAAAAGTATACCTCGTATCTTAATACGTCACTTACGGGTATGGGACTTTCTTATAGCAAAGACTCAAAAGTGAAATTTGGAGTGCAGGCCACAGGTGGATACTTTGTAGAGGACTGCTGGATGATTTATGGGCGTCTGGAGTATGACCATCAAGGGCATCGTGGTGCGATGAAGAATCGCAATGACTTGCAGATAGGAGTAGGCGGACGATATTATTTTGAGCAGAACGGTATCTTTTTGGGGCTTGGACTAACCTATCAGCGTGCCAGTAACGTATATGTATCGCAAACTCTTACAAGTGAAGTTGTGAATCCTGGTGCAGGCAATGAATATGTGCGAGAAACAGTTCTGACTCGTTATGGAAATCGCAATTATATTCACTTCACTCCAGAGGTGGGCTATTGCTTCTATATCAACCAATATCTCAGTGTGGAGCCTTCGGTCTACTGCAATCTCTGTATGAATCGTTTTAGCGAGGGAACAGAGATTGGATTGAAGTTGGGCATGGGCTTCTATTTCTAAACACGCGCTATTACAGGACATTTATTGGAGTGACTAATGTTTGTTTGAGTAGAAGCAATCATTAGTTTAGGGTAAAAGACAGGAGTTTACCGATCTTGCATATTCGGCAGACTCCTGTCTTATCTTATTATATATATAGGCTCTGGTCAATTAGAAATGCATACAGACCTATGCTCCAACTCTCTGTACAATGCTTCGTGTGATTTCTATGTTAAAAATCTCTTCTACGTTTAGACAATCATGGGACTTTCTAAAAGAGAACTTAATTGGCAAAATAATTATTTTCAACTGAAAAAATATATCGAAGAGCATCATCACCTGCCTGACAAACGAAAGATGGAGAACCGTGGCTTGCTCAACTGGTGGAAATACAATCGAAAGCTTGTGTTACAAGGCAAACTCGATGAGATGCGTGTACACATGCTGGAGCAATTAGGACAGATGAGAGACTTGTGAGTAATGTGTCCTTTACTCTACAGGTCACTCCTCATGTCTGTTCGAAAGGGGTAGTACCGTATCCGAATTATTACATGCCGAGTTTCTCCCTAAGGAATTGTGCGGTGTAGCTTTCCTTACACAGAGCCACCTCTTCTGGCTTGCCACAGCATAGGAGTTGTCCGCCACGTGCTCCTCCCTCTGGACCTAAGTCGATTACATGGTCAGCACATTTGATGACATCCATGTTGTGCTCAATAATGATGAGCGTATGACCGCGCAGGATGAGTGCATCGAACGCGTCAAGCAGACGACGGATGTCGTGGAAGTGTAGTCCTGTGGTAGGTTCGTCGAAGATGAACACCGTGGGCTCGTGCTTCTCCATGCCCAGATAGTAGGCCAACTTCACGCGCTGGTTCTCACCGCCCGACAGGGTAGAGGAGGACTGACCGAGTTTGATGTAGCCCAGTCCCACATCCTGTAGAGGACGCAAAAGGTTCACGATGCGGTCTTGCTTGTGCTCGCTGAAGAACTCGATGGCTTGATTGATGGTCATATTAAGCACATCGTACACATTCTTCCCATTGTAGGTAATCTCAAGTATGTCCTGTTTGAAACGTTTTCCATGACAACTTTCGCAGGGCAGCACAAGGTCAGCCATGAACTGCATTTCCACGGTCACAGTACCTTCTCCTTTACATTCCTCACAGCGTCCTCCTTCAGTATTAAAACTGAAGTATCCTGCAGTGTACCCCATTTGTTTAGCTAAAGGCTGTGCTGCATATAGACGTCGTATTTCGTCCCATGCCTTCACGTAAGTCACAGGATTGGAGCGTGAGCTTTTGCCTATAGGATTTTGGTCGATAAACTCCACCGCCTTTATCATTTGCAAGTCACCCTCCAGAGCGATATGCTCACCTGGTCTGTCTGCAGCTTCGTCGAGATGACGTTTGAGTGTGCAATAGAGGATATCACGCACCAGCGTGCTCTTGCCACTTCCGCTTACGCCAGTCACACATGTCATTACGTTGAGGGGGAAGCGTACATCGATACCTTTTAGATTGTTGGCTCTTGCTCCTTTTATTTCCACAAAGGCATTCCAAGGACGGCGGCTTAGGGGCACGGGAATCTGTTCGCGCCCTGTCAGATAGTCCAGTGTGTGGCTTGTGATGCCTTTGTAATCTTGAGGTAGGGGCTGTGCCGGACCATTATACATGATTTCTCCTCCAAGTCTACCTGCTTCTGGACCTATATCAATAAGCCAGTCTGCGGCACGCATGATCTCCTCGTCATGTTCTACGACAATCACCGTGTTGCCCAGATCGCGCAGTTGCTTGAGTACCTTGATGAGCTTGTCTGTGTCACGGCTGTGAAGTCCGATGCTTGGTTCATCCAATATGTATAGACTTCCTACCAGACTGCTACCCAGCGAGGTGGCCAGGTTGATGCGCTGGCTCTCACCACCTGAGAGTGAGTTGGAAGGACGGTTAAGTGTCAGATATTCCAGTCCCACATCCTTGAGAAACTGAAGTCGCTGACGTATTTCGGTCATGATGCGTTGTGCAACTCCCAATTCTCCTGCTGTGAGAGATAAGTTGTCAATCCATTCCTTGAGTGCTCCCACGGGCATGTCAACCAATTCAGTTATGCTTTTTCCTGCAATTTTTACATAGCTTGCCTCTGGTTTTAGTCGTGTGCCGTGGCATTTCGGACATACGGTCTTGCCTCTATAGCGTGCCAGCATCACACGGTTTTGTATTTTATATTGTCCTTGGCGCAACATCTCAAAGAAGGCATCAATGGAGAGCAAGCCCCATTCACGCTCCTCGGAACATATCTTCCAACCCGTAGGTACCATCGTCTCCTTGCCTCCCAGTACCTCATTCCTCATGTCCTTTTTCCCTATTCCTGAAGGCACACCATGCCACAGCCAGTCTTTTTCCTCTTGGGTGAGTTCAAAGTAGGGTTTGAATATCGGAAAGCCTCTTTCGGAGTTGAAGCGGATGAACCATTCCTTCCATTCGCTCATCTTTTCGCCTCGCCAGCAAACGACAGCTCCGTCATATACGCTTAGTGCACTATTGGGGATGACCAGGTGCTCGTCTATGCCTATAATCTTCCCGAATCCTTCGCATTCGGGGCATGCACCAACTGGGGAGTTGAATGAGAACATATTGTCTGACGGTTCCTCGAAGGTGATGCCGTCAGCCTCAAATCGGATGCTGAAAGATTTTGTTTCGTGCTCAGGCATGAAGAGAAGCATCATTTCACCTCCGCCTTCATAGAAAGCTGTCTCTGCAGAGTCTGTCAGTCGGGAGATAGCGTCCTTATCCCTGCTCACAGCCAGACGGTCTATCACTAAATGTAGTTTGCTTACATCTGTTTGTTTGCATTCGAAATCTTCTATCCTACAAATATCCCCCTCGTATTCCAGTCGTGCGAAACCACTCTGCCTGTATATGTCAAGTTGCTGCTCTAATGTCCTATTGTCAGGTAGTTGGATAGGGCAGAGTACCAGAAACTTTGTGCCATCAGGATGACTGGTTACGCATCGTACGACATCTTCTGTGGTATGTCGTTTTACTTCTTGTCCGCTGATGGGACTGTAGGTCTTGCCCACACGTGCATAGAGAAGTCTTAGATATTCATAGATTTCGGTACTGGTACCTACGGTGCTTCGTGGGTTGCGTGTGGTCACCTTTTGCTCAATGGCGATAGCTGGTGGAATACCTTTGATGTAGTCACACTCAGGTTTGTTCATGCGTCCGAGAAACTGGCGGGCATAGGCACTTAAACTCTCTACGTATCTTCTTTGTCCCTCAGCGTATAATGTATCGAAGGCCAATGAGCTTTTTCCGCTTCCGCTCAATCCTGTTATCACAATCAGTTTTCGACGTGGAATCTCCAAACTTATGTTTTTCAGATTGTTTACCCTTGCTCCTTTGATTTGTATGCAGTCCTTCATGTTTCTTCTGTCTTGTATACTGATTGTTTACCAGTTGTCATTCATACACATGGAACATGCGCTCCATCATGTGCCATTTCTCATCGCTTCGTTCGTCTTTTCCACATTGTTGGAAGATACTCATGAATGTCTCCCATTCTGCCTGTCGAGGAGATGTAGCCATCATTTGCATGGCTTCATCCCAGTCAAGGTCCTCTGGTCCCTCGCATATCATCACCAGACGGGTGCCCAGAATGTAAATCTCCATGTCGTATAATCCACAATCTCTTATGCCTTGTAGAATTTCTGGCCAAATCTCTTCCTTGCTGTGTCGTTTGCGATATTCGGCTATGAGGGAGGGATTGTTCCTCAAGTCCATTGTCTGCACCCATCTGCGGACTTTGCCGTTGTGAGGTTTCTGTAGATATCCTGCTTTCATCTTTTATATGTACTATACATTATTATATATAGGTAGCAGACCAAGGGTACGATGAATGCCAATGCCATGCTACCTGTATGATCAGCTATCCCACCCATAATCAAAGGAGCAATGGCTCCTCCTACGATGGTCATGATGAGCAGCGAGGATGCTTTTTTTGTCTGACCATTGCTGGAGCGTAAGGTCAGAGAGAATATGGTTGGAAACATAATACTCTCTGACAAATAGACAATCAGAAATGCTGCCAAAGCCAAGTGAGTTTGCTGGCTAACCAGTATCCCTGTAGCTGCAGAGGCCATTGTTGCGCATATGATAAGCATGTTTCGCGGACGAATGTAGCTCATGAGCCAACTTCCTAATACGCGACCAACGACAAAAAGCCCCATGCCGCCAAATCCTAACCATTGTGAGGCTTCTGTGTGGCTGATAGAAGTGTTTTCTGTCATGTAATTGATAAAGAAACTGTTGACTCCAGTCTGTGCAGCCACATAGAGAAATAGTGCCAGCATGCCAGAGAGGAATGCTGTGTTCCATAAGCCAGAACTTTTGGTGTTGGCTGTTGTCGTTGTGCTGTTACAGACCGTTTCTTCATTATCGGTTTCGTCCACTTCGGGAAGCTGGCAACGGCTGAAGACAAGCATCGTGCATAAAACCACGATGCCGACGATGGCATATGGGATGGCAATGTTTCCTCCAGAGAAAAGCAACGCACCTCCAGCCAATGGGCCAACAATCCATCCTACTCCGTTGAGCGACTGTGCCAGGTTGATACGCCGTTCTGCAGAATCCTTGGGTCCCAATACGGTGGTGTAGGGATTGGCACTTGTTTCCAGACAAGTCAGCCCGCATCCGATGACGAAGAGAGAGAATACATAGAAAGGGAAGGAATTGATTTGAGAGCCAGGGATAAAGAGCATGGCTCCTATCCCATAGAGCAATAGTCCTGTGAGCACCCCTTTTCGGTAGCCCCATCTGCGAACGATGTAGCCTGCAGGCAACGCCATCAGAAAATAGCCACCGTAGACTGCAGCCTGTACGAAGGCTGCCATCGTCTTGGATATATTGAAAGACTGCTGGAAGTGTGGGTTGAGAACCTCCAAAATGCTGTGTGCGAATCCCCATAGAAAAAACAAAGAGGCTATGAGCACAAAGGGTATTGTATAATTAGCTCCGTTTATTTTGAATAGCGATTTATCTTGCTTCATTAACGTCTTTTGATATGGATTATTCTTGCTTATTCTTGTGCTATTCTTTGTGGGTAAACAATTCGTAGCAAAGAACAAAGTAACTGCTTTTTTCTGACATGAGCAATAGTGAGGGAGTGAAAAAGAACGTGTCTTTTTGGGCTTGTATAGCCTTAGGGGTGTTCCTGGACAGTCATGGGTGATGCTTAATTTTGAGCGAAAAAGATATAAAAAAAAGTTGGTTTCTCTTTGGCACTCATTTAGGGAGTATGTACCTTTGCACCCCGAAACGGTAATGCTCTTATATCCCAGTAAATCGCTTGGGTGAAACGCATTACTGTTCACTGGTCTTTATATAGTAAAATATCAAGATGGAATCTGAAGTGAAGAAGCCGTTAGAGGATAAAGTAGAAGTTATGCAAGGAGAAGGTTTGTCTGCTGAGGAGATAAGGGAGACTTTGATGCGTAGGCTTGACTTGCTGCTGCAAACAGGCTGTTTGTTGATGGAGAGCGGTGCGGACACCACACGTGTACTGAGAAACATGAGACGTGTAGCCGTTTGGCTCGGACTGGATGAGAGTTATCTGCATATGGTTATCAACTATGAGGTCTTGCAAGTCAACTATAGTGATGCTACTCATTCCTTTACGAAGTTTCGCAGTTGTGTACATCACGGCATCAACCTTACAGCTATCTCTGAGGTGAGTCGTCTTAGCTGGCGTGCCATTAGCCAGGATTATTCGCTTGACCAATTTGAATGTGCCCTTTCCCATATACGCAATCGCTCACGCAACTACACTCCTTGGCAGGTGGCCATAGGCGGTGGACTTGCTTGCGGAGGTTTCTGCGTACAGTTTGGTTGCGACTGGATGGCCTTTCTGCTTTGTTCTATAGCTGCTATTTTGGCTATGCGTCTCCGTCAAATATTGGTGGCAGGTGGTGTGAACGGTAGCATCGCAATCGGTTGTGCAGCTTTTGTGGGTACATTGCTCGCTTGGGCAGGTACTTTCACGGGTCTGAGTGCCACTCCTTGGCATCCTCTGTTGGCATGCGCTCTGTTTATAGTGCCAGGTGTTCCCCTTATCAATTTTGTGAGTGATATGCTTGATGGCTATATTGATACAGGCGTGATACGTGCCTTGCATACTCTTATTATGATTATGGCCATGTCTTTTGGTATAGCCCTTGCCATACGGGTGTGCGGTATTGATAACTTTGTACGTACACTCTCTCTCACACCCCATCATGAATACTGGGAATATGCCGTGGCTGCAGCCATCTCTGCCGTAGGATTCAGTATGATATTCAACGTACAGCGCCGATTGCTGCCTGTAGTGGCAGTGGGAGGCATATTGGCGGTATGTACCCGTAATTTCGTTAATCTGGGACCAAGTAGCGGTAATACAGGTTTGGATATGGGACTTGTGATGGGTTCGCTTGCTGGCTCATCATTGGTCAGCATTATAGCCATTCAAGCCAGGCATTGGTTTCATACTCCCCACCAATGTATCACTATTCCAAGTGTGATACCGATGATTCCCGGTGTCTTGATGTATCGTGCACTTTTCGCTTTTATTGACATGCATGGAGTAGTGGGCGAGGTGACTGTCGCTATGAATAATGCCATTCAGGCTTCGCTCGTCATTCTTTGTATCGCACTTGGTGTGGCTATTCCTAACATATTCGTTCGTCGCCTCAATGAGACACATCGTCAGCGTAAGATGCGCGAGGCTCTGATAGAACGTCGGCGCAAGAATGGGGATATTGCAGACCTTTCAGTTTTGTCTTGAGCATTCTCCGTAACCGAAATTAGAGGACATTCAAATTAACACCTAAGAAAATAAAATTATGAGAGGAAACATCTTAGTCTGCGTTCTGCTTGCAATAGCTTCGCAGAGTATGCGTGCACAATTGGCTCACAATAAATATCATGAGCCAATACGTGTGGAGAAACGATGGAAAAAGTACAATCCAGGTGAGGTAATCTTTCGAGATGAAAGCCCGAGAAGTGAGGGCTCGAATATCTATCATCGTATTATTCCCAATCCTATTCCTTATATACAGGAAAATGCCCGTCGGGTACTGCAAACCCTCTATTGGGGACCTAAGGATCCGAACATTCCGAAGTTGGGACGCATCTTCTATACTCTTAAAGAATACGATGGGGTAAGCGAAAAGTACGGTAGTGGCGATCATGTAGGAATACGCTATAGTACTCGTTGGATAGAGAAGAGTTTTGAGGGTCAGGACACCATGAGACTTGACTATGAAACACGTGGAGTCCTTTATCATGAACTTACCCATGCTTATCAGTTGGAGCCTAAGAACTGTGGGTCGTATGGTGATGGGGGCGAGTACTGGTGCTTTATAGAAGGAATGGCAGATGCAGTTCGTTTAGCCTGCGGGTGTTTTGAGCAGGATTTCCATAGCAAGGATCGTCCTAAGGCTGACACTTGGCGAAAGGGATATCGTGTGGCAGGTTATTTCCTGTGGTGGATACAGCAGAATAAAGATAAAGACTTTCTACGCAAGTTCAACCGTTCTGCAGCGGAGCTTGAGACATGGTCGTGGGACGCTGCCATGCGCCATGTGCTGGGCGACAAGCCAGAGAATGGAGTGGATGCTCTATGGCAGGAATATCAAAAGGCCATTGGAGATGTAAAATGATTGCAAGAGCAAAAAATAAGAAATACATGCTGTACAATAGATAGTGTACAATAGACATGTTCGGATTGGAACGTTTTCATTAAGCCAAGTGAGTAAAGCGAAGCTTGCTTCAGCTTTATCATGGCGAGAAAACGAAGGATGCAATCCAACGTTTTCATTAAGCCAAGTGAGTAAAGCGAAGCTTGCTTCAGTTTTACCATGGCGAGAAAACGAAGGATGCAATCCAACGTTTATACGAAGCCGACTTCATCGCCTGATGAAGTCGGCTTCGTGGGCAAAGTAAGTTAACTTCGTAAGGCTATGAAGTCAACTTCATTCACACTCAACTCAAGCAGTAATAAGTTTCATACGAAATGGCTCGGTTAATTTTTCCAGTTGGGAAAAAATATTTTCCCAGTTGGAAAATGTTATAGGGTCCTTATAATTGTCTACTATTACAGTTGCGGTTACATTATAAAGTTGGTGGTGTGTCTACCTTTTTACAGTTTATACTGTTGGGATCAATAAAAGTCACTCAAAAAAGTAATACTATATTACTTGCCCATTTATAATACTTGGGCAATGAATATTATAATATTACTTGTTATGCTACCTTATCATCCCATCCTTGTGAAAAACAGTTGTCTCTATTAGCCCCCCCCCATTAAACTCCTACTAAGCTGGGCTTTTGGCTTTCTTACGATAGAGAAAGGTGTGGAAGAAAGAGGTCGTGATTTGCTGCGGTAGTGGCCCCCATAATCCGCTTTGACTGTTAGATGAAAAGATAGAAGATTACAGGTACCAGTAGGCTCGGAAGAAGGTTGACGGTTTTGCAGTCTTTTATGCCAAGTATTGCAAGTCCTGAACTGATGATTAGCACACCTCCTACTATACTTAATTCTGTTCTCATGGGTTCTGGCATCCCATCGCCAAAGAAATAGCCGATGCTGTAGAATACACCTTGCCAAAGAAATAAAATGGGTGCGGCAAGAAGCATAATCCAGCCATAAGTGGCTGCCAAGACGCCCGAAGTTACAAGATCAAGTGTGGCATTTGTGTACAGAAAAGTGTTAGCAGGTTCGCTTAGTGCCCATCCGTAACTGGGCGAGAGTGCGGATAATACTGGACCTACGATACTGAAGGTACCTATACAATACAGCAGGAGTCCTGTCACCAGTCCGTTCAGACTATTATTTGTCTTACCCGTTTGGGCGTTAAGTTTTGCGTTTAGGCGGTCCAGCTTGCCTGCAATATCAAGTTTTGTTCCTACGGTTCCTCCTATGGCAAGACTTAGAATAAACATTACTGGGTATTCACTTTTCGCTAAATTCGGTAGTGAAGCGTTCATGCCCAAAACAAGGCATGCAAGTCCGAGAGCGTTAAACAATGTGGTTTTGTATTTCTCACCGATGCCTTCCCTAACGATGGCACCGAATGCTCCACCGATAAGTATGGTACAGGCGTTGACTATAGTTCCTAACATTTTTGTTGTATGGGGTCTTTTTGTTGTTTCGTTAAGCCAAGTGGGTAAAGTGAAGCTTGCTTCAATTTTACCATGGCAAGAAAACGAAGGATGCAATCCAACGTTTTTAACGTGCAAAAGCACTTGTGATGGGCTGTCCGCGCCATGCTTGGGGACGTTTGAGATGGAATATCTCAGCAATGGTGGCTGCCACGTCAAATTGCATCATCACATCTGTTATTTCATAACCCTTCTTGATGCCCTTGCCATAGATGACAAATGGTGTTTCCATTTCCAAGAGACTCTTTCCTCCGTGTCCGTGATCTTTTCCCCCGTGGTCAGCTGTGATAATGAAAACTGTCTGTTCGTAGATGCCAGCGTCCTTAGCGGCTTGCATGATGCGCCCCACATATCGGTCGATCTGTGCGATGGACTCGTAGTAGGCAGGTGTGTCATGGCCTTCCTTATGCCCTACATGGTCTATTTGGTCAAAACAGACGGCTATCAGATTGGGCTTTTTCTCTTTGATGTATTCCTCTGACAACTTACACAGACGGTCTGGGTGTTCTTCATAATCTGGGGTTACTACCACATGATCTATGGCTAAGGAATCCACCAGATATTTGATGCCATCCCATTCCATCATACAGGCTGTGATGGCTTCGGGGTGTTGCTCACGCAATATGGAGTAGATGGTTGGAAATATACCATGGCTGTTGACAGTCGCTGATGGAATTTCGGGTGTACGTGAGCCCCATTGTGTGTAGCCATGTTGCTCTGTGCAGGCTCCGTTGAACATGGATGCCCAGTTGATGGCAGAGCTTGACTCCAGCACGCTACGCTTCTTGAGTGTACAAGCTCCGTGGTCAATCATATATTGGATATTGGGCATGTCGTGTGCCTTGGGTACGCTGTAGGCTCCCCATCCGTCGAGTCCGATGAGGATGACGTGCTTGTTCTTAATCGACTTGGCTTGTATGCAGCAGGCATACGAAAGCAGAACGGCAAGAGTAAGAAGCAGATGTTTCATTTTTTTTGTGTCTTGAACATATATATATATGATTAGGTACAAAGTTACTTATAAATAAGGAATGTTCAAGTCTTGTGGGGTGGATTTTCTGCTCTTTGGTCAATTCAGAGGGCTGCATGTGTCTGCTTAGAATCTAAAAAGACGTACCTTTGTACATTATAAAATATGAGTAAGTACAGAAAAAATGGAAAAGGAATTGATAGAGATGGCTATTAGGGCAATCACAGAAGAGATAGAGAGAAATCCTCAAGATGCTCGTCTGCTGAAGGAACGTGGACGTCTGCATATGATGGCTGACGAGAAAGATTTAGCTATGAAAGATTTGTTGGCAGCAGCTGCTATTGATCCAAATCTGTTAGATGATATGAACGGGCAATTTCATGCGGAAAGGTAATAAAAAAGCTCGTTTTGTTTGCAGTTTGGCAGAAAAGTGGTAACTTTGCCGTGCAATTGAAAGCAAAAAGACATTAGTTCGCTTATGACACAGACTGGTAAGTTTTATTACGGATTCTATTTTTACTTTTACTTTAGCAAGCTGAAGTGAACGGGATTCTGTATGAATATGCCAAACGGTAAAATCAGAACTTAAAAGAAAATATCAATAAAACAGAAATCCCGCTCAGCAATGACGCGGGATTTTCTTTTATAAGACTTATACTGAACAACGGATACGAATGAGAAAGGTAGCAATACAGGGCATCAAAGGTAGTTTTCATGATATAGCGGCCCATAGGTATTTCGAAGGGGAAAGGATAGAGTTAATTTGCTGTGACACCTTTGAGGAAGTGTTTGATCATCTGCGCACAGATGCGGATGTGGCTTTGGTGGCTATCGAAAATACCATAGCAGGAAGCCTGTTGCACAACTACGAACTACTGATGGAGAGTGGAGCTACTATTGTGGGTGAGCATAAATTGCGTATTAGTCATAGTATTATGTGTCTGCCAGATGAGGATTGGGATGATATTACAGAAGTAAATTCTCATCCTGTAGCATTGATGCAATGCAGAGAGTTTCTTGCCAACCACAGTCAGATGAAGGTGGTGGAAGTGGCAGATACGGCTGGGGCAGCTGCTCATATCAGCAAGTACAAGTTGCACGGACATGCTGCCATTTGTCATAAGGATGCTGCTGCCATTTATGGCATGAAGGTGCTCGAAACAGGCATTGAAACTAATAAACACAATTTTACACGCTTTATGGTGCTCTCACGCCCAGAGAAAGCAGGAAAAATGCGTTGCATACAAGAGGCAAACAAAGCCAGCCTTGCCTTTACCTTGCCTCATGAGGAGGGCTCGTTGAGTGCTATTCTTTCGGTGTTGTCCTTCTATAAGCTCAATTTGACCAAGATACAGTCTCTGCCAATCATAGGCAAAGAGTGGCAGTATATGTTTTATATCGATCTCTCGTTTGACCAGGATAATAGATTTCATCAGGCTGTTAATGCCATCAGTCCACTTGTCAACGAGTTGAAAATATTGGGAGAATACAAAGATGGAAAACAAAGTATATGAAGTGAAGCCTGCTGACAGGCTTGCCACGGTGAACGAATACTATTTTAGCCGTAAAGGGAAAGAGGTGGCAAAACTCAATGCCGAAGGTAAGGATATTATAAGCCTTGCTATTGGCAGTCCAGACATGCCTCCTTCAAAAGAGACAATTGACGTCTTGTGCGAACAGGCCAGGCGTCCTGATACGCATGGCTACCAGCCCACGGTCGGCACGAAGGAGCTTCGTGAGGCTATGGCACGGTTTTATGCTCGCTGGTATAATGTGGCATTAGATGCAAATACAGAAATACAACCGTTGATAGGAAGCAAGGAGGGCATCTTGCACGTGACACTCGCTTTTGTCAATCCTGGTGAAGAGGTACTCGTACCTAATCCCGGTTATCCTACTTACACCAGCTTGAGCAAGCTGCTTGGTGCGAAAGTCATCAACTATGATCTTTTGCCAGAGAATGGATGGCAACCCGATTTTGATGAGCTGGAGCGTATGGACTTGAGCCGAGTGCGTTTGATGTGGACCAACTATCCCAATATGCCTACGGGTGCTCCTGCACGTAGAGAGACATACGAAAAACTTGTCAGCTTTGCCCGTAAGCACAATATCGTGGTCGTGAATGACAACCCATACAGCTTTATTCTCAATCAGGGAGAGAAACTTTCCATCTTACAGGTGCCTGGTGCCAAGGAGTGTTGCATAGAGTTCAATTCTATGTCCAAGAGCCACAATATGCCAGGATGGCGTGTGGGTATGCTTGCCACAAATGCACAATTTGTACAGTGGATACTGAAGGTGAAGAGCAATATTGATTCTGGTACGTTTCGCGCCCTTCAGTTAGCGGCAGCACAAGCATATGACAATACTGATGAATGGCACATTCAGGCAAACGTGGGGACGTACAGTAATCGTCGGGCTATGGCTGAGGAAATAATGACAACACTTGGATGCCAGTTTGATCCAGAACAGACAGGTATGTTCCTTTGGGGAAGAATCCCAGACAGCTATAGTGATGCGGAACAGCTGACAGAACGGGTGCTACACGAGGCAAGGGTGTTTATAACGCCTGGCTTTATCTTTGGAAGCAATGGCAAACGTTACATACGCATCAGCCTTTGTGCTAAAGACGACAAGTTCCAAGAGGCTGTACGTCGTGTACATGACGTATTCAAATAAGCAGAGAAGTGTGGAACAAACGATTTAAATAAAGAGATAAAAAAGTTATAAACCATTGTGTGTGTAAAGAGAATTCTCCAAAAGAATGAAACTCTTTATCGTACAAATAAAAAACAAATAGACTATGGAACTGGACATACAGCCATTGAACCTACCGGGCATAGAGGCAAAGCGCCCTCTGGTAATAGCAGGCCCTTGCAGTGCTGAGACAGAGGAACAGGTGATGAAAACAGCCAGAAACTTGGCATCCAAAGGGGTGAAACTCTTCAGAGCGGGAATCTGGAAACCACGTACCAAGCCAGGAGGCTTTGAAGGAAATGGTGAGAAAGCTCTGCCCTGGATGCAACGCGTGAAGGAAGAGACTGGTATGCTCATCACCACCGAGGTGGCAACGCCCAAGCATGTAGAGGCTGCGCTCAAGGCTGGCATGGACTTGCTTTGGGTGGGAGCTCGTACTACTACCAATCCCTTTGCCATGCAGGAGCTGGCAGACAGCCTTAGGGGTGTAGATATACCTGTACTGGTGAAGAACCCCGTGAGTCCTGACCTGGAACTGTGGATAGGAGGACTGTTGCGTATCAACGGAGCTGGCATCAAGCGTCTGGGAGCCATCCATCGTGGATTCAGTAGCACGGATCAGAAACTCTATCGCAATACGCCCCTGTGGCATATACCCATCGAGCTGCACCGCCGTATCCCCAACCTTCCCATCATCTGCGACCCCAGTCACATCGGAGGACGAAGAGACTTGATAGCACCACTTTGTCAGCAGGCTATGGACATGGGCTTTGATGGACTGATAGTGGAGAGCCATTGCTCGCCCGATGAGGCTTGGAGTGATGCCAAGCAGCAGGTCACACCTGATGTGCTCGACTTCATCCTGGACCGCCTGGTGATACGCGACAATGTGGAGATGACAGAGTCTCTGGCCAGCCTGAGGAAGCAGATTGACAGCATGGACGACCATCTGATGGACCTCCTGACCAAGCGGATGCGCGTGAGCCGTGAGATAGCCCAGTACAAGAAGGAGCACAACATGGCTGTGGTGCAGACAGGCCGCTATGGCGAGATACTGGACAAGCGCGGGGCACAGGGAGCCTTGTGTGGCATGGATCCCTCCTTTGTCAAGAAGGTGTATGAGGCTATCCACGAGGAGAGCGTGCGCCAGCAGATGGAGATTATCAACAAGTAAGCTGGCAAGATGAGAATACTGATTCTGGGAGCGGGCAAGATGGGCTCGTTCTTTACCGATGTCCTGGCCTTTGACCATGACTGTGCTGTGTATGAGGTGGACGCGCGCCGCATGCGCTTCCTCTATCACACCCAGCGCTTCACCAGCATGGAGGAGATAGAGGCTTTCAAGCCCGAACTGGTCATCAATGCTGTCACGCTGAAATATACGTTGCAGGTCTTTGAGCAGGTGATTCCTCACCTGCCCAAGGACTGCATCATCAGCGACATCAGCAGCGTGAAGACCGATTTCCTGCGTTTCTATGAGAGTACGGGTATGCGATATGTGAGCACGCATCCCATGTTTGGCCCCACCTTTGCCAACCTGGGAGCTCTCTCCACCGAGAATGCCATTGTCATCAAGGAGGGCGACTACATGGGGCGCATCTTCTTCCTCGACCTCTATCGTCGCCTGGGGCTCCACGTGCATGAGTACTCCTTTGAGGAGCATGACGAGGCTATGGCCTACAGCCTGTCCGTTCCCTTCGTGAGTACCTTTGTGTTTAGTGCGGTCATGAGGCACCAGGATGCTCCTGGCACAACCTTCAAGAGGCACCTGGCCATTGCACGCGGTGTGCTTTCCGAGGACGACACCCTGCTGAGGGAAATCCTCTTCAATCCCCGCACCAAGAGTCATGTGGAGCAGATACGGGCTGAATTGAAGGAACTGATACACATCATTGACGAGCGTGACGAGGAGGGCTTGAACGCCTACCTTACCCGCATCAGAGGCAACATCCGCTGAACCTCGTGCGGAAGTATCCTGCAGAAAATGCAGCACGGTGTATAGATAGTACACCGTGCTGCATTTTCTGGTAGTAGTATGTTCGGCATGAGCTTATTCTAATGGATGCCCCAACTCCGGTTATATACTATGCCGTGCAATAAGTAGCGAAAAGTTGAGCAAGGCAGGTTATGCTACGTTGGTGGGTTCATATCTTGTTTTAACCTGTCAAGGATTTACTGTTATGCACCAATACCACCTTCTTTTGATTATAGTACATTTGAAAATTGTGACAAAGGGTGGATAACATGGTATGTCCCGAGGGAATCCTTAGAGGGTTACAAGCAAGCATACTCCAATTATTTTGGCAATATTTGCCCGATTGATTACTATCTGTCATATTATGTGGACGGTAAGCTGTTCAGCAGAGAACTGTTGGATATTGGCACTCATATCACTCCACTGGCAGAACCTCAAAAGGAGGGTTATACATTTAGCGGATGGGAGGACCCAATCCCAGATTTGATGCCTGAGTATGACGTGGCTTTCGCTGGGCACTTCACGGTGAACACTTACAAGGTGACCTATGTGGTGGGTGATGAGGTTGTGCATGTTGACAGTGTGGCGTACGGCAGTCCAATTCCAGCCTATGAATACATTTCTAAGGATGAGGATGCTGTCTTTAGAGGTTGGATAGGAGAATGTTATGAGTCAATGCCTGCATTTGATATTGTTTACACAGCTGATGTCGCGGACGGAGTTGACGATATTATTGGGGAACAGGAAACGGATGTCTATGACTTGACAGGCGTAAGGGTTGGCTTAACGTCAGAGTGGGACACCCTGAAATGGGGAACTTACATTTTCAATGGCAGAAAGGTTAGGAAGAGATGAGGCCAGCATCAATCATAGAAATTTGCATGTATGCAATTCCTGCCTTGATAGTCTTGATATAGGGTATTATTCTATCCATCGGAATATCTTTGAGTGATAATATTAGGGCTGGATTCCAAGTTTGGAGTCCAGCCCTTGGGGAATATGAAAACGTTTGTTAGCTTGCATTGCAGATATTGTGAGATGAACACTGGTGAGATGAACTCTCAACAACGGTTATTTGCCAACTATGAACAAACTGTGTGTGAGATATAATTTGTAACTTTGCACCCCGATAAGGGTCATTCCATATTCCAAGTCAATTCAAAAAGTTCAGATAGATGAGAAAAGTGTTTCTTGCGTGGCTGGTGTGGGGCGTGTTGATCACCACGGCCACAGCCCAGCAGATGCTGCAGTTGTGGCAGAATGGACAGTGTATCTTCACACGCGACATTGCGACGGTTGACAGCATCACCGTCAATTTCAGGGCGGCCGACTCGTACAGGTGTATCGGGAAGATGATAGACGGGTGCATTGATATTGCCGACGAGGTTGGTTCTAAAATACTCACCCCCTATATTTTGCAACAATCAGGCCATGGTGCTATGGCCAAGGATGCCGTAGAGTGCCGCTACAGTTTCTCCTCGCGTGAATGTTCCCGCAACAATATTGCCTCCATCCGCAACGCGTATTATGGCTCGCTCGATGGCACCGTGGCGGAGCAGTCGCTCTCGAGGCTGGTGGCCAGTGTGAACCCAGACCTCGATGATAAGGTGAGGACAGCCGTCACGGCGGCCGACGATGCAATCAACGGCATTATGCAGCCATTCTTCAATCATTTGGCTGACGAGCAATGCGAGACTGCTGCCGAGAAGTGTACGGAGTTGTCCTCTGTACTCTCGCAACTGAAGAAATATGTGGAGATTGAGCCGACAATCAACAAGGACAGCAAGTTTGACCCTATCATCGTGCGGTATGTGGATGCTGTGGTGCTGCCCTCCTACGCGGAACTTCGATCAGCCACGGCAAGCCTGTACTATAACGTGGCGGATTTCTACGCCAATCCCTCTGACGAGGCATTCGAGGGGATTGCCCAGGGTTGGTTTGTGGCACATGCGGCCTTCAACAAGACGGAGGCTTACCTGTTCGGCCCCATGTCTGATTACGGCCTTGACCCCAACATAGACTCTTGGCCATGTGACAGAGAGCAGATGAACTCGCTGCTTAAGTCAGGGAAGCCTGATGCGGACTGCGGCAATGGCTCATCTGATGAACTGATGCAGGATATGCGCGGCTTCCATGCGCTGGAGTATCTCGTGTTCCGCAACGGAATGCCCCGGACTACGCACGACACGGCCAGCATTTTCGACAACATCATGGTGTATGACGAGGGCAATGCCGCAAACTGGCGTGACTATATGATGAAGGTGGCGGCCACGTTGAGGAATGACGCTGCCAGCCTGTACAACTACTGGACGAAAGGTAGCGAACGCTACGATGGGCTTAGTTATGCGGCATGGTTCAAGTCGCATAGGTTGTGATCCCGACAGGTGCGGCTGGGATGTGGCGTGTGGGAACAGCGCAGTTGTAGCCTGTAAGGGATAGGCACTGTTCCATAGAGTGCGGCAAAATGCTGGCGATGCACCCCGAAGGGGCAATCTGCTCGAAGCCTTGGGCTGTGTGCTTTCGGGGCTTTCAGCCGCATAGCTTCTTCTTGCACATCACCATTGCAATTGTCCCCTTGCGGGTGTTTTGTGTATTGTCAGCAACCCCATTCAGAAAGTTCCCTTGTGCAGTGGCACCACCACCGTGACCACGCTGGCCGAGGGCACTGTGAGCAGCAGGCTCTTGTCCTTGCTGGCCTTTACTGCTCCCTTGGGAAGTTCTGCCATGTCGTCGTGGCTTGAGGTTCGGTATGCCTTTATCTTTCCCTTGCTGCGTTTCCCTATCTTGTTTAGAGCTATCCGCATCACCTTGTCACGTTCTCCACGGTTGACGGTCACCACTGTTAGCGAGTTTCCCTCTGGACTTAGGGCTGCCAGGGTGTGTTCGTCTCCACTCTCCACAAAGTGGCAGCCTTCATTCAGAAAGCGACTGAAGTGCTGACGTACATAATAGTTCTTCACTCGGTGAAACTTCTGTGTCCCACCATAAAAGTCACCCTGCACCAGACACCACTGGTCGTTGTTGTCCTCTACGTACTGCCAGTCAATCCAAGCAGAGGGTCGCATCAGACGCATGTCGCGTATGAGCCTCTCAGCTAAAGCCAGATTACCATCGAGTCCCTTACCTCCTGCTCCCACTTCGCTCATCCATAGGTGCATGCCACGTTCCTTACATAGAGCATAGAGCTGGGCACGTGCTTCGTCGTTGGCCTCATAAGTATGCGTGTTCCATTGTCCTATGAGCGGAAGCACACCAGCTTGAGCGTATGCCTGGAATCCCTTGACCGAGGTGATGGCGCTTGTCTCATCGGAGGCAGAGATGACTGTCTTGAGGCCAGATGCCTGCAGGATGGGGTGGAGCACACGCAGGAAGGCGATTTGTGAGGAAAAGTCAAAGTGGCAACCCTCCTGGCTTCCGCCAGCATACCAGTAGTTAGTGTTTGGCTCATTGAAGGGGTCGAGCGTCTTGAACTCTATGCCGTACTGCTCCTTGTAATGTTTGCATACATCTACCAGATAATGTGCGAACTCCTCGTAACACTCCGTCCGCAGGTTGTCCTTCCAGGCATCCTTGTGTCCACCGCAACATCCGCTCACGGTCATATAGTAAGGTGCTGAGTTGCTGAATGCCTCAAAGATGGCATCGGGCCTCTTTTCCTTTATCTTGAGCATTATCCTGCGTTGGGCAGCATCGCGTTCCCAGTGCCATGGACCGTTGGTCGAATCCCTGAATCCCTCCATCTCAGCACGAAGTCCCTTGCCTTTTCCCATGTGATGGGGCATACAATGGCGATTTTGTGGGTCATCGCCTCCACCGATGTTGTAACGGAAGATGCGGAAGTTGAGCCCTTGTGGACTCACCAGCCAATCTACAAGGCTGTCCACGCGTTCCTCGCTCCAGGTTCCACACATGTTGGCCCACCAGCACAGCGATATGCCCCATCCTTCGTAGGGCTCTGGGTTGTCTTGATAAGGGCGTACGCAAATATGGGTAGTGTCATTGCCGCTTGCATATATTGCGGTCTTAGATGATGCACCATTTGCCGTGAAGCTGCAAAGCAAGCCACATACAGGCAGGAGTCTTGTGATAAATGTGAGTTTATTCATGTGTTGTATAGTTTTTTGTTTGTTGGGAAAAACGTTGGATTGTATCCTTCGTTTTCTCGCCATGGTAAAACTGAAGCA
>CAKRRN010000017.1 GCA_934394435.1 uncultured Bacteroidaceae bacterium
TACTGAAAGCTGCTACTAACGACTCATAAATCTACCCTTAATCGTGTATTGGATGATAGTTGCGGATTTTAGGATAACAATATAATATGGTAAAGTTAGTCTAAACAACAACATTTATCACGGCAAAGTTAATAAGAAAAAAGGAAAATTGCCACTTTACGACTCTAATTATCCATCCCGAACAAATCTCGAACGAAACACGGTCCACTAAAGTTTTCCTGCTCACTCAATAAACCAGGGGGATATTTCGAACGCAAATCACAAGCACGACCTGTACTTATAAGCCAGCTTGTCTATCTCTGCACAAAAACGTTCTCAACTCAAACATCAAAGTTCCAACACAAAAATGGCTCTGTTTATTTTCCTAGTTGGAGAAAAATATTTTCCCAGTTAGAAAAAAAGAAAAGGGCTATTATATAATGGTCCACTATTACCGTTTCATAAAAATGGATAGTGCGTCTACCTTTTTACTCTGTTTATAGAGTGAGAAAACGTATCTACGGAAATCAACAAGAAGTCACTCTAAAAAGTAATACTATAATACTTGTCCATTGAATATTTAATACCTAATACTTATTACTCCCTTACCATTCATCCTTATTCGCGAAAACTATTGCCTTTATTAGCCTGTCCCCACTAAATTCCTACTGAACAGAACTCTATATCGGGTGAGCCGTACTGGATACGATGGCTATTAGCTGAGCCACAGAAAAGACAAAAGGCCAACCTCACGGTCGACCTTGCATCATAAAAAGAAACAATCTTTTACCTAGTAAATACCCTAAATAATCTCTTTCCTTAAACTAAAACTAACAACACTATTATTATACTTCTTTTTCTTTCATTTCGAAAGTTACAAAGCCACATAAAATGTTACTCTGAAACCTTTCTTTCTGTTTTCCGATGCAAAAGTAAGACGAAATAAAGATTAACCTACAACTTTAAGAGCGCAAAAACACCTTTCAGACCGTTTTCTTGATATAAATCAACATTCATTATCGACAAGTACACGCTTTTCCTCTGCCAAACAGAATGAAATATCAGCAAAAAGCCTTAACTTTGCATAAAAAGACAACCTCATACATTAGGTACTTCATAAGCAAGCAATATGTACATCATAGGAATAGCAGGAGGGACAGGCTCGGGCAAGACTACTGTGGTAAAAAAAATCATAGAGACACTTCCGCCAGGACGTGTGGCTGTAATTCCACAAGACTCTTATTACAACGACACTACCCCACTGAGCATGGAGGAGCGGAAGAAAATCAATTTCGACCATCCCGATGCATTCGACTGGAAACTGCTCACAAAGCAGATTATGCAACTGAAGGAGGGACAAGCCATAGAACAACCCACTTACAGCTACCTGGTCTGCAACCGTCTGAAGGAGACCGTACACGTAGACCCCTGCGAAGTTATCATCATCGAAGGCATCATGGCTCTATGGAAAAAAGAATTGAGAGACTTGATGGATCTGAAAATCTTTGTGGACGCTGCCCCCGATGAACGGCTTATAAGGGTCATACAGAGAGACATCGTGGAGCGTGGTCGCACCACCCAGATGGTGATAGACCGCTACCTGGACGTACTGAAACCCATGCATGAGGAATTTATCGAGCCAACCAAACGCTACGCAGACCTGATTATCCCCATGGGGGGAGCCAACAAGCAGGCCATTGACATCATGCGCACCTACATCATACATCGCCAGAGACCCTGACCGCGAATATATACGATGAAAATCCAACCATCCCATTTGCTGGCAGTCTGCTCCCAGTATTGTTGCCTGTGCATGGCAGTCTACCTATGCTCATGCGACAAGGAGAAGGCTCCACAGCCATCACCCATCTTCAGCAGCGAAGTAGGGATTCTCGACACCCTACAGCACTACGACCTGCCCGACATCCAAGAGGCAGCACTCTTAATAGGTGGCACCCTAAGCGGTCCAGACACCTATTACGAATACCGAGGGCAAGGCATGGGACGGCAGTTCGCATTGGCAGAAGAATTTGCACGCTCAATAGGAGTCAGACTGCAAATGGACATCGCACCAGACACAGCCACTCTGCGACAAAGGCTCAACGATGGAGACATAGACTTCATCGCTCTGGACATGCCCCAATGGAACACACGCAAGGATGCCCCATTGCTGGCAAAAGCCATCAAGAAGTGGTGGACCGATGGTAGCCGGGAAAACATACTGCGCTCGCTGAACAGCACACCACACACGACCAGACGCCACATGCGCCCTGTGATGAAAGACAGAGCCAAGGGCATCATATCGCCCTACGATGGCATGTTGGTACGATACAGCCAACAGATACGATGGGACTGGCGCCTGCTGGCAGCTCTGTGCTATCAAGAATCTGGTTTCGACCCAGAGGCTGTCTCATGGGCTGGAGCAAGAGGACTTATGCAGATTATGCCAGGAACAGCCACGCAACTGGGCATTCCACACAGCAAAATACATGACCCAGAAACCAACATATCGGCAGGCACACGCTATCTGGCCATGCTGGGACAGCAGTTCTCAGACATACAGAACCCAACAGAAAGGATACATTTCATTCTGGCAGCCTATAATGGCGGAGCAAATCACGTAAGAGACGCAATGGCTCTGACTGCAAAATACGGAGGAGACCCCACCAACTGGAACCAAGTGGCACCATATGTTCTGCGTCTGTCATCGCCCCGATTCTATCGCGACCCCATAGTGCGCTATGGTTACATGCGCGGTTCGGAGACAAGCGAGTACGTACGACTCATCATCGAACGCTGGCAAGGATACCGCCAGTCTGCCCATCCTGCTAGCGGAAGCAGCATGCCCATGCCAGCCAAGAAAAACTCACGATTCAGCAAGAACCGCTCTGGTGTAAAGAGTGCTGAAGAGTGGGTTCCCGAGGATTCCATCTGATTTTAGGCACATTTCCCCTTTCAAACAGGATTTTTTGCCAAAGAAAAATAAAAAAGCAGAGCATACAAATACAGACAAACATTTTTTTTCGTAATATTGCATAGAAATAAAGAGAAATACAATCAAAAAACTATCTGAACATGAAGAAAATTACCCTCGCACTTATGACCGCTGTGGCATTGTGTACACCTTCCATGGCACAGCAGAAAGTAAAAAACATCTACACAAGCAACGATGCACTGAATCTGGATGGTATAGAAGCTCCTGGTCAGACAACCACATTATACCGCACACTGTTAGCTGGTTACAATAGCATCTGTCTGCCTATGACCCTAAACGCAGACCAACTACAACAGGCAGCACCAGGGGTGCAAGTAGAAAGGCTGGCAAAAATACAACAGGAGGGAAACACTCTGACCTTGATATTTCTCGACTGCACAGCAGAGGGCATACAGGCAGGCACACCCTATCTGATATTCACGCCCAAACTACAAACTCTGAAAGCCAAGTCCACCGCATCTGTAGCCATCAGTACAGAACTTCGCAATGTGACCAAGACAGACAACAACGGCAACCAGATTACCTTCGGTAGCAGCTGGGAGAGTCTGCGTGTGGACGGTCGCTACGGTATTCCCGCACAGCAAGACGCATATCCACTCCAGAGCATATTGGTACGCACAGAAGCCGACAAGATATTCCTCCCCACACGTTGCGGTTTCACATGGGACAAGCAAGCCGCTTCTGCCACAAACTTGGAAATCAAACATGTGACATCGTTGGAGGGATCTGAGACAAGCATCGAAAAGCTTCAAGCCTCTAACGCCATAGAAGACATCTACGACACACAGGGCAACATGGTTATGAAGCAAGCGCACATCAACAGCGCACTACAGTCTCTGCCACAAGGCATCTATGTGATTCGAGGTCAGAAAGTGGCAGTAAAGTGAAAATCACTTTAATCCAACAAGACATCATCTGGGCAGACCCGAGAGCCAACAGGCAGGCATTCGGGTCTGCCCTTTTGGATTGTGTAGATAGCGATGTGTGTATTCTGCCAGAGATGTGGTCCACAGGATTCTGCACCGCCCCAGACAATCTACCTGCAGAAGAACAGGAAGAAACACTACGATGGTTGCAAAAGATGGCCGAACAGACAGACTGCGCAATAGTGGGAAGCATGGCCATCCAAGCTAAAGACGGCACATGGCGCAACCGATTACACTTCACACGCCCCCACATGCAGCAACTCTTCTACGACAAACACCACCTCTTTACCTACGGAGGAGAACAGCTGCACTACACAGCTGGGCAAGAACGACTTCTGGTGGAATGGCGTGGAGTGAGATTCATGCCTCTGATCTGCTACGATCTCAGATTTCCCATCTGGAGCCGAAACAGACTGTCTGCAGACAGGGAGCAAGCCGAATATGACGTACTCATCTACATTGCGTCATGGCCCTCGTCAAGAGCCAAAGCATGGAAAGCGCTCCTGACGGCACGAGCCATAGAGAATCAATGCTACGTATGTGGTGTGAACCGCATCGGAAAAGACCCTCTATGCTCTTACTCTGGCGGAACGGTCTGTATTGACCCATACGGAAACGTTGTCGCTCAAGCACAAGACGACGAGAATGGAAAAGCCTACATAGAAATAGACATGACCATGCTACGGAACTTTAGAAAGAAATTTCCTGTGCTGCAAGATCGCGATTAAAGATTCGCTCACAACTCCAAGAAAGTCCACACACAAAAAGACGAAAGAAAAATGACAAACCTCCATCCAACCAAAGAGAATAATACAACGGCAGGTGTACATCTGCTGGCAACCTCTATCTTTACCACACTACTCTTGCTTCTCTGTCTGCAATCAACCGCTATTGCAAAAAGCAAGACGACAGACAGGAATGGGTATCTGGTGGTCACAGACTACATTAAGAATGACGGAAAGACAGACCTCGCCGATGCCATCCAAAAGCTCATTGACGAAAACCCTAACCGAACCATTTTCTTCCCAGACGGAGTATATCTGGTCTCCCACCCCATACTGACACCAGCAGACCCGAAGAAAAGTGTGTCACTCAGATTAGCAAACTTTGCATGCATACAAGCGATGGGCGAATGGACGGAGAAAGAAGCCGTCATACGTCTGGGAGGTAAAGATGCCTTCAACACCATCTATGTGCCAGGAAGCAATTACAGCCTCAGCGGAGGCATTATTGACGGAAATAACGTAGCCAACGGGGTATCTATTGACAGCGGACGCGAGACACGAGTGGAAGGAGTAAGCATCAAACGCACAGTCATAGGACTACACGTCAAGCATGGAGCAAACAGTGGTTCGTCTGACGCAGATATTGTGGATGTAAATATCACAGGAAATGGTACGGAACAGTCCATAGGACTTTTGGTGGAAGGATTCGACAACACATTCACCAATATGCGTATTGCAGACGTCAATACAGGTGTGTGGCTGAAAAGTGCGGGCAATTCCCTGCACAACATACATCCTCTATACATATACAGAAACACGCAGAAGTACGAGACAAGTTGCGGATTTAGGGTGGACTTCGGAAGTAGCTGGTTCTACTATTGCTACAGCGACCAGATGGCTACAGGATTCCACATTGGCAAGAATGCAAGAGTACACCTAACGGATTGCTACTGCTACTGGTATAGAGGAGATATTTGTCCCTCACAGACAGCAATAGAATGCGAGGGGCCTTTCGTAGGAATTGCCACAGGTTTTCAAGCGGACTTCCATAAGGATTGCAAGAACATATGTCTGCTGAAAGGCGAAAAAGGAGGAAACGGAAAACTACTCTACCCCATACGAGGCAAACGAAAATTATCTGAGTACGATATTAGCCAAGAATACATCAAAGAATAAGTCCCCAAAAGTTAGCCAGCAAAATATTCCTCCATCCCCCCAGCTCGTCCGAAAACTTCTTTTATCGGTTTTTCAACTTTCAATTTATAAGCGTCAGTACTTATATAAGTGGGTTGGATAGCATATAGATGAGCTTTTTTACCAGAGTAAGGGGCTAAAACTTCATTCAAACTTTCAGATTGTAAGATTTCGGAATTACTATCTGGAGTTTTCGGACAGTCTCCCCCTTGGTTTATCGGGTGAGCCATTAAGGGGTTGGGAGGTAATGAAGATGGATATAATACAGAAGTTTGTAAATGCTGAATAGAAATACGGAAGGTTTTCCGTCAACCAATCTTTTTCTGATTCGTGCCCCACAGTGTTTGAACACCTTTTGTAGTAGGCACGATATGTGCCACAGAGACAATTTTTCTTGCCAGTAAATGAGTTTTGAATATCCCCGTAAATCTTCTTTAAACTTGTAAAGTGTTCTGCAGGCTTCCTCTGTTTTCTGCAGGTACAGTTCATTGTCTTCATAATCATCCATTAAGATAGGATTGTCTATATGTACTATCTTATGACCATGAGTTGAGAAACATTTGCCTAATAGAGCATCTTCGTAACCATATTCCTTGAATTTCTCGTTGAAAGGACATTCTCTTATGACCGCTTTTGAGACAAGAAAACATGCCGCGGTAAAATCTTTGTCTGGTTTTTTGTTTCTGTGGACATAGTCGTGTTTGCGTTCGTATGCTTTTTCGTAGACAAATCTCAGATTGCTCGCCAGTTTCTGGAGATTTCCTCCTTTCTTTAATCCTCCTGCAATAATTTCTCCCTTTTCCTGTATGTATCTGTTTAGAAAAGAGTCAGAACAGACGTGTAAGTCACTATCGATAAAAAGCAGTCGCTCAAATAGGGCTTCGTTGGCTAAGAAATTGCGTATGGCAGCTCTGCCCACATTGTGCTTTCTTTCGATAAGTCTGCAGTATGGCAAATCGTTGATTGCACGATTTCTGCTTACAGACTCACGGTCTGTAGACCCATCGTCTGCTACGAGTATTTCATAACGGAAATCATGAATGACTGAAGCTTGTTTCTGTAGGTCCTTCACAAGCTGTACGCACACGTTGTTATGTGTGGGAAGTAGTATGGAAAGTTGATTTTGACTCATGGCCTTTCTGGGCAAGTCATGCCGTTTTCTTCTTCTTCCTCAGGATGTGCGATTATTTCTCCAGCGTGTCTTTCGCTGAACTCACGGTTGATGTCAGCCAATTCCTTAAGTCCATATATATAGTCATCGTACATGTCTGCCAAGTCAATGCCTTCGCAGTCGCTATCTGCGCCCAATGCCTCGCGTACAATCTGTGCACGTTCGCTCACGGTGGTATCCTTTATCAGTATTTTTGCCATTTTGTTTTTGTTTGGATGTGTGATTATACTTCTTTTGTCTTGGTGGTAGCAGTTTTTTTTCTCTCTTCTATCTCTTCTATCTCGTTTGTGTATAGCCCTCATTTTTGAGCATCTCTGTCAGTCTCTGACGATGATCGCCTTGTATGATGATATCTCCGTCTTTGGCTGATCCGCCGACCCCACACTTCTGTTTCAATAGTCTGCATAGAGATGTGATGTCTTCTTCTGTCCCAATGAACCCTTTTACCAGAGTGACCGTTTTCCCACCTCGTCCTGTTCGCTCCATGCTTATGCGAAGTTTCTGCTGTTGCTTGGGCAATGTTAGGGGTGAAGTCTGGCTGTTGTCAGAATACTTGAAGTGTGGATTGCTGGAGTAAACCACTCCTACGCGGTTTTTTCGGTTTACCTCATGCTCCTGTTTTACTTCATCCTCATTTTCCGTGTTTCCGCCTAAGGTGGCAAGAACCTTTTTCCAATCTTCCATACGGTGTGCGTGTTATTCTAAATTTGGTTGGCGAATGTTTACTCACTTTTCACCTTGAAAACAATGCGGAATGTCCCTTCCTTGTAACTTGTGCTGGTGATATGAAAGAAGCCTATTTCTCGTGTTGATGTCACATGTAGTCCGATGCAAGGGCATATGTCGAAGTCACCGATGCGCACAATGCGCAGGGTTTCGCTTGCATCTTTGGGTAGTTTGTTTAGTTTTACTCCTTCAGGAATCTTGTCGCGGGTCACAAACTCATAGTTTACAGGCAGGTCTTGCTCTATCAGATTATTCATCTGTCTTTCTATTTCCTGTATCTGTTCTTGTGTCGGTTCTTGGTCAAGTATGTAGTTTATTTTTGATTTCTTTCGTTCGATATGTGCATTTGTTGATCTCTCACATCCAAACATCCTAACCATAACTTGATTGAGCAGGTGCTCGGCCGTATGTGAGGGTTTGTGCTCCTCTTTATTGTGTTCGTTGAGAATTATATCTTGTTCCATTTTCTTTCTATTCTTTTTTTCTTGTATTCTTAAGTGAACAAAGGACAGAGTTTAATTGTTTAGGTAAAAATTATATATATGGCACAACACAGTAGTGCAGCTGCGGAAACCATATCTACGAGTTTTCCATATCGGCAGAAAAAACTCTTCATATAACTACCTGCAAGTAACCATACCAGATTGGCTCCCGGACCAGCGAGTAGCAACCAGGCTCCTGTCTTCAGTAGGTCTGTGAGGTTGCTGGAGTAGGGGAGTACGAATGTGCTGAACACGGTTAAATCAAAGAGTAGCATCTTGGCGTTGGTCATTTGCACTATCATGCCACTTAGAAAAGAGCAGTCTGCGCCCGTGTCTTCAGTCTTACTACTGCTTGTATAGAGCTTGTAGGCAAGATAAGCTATGTATGCGGCACCCAGATACTTCAGATAGACAACATGCTCACCGAATGCTATTCCAATCAGGTGTGTCAGTATCGCCATGATGCAAACCGCTATGGAGAAGCCTACAAACAGACCTGTCCACATGGTTAATGCTTCTCTCTTGGTATGCTTGAGAGAAGCTATCAATGCATAAATGTTTGCCGGGCCAGGTGTGTAGCCAATCAGTAATATCTGCAGCAGCAATGTGGGGATAAGGTCGTGTGGCATGTTCTATTATGTAAGTAGTCTGTCTACAGAAAATCAAACAATTCTCAGACTTTGATGTTGTCAATTCTCAGTTTTAGAATGCCCGATGGGACATGTACCTCCACCATGTCCCCTGCTCGTTTTCCTACGAGTGCTTCTGCTATGGGTGACTTGATGGAAATCTTACCTTCTCTTACATTTGCCTCATGTGGGTTGACAATGCTGTAGCACATTTGAGCACCTGTTGCCATATTGGTGATTTCCACCTTACGAAACAGTCCTACGGTATTCTGGTCAAGGTTAGAGGTATCCATAACCCTAGCATATTGCAAAACTCTCTGCTTGAAACGTATTCTGCCAAGAAGCTTGCCTTGAGCACGTTTTGCTGCGTGGTATTCAAAGTTCTCGCTTAGGTCTCCCTTGTCGCGTGCTTCAGAGATTTCGTTTTTTACCTTGGGCAGTTCTACGTTTATCAATTCGTTAAGTTCTGCCACAAGTTTATCATAACATTCCTGAGATAAATATTCCATAATTATTCAGATAATTGCTGACTGTAAATTTCAGATAAGAGCAGTATAAGGGCTGATATTCAAGAGTCTTTTTGCTGGTCAAGCAGTTCTTCAAGAAACTCAGATGCGTCAGCTACGCATTGCGGACATTCGCGAAGTATCTTGCCCGTACCTACGCCCTTTAATAGTTTACACTGAGTTGCCCCATTGCGCTGTTTGAACTTTTCCATTATCTGTCTCATTCCTCTTACGGATTTAGCCTTGTCTTTTGTGGCAAGTCCATATACGATGCCCGCTCCGATAATAGCTCCACAGGTACCTTCCATATTGCCCATGCCTGCAGCAAAACAGTTGCCTACGTGTTTGATGGTTTCCTCATCCATGCCTGTGAAATCCTGATAAGTGCAACATACAGCTTGGGTACAGTTGTGTGTTCCACATGCTTTTTTTGCCGCTGCTATTTCTTTTCTACTTTCCATATCTTTTTTCCTTGTCCTTGAGTCCTTTTATATTATTTCGTCTCTGTTTTATGGTCTGGTTTCGATTTATAGAAATCGTTGTTTATGCTTGTCAGAAGACGCGCATTATGTTTGGTCGAAGACTGTGAACGGAATCATGGCCGTCTGCTTAACGTAGTAAGTCATACAACTGTGTGGATTCTTCCCAAAATGCTTCATCTGGACAAAATGTAAACCGCGCGAGTGCCTTTTTTAGCTCATTCCGTAGATTTTGTAGTTGAGAGTCGCTGAGCACTTCTCTGGCTTTATATGAAGTCACATAGTGTACCAGTGGTTCTAATGTGTCATATGCCAAATCGAAATTGCCAGAATTAAATGCTTCTGTGCCAGAAATAAGAATCTTGTGGCAACGTTCATAGTCGTTTTCCATAACCAACGGAATTATTCAAAAAAATTCTCTATCAAAAGCAGAGTTATAAATCCCAAGAGCAGGGCATAGGTAGCCTGTTTCTGGTAGCCATGGGCATGTGTCTCTGGTATCATCTCGTCGCTGGTAACGTAGAGCATGGCTCCACCAGCAAAGCCAAGCATCACGGGCAGAAGAGTCTGCGATGCATTACCCAAGCCAAAGCCAAGCCATACTCCTATCACTTCCAGTAGACCAATGGCAATGGAAATGACAAAGGTACGCAAAGGACTTACTCCAGCCATGAGTAGTGGAGCTATGATGACCATTCCCTCTGGCACATTCTGTATGGCAATACCCATGCTCACAGCCCATCCAGATGAATCAAAGTCGCTCATGCTCACACCTGCAGCCATTCCTTCGGGCAACTTATGCAGAGCAATTGCCATAACAAAAAGTAGTACCCTGTTGAGTGACGCATTGTGGTGATGCTCTGATTCATCAAGGCCTGTGATATGGTGAAGGTGTGGAGTGACCAAGTCGAGTACGTTCAGAAAGAAAGCCCCAACCATGATGGCAATGGAACACATCCACCAATGATTTGTCATTTCAAAGGCAGGTACTATGAGCCCCATGGTGGAGGCCGCTAACATGATACCCGCGCAGTAGCCCAATATGGTGTCATTCCATTTATGAGACAACTCCTTGATGAAAAATCCCAGTATGCTACCTATTATTGTTGCTCCGCAAAGTCCTGCTGCGCTAATCCATACTTGTGTCATAGTGTTTTCTTTTTACTTCATTTGCAGGGTGATTCGATTATCGTATTTTTCCCACTCATGTCTCCGTATTGCAAAAATAGCTATAAAAAGTGAGAAAGAACCTACTTGCACGTGATAAATAGCCATTGACAGGAGTCGCGAGGTGTCTTTTTTACGTAATTTTGCACCTATGAAACTGATATATTTCTTCAAGAAGTGGTCTTTGCCTTGCTCGTTGCTTCTGGGTACAACGGTTTATATGCTTTTTGCTAATGTGACTGTGTTGGAACCTGCGGGTGATGTCTTGGGCCCTTTGGCTGTTCGGCTGATGCCTGCTGTGTTGTTCACCTTGCTTTATGTGACTTTTTGTAAGATAGAGATAAAGGAAATGAAACCACGTCTGTGGCACTTCTTGTTGCAATGCATACGTACTTCTTTGGCAGGGTTGTTTGTTTGGTTGATTATCTTGTCAAATGATGACGACACCAAATTGTTGCTTGAGGGTGTGTTTATCTGTGTCATTTGTCCTACGGCTGCCGCAGCCCCAGTTGTGACGGAAAAGTTAGGGGGAAGTATAGGTTCGCTTACCACATATACAATTATAGCCAACATGTTTACCATGGTGATTATACCATTGTTCTTTCCTATGGTTGAAAAAGAAGCTGATATATCCTTCCTATCTGCGTCTTTCATGGTATTGCGTAATGTTACTTCTGTACTGGTGGTTCCTTTGTTGTTGGCTCTGTTGAGTCGGCGCTTCTTTCCTCGGTTTGTAGATAAGATAAAGAGTAGGCGTAATTTGGCTTTTTACCTGTGGTGCGTGAATTTGTCTATAGTGACAGGAGTCACGATAAAGAATATCACCCATGCAGAGGTTTCTGGCAAGTTATTGATGGGAATGCTGATGCTTCCACTTGTTGTCACTTTAGCTCAGTTTGCTATTGGCAAGGCTGTGGGCAGACCCTTTGGTGCAAGTATTAGTGCCGGTCAGGCTCTTGGGCAGAAGAATACGGTAATAGGCATTTGGCTCACAATAACATTTCTTAATCCCTTGGCAGCTGTATCCCCAGGGGCTTATGTCATCTGGCAAAATCTGGTAAATGCCTGGCAACTGTGGTACAAGGATAAATATGGAGTGCTGAAATACTAATAATTTGAGTGCTGACCCAACGTAATCACATTGTATAGTCATCAGATATCCTACACCAGAAGAATCTATTGACTAAAAACCAGGCTCCGCGATTTTTTTTGATTGGAGGATGCTTGAGAATCAAAATAAAGTGAAACTCAGTAGAAATTTAGTGTGGCTAAATTTCTACTGAGCGCATGTATCACCCAGAATATAACCTAATACGATTGCTCTATGCAAGGTACGCCCGTTGTTGTATGCAAGGTACGCCCGTTGTTGTATGCAAGGTACGCCCGTTGTTGTATGCAAGGTACGCCCATTGTTTGTTTTTCGTATGCCTGTCGGCATGGTTGCGCTCTTGACATCTTTTACTTCGAGTATTCCTTCGTACATCTTTTGTCCATAGCCTGGGGCGAAGTTATCCTTACTATATTTCTACTGAGCCGTTTTTGTTCGAGCCGAAGAGAAAGAAATGCGAAAGAGGGATGACCCTGCAACATGCAGGATCACCCCTCTTAACTAACATTGAATGAGATTTTGTTTTTATCTTTCCACATCAGATCCTCCACCCAAAGCTTGATAGAGGTTGATGGTGTTGGAAATCACGGAGTAGTCGTTAGCCACCTCTGAGAGTTGTGCGTTTAGCAAACTGCTCTGTGCAGTCAGAATTTGCAGGTAATTGATACTTGTCAAATCCCACAACTTCTGGGTTGCATCTACAGCATCCTGCAGACTCTGAACCTGGTTGGCTAAATATGCTTTCTTCTCTTGTGCTGTATGAATGGCTGACATGGCATTGTTCACCTCAGAGCCTGCATCAAGTAGTGTCTGCTGGAAGCCCATAGTGGCAATTTCAAGTTCGGCTTTGCTGTTCTTGTAGGCTGCACGCAGTTTACCATTTTGGAAGATGGGCTGTGTCAGACTGGCAATAGCAGACATAATTATACCACCTGGATTTACAATCATGGATCCCAAACTGTTAGCATACTGTCCGTTGGCAGAAATATTGAGAGCAGGGTAGAAAGCAGCTTTGGCAATGTTCTTGTTGTAGAATGCGCTTGCCAGAGCTAACTCTGCTTGTTTTACATCTGGGCGACGGCTAAGCAAGCCAATAGGAAGACCTGTGGTACATACGCTGGGAGTGCGGAAAGATCCCAGTGTGCCACGCTCAATGTGCGATGGCGTTTCGCCGCAAAGTGTGCTAATCGCATTTTCTACCTGTTTGATGTTGTCTTCCAAGTCCAGCACATTGGCGCTGATTGCCCAATAGTTGGCTTCTGTGCTTGTCACAGAAGCTTTGTTTGCCTGACCTGCATCGAACAGCATCTTGGTCATGTCCACGTTCTTCTTCCAAGTCTCCGATGTCTCCTTAGCTATGCGAAGCTGTTCGTCCAGCATGGCAAGCGTATAGTAGAGGTTGGCTACGTTGGCAATGAGTGAGGTCTTCACACTCTGGCGAACGGTCTTCTGATTCTCCAGTGCTACTTCTGCTTTTTTCTTAGAGTTACGCAAAGAGGCGAAGCAGTCTATCTGCCAACTCATAGAGATGGGGAAGGAATAGGTCTTGCTGGCTCCGTTGCCCATCACATTTTTGTACTCGTCACGGTTGTAGGGATCTACGATGCCGCTGATGGTACCGCTGGGTGCAAAGGCAAAACTGGGTGCAAAGGCAAGTTTTGCAGACTTTAGGTTGTTCTGCATCTCCTGTATGCGCAGGTCTGCCTGTTTCATGTTTGTATTTTGGGCAAGTGTCTTCTCTATGAGAGCCTGTAGAGTAGGATCAGTGAAGACTTGACGCCACTCAAGGTCGCCCAACCCTGTGGAGTCGCCACTTTGAGCGTCACCGTAGATGCCCTCTGCTGTGATAGACGCAGGACGCTCGTAGTTCTTGTAGACCCCACAACTGCTCATGAGGGCAGTTGTTAGGGCTATGGTCATTATCTTATATGCTTTCATTGCTTCTTTATGTGAGTTATTTGTCTTTCTGTGCTTCAGCTTTCTGCAACTGGATACGTTCCTTCTCCTGCTTAAACTGTTGGTCTTCCTCTTCAACCATTACAGGGCGAATCTTCTCTTGAAGCCACTCAAAGAAGATGAAGAAGACAGGTACGGTAAACAGGATGGCCAGTGTACCCACCAGCAGTCCACCGATGACACCGATACCGATTGTGCGGTTACCGTTTGCACCTGCACCGCTGGCAAACACCAGAGGAATCATACCGAACACCATCGTCAGTACAGTCATCAGAATAGGACGTAGACGTGCCTCAGCTGCAGCATAAGCAGCTTCTACGATACCCATGCCCTTGCGTCTGCGCTCCAAAGCAAATTCGGTAATCAGAATAGCTGTCTTGGCCAACAGACCAATCAGCATGATGATAGCTGTCTGCAGATAGATGTTGTTCTCAATCTTACCCATGAAGAGGATAGGCAGAGCGTTGTAGCCCTGGTTCCACAGCCAAGCAAAAGCAAACGATCCCATGATACCAGCAGGTACGGACAGAATGACTGAGAAGGGGATGAGGAAGCTCTCGTACAGCATAGACAGGATGAGGAAGATGAGCACCACGCACACACCATAGATAACGTAGGTGTCCATGCTGTCCTTGGTCTGGTTCTCCTCACGGCTCATGCCACCATACTCGAATGAGTATCCACGGGGGAATACCTTGGCAAACTCTTGCTCCACGATGTTCATCACGTCTGTGCTACTGTAGCCTGCTGCAGGCACAAGGTTACAGGTGATAGAGCTGAAGAGGTTGAAGCGGGTATCCACCTCGGCACCAAGTATCTTGGTAAGCTTCACAAACTGACTCAAAGGAGCCATCTCAGAACCGTTGCGTACGAACATATTGCTGAGGTCGTCTGTGGTCAGACGGGTTGCCTCGTGAGCTTGAAGCATTACGCGGTATACTTTACCATATTGGTTCATGTTGCTTACGTATGAGCCACCGCAGTAGCTACCCAATGCTGCCAACACGTCTGTAGGACTGATGCCTGCACGCTTGCATTGTGCTGCATCCACCTCTACTTTGTACTGGGGGAAGTTTCGTGCGTAAGAGGTCATGGCGCGTGACACTTCTGGGTGCTGGTTCATGGCTGCCAAGAACTGATTGGTGTAATCCAGGAACTGACCCTTGTCTCCACCCTTGGTGTCCTGCAGGTTCAGCTCGATAGAACCCATACCATAACCAGGAATCATACCTGGCTCAAAGACCAGACACTGTGCGTCGGGAACTTCTTCCATCAGACGTTTATTGAGCAAACCGCTTATTACAGAACTTGTACTCTTGAAGTTGTCGACCAATGACCAGAAACCATAACGACGTTCTGCCCATGGCTTCAGTTTGAGGATGAACATACCGTAAGCGGTACCCTGACCAGCCATGAAGCTGTAACCAGTCACACGCTGGTAGTCTTTGATCTCCTTTGTTTCCTTGATGATCTTCTCCACGTTGTCCATGATGGCATCTGTTGTGGCAAGGTTGTTACCTGGCACACCGTTTACCACCATCATACAGGTGCCTTGGTCCTCTTGTGGAACAAGTCCTGAGCTCAACTGACCTGCGAAGAATATGATTCCAATGAAACACAGAGCTACCGTAACAAAGCTCAAGAAGCGTACCTTGCGGTTTACACAGCGCTTCAGAATAGAGGTGTATTTGCCAAGCATGGCGGTATAGCTGGCCTCATAAGCCTGACGCGTGCGGTAGTTGATAGTTCCGAAGAATCCCTTACGGCGCTCTTCACTTGCTGGACGCATAAGCATGGCACACAGAGCAGGGCACAGAACGAGGGCGCTCACGCAGGAAATACCTACAGAAGTGGCCAGAGTGACACCAAACTGTGTGTAGAAGATACCTGATGTTCCACCTGTGAAGGATACAGGAATAAACACAGCCATGAACACGAAGGTACATGAGATTACGGCCATAGTCACATCGCTCATGGCATCCTTTGTAGCCTGATAAGGACTGGTGTATCCAGCATCAAACTTGGCTTGTACAGCCTCCACCACCACGATGGCATCGTCTACCACCGTACCGATGGCAAGCACAAGGGCAAATAGCGTAAGCAGGTTAAGAGAGAATCCTGCGGCTGCCATACAAGCAAAGGTACCTATCAGAGATACAATAATAGATATAGAAGGAATAAGCGTTGCGCGGAAGTCCTGTAAGAAGAAGTATACTACCAGAATCACCAGTATGATGGCGACTACCAAGGTTTCTTCTACATTACCGATAGAGGCAAGCAGGAAGTCATTTGAACTCTGCATCTCGATGAACTTCAAGCCTGCGGGCAAGTCTTCACTCAGCTCTTTCAGTTTTGCACTGATGGCATCGTTGGTCTCCTTAGCGTTAGCTCCAGCTACCTGGAATGAAAGGAAACAGGTGGCAGGATGACCATCGGCTTCACCGTGGTAAGCGTATGACTGGGCTCCCAGTTCTACGTCAGCCACGTCTTTCAAGCGTAGCACATTACCATCGGGTAGAGCTTGCAGCACGATATTCTCATATTGTTGCAGTGTCTCCAGACGACCAGTGTATTTCAAGGTATACTGGTACACATTGTCAATTCCCTCACCGTGAGTGCCATTGACGGGCTTCTCGCCCAACTGTCCAGCAGGAGCCTCCAAGTTTTGCTCTGCCAGTGCGTAGGTAATGTCACTGGGCACCAGGTTGTACTGAGCCATCACGTCAGGCTTGAGCCAGATACGTAGTGAGTACGTACCACCCAACTCCATCACGTCACCCACACCCTTAATACGCTTGAGTTGTGGAATAACGTTGATGTCGAGGTAATTGGCGATGAAGTCCTCGTCGTACTTGTTCTCGGTATCTATCAAGGCGTCAATCTGCAGGAAGGAGGTCTGACGTTTGGTTGTCGACACACCTATCTTGGTCACTTCCGAAGGTAAAAGTCCTTGCACACGACTCACGCGGTTCTGTACGTTCACCGCAGCCATGTCGGGGTCTGTACCCTGTCGGAAGTAGATGGTGATAGAAGCTGTTCCGGAGTTGGTAGCTGTAGAGGTCATGTAGAGCATGTCCTCCACACCGTTGATACCTTCCTCCAGTGGTTGCACCACGGCTTTCATCACAGCCTCTGCGCTGGCACCTGTATAGGTGGCACTTACCATCACGGTTGGAGGTGCGATGTCAGGGTATGATTCCAGGGGAAGCGAGAAGTAAGATATCGCTCCCACCAGTACTATGAGGATGGCAATAGACATTGCCATTACTGGTCTTTTAATGAATATATTACCTTTCATCTTGTGTGGTTAAATATATGGGTATGAGTTTATTTCGCTAATTGTGGATAAATATTACTTGCCCTGCTTCTTTACGTCCTGTCCGTCACGTACCATGCCGGCACCTTCGGCAACGATTTCCTCGCCACCCTTCAGACCAGAGGTCACGATAAAGGTCTTGCCTTGGCTCTGGGGCAGAATATCAATCATTTGTGCATGAGCGATACCCTTGTTGTCAACCACATACACATTATACTTGTCTTGTGTCTGTACTGCAGCAGTGGCAGGAACGGTGAGTGCGTCCTTGTATGTCACAGGGATGATAATGTTGCCCGTGCTACCAGAGTGGAGAATATGATTGGGATTTGAGAATGCGGCACGCATTTGTACAGATCCTGTGCTACGGTCTACAACTCCGCTTGCGCTTTCTACTCGTCCTTTGATTTCATATTCGCTACCGTCTACCAGTTGCAATGTAAGGTCAGGCATTGCTTCGATAGCCTTCTCGGCTGTTTCATACTGGCGGATAAGTGCCAGATACTGGCTTTCTGTCATGCTGAAGTACACGTACATTTCGTTGTTGTCACTTACCGTTGTAAGGGGTTGTGGCATTGCACTACTTACCAATGCGCCCTGACGATAGGGGAGAGTACCTATTACACCGTCAGCAGGACTTGTTACAGTCGTATATGACAGGCTGTTGCGTGCATTCACCACTTGTGCTTTGGCTTGTGCTACTTGTGCTTTAGCGCTGAGCAAGCTGTTCTGTGCGGTCTGCATGTCTATTTCGCTTACCACCTTCTGGTCATACAACTTTTTGCGGCTATCGTAGTTGAGCTGTGCAGTCGCTTCCTGTGCCTGTGCTGCTTTGAGTGCTGCCTCGGCTGTATTCAAGGCTGCGCGATAAGGTACCTGGTCGATTACGAAGAGTACCTGTCCTTTCTTTACCTTCTGTCCTTCTGTCACACAGAGCTTTTGCAGAGTACCACCTACCTGGGGGTAAACTTCGATGTCTTGGCGTCCGCGAATAGTGGCACTGTACTTCTCAGTCAGAGTCACATCGCTTTTGGTCACCTTTGTGGTCTTGTAAACTGCGCTGGGCATTGCACCCTGCTGCTGTTTGTTTCCACATGAGCTGAGTACTGCCATTGCAGTCATTGCTGTTACCAGCACAGTCATCAGTTTCTTAGTCATAATTTCTCTCATTCAAAAAATATATTTATAACTCTTATCTTTTTATCTTTTGTTCTATTTTCCTATGTGGTTTTCTTCCTTAGAAAATCGGGTGCAAAGTTACGACAATTCATCTTAACGTATTGCGCTCCATGGTGCTTAGCCTTGTTGTTTTGTTGTTCTAATCAAGAACTCAATTTGTCTTTTAACAAGATTTAAGTTCTCTTGATGAATCTCTGTGCAGTTCCCCTTGCCTGTTGCCTGTCAAAATGGAGAGGAAGTGCTTTTCTATGCAGGTGCTGTAGGGATTGTCGCAGAGCGGTAGAAAATCTTTTCAGTTTTCTTACCGCTCTGCGTTTAAACACCAATGTGTGTCTATAAGTAAGTGTTGGCGTATATAGATATCTTTTATGGAGATATTGTCTACGTCTTCTATGCTAAATCCTATGAGTTCATGCTCAAGAGGAACTCTTCGTTGTTGAGTGTGTTCTCCAGTTTCGACTTCACTTCGTTCATTGCCTCGATGGGGTTCATGTCGCTTAGGAACTTGCGCAGAATCCACATGCGGTCAAGAGTCATCTTGTCTTGCAACAAATCATCACGTCGTGTGCTGCTTGCTGTGATGTTTACGGCAGGGAAGATGCGCTTGTTGCTCAGCATTCTGTCGAGTTGCAGTTCCATATTACCGGTTCCTTTAAATTCCTCGAAGATGACTTCGTCCATCTTACTTCCTGTGTCAATCAGAGCGGTGGCAATGATGGTGAGACTTCCTCCATTCTCGATGTTACGTGCTGCACCGAAGAAGCGTTTGGGCTTGTGCAGGGCATTGGCATCGACACCTCCACTCAGCACTTTACCGCTGGCTGGCGATACTGTGTTGTAGGCTCTGGCTAATCGGGTGATTGAATCCAAGAAGATTACCACATCGTGTCCGCATTCCACCATTCGCTTTGCTTTCTCAAGTACGATTCCTGCAATCTTTACATGGCGTTCTGCTGGTTCGTCAAAAGTGCTGGCGATGACCTCTGCCTTTACAGTTCGTGCCATGTCGGTAACCTCCTCTGGGCGTTCGTCGATGAGAAGCATCATCAGGTAGGCTTCGGGATGGTTTGCTGTAATGGCGTTGGCAATGTCTTTCAGGAGCATGGTCTTACCTGTTTTGGGCTGTGCCACGATGAGTGCGCGCTGTCCTTTACCGATGGGGGCAAACAGGTCTACCACTCGTGCTGCCAAAGAATCGTTGCGTCCCTTGCAGAGTTTGAATTTCTCGTCGGGGAACAGAGGAGTGAGATTCTCAAACGGACTTCTGTCTCTTACGATTTCTGGGTCACATCCGTTCACGCTGGATACTTCTATCAGAGGGAAGAACTTCTCGTTTTCACGTGGAGGACGTACGGGACCTTCTACCACGTCGCCAGTCTTCAGTCCATAGTGACGTATGGTCTGTGCGTTCACGTAAATATCATCGGGGCTGCTCAGATAATTATAGTCGCTACTACGCAGGAATCCATAGCCTTCGTTCATTACCTCGAGCACACCTTCTCCACGGATGTTCAGCCCGAAGTCATATTTGTCATCTGCTGCTTTGGCTGCTTCTTGTTCGTAAAGAGGTGTTTCCTGAGCAGGTCTGTAACTGCTCTCTGCTGTCTCTTCGCTATTATTGCTGTTGGTGTCGTTGCTTGGGAAGGTACGCTCATAGGTGTCTTCTTCGTTCCCCATCGAAGGAATGTCTTGCACGATGATGAAGTCATCGCTGATACGTATGAACTTATCTTCTTGCTCGCTTGATGGTTCTGATGCGTTTTCCACGGTTTCCTTTGCTTCGGGAACGGACGAACCCTTTTCGTTAGCATCGCGATTCGTATCCTGTGTGGAGTCAGCCTGTAGCTGTGTCTCTTCTTCGGGTGCGGTTTCGTCTGCTGTGGGGGTAGCCTCTATTTCTTGTGCGTTTGTCTCAGTGGGTTCTTCTGGTTTGATTTTACGAGGTCTTCCACGGCGTTTGGGTGCTGGAGCCACAGGCTCTTCTTTCTTTGCCTCTTCAAATGTGAGAGTAGTCTGTTTTTCCTTTTCTTCTTCTTTAGGCTTGCTATCCTCCTTCTCTGCTGCCTCTGCTGCTTTTTGAGCTTCAGATTTAGGCTTGCGTCCGCGTTTCTTTGGAGCTGCAACAGGTTCTTCAGATTCTTTACCCTCTACTTTGTTTTCTTGCGCTTCAGCACGTTTCTTTTTGTTGCCGCTTGGCAGAGAAGTTGCTCTAGCCATGGCCTCTGCATCTATTATATTATATATTAGTGTAGTGGCATCGCTTGAAGGTTCTGCATTGACACTTTGAGCCAAGGCAGACAACTCTTCGAACGTCATCTTCTCAAGTTCGCTTTTTGTGTGCATAATTAAGAGTATGCTTATGTTCTTTTAAAATTTATTCAATGGGGATAAATAAGAAAGCGAAAAAGGCTCGCTATTCTTGAATCGGGTCTGCAAAATTATGTTTTCTCTTTCATCTAACCAAATTTGAATAGCATTTTCTGCTCCCCCTCTGCCATTTTTTTGTAATTTTGTGTCGTTATGAGCGTAATTTCTTATCTGCAGGTGCAGAATCTTACACGAAGAGTTGGCGACAAGACCTTGTTCGCAGATCTTTCGTTTAGTGTCTCACAAGGGCAAAAGGTGGGACTGATAGCAAAAAACGGTACAGGTAAAAGTACGTTGCTCAATATTTTGGGGGGCAAGGATAGTGCCGACTCTGGGCAAGTGGTTTATCATAACGGATTACGCGTTGGATATTTGGAGCAGACCCCCTCATACCCGATGGACATGACTGTGTTGGAGGCTTGTTTCTGGCACGGTAATGAAACTACCAATCTCATCAGAGAATACGAAACCTGTATGGCCACTCCTGGTAATCCTGGTCTTCAGAATATTATGGACCGCATGGAGCATCAAAATGCATGGGATTATGAAAACAGGAGCAAAACGATTCTGAGTCAGTTGTCTATCTCAGAATTCAATAAACCGCTTCACCAACTTTCTGGTGGGCAGCTGAAGCGCGTGGCTTTGGCAAACGCTCTGATTATGGAGCCGGATTTTCTGATTTTGGACGAACCGACAAACCATCTCGACCTTCAGATGATAGAGTGGCTTGAGGGTTATCTGAAACGTTCGAACGTAACCTTGTTAATGGTCACGCACGATCGCTATTTCCTGGATAATGTCTGCTCCGTGATTCTCGAACTGGATGATGAGACGGTCTACACGTATCATGGCAATTATGCCTATTATCTGGAGAAAAGGCAGGAAAGAATAGATGTGGCTCGAAGCGAGGTGGCAAGGGCCAACAATCTTTATCGTACGGAATTGGAATGGATGCGCCGTATGCCACAGGCTCGCGGACATAAAGCCCGTTACCGCGAGGAGGCTTTCTACGATCTGGAGCAGAAAGCCAAACAGAGATTAGAGGAGCAAAAAGTACGGCTCGAGATGAAATCATCCTATATTGGAAGCCGAATCTTTGAGGCTGAATACGTGAGCAAGAAGTACGAGAAGGTCATCCTCAAGGATTTCTACTACTGTTTCTCACGTTACGAGAAAATGGGTATCGTGGGCGGAAATGGTACGGGCAAGAGTACATTCGTCAAGATGCTTCTCGGACTTGTAAAGCCCGACAGTGGCAGATTCGTGGTGGGAGAGACTGTTAAATTCGGATATTATAGTCAGGAGGGAATGAAGTTCGACCCACAGATGAAGGTGATTGATGCGGTGCGTAGAGTGGCTGAGTATGTGGATTTAGGAGGGGGAAGACATTTGTCTGCCATGCAGTTTCTGCAACACTTCATGTTCTCGCCACTTCAGCAGCAAAATTACATCGCTAAGCTTTCTGGTGGAGAGCAAAGAAGACTCTATCTGTGTACGGTACTTATGCAAAACCCCAATTTCCTGGTTCTTGACGAACCTACGAATGATTTAGACATAAACACCCTGCAGATTCTGGAGCAATACCTGCAGGATTTTCATGGGTGTGTCATCGTCATCAGCCACGACCGTTACTTCATGGACAAGGTAGTAGACCATTTGCTGGTATTCCGTGGTAATGGGGTGGTGGAGGATTTTCCTGGCAACTATACCCAGTTTCGTGAATGGGAAGACAATCGTAAAGTCGCCCAAGAGAAGTCCGCTGCTGCTAATCTCAAATCAAAAGGAACTGCAGAACCTTCTGCTAAGGACAATGGGAAGAAATCGCCCCGTCTGGAACAGAAGCGACGGAAGACGTTCAAAGAGAAACAAGAGTTTGCCGCACTTGAGGTGGAAATAGATGCACTGGAAAAGGAAAAGACAGAAATAGAAGGCAAACTATCCAGTGGCACTCTTAGTGTGCAGGAAATAACGGAACTGAGCAAGCGACTGCCAGTGGTGGTGGAAGAACTGGATGCGAAATCTATGCGTTGGCTCGAATTGAGCGAGATTGAATAGTTTCACGTTTGTCTCGTTCTTAGCATCCAGAAGCCGTCCCGAACCTATTTCGAAGCCAGAAGCAACACGTAGTCGAAAGCAAAACACGTGGCACTCTTGTAGTTGTTCTTGCTTTTCTTTTATATATACTTATTATTATGCTTCTATAAGTTCTCCCTTCGTTTCCGTTTCCAAAATGGAGAATGAACGGTTCTGAGACTTTTTCTTGCTGAGAGAGAATATCTATATTCGCTATCCTAAGATATTTTGAAAAGTCATATAAATAATACTGTCTGGAGGCAAAAGTGTGTTCGGTAGATATTTAGTGAGGCTGGCTAATGGAGTCAGCCGTTTTCTTACAAATAAGGAAGGACGGTAAGAGAGCATAGCAAGTAATAAGTATTAGGCATTAAATTTTCAAAGCCCAGGTAATATAGTATTCATTGGACAAATATTATAGTATTATTTTTGGGGGAAACTTTTATTGATTTCTGTAGATACGATTTAACAGTATAAAACGACAAAAGGAAAAAACACACTATTCTTTTTGTGAAACGGTAGAGCTATAATTATAATAGTCCCCTTTTATTTTTCTAACTGGAAAAATATTTTTCTCCAACTAGGAAAAAAGTAGAGCCTTTTCGTATGTGCGTATGAAAGCATAACAACGAAATGTTAAATAAATGTTAAAAACAGAAAAGGGCATTGTAGTATCTATATTACGTTATACTTTTGCAGTGTACTATTTAACTAATACACCAATACAATATGATAGACATCAATAATGTGACATTTGAATATCAGTACGGGAAGCCCGTGCTGAAGGACTTTTCCCTGACTTTTCCTCAGGGAGGTGTGTATGGCTTGCTGGGTAAGAATGGTACTGGCAAGAGCACATTGCTCTATCTCATCTCGGGTCTGCTGCGTCCGCAACGTGGCGAGGTTCGTGTGGATGGACTATTGGCTGAGAATCGCCAGCCAGAGATGTTGCGTGAGATATTTCTTGTGCCAGAGGAATATGATTTGCCAGCTGTAACCTTGCAGAGTTACATTCGTGCACTAAAGCCTTTCTATCCCCGTTTCAGCGATGAGTTGTTGCGCTCGTGCATCGAAGGCTTCGATCTCAATATGGATATGCATCTGGGTGCACTCTCTATGGGACAGAAGAAGAAGGTGTATATGTGTGTGGCGATGGCCACGGGTACGCGTGTCTTGCTGATGGACGAACCTACAAATGGACTCGATATCCTGAGCAAGAGCCAATTCCGCAAGGTGGTGGTGATGGGCATGGATGATCAGAAGACCGTATTGGTGAGCACCCATCAGGTGCATGATGTGGAGCGTCTGCTCGACCATGTGACGATTCTCGATGGCAACCGCGTGCTGATGCATGGTCCGCTTAATGAAGACAATGGTCCAGTGGATCTGGAAAAACTTTTTGTGGAGACCGTAGAGGGTGCGCGTAAGGAGGCTCAGCAGTAATGATTTAATATATATATATAAGGAGGATATTAGAATTATGATACAGTTCGAAATGAAAAGGTTCCAGCATGTGGCACGTTGGGACATGACTATAAACCGGAAGTTCTATCTCAATCAAGCGGCTGGTCTGTTTGTGCTCGCCATATTCCCCGTGATACTTCAGTACATGTTTTGGTGGGCAACGGGTGATGTGTCGTTGTTCGGGATGGGTTACGATGGAGGTTATCCCAGATTTGGCTTGTCTAGCAGTGTTCTAGCTTTGGGCACTTATTATTCCATTGTGACAAATGTTCTGCCGATTGTGTACCTTAGTTATATATTCCACAATCTGGTGCGCAAGCAGGGACGAATAGCCGAACTTACCCTGCCAGCCAGCAATGTGGAACGTTTTGCATGGCACGCTTTGTTCTGTCTGATTGCTCCCCAACTGGTGTTCTTGCTCTCTGTGTTGTGTGCGGATGTGCTCAACTTGGTGTTTGCTGCACTTTTTGGATGTCTCTCTCATGTGGAATCCCTCACCAAAGCGTTCTTGTTTGATAATATGGATGATTTCCGCATTATTAAAAGTTTCTCGTTTTTCTCTCATCCCTATCTGCTGTACACGATTGCTATTCTCTCTTCACTCTGTTACGTGAGCACCTTTGCTTTGGGTAATGCCTGGAAGTACCGTTATAATCTAATATTCACTTGCTTGGCTCACGTCTTGTTATGGATGTCGCTGAGTTTAGTGATGATGTTTTTGGCGGGATTCTTTATGCGATTTGTTAGCTTAGACTGGCTGATGATCTTTGATTTCAAGTTACCTTTTGATGGAACTGGATTGCTGGTGCTTCTGTGCGTCTTGCTATTGGCATTATTAGTGGGTATCTGGGCTCTTACCTATAGACTATATTGTAATGCACAGGTGACTAGCCGCCGCAACCGTTAATAAAATAGCTGATTTATTTATGGAATTCAAGGAACAGAAAGCCATTTATCTGCAGATTGCAGAACACGTTTGCGATGACATCCTTGTAGGCAAGTATCGTGAGGGCGATAAGCTTCCCTCTGTACGTGAGCTTGCCATGGAGGCTGAGGTGAACGTCAATACTGTGGCACGCTCGCTGGAATGGCTGCAGCAGAAGGGCGTGGCTGTCACTAAACGAGGACTCGGCAATTTTGTTGCAGAGAACGGTGTGCAGGCCGTGGAGGCTCTGCGTCGTGATGAGTTCTTCTCTGAACAATTGCCAGACCTTTTTCGCCTGATGCGTGCATTAGGCGTGGATATTGATGAGGTCGTAACTCGCTGGAATACAAATAAATAAGCGTAATTACATAAAAAAGTGTGAGAAAAAAGTTAATTACCACTAAAACTTGCATATTATGATTAGTACCTATTCGCAGTTGCGTGCTAAGGGGCGTGCAGAAGGCGTGAGCGTCCTTAAATTACAAACCATGCGATTCTGTGGAGGCACAAATGCCAATCCACAGAGTTGCGCATGAACCATTAACGTACAATATAAATATTTCAAAAAGATGAAAAAATTACTTTTCTCGCTGGCATTCCTGTTTTCAGCCAGCATGATGGCATCCTGCCACCAGATGACAGACGGATTTGCGAAGTCATTAACGCAGGACGCTCGCCAGCATGATTATAAGGATAGTAAGGAACGTGGTCCCGTAGTGGAGCGTATCATCCAGGTGTCTTCCTTTGACGAACTTGACCTGTCGGGCTGTGTCAAGGTCATATATACTCAAGGCAACACTATTCAGGTAAAGTTGCGTGGCAACGAGAAGGACCTGGAGAAATATGAGGTGAAGGTGAAGGACGGAGAACTTCATATCGGCATAAAGAGCCACGGCATCAAGGTCAACGGAAGGAGTCCCCGACTCACGGCTTATATCACAGCTCCCACGCTGAGGGATATTGACATGAGCGGAGCATGCGATCTACAGGTGCCCCAGAAGGCAAGCTTCGCCAACAAACTGGATATTGAAGTGAGCGGTGCAGGCGACTTGGATATTACCAATATAGAAGTGGAATCCCTTGACCTGGACGTGAGCGGTGCGGGCGATGTGAGTTTTAAAAATTTGAAAGCTAAGAAAGATGTAGACATCGAGGTGAGCGGTGCAGGCGATGTGAAAGGCAAGGTAGAGGCCCAGGACGTGGATGTGGAACTGAGTGGTGCTGGTGATGTGGCATTGACGGTCGACTGTGACAATCTGAAAGGTAGCGCATCGGGTGCCGCTGATCTCATCTTGAAGGGCAAGTGCCGCACCTTCCACAAGAGCAAGAGTGGGGGTGCCAGTGTGAAAACTAAAGGCTTGAAGGTAACCGGAAAATGATACATCTGCAAGGGATACACAAGACCTACCAGGGCATACAGCCCTTGCATGTGCTGCGAGGTATTGACCTTGACATCCAGAAGGGCGAACTGGTGTCTATCATGGGTGCGTCGGGTTCTGGTAAGAGCACGCTGCTCAACATTCTGGGCATCCTGGATTCCTACGATGAGGGCGAGTACATCCTGGCAGACACACCCATCAAGGGACTAAGCGAAACGCGAGCTGCAGACTTACGCAATAGGCTTCTTGGATTTATCTTCCAAAGTTTCAACCTTGTCAGTTTCAAGGATGCAGTAGAGAACGTTGCGTTGCCTCTCTTCTATCAAGGGGTAAGCCGACGCAAGAGAAATGCCCTTGCGATGGAGTATCTCGACCGTTTGGGGTTGGCAGATTGGGCTCATCATTATCCTAATGAGTTGTCAGGCGGACAAAAGCAACGTGTGGCTATAGCCAGAGCACTCGTTACTCAGCCAAAAGTGATATTGGCTGATGAACCCACGGGTGCGCTGGACAGCCACACCTCGCTGGAGGTGATGCAGATTCTGCGTCAGTTGCACGAGCAGGGCATGACCATTGTGGTGGTGACGCACGAGAGTGGTGTGGCTTACCAGACAGATAAGATTGTTCATATCAAGGACGGGCTGATAGAACGCATTGAGGAGAACCCCAATGCAGAATCCGTTCCCTTTGGTATCAACGGACTGATGAAGTGAGGGGCGTATGAGGAGTTTGAAGGATATTCAATGGCCTCTGGCAGACACCCTTAACGAGGTGTTGCATACCATAAGCATGAACAAACTGCGTACGGTGGCTACGGGCTTTGCCATGGCCAGTGGGCTCTTCTTGGTTATCGTGCTGCAAGGAGTAGGCAACGGAGTCGTGCACACCTTTGAACAGAATTCGGAAGATTTTTCGTTTAATGCCATTCATGTTTTCGGTGGACGCACTACCATACCTTATAACGGCTTGAAGGAAGGACGCTACATCCAGCTTGACGAGCGTGATGTAGATATGGTGCATCGTAATTTTGCCGAACAGGTTGAGGTGGCATTGCCTGTCTTGGAGCAGTCTGGACAGATGGTCAGTCATGGTGACTGTCATTTGAAAGATGTGAGGATATGTGGTGTATGGCCACGGTTTACCGAGATTGAGGCAGTGAAGATGCTTGAGGGACGTTTTATTAATCCCATCGATTTGGAGCAATGCCGTAAGGTCATTGTATTGCCAGAAAAACAGGCAGAGATGCTCTTCCCACATAGGCAAGGCGCATTGGGTGGCATTGTAGAGATTGGCGGAATACCCTGGCGCGTGTGTGGCATCTGCAAACTGGCAGACGAAGAGTGGGAGACTAAGTTCTATGCTCCCTATAGCACCGTGAGTGCCCTCTATGGGAAGGGTAGATATATAGACCGCATGTCGATGGTGCTGAGAAAAAGCCCTTCCAGCCAGGAGATGGATGAGTTTAAGACAGGATACACACGTGCCACCAGTCAGATACATGACTTCAGTCCAGAGGACGTGAGCGCACTGTGGGTATGGAACCAGGCTGAAGACAGCCGCACCATGAGCCGTGCAATGGACATTCTGCATACGGCCTTCTGGGTATTGGGTCTGCTCACCATGGTGAGTGGCGTGGTGGGAGTGAGTAATATCATGCTTATCTCGGTGAAGGAACGCACACGTGAGTTTGGTATACGCCGTGCCATTGGAGCCAGACCGTGGAGCATTGTGCGCATGGTCATGTTGGAGAGCCTGGTCATCACACTCACGTTTGGCTATGTGGGTATGGTGATGGGGGTTGCCTTTTGCCAGTATATGGATAGTTCGGCTGCCAATCAGGTACTGGATATTGGTATTATGCAGCAAAAAATGTTCATAGATCCCACTGTGGACCTCTCCACTTGTATGGTAGCTACACTCATCATGGTGGTATGTGGTACGCTTGCTGGATTTTTCCCAGCAAGAAAAGCGGTCAAACTAAAGCCTGTAGATGCGTTGAGGGCATAGGTACCAAACCATAAATACAGATAGTAAATGAGATTATTTGATTCTGATCAGTGGGAGGAGATTTACGATACCCTCTCGCGCAATAAGACACGTACCGCACTTACAGCCTTTGGCATTTTCTGGGGCATCTTCATGCTTATCTTACTGATGGGTGGAGGCCAGGGGATGGAGAATATGCTGGGACAGAACTTTGCTGGCTTCGCCTCCAATTCTGGCTTCTTCTTTACGGGGAATACCGACCGGGCCTACAAGGGATTTCCCAGTGACCGTTCGTGGTCGATGAACCAAAAGGATGTGGAGCTGATCAAGAACTCCGTGCCAGAGGTGGATGTATGCTCTCCCTGTCTGGAACGCTGGGGAACGGTATCGCGTGAGAACCACACAGGATATGTGCATGTGCAAGGGCATGATGCTGACTACAACCGCGTGGATAATCCTAAGATACGTGTGGGACGTGCGCTCAATGATATGGACAACCGTCTGCAGCGCAAAGTCTGTGTGATAGGAAGCCGTGTGGTGGAACTTCTCTTTCCCGAACTGGGAGCTCAGGGTGACCCCACAGGGATGTATTTCTCGCTTGATAGTGTCTATTACCAAGTGGTAGGCGTGAGCGGAAGAAAGGCTGGAGGAATGCAGATAGGAGGTAATCCTGAGAACAGCGTGGAACTCCCATTGGGCACCATGCAACGTGTATACAATGTGGGCAACAATATTGACATTCTGTGTATGACAGCCAGGGAAGGCTATCGCATGAGTAAGGTGCAAGACCATGCTGAGCAGGTCATCAAGCGTGCACACTTCATCCATCCCGATGACAAGCAGGCTGTAAAGCGGGTCAACGCTGAGGCTATCTTCTCAATGATAGACATGCTCTTCAAGGGCGTGCGTATACTGGTGTGGATGATTGGCTTGGGCACTTTATTAGCTGGAGCGATAGGAGTGAGCAACATCATGGTGGTGGCTGTGAAAGAGCGTACGGTGGAGATAGGTATACGCCGTGCCATAGGAGCCACACCTGCCGATATCCTGTGGATGGTGATGACAGAGAGCGTAGTGCTGACCCTCGTATCGGGTATGGGAGGGATATCCCTCTCTGTACTCATATTGCAGGTGATAGAGGATGCGGTGGCTGATACGATGCCTGGATCGCACTTTCAGATTTCTTTCGCACTGGCCATCTGGACAGCTTTGCTGCTTGCTCTGCTGGGCATGTTGGCAGGACTTGCTCCAGCCCTAAGAGCAATGAAGATACGCCCTGTGGAGGCGATGAGGGAGGAGTAGAGTCTTTTCCCTAATATTATATACGAATATGTATTTGCCCCGTAAGGCAGGAGAGTGTCTCAATTACAAGTCTTACAATAGATATTTCTATAAGCGCAGGGGTACGCTAAGGTCCGTCGGACAAAACCAAAAGAATGAATAATAGAAGAAAATAATAAATTGAAGGAATAGAACAATGAAGAAGATTCTGAAGTGGGTGGCCATCGTGGCTGTGGCTGTCTTGATGGTGGGAACTTTCGTGTTTCTCTATATGAAGTCTCGCCCAAAAGAGCTTGTATATGAGGTGAACGCTGTTCAAGTAAAAGACTTGGAGAAGACCACTATTGTGACGGGTAAGATAGAGCCACGTGACGAGGTGAGTATCAAGCCTCAGATTTCTGGTATTATTGCAGAGTTATACAAGCAGCCTGGTGAAACGGTGAAAAAGGATGAGGTGATAGCTAAGGTGAAGGTGATACCAGACATGGGCAGTTTGTCAAGTGCAGAAAATCGTGTGCGTCTTGCAAAGATTTCACTTGAGCAGGCACGTATTGACTTCAATCGTATGAAGGCACTTCTGGACGAACATGTGATAAGTCAGGAGGAGTATGAGAAGACACAGGTGACACTCCGACAGGCTGAGGCTGAGGAGGCTGAGGCTCGTGATGCCCTACATATCGTACGCGATGGTGCTTCGTTGAGCAATGCCTCGCTGAGTACAACACTCATCCGCAGTACCATTGATGGACTTGTACTGGATGTGCCTGTGAAGGAAGGAAATTCTGTGATATTGAGCAACTCCTTCAACGATGGAACGACTATCGCCACTGTGGCAAATATGAAGAACTTAATATTCAAGGGAAGTGTGGACGAGACGGAAGTTGGTCGTATTACAGAGGGCATGCCTGTGGTCATCACTGTGGGAGCCATACAAGGACTCCAACTGGATGCTTCTATTGAATATATCTCTCCAAAAGGTGTGGAACAGAATGGGGCTAACCGTTTCGATATCAAAGCGGCTATCACATTGCCTGACTCGTTAGCCCTGCGCTCAGGTTACGGTGCCAATGCACAGATTGTGTTACAAAAGGTAAAGGGTGCTGTGTGCGTACCTGAGTCGGCTCTGGAATTCTCTGGTGACAGTACCTTCGTATATGTGCTTACTGACAGTGTACCCAAACAGACATTCAAACGTACCCGTGTCATTACGGGCTTGAGTGATGGTATAAATATGGAAATAAAGGGTGGGGTGCGCCCAGGACAGAAGGTACGCGGAATCCTAAAACAAAAGGATGAATGAGAGTAACTTACTAATCAGTTACATATACAACAATGAATATAATGAGTAGGTTTGCCATTTCGGCCTTATTGCTGGTGGCTGGATGTTTGGACGTATACGCTCAAAAGGTGTGGACATTGCAGCAATGTATCAGCCATGCCATAGCGCACAACATCACGGTGCAACGTCAGGAGGATAATGTACATCAGCAGGAAATCACACTTAATACGTTACGCAACAGCAGACTTCCTAACCTTACTGCCAGTGCAGGGGAGAACTTCTCTTTTGGTCGTGGACTGACAGCTGACAATACCTATGCCAACAGAAATACTCAGAGTACGAATTTCGGTTTGGGAACCAGCGTTCCGCTCATTACAGGCGGACAAATCCCTGCACAGATACGACAGCAGAAGTTAGGACTGAAGGCAGCTATGCAGGATTTTCAGAAGGCACAGGACGACGTGACACTCAATGTCATCTCTGCTTATCTGGAGGCCGTGTGCCAAAAGGAACTGGTGGGCGTGGCGCGTCAGCAGGCATTGCTCAGTGCTGCTCAAGTTGATAGGATGGAGAAATTGTTGGCAGAGGGAAAGGCGGCTCCTGCTGATGTGGCACAGATACGTACGACATTGGCCACTGATAGCTTAAACCTGACACAGCAGAAGAATGCCCTGATGCTCTCGTTGCTTAGCCTAACTCAGTTGCTTGAGTTGGACACTCCATCGGGCTTTGATGTAGTGACACCCGATGAGGCTCTGCCTTTGGATGCCGTGCTTCCATCTCCCAATGCCGTCATGGCTGAGGCGCAAGGGTTCAAACCGCAGGTGATCGGTGACCAGCTACGTCTGTTAGAGGCAAAAGAAGGCATTGCCGTAGCCAAAAGTGCTCTTTTCCCCAGCCTGTATTTCAGCGCAGGTATTGGTACCAACTATTATCGGACATCAGGTTATGGCGTGAGTAGCTTTGGATCGCAGATGCGTGACAACTTCAATCAGTACTTCGGTTTGTCACTCAGCATACCTATTTTTAATCGTATGCAGACGCGCAATAATATACGCAGTGCACGTCTGGCTGTTCATACACAACAATTGCAGTTGCAGGAGACACTCAAAACCCTGTACCGAGAGATACAGCAGGCGTACTATAATGCGGTGGCTGCCCAGCGTCAGTGTCAGAGTGCGCAGGTGGCTGGTGAGAGTGCAGAAACATCCTTCCACTTGATGCAGAGCAAGTATGAGCATGGTAAGGCTAATGTCACTGAGTTTCAAGAAGCCAAGACACAGCTGACTCGTGCACGTTCCGAGGCCGTACAGGCTCGCCTTACCTTTCTGTTTCGTCGCCGTTTGCTGGAGTTTTACAGAAAGCCTTCCACCCTTGCCCCCTCCAACGGGAATTGGTAATATCTAAAGTCATCTTGAAGGTGGATACGTATACATGGCTTTTTTTACAACGATGGACATCACTTTGCCAAAGTGATGTCCAATTTTTTTAAAACTATGGGCATGACTTCCCAAAACGATAAGCATAGTCGTTTTAAAACTATGGGCGTAGTTTTACAAAACTTCGGGCGTAGTTTCCTAAAACTATAGGCATAGTTTGTTTGGGTATGTTTTCGCTAAGATATGCCTGTAAGGATTTTTTTTGAAGTATCCTAAGATACTTGACCAACTATCTTAGGATTGTTTAGAAAGAATCTTAGGAAACATGATAGCCATTTGTTCTTTTCCCCAGCCGAGAAAAGACGTAGACAGCCTTAAACCAAAATCGATCATTAGACCGAAGAAAAAAAAGACAACTACTCTGATAGATAGTTCTTTCCCAATCCCAATTAGCCTTTCTTCTGGCATTTTGTTTCCAGACTTGTCTCCTGACATAGTCTGCTATGCTTTCGACACGCCCGCCCCACAATCTACTCAAAAAAAGGCTAATAGGAATTGGACTCTAATGAACGATAGGGGATTTACTGATGAATCTGAATCTGGGGGAAGGGGAAACCGATGCCCTGACGGTTGAATTCCTCATAGATGGCACGGGTGAGGTCGAAGTATACAGGCCAGTAGTCTCCACCTTTTACCCACACCCGAACGGTGAAGTCCACTGAACTGTCTGCCAGATTGCTTAGGGCAATGAAGGGGGCAGGGTCTGCCATGATACGGCTGTCGGCAGTCATGATTTTCTGGAGTGCCTGGCTGACTTTATCAACCTCAGTGCCATATTCCACTCCGATGGTCAGGTCTATACGGCGCAGGGGCTGACTGCTATAGTTGGTCACACTGCCACTTGAGAGTGCGCCATTAGGCACATATACTTGCTTGTTGTCTGCAGTCAAGATGATGGTGTGGAAAATCTGAATCTCCTTGACTACACCTGCCACGCCTTGTCCCTCGATGAAGTCACCCACCTTGTAGGGCTTGAAGAGCAACAGAATGATACCACCTGCCAGATTCTGAAGGTTGCCACTCAATGCCATGCCGACAGCCACACCTGCCGATGCCAGCAGGGCAGCAAAGGATGTAGTGTTGATGCCAAGCGCACTCACCGTGGTGATAATGAGCAGGACGGTGAGCAGCACGTTGATAAAACTCTTGAAAAAGGATTGAATGGTGGGGTCCATGTGCCGACGTTCCATCATACGTGCCACCAGTTTGTTGATGAGTTTTACAATGTAGCGTCCGACAACGAAGATGAGAACTGCCATCAGAATACTCTTGCCAGCATTTACGCCTAAGGTAATTAACTGTTGGATAATCTCGCTGAACTTGCCTGTTTCAAGTGCCCTAACGGCTTCTGTAGCCGCCACGGTAGGTTCTGCCTGTAGAAAAAACATTTTTGTCTTGTTTGTTTGGTTTTTAATTTGTCTATTTGCAAAGGTAGCAATTTCCTTGCACGTTCTGAAAGAATAGAATACATTTTATATACGATTCACCCCAAACAGAAGTACCTGTCTGGGGTGAATAGAAGTATGTATATATGGGATGAATCTATAAACCCTTTGTTCGGGTATTAGATGCTCGAGAAACAAATGAATGCGAGATAAAGAAAATCCCACATCCTTCTTGCAAGAACAAGGGGGGATGTGGGATTTTGGCTATGTTCCCGTTCTTATTGACTGAAAATTAGGAGCCAAATAGTCTTATCTCAATTTCTTTCCGTCTGTCTGATAGTCACTGCCGTGAGAGGTCTCGATGATGATTTTACCGTCCCGAATCACCTTGCGCACGTCCTGCAGCGCACGTCCTGTGGGTGTGCCGATGCCCAGAGGAAGATCGGTGTCGTTGGGCAGAGACTCCTTCTGCGTCCAGCGCAGGTAAGGGTAGCCATCGTTGATGTCACTGCGTCTACCCCACACGGTCTCGAAGTCCCAACCCGTGAAGGTGGCCATGCGGCGCATCTCCTCGGTGCTGCAAGGGATGTCCAGGGCATCATCGCCCTGCCCCGTGGTCTGCCGGTCATAGTAGCTCTTCTGGTTGTCGGGGGCAGGGTAGCCCTTGCAGCGCAGACCGGCGGTGCAGCCCTCGGGGCCAGTGACCGCTCCTGTGGCGTAGCAGCAATACAGATAGTTCAGTCCCTGGTCACCTATCAGTCCTGCCAGTCCAGTGCCGTCACCATTCACACTGCCGCGTGCGTAGCAGCAGGTGAAGCTGTTTTGACCGCTGCTGCCAATGAGTCCACCCGCGTTGCTCGTGCCTGTGATATTTCCTTCGGCATAGCATTCTGTCACACTCGTTGCCTGACAGAGTCCTATGAGTCCACCTGCGAAATCCTTGGTGGCAATCACATCCCCACTGGCCATACAGCGTTTGACGGTCACACCGAAGTTGTATGATCCTGCCGAGCAACCTATGAGGCCACCCACCTTGTACCTGCCATCTACCGCACCAGTGGCATAGGAGTCCTCAATCTTTCCCTTCAATTGACCTGCCAAGCCACCCGTGAAGTCACCGCCAGATACCTGACCTGTGGCATGACTGCCTGTCACCTCGCTGCCATTGCCCAGCAGTCCCCCCACATAGGTACCCAATGCTCCCTGCACATTGCCTGTGGCGTAGCAGCCTGTGATGTTGTTCCCCTCTCCCAGGAGTCCGCCGATATATACTTCCTGCCCGTCAGCATTCTCACCGTCATACTCCACGTCACCCTCGCTGTAGCTGTTGATGAGGTCGTAGGAGAAGCCTCCTACCAGTCCGCCCACATACTTGAGTCCGCGTACTTTGCCAGTGGCGTGGCATGCCGTCAGTGCTCGTCCCTGTCCTGCCAGTCCACCCACATAAGTTTTTCCTGTGACCTCGCCTGTGGCATAGCAGTCTGTGGTGCTGATACCATTGCCGTCAACGTCTCCTTGCAGTCCGCCAACAGCCTCGTTGCCAATCACCTTGCCTATGGCATGACAACCTTTCGCCACAGTGATTCTGCCCACTAGTCCGCCTATACGATTGCTCTCGGGGGCTGTGACATTCCCCTCGGCATGGCAGTTGATGAGAGTCTTGGCACATCCTGCTAGTCCACCTATGTTGTAACCCTCGTTTCCGTTGCTCTGCACATCGCCTGTGGCATGGCAGTCCAGTAGCACACCGCGTGCGCAGTTGCCCACTAGTCCGCCCATATAGCCACGTCCCTCCACGCTGGCAGAGGAGCTACAGCCACGCAGTGTGTCAGCCTCGGTGGGCAGTTCACAATAACCAATGAGTCCGCCCACACCCATGTTACTCCAGTTGTCATGCGTGATTACGCTGCCCTTGCTGCTGCAGTAGGCCACCTGCCCTTGGTTGTGTCCAATGAGTCCGCCCACGTCGCAGGAGCTCTTTACCTCCACACGCCCTTCCACATGGCAGTTTTCCACCAGCCCATGGTTTTCGCCAGCCAGCAGTCCCACATATCCGTTCTCACTACTTCCAGATCCGTCACCAGGACGCAGCAACACGGAGGCTGTGATGCAGACGTTGCTCACCTGTGCATCGTTGCCCAGATAACCGAAGAGTCCCTGCTGCACGCCCCCATAGTTGGCTTGCTCGCTTGGCTTGTTGCACCGCTGGTAGAGTCCCGATATGGTGTGTCCCTGTCCATCAAAGATGCCATTGAAGGTGCCGTAGTAGGCTGGTCCAACAGAGAGCCAGGGTATCGCGTAGATATCTTTGCCCCACAGGTGCCAGTCGGTGGTGTCGTTGAGCTGGATGTCGGCCCCCAGTTTCACCGTTTTGCCAGTGAAGTCTGTGGCATCCTGCACACCCTCTATGCCTCTGGTCATGATGGCCAGTCCCAGCAGTTGCTCCTTGGTCTTGATTACGTAACTGTTGGCAAAGGGGTTCTGGAAAGGCGTTAGGTCGTAGGTGAAAGTGTCGAGCCACTTGGCATACAGGGTGAGGTCGCTGCCTACGCTTCCGCTGAAGTCAAATGGCTGGGTGTAGCCAGCATCATTGTACCAGCCAGCAAACACCTTGCTGTCAAGCGTGGGGATGATGGGCGCGTCAATCCGGCTGTCTTGCAGCACGCTTTGGGCAGTTACGGGCGAACCGTTCCCCGTGTCGAAGGTGACCTTCAGAGGTGGGGTGAAACTGGCTTCTGTGGCCAGATACTTGTCCTCGTGGTAGTTATAATAGTCCAGTTGCAGAGCGTGGGTGGCATTCCACTGGTCAATCCAGTAGTTGAAGACGTTGGCCAGTTCCTTGCTTTGCAGGTATGTCGTAGGATGCCCACCATTGAGACGCACCTGCTCCTCGTTGTCTGAGAGTTTATATACGTCTGAGTCATAGAGCGCGTTGAAGAGTCGCTCGCGCTCCATCATGGGCACTCGGTAACCTTCTTTGTCAAAGGTGCCCGAGAAGATGAAGTTGGCAATGGTGTCGTTGCTGTAAGTCTCGCCGCCGATGTAGTTTTGGTTGCCCACGATGGCTGACACGTCGGTCGTACCTGTGATATGGGCTGATGAGGCACAGTTGAGGATGTTGGTATTACCATCGAGGGCTATCTGTCCCAGTATTCCACCCACGCCCCAGCCCGTGCTCTCCACGCGGCCCGAGGTCCAACACTGGATGATGTTGACATTGCGCGAGTAGCGTGACGAGCAGCCCGCCAGAATGCCGATATCGCCTGTATTGGTCTTTGCCCATGCATTGGTGATGCCCAGGTTCTTGATGGTGGCACCATGGTGGAGCACACCGAAGAAGCCCAACTGGTCATAGTGTCCATTGATGTACATGTTGCGCACCTCGTGGTAACCGCCATCGTAGCATCCACGGAAGGTATAGACCGTGGAGTTGTCCTCCTCCATATTGTTTCTGTTGGCACCCTGGCCGATGGGTATCCATTCGGTGGGCATCTCCTCGCCCCATTGCTCCTGAGGGAGGTTAAGGTCAATGTCAGCTGTCTGCTTGATGTATTGCCCACGGAAGTCCCAACCCAGGTTAGAGAGCTCTGCCAGATGGATGAGCTGTGTCTTGTTGCCGATGAGGTAAGGATGTTCCTGCGTGCCGTCACCACCACCGATATAGTCGGTCAAGTTGGTAGCCTTCACGCCTGTGGGTACTGGGTATTGGCCTGGGCGATAAGTCCAGGTGCTGGTGCCCATCCAGGCAGCCACCATGTTGAGCGTATCCACAAACTCTTGGCTCTGCATTTCCTGCGTAGTCTTGGCGTGTGAGCCTCCTAGAGTGCGCTCATGGGTGCCAATGCCTGGATTGACTGTGAAGTCGTAGGAGCAGAACACGGTGCGCGAGGAATTCTGTGACTCGTTCCAGTAAGAGGCCAGGAAACCACGTAGTCCAGCTTGGTTGTCTGAACCAGAGCACTTACCTGTGGCAAAGCAGTTGATGGTCACGCCTGGGTTATCGCCTACGACCTCGCCGTAGTACACCTCGCCGTTGCCATTCTCGCCCACAAAGGCAGCTGCCGTACACCCCCATCCGCCCACAGTCACGTTGCCCGTGCTGTAACAAGACTCTATGCGCCCCACATTGCATGCTACGAAGCCAGCCGCACTCTTGGGTGAGGTCACATCACCCGTGGAGTAGCACTCGCGTATCGTGCCATCGTTGTTGGCCACGAAGCCTGCGCAGTCAAAGGTCGCATACTTGTAGGCCGCGTTGCTCACCTCCACATCGGCTGAGCAACGCTCGATGAGCGCACCGTCAAACTGTGCCCCACAGAAGCCACCTGCACGGTACTGGGTCACATGACACTTGCCCCGTGCGTGGCTGTCGCGTATCACAGCCTGTGCTCCAGTATTGATGCCTACAAGCACTCCTGCGCTACGTGTACCCTTGCTGGTGGCATTGGCGGTGCAATGCTCCACCGTGCCATTGGTGTTCTGACCCACGATGCCACCACAGGGACCGCTCTCTACTGAGCCCACAAAGCCCGTCATGGAGCAATGGCTGATGGTGCCCCCTACGTTGTAGGCGGCGATGCCCCCTATGGCCACAGCCCCCACGATGGTGTCGTTTTCCAGTCGCAGGTTGCTGATGCTACCACCCTCGACGTATCCGAAGAGCCCCTTGTTCCACCCCGTGAAGTCCAAATGAATGTCACTGGTGGGGTCGTCAATGTCAATTCCACCGAAGTCAGGTGCCTGGTTGTAGTACAGATTATATATGGTGTGTCCTCCACCATCAAAATTTCCACAGAAGCGCAATGTGTCTGAAGTCCACTCCCACGCGCCTTGATGGTCATAGAAGATGCCACTGATGGGAGTCCATTGCTTCTTCTCAGCACTTGGCTTCGAGGGGTCGCTCATGTACAGGTCGGCATCCAGACGGATGTGTTTGCCCTTGAAGTCCTCGCCTGAATTAACTCTTTCTGCCAGACCAGCCAATTGGTCTGCGGTCTTGATTAGAAATGGGTCATCTGCAGAACCTGTTCCAGAGAGGTTCTTGTCGGTTCCTCCGTTCCAGAAATCCTGTGCCAGCACGGGTTGCAGAGCGACCATCCAGCAGCAGAACATTGCAGTTAGTGCGTAAACTTTTCTTTTCATGCTCAATAGGGTTTATAGTGTTTGTGCGTTTTTGATTTGCGCTTTTATTAGTAGAAAGAGAAGAATACTTTGTCTGCAAAGTAAACTAAATCTGATTTTCTTGCCAAGAGGAAAAACTTTGCATTTGTGTCATTTCGTCAAATAATCTCTTTTTTTGTCGAAGTGAAACTATAGATTTATGATGCTTGCTTGATAGATGTTCTTTTCGAGTAAAAAATTTAGTCATATGTAGTGCGCGTTGGCGTGCCCCCACGCTGATAAGAAAAAGAAGGATTTTTAGTGTGGGGGCACTCGCACAAAGTTCCCATGCCAGTCTCTGGGGGAGAACTATGAGTCAACAATTTTATTTCTCAGTCTGCCTTTAAGTCTTTTATTATAGTATAATGGAGTTCTAAAGAATGTTTTCGAGACCGCATCAACTATAAGTACGTATTTACGCTGTTAGACTGATTCGATAAAATCTATATGCAAAATAAGCGAAAACAACGTCTATTTTTGTGTCGATTCGTCAAAAGTATAGTTCAAAACGTAAAAATGCAGCATTTTTTTGTTGATTTGACAACTTTTTCCTGTCATTTTCCCTATTTCTACCAGTAAAGACAAATTCTTGTGCCTTTGTCCAAATGGGGCATCTGACGGCTCACCAGATAAACCAGGGAGGGTGAATTTTAAACCCAAATCGGTCATTTGATACAATTAGGTTCAGCTGGAATTTAGTGGGGCAGGCTAATACAAGCAACATTTTTTTTCATAAGTAAGAATGGATTGTGAGGAGTATAGCAAGTAGTAAGTATTAGGTGTTAAATATTCAATGTTCAAGTAATATAGTATTCTATTGCCAAGTAAGTCGTCTTCATTGACCATTGAAGCCGTATTACATTTTAGAGTGACTTTTTATTGATTTTCGTAGATATGTTTTTTCTGTACACAAAGTAAAAATGTAGACACAACTATCCATTTTGTAAAACGGTAACAGTAGCCGATTATAATAGTCTTCTTTTTTTCTCTAACTGGGAAAATATTTTTCTCCAACTAAGAAAATAAACTGACCCATTTCGTGTGGAGCATATTATCTTTTCTGTACAGACAAGCAAGGTGGCTTATAAGTGTATACAGGTCATGCCTGGGGATTTATGTCCGATATATGTGTGTATGCTTTTATCAGAAGCTTTGTGAAAAAAACAGAGCCATCTGACTCTGGAGATAGGATGCTCCATGCCAGATGGCTCAATTTAAGATGACAGTAACAGATTTGTTACTTAACCATTACTTTCTTGCCGTTCATAATGTATATGCCCTTTGGCAGGTTACGCAGGCTTGTTCCCACGCGAACGCCAGAGAGACTGTATACAGCAGATGAGTTTACTGTAGCTTTTCCTGCTGTCTGCTGAATGCCTGTAGGATCGCTTACGGTGGCCTTCAGCACAGGATACTCGTTTCCTTCTGCAGACCATGTCTGGGGATCCCATGCTACAACGGCCTGTTGCAATTCTTCAAAGTTCTCTCCGTTGAAGTACTTGATACCTGTCAATACATCGGGTGAGGTGGTTGGACCGAAGTCCTCGTAGTTGTTGTTCCATACCACGATATTGTTAAATACGCTGGCTGGAGCCAGACTGTTTCTTCCACCGCTGATACCATGTCCTTGGCAGTTACCTGCTGCATAGCAGTTCTCCATCAAGAGTGCGGCATTGATACGTCCGATGAGTCCACCCAGGTATTTCGCATCGCTGGTAATATCAAGGTTCGCATAGCAGTTACGAATTACAGTCTCACCTCCGACGTTGCCAAACATACCACCGCAGTAGCCTGATGGTACATTGATCCTACCTGTTACATAGGTGTTGTATACGTAAGTGGTGTCTTGGTAGTTGCCATGGCCTACATAGCCAGCCAGAACACCTGTGCCACTTGCGTCACATACGACGTTGCAGTCAACGAGTCCAAGGTTGTACACCGCACCGCATAGCACACCGAAGAGGCTGTTGTATGCCTGACCACTCTTTGTGCAGTTGAAGCCTGTGATGGTGTGTCCTTTTCCATCGAAGTTCACCCAGTTCATGTAGCCCTTGCCATTGAAGGTGTCATCATTTGTGTTCAGGGGTTTCCAGTCGGTTACACCACTCATGTCAAGGTCAGTTTCCAGAGTAACGTAGGTCATTTGTCCGGTCTTGAGGTAGTCGTGCAGAACCTGCATGTCGTGCAAGCTCTTGATACGGATAGGATCTTCTGCGGTACCTGCATACTTGTCCATTTCGCCCATCTCGTTGGTGAATGTGCCGTCCTCCAGTTGGTAAACGACCATGCTCTCTTTGTTTAGTACGGGATATGCGTCCTTGCCCAAGGTCTGTCTCCATACAGGCTTGACAGAACTGTTGCCATTCAACTTGAAGCAGAGCTCACCGGTAGAAACTGTCTTGGTAACCTCTTCGCCTTGATAGCAGTTGGTCTTAGTGCCCTGGTAGCTGATAGGCAGTTCTGAGGTAGTATAGCAGTTTACGATTGTGCCTTGATGAGCCTCGCCCGCAAAGCTTGCCAACTGTGCGTTTGAAGTCTGCAGAGTGATGTTGCCGACAACGTATACATTGCTGATGACGGCTTCGTTCAACTCACCACATACAGCACCCAGACGACAACCATTGCTGCTTGGGTTGACAACGGATGGATTTACCAGACCAAAGTTCTTGATTTGAGTTGCACTGCCTGCAGCGCGACCAAAGAGACCACCTTCGAAGCGATCGTCAACAACGATGTTGAGGTTGCGGATTTCATGACCTTGTCCGTCAAACGTGCCACGGAAGATCTTGTTCACTCCGTCTCCTGCAATATCATGGTCGTCTGAGAAGCAGCCGATAGGATGCATTTCGATACCAGTCATATCAACATCTGTATCCAATACAGCCTGTGCACCAGTGTTGCCGTTGTTCACGAAATTAGAGAACCAACGCAGTCCATATGCATTCTTCAGATGGAAGACTCCCTTTTCGTCAACCTGGCCTTCTCCTTCGTCTGCACCACAATTCTTACAGTATCCGTTTTCATCATAGTCGTGAGGTGTGGTTACCACTTCACCAGGAGTATTGCTGTATGTAACGCTTCCGTCAGAGCTTCCGTCACACTTCAGTCTGCCAGCGCAATACACTTGACCGCGCTCACTGTTGGTAGTGGGGTATGCGTCTTCACCAATCTTCTGGTAGAAGGAGATTTCCTCTTGGTCACCGTTTAGCAAATAGCACAATTCGCCAGTCGGCATCTTGCTCTTGATTTCGCTACCGTAGAAGCAGTTCTTTAGGCTACCTGAATTCGTGAGTACGTCATGGGTGGTGTAGCAGCTGGTCACAACCGTTCCTGCTGCTTCGCCACAGAGACCGCCAGCCTGTTCGTGCTCTGTATTCACCTGAAGGTCACCAATGGTGAATACATTGCTAAGTGTACTCAAGTGAATCTCACCTCCGAGTATACCAGAGCGGTAAGGTCTGGTGTTGGTGACATTCGCGTTCACGATGCCCACGTTCTTGATGGTTGCATAAATAGCACGGCTGAAGAAACCTGCTTCAGCACCATTTTCGCAAACAATGGTTAGGTTGCTGATGATGTGACCGCGTCCGTCAAATACACCGTTGAATGGGTGAGACTGGGGATTCTCAATATCGCTGTGCAGACCAATGGGAGTGAAATTCTTGAGCTTGCTCATATCTATATCCTTGGTCAGAGCAAACTTCATGCTGCGTTTCTTATCACTGTTCACTTGGTTTGAAACCCATATGAGGTGATAGGGATTGTCGCAGAGGTAGAATTCGTCTTCGTCCTGTTCGGGCTCCTCACCGTAAACCATTCTGTAGGCGTTGTTCTGCTTCATGTTTTCAATGCATGCCAGAGCCTCTTCTGTGGTATAAGAACCTTTCTGATAAGCCTCTTCGATGGGTATGTAGAAGTTCTTTTCGTATTCGTCAGCTTCTTCTGCGCTGCTATTTGTTACAGCTGTGTACACCTCATCGTTGAGTGTAATCATCTGCAGGTATGTCTCCTTACTCTCGTATACAGAGTTGAAGAGTTCGCTGAATTTGCAGATGGCTTCATACTTGGCTTCGCCTGTTGTAGCGGCTTCTGCGGCTGAAATGGCTGCCGTAAGCTCGTCGTTAATGGCGATTGAATAACTGGGAGCGTTGCCGTATGTCAGCAGGTCGATACTGTAGTCTTGGGTCATATGCTTAGCCTTCTCTACCATGTCGGCAAGTTGGCTGTCCAGAGCCTTGCTTGCTTGGTCATAGTCACCCAGGAAGATAAGACGTGCGTTGCCCAAGAAGGTATCTGTGTTGCGCTGGTAAGTTCCAGGGCTGAGTACACCCAGCTTGAGGCTGTCGTCCACAGACACGATAATGCTGTTGTCATAGAATCCGTTGCTGAAGGCAAGAGCCAAGCCATTGTAGCCTGTGGCTCCATGACCCAAATATTCGCCATTGCTGTCTGTAACAGGACCAAATCCCTCGCCCAGATTCTCTGCCACATCTTCTGTCAGCAGGTTTGTGTATTTGGTATGGAAATAGTTGCTATTACCGTTGGCATAGACAAATGCGTTGAAGTTATAGGCTGACTCTTCTGCACTGTTCTTAATCTCAGCATAGCCGTTGAAGTGTACCTCATAGAGTCCAGGACGCAGACCATATATTGTCTGGTTGATGTCCAGCTGCTGGTTTAGCATGTATACAAGGTTCTTGCAGCCTTCCTGTGTGTAAATGCTGGGCTTATTCTTGTCTATAGTCCATCCTGTCAGCTGTTTGCTGAAGTCGGCATTGGCTATCATGTTTGTGATGTCTGTGCCAGCCTGATAGTTGCTCTTAACGGCATTTTCAAGCAGTCCTTGGGCGTATTCTGCTTCAAGGGCGATGTTAGATGCTGAGAGAGACAGTTCTGCCAAGATATACTTGTACGAACCGTTGGGGAATTGTTCTCCTGGTTCCACGTTCTTGGTCAGATAATCGCGCAGAGTATCAAATTCCTTACCTTCGCTTTTATTCTCATCAAGATAAGCTGTTATTTCGTCAATCTTCTTCTGGTAATCAGAATAAGCTGCCTCGCTCTCCTTGATTGCCGAACGTATACCGTTCAGATTGACGTATGCCTTAGCATATTCCTCACGACTTGCGTTTTCCAGTTTATCCAATGAACTCAGATAGTTGTCCAACAATGAGCGTGTGGCAATCTTCTGCTCGTAGAGCTCTTTCTCTGCAGCCAGCATGGAAGCGAGGATATCCTTGAATTCTTCATCGTTCTTGGCACTGGCGTATTCTTCCTCGCCAGTCTTATAGACGATACCGTGTGTGTTGTCCAGTACAGGGTATTCGTCGCTGTCAATATCCTGGAAGTAGACGGGGTTTTGGAAACTGTTTCCATTCAGTGCATAGCAGAGTGCGCCAGTGCTTATGTTCTCGGCAACGAATTCGCCTGCGTAACAGTTTTTCGTACTTGAGGCTGCGTTGGTGAGCACATCATATGTCGTGTAGCAGTTGATGAGGTTTGACGATGCTGCTTCAGCCGAGATACCTGCCTTCTGCTGATGTTGGGTATTGATATTGATGTCACCTGCGCTAAAACAGTTTGTGACTGTGCAGGCATGTATCTCACCAGCAAAGACTCCAGCACGTATTCCTTTTCCGTTCGTGATTTCTGCGTTTACGATACCAAGGTTACGCAGCACACCACCTTCGTTGATACGTCCGAACAAACCTGTTTCCTGAGAGTCATCGCAAACAACGGTAAGGTTATAGATGATGTGGTTTTGCCCATCAAACACTCCCTTGAAGCAAACACTTGGGTAGTTTGCGTCGTCAGAATACTTTCCGATAGGCTCCATCATCATGCCAGCCAGGTCAATGTCGTTTGCTAATCTGATGTTTATTCGATTGTTTCCTTTGTTTACAAAACGTGAGATGTAGCGTAGCTCCTTAGCACTGGTAATTTCGTACCATTCATCCTCGGTGGGTAAAACAACGCCTTCTTCAGCACCACAATTTATGCAATACCCGTTCTCGTCGAACTCATGTGGGGGCATTTTTGTGCCATCATCCGTATTGCTGTAGGTCACATCTCCCTTAGGGGTTCCGTCGCAGTTCAGCTCACCCGAAGCATAAACCCGTCCGCGACTTGGATCCAGAGTGGGGTAGGCATCCTCTGTCAGATTCTGATAGAAATGTATTACAGTCTGATTTCCGTTTAGTGTGTAACAGAGTTCACCTGGTTTGAAGGAACTCAGTTCATCACCAGCAAAACTGTTGAATGCGCCACCACCAATGACAGCGGAAAGTGTTTCATATGTGGTAAAGCAGTTTGTAAAGGTCGTGCTTTCTGCTGCCTCACCAGCAATGCCACCTTTCTGGTCTTTCAGAGTGTTGATTTCAATGTTACCAGCTGAAAAACAGTTGCGTACCACACAACTGGCCAGCTCACCACCGATCACTCCTGCTCGAACTCCAGTGACACCACTTTCCGTTTCTATCTGAGCTTTACTTGTCATCTTGGCATTGATGACACCCAAATTCTGGACCGTACAGCTGACACCTCGTCCGATAAGACCAACTTCGCTTTCGTCCTCGCGAGTAACGGTTAGATTGCGGATTACATGACCGTTACCGTCAAACGTTCCATTGTAACTTTGCTGGGGGCCTCCCGAATCTGCATAAAGGCCAATTGGCATGAAGTTCTCCACACTACTCATGTCAATGTCTGCCGTTAGTAGTGCATTGATGCTGGACTGACCGCTTCGCACAATCGCGCTGAACTCACAAAGGTCCTCAGGCGTGCCAATAAGGTAGTTGCCCTTCGAATCCTGCTTCAGATCAGCCCATCCACCTACCGCTGATAGGGCGGCAAGTAAGGTTAAGAAGACTTTTTTAAACATAGTTTTAATTAGGGGGAACTTTTTGTTATGTTTTTCTACAATGGACTGTTCCCCAAAGTTTCCACTATAGAACGCGTTATAGATTATTTTTATGTACCTCTGAAAACCTTCAGTTTAAGTCGTTTTTAATGTAATTTAATACTTGTCTTTTCGCAAAGTTAGGCTTTTTGGTGGAGAAAATAAAGGAAAAAATGTTTTTTTTTGTGGATGGGTCTTCAATATTGAAAATAATCGCTAACTTAGCGTAAAAAAGAAAAAAGTGAATATTATGGAAAAGGATAAACAGCATAAGATTAGCGCAAATGATGTAGAATTCCGTAGCAGATTTATGAGGATTGCCGTCAACGAAGCGTACGATGGAATCAGAAGGGGGCATGGAGGGCCGTTTGGCACGGCAATTGTAAAAGATGGGCAATTGATTGCCTCTGGTCATAACCATGTGCTAGCATACAACGATCCTACATGTCATGGTGAGGTAGATGCCATCCGTAAGGCGTGTCGGGAACTTGGCACGTTTGACCTTTCTGGATGTGAACTTTATACTACGGGCGAACCATGCCATATGTGTCTCTGCGCTTGCATGTGGGCAAACATAAGTAAGATTTAGTATGGTTGTACGATAGCCGATAATGAGATGATTGGATTCCGTGACAATAAGTTCGATAAGATTTTCGGAGGGCGCGACAGGTTGGGCAACTATATGGAGGAAACGGATCGCGAGGCATGTCTCAAACTCTTCGATGACTACAACAAAATGAATGCCCAGAAATACTGAGCCACTTATTATTACTGTCCTCTTACGAATTACGAGGCGTCGTCAGACTTATAGTCGTACTGTTCCGTAACCGTACCTCAAAATTTGCCTTTATCTCATCGTCAGTGAGATAATTTGTTAAGGGGTATAAATGAGATAAGATAGAAAAGCATGTCAAATAAGTTTGTAAAAACATTATTTTTCTATATTTTTGCAAAGTAACGTCAAAACCAAATAAGACTATGGCACAATTGAAGGACAGATACATACGTTTCGACTGGGCAATCAAGCGACTGCTTCGTCAGAAAGCCAATTTTGGAGTTTTGGAAGGCTTCCTCACTGTGTTCATAGGCGAGGAGGTGAAGATTGTAGAGATACTTGAGAGCGAGGGCAACCAGCAGCGCGAAGACGATAAGTTCAACCGTGTGGACATAAAAGCCAAGAACTCTAAGGGCGAGATAATCATTGTTGAGATACAAAACACGAGCGAGCTTTATTATCTTGAGCGCATTCTCTATGGCGTGGCAAAAGCCATAACTGAGCACATTAACCTTGGCGACACCTATCGTGAGGTGAAGAAGGTCTATTCGATAAGCATCCTGTACTTCGACCTCGGGCGCGGTTCTGACTATTTATATGTAGGGCAGAACAATTTCATTGGTGTGCACACAAAGGACCACCTGATAATAAGCGCGAAAGAGGAAGGGGCAATAGTACAGAAATACCCTTCAGACATATTTCCAACGTATTATCTTGTGCGTGTGAACAACTTTAATGAGGTGGCAAAGTCACCACTTGAGGAGTGGATGCAATATCTTAAGAATGGAGTGATAAACGAACATCCCAAGGCACCAGGTCTGAGCGAAGCACGTCAGAAACTGCAGTACTACTCCATGACGGACGCTGAGCGTTACGCCTACGATGAGCACATAAACGCTGTGATGATTCAGAACGATGTCCTTGGCAACGCACGACAAGAAGGACTTGAGGAGGGACGAGCTGAGGGACGAGCTAAAGGACGAGCTGAGGGACGAGCTGAAGGTGAGAAGAAAAAGGCCTTTGATACGGCTCGTGCCATGCTTGCTGATAATCTGCCGATAGAGCAAATAGCCAAATATAGTGGGCTGAGCATGGAGCAGATAAAGGAACTTGCAACGCGTGGCAGTGGGTATGAATGCCAATAATAAATGGGTTAGAGTCATTTCAGACGTTTTGTGACTCAACGCAAAGTACAACAATGCCTATCTGCCGTATGGCAAGGTAGGCATTGTTGTATTTCGTTTTTTTTCATACCTTACTTGGTTGTTCCATATCTTTTGGTATTGACATTATAGTTCTGTTGTATTTCGTCTTTTTTCAAGGCCCTTTTATAGATGATGAAACTGTCGTAAGTTCCAGCAAGAGCGCGAGAGTTGTCGCTGATTTTGTTGCCAATGGAAGCGGTTGGCAAAGATTGTGGAATTGCGACATTCTGCCGTCCTGGGTTTATACTTTCTTTGGCTTCTTGGCCATCCACATACCAGTGAAGTTCTTTTGTTGCAGCGTCATATGCAAAATCCAGTTGAATCAGCGTTTTTCCATCTGTTGTTATGGTTGTGCCAAGAGTTTTGTTGGGGCCATCGTAAAAAGCCATTTGTCGTGATGTCGATGTGTTGTATGTCACACCGTCATAATTATTTCCTGTACCATAAAAGTAAAAGCATGGATATTGGTTTCCTTCAGCTACAAACCGTGGGTGCGCTCCTCTTTGGTCGGGTTCTACGCACACGTACATTTCCATGGTGTACGACTCGTTTATTTTGCCCGAGAAATAAACAATGTCATCGAGGCCGTCAAATTTCAAGCCAGTGCCTGTCCAGCCAGAGGCACTTGTAAAGGAACGCAAGGCGCCGTTATTGTCGTTGCCACTTAGGTCATACCAAGTACTGAGATTTTGGTCCTGTTCACTTTTTTTGAAAATATTCTGGATACCGTCAAAATGCATCTGCATGCCATCTGTCGTATACCATTCTTTGTCAGTGCTTCCGTCGGGACAAGCCACTATATTATAGTACGTGTTTGCTCCGTCGTTCTTTTCCAAGTCATATTCTGTCTTATCGTTTTCTAAAATGTTTTCGCCGTTTTTGTATATGCCAATGATCTTATATCCTGCATCATTTGACACTGTGAATTTGTCAGCATTGATGACCATTTCCTTTTCGCTGTCATCAGGAGTGTATGTATGTCCTCCTATTTCCACTTTTGCACCGTTCCATATTCTGAATACGACAATTCCAGACGGGTTAAGTGTAAGTTTCAGTTTGTATTTTTTGCCACCTACGAGTTTCAAGTTGCTTAGTGAGCAACTATAGTCAATTCCATCAATGCGACATGTTACTATAAGCCGGTTATCCCCAGAAGGGTTGTCACCGTCTTGTGTAGGCTGTACTATCATTGTCTTATGTAACGGACTATCTTCTGTTATCTTTTCTTCGGTGAATGTTCTCCTTATGAATGCACTTTCTGTGCTTGTGTTGTAGGATGGGGTTATATTTCCTGCCACGATGTCCAAGTCCCCCTCTGTGAAAACTTGTGATCCAGATAATTCTATGGCAGAAATCTTGCAGTCTCCTTGGTATCTGTTTCCTTTGTTGACCTCAATATCCAGCAGACTGAAAGCATGAACAAAGTGAAGTTGTACACTCTCTCCTGTTTTCTTGTCTTGATTGCCATATCTGTCATTTGCGCCTTCCTTTTCTGGTAATGCATACATAACATCATGCCATGACATGTTGTCGTCTGTCTGATCCATGAAGGAGTAATGTAGCTTATTCCAAGTTCTGGTAGTGTCAGTATTCGTGCCAGCCGCATCTTCCTGTGAGATTATTGACGTTTTCTTGTAATCTGGTGCGCCTTGGCTAATATCGTTGTTTCGTGGTCTTGGGTAATATCCGTAAAAGTTTGCCGTGGTCGGCATTTCTGCTGTTTTGCCTGTCCAACTGTCGTTCCAAAAGAAACTTGCTTTGTTGATGGTTTGTGGTGAAGCATCGTAGTTTTTTTTTGCGTAGTATTTAGCATAAAACTCATGGGTCACGGGGTTTACTGCAAGATTTCGGTATACGAGACCGTTTAATGCATCTTTTGTGGCGTCTGCTATGAAAATTCCTAAACTTGGGTCGTTTTCATCCTCTCCCTCTCTTGCCGTGTGAGGCGAAAGACGACTTGCCGAAAAAGTTCCGTATGATTCCCGTGGAAATTCCGTATGA
>CAKRRN010000018.1 GCA_934394435.1 uncultured Bacteroidaceae bacterium
TTGAATCTACCATATGACAAAGGTAGCAAAAAGTTTTAATAACATTTCAATCCCCATGAATAATCCGTTGAGCCAATCCAATGGCAGGTTTAGATCATAGACGCATAAACGGCAACGCCTACCCTAACCAGGACGAGCGTTGCCGTTTATCTCTTACCTATATGAAGTGATTAGCAATGTATCAAAACAATTGTTTTTTACTTCACGTCAAATCCGTGAGGCAATCACTTTACATTGCCCACCTTTATCAGATACTCAGCTATCTGCACCGCATTCAGAGCAGCACCTTTCTTAATCTGATCACCGACAAGCCAGAAGGTAATGCCATTCTCGTTTGCCAAATCCTTGCGGATACGTCCCACGTAGACATCATCCTTACCTGCCAGGAACAGAGGCATTGGATATACCTTATTGGCAGGATCATCCATAAGCTGAACACCCTTACCCTCTTTGATGGCCTGCGCAAAAGCTTCAGGAGAAACAGGTTGCTCTGTCTCTGCCCATATTGCCTCAGAATGGCTGCGAAGACTTGGTACACGTACACACATGGCAGAGCACTGAGCATCTGTATGCATGATTTTACGTGTCTCGTTAAACATCTTCATCTCTTCCTTGGTGTAACCATTGTCGGTGAATACATCAATCTGTGGAATGACATTGTATGCCAACTGATAAGCGAACTTATTCACGGTTACAGGCTTTCCGTCAAGCACTTCACGATATTGCTGTTCCAATTCTGCCATAGCAGCAGCCCCTGCCCCACTGGCAGCTTGATAAGACGCTACATGTATGCGTTTGATGTGGCTCAGATTCTCAAGACACTGCAGAGCCACCACCATCATAATAGTGGTGCAGTTCGGATTAGCGATAATACCCTTTGGACGTGTCAGAGCATCTTCTGCATTACACTCTGGCACAACCAGAGGCACTTGCTCATCCATGCGGAAAGCAGAAGAGTTGTCTATCATCACTGCTCCGTACTTGGTGATAGTATCGGCAAACTCACGGCTCACACCAGCTCCTGCACTGGTAAAAGCTATATCAACTCCCTTGAAGTCATCATTATGCTGAAGCAGTTTCACCTCCACCTCCTTGCCTCGGAAGTTATACTTGGCTCCAGCACTCCGCTGACTACCAAACAACAGCAATTCATCCACTGGGAAGTTTCTCTCTTCCAGCACTCTCAGAAATTCCTGACCAACGGCACCGCTGGCACCTACAATTGCTACTCTCATCTGATTATCCTATCTTTATTGATTTGCCATCGCAAAATTACTCATTTATTCACAATAAACAGAAGAACAGAACAAACAATTCGCTGAAAAAACGTACCTTTGTACAATATATATATAATTTTTGTATAAAGAATAACCCAAGCATGCCCTTCACACTTATGCATCCTGCCACAGCTTTGATTACAGACCCCACATGGATATTCTTTGTTGTATTGGGCATTATACTGCTTGCGCCTATGCTCTTTCGCCGCCTTCGCATACCACATATCATTGGTCTCATTCTGGCAGGTATATTGGTTGGAGAACATGGGCTAAACCTTCTAAGTCGCGACAGTTCCTTCGAGCTATTCGGCCAAGTGGGTATCTATTATATAATGTTTCTGGCTGCGCTTGAGTTGGATATGGGCAGTGTTGCCCACTATGGTCGTAAGGGACTCTGTTTCGGAATACTCACCTTTGCCATACCCCTGGTGATGGGTTGGTGGTCATGCCATTACCTGTTACATTACGGCACCTTGACCAGTCTGTTAATGGCCAGCATACTTGCCTCACATACATTGGTCAGCTATCCCATTGTAAGTCGATATGGCATCGCACGCCACAGCACGGTTGTCATCAGCGTAGTGGCTACAGCCTTCGCCACTTTTGCAGCCCTTCTGATTGTGGCACTGATTGATGGTTCACAACGCGCTGACTCCTCGTTGCTCACCTGGTGTCTGTTTCCTGTCAAATGCGGTTTATACGTGGCGTTCGTCCTACTTGCTTTCCCTCGTATGGGTAGATGCTTTCTGCGCAGGTATGATGACGGAGTGATGCAGTATATCTTCATCTTAGCATTGGTATTCCTTAGCGCAGCCATGGCCAAGTTAGTGGGACTGGAAGGACTGTTAGGAGCATTCCTGGCAGGACTGGTCATCAATCGACTGATTCCCCGTACCAGTCCTCTGATGAGTCATCTGGAATTTGTTGGCAACGCACTCTTCATCCCCTATTTTCTCATTGGCGTGGGCATGATCATTGATGTGCGCTCTATGTTTGGCGATATCAGTGGGCTATGGACCATGTCAATCTTGGTTCTCACAGGTATCTTGACCAAATGGCTGGCAGCGGTAATCATGGCATGGCGAAGCGGCTACGACCGTAATGGCATGCGTTTGATGTTTGGGCTCACCAACGCCCATGCAGCAGGTGCACTTGCCATTGTGATGATAGGCATCAACCCTAAAGTAAATCTGATGGATGACCAGATGCTTAATGGAACAATGCTACTGATACTATGCAGTTGCATCGTAAGTAGCCTGTTCACCAGCAAGGGAGCACGTGCATTGGCACTCAGTGACACCACCTTAGAGGAAAACAAAGGTTCCTATCACGGAAAGTGTCTGGTGACCTACAGCCAAGAGAAAACTGTAAACGGAATGACAGAATTGGCAATGCTTATCCGCAACCCCTATATTCCCGATAGTCTGATGGGGCTCTCTGTAGCATATGATGCCGACAACAATGATGGTGTGGACCGTCATCGTCGCGGACAGAGGTTACTGGAAAAAGCTCAGAGTATAGCAGCAGCAGCCAATGTGCCCATGGCAACACTCAATCGCATGAGTACAAATATTGCGGGAGGCATCCTACATACCATCAAGGAATACGACTGTGGTGAAGTGATTATGAGCTTGACAGACCGCACTACAGGCATGCCTAAATCATCACTTGGTACGGTGATAGATAATGTGCTAAATGGTTCACACCGCGAAGTGATGGCCATACGTTGCATTGTCCCTCCAGGAACCCTGCGACGTGTACTGGTGGCAGTGCCACAGAAAGCGGAATATGAAGTAGGATTCTATAAATGGTTGGAGCATATATGTCGTATAGGGGAACAACTGGACTGCCATCTGGAGTTCCGTGCTCACCATGATACGCTCCCATACATACGTGGCTACATGCAAAACAAACATGCCAGTGTTCGGAGCGAATATCAAGAGATGAACGTCTGGAACAAATGGCTATCCCTGCAGAAAGAGACTGGCAAAGACACCCTGCTCGTCATCGTATCCGCCCGCCCAGGATTTATCTCCTATAAGCCTGGTTTTGACCAGCTTCCTCATCTGATTCACATAAATTTCACACATACCAGCGTCATGTTGCTGTACCCAGACCAGTGGGGTGACCCTCAGGAGTCCGTTTATGTCTTCACGCCTAACGGTTCTGCGGTAACCCGTCGTCCGCGTACAATCAAGAGCTGGCTTAAACAAATCTTTATACAATGAGCAAACTGAAACTTTCAGCCATAGCCTCATTATGGCTGGCACTGAGTATTTTTTACCCCAGCACATCTACAACCTATGCACAAGATTTCCCACGCACAGTAAAAACGGGGCTGCAAGACAAATTTCACGTTCAAGGAATCGCTTACGACCACGAGCGGAATTGCATGTACATGTCTTTTACCACCAGTCTGGTCAAAGTAGATATGCAAGGGCGAGTATTGGGTAGCGTAGATGGTCTCACAGGTCATTTGGGATGCATCTCGCTCAATCCTGACGATGGTCGTCTCTACGGCAGTCTGGAATACAAGCACGATGCCATCGGCAAGGGCATTATGGAAGGCCTGGGAGGTGTGAAGAATGACGATGAGAACGGTTTCTATATAGCCGTCTTTGATGTGGCACGCATCAACCGAGAACATATGAGCGCACAAGAGGTGATGACATCTGTCTACGTTAAACCTGCTGTAGACGATTTCAATGCCAAAGTCACCAATCAAGGACGCACGGTAGAACACCGCTTTGGATGTTCGGGCATAGATGGTCTGACGCTGGCTCCACGCTGGGGCAAGCAAGACGGACGTATGATGCTCTATGTGGCTTACGGAATTTACTCCGAGAATGACCGTACTGACAATGATTATCAAGTGCTTCTCTGCTACGATGTGAAGAAGTTGAAGAAATATGAGCAGCCACTCAGCCAACAGAATCTGCATCATAGTGGACCAAAGAAATCCAACTATACCTATTACATATATACAGGCAATACCAGTTGGGGAGTTCAGAACCTCTGTTATGACAAGCACACTGGCAACATGCTGGCAGCTGTATACACAGGTAAGAAACCTGACTGGAACAACTTCGGATTGTATGTGGCAGACGGCGGTCAAAAGCCCAAGAAGGAAATCCTGCGTGGCGTAGAGCCAAAGACAAGCGGTCTGGTAATGCCTTTGCTCCAACAAGGAGAGCAAGACAAGAAACACGGCACCTGGGGATGGCGTTTCAACTGGGGCAACACGGGACTAACCTCACTGGGCAACGGACTCTTTTATGTGTCTGTTGGAGGACGCGACAAAGCCACAGGACGACAATATTGCGAGGCACGACTATTCCGCTGGGAAGACCACAAGGGACTGGTACTCGTAGAATAAGAGGATAAACATACAACGACTGCAAGGAATTTACTCCTACAGGCGAAAGCAGATTCACAAGTCACACGAACACAGATTTATATGCAAGAAAAAAGCATGATACAAGTACACGGAATCACCAAGAGCTTCGGTTCCTTACAAGTGCTGCGAGGCATTGACCTGCAAGTAAACCGTGGTGAAGTGGTGGCCATCGTAGGACCCAGTGGAGCAGGCAAGACCACTCTGCTGCAAATCATGGGCACACTGGATCGCCCAGACGAAGGCGAGGTCATTATTGACGGGCAAAACGTGAGCCATCTCTCAGCCACAAAGCTTGCACACTTCCGCAACAAGAACATAGGTTTTGTGTTTCAGTTTCATCAGCTCTTGCCTGAATTCACAGCTCTGGAAAATGTGATGATACCAGCCTTAATAAATGGAAAGAGTAAGAAAGAAGCACGACTGAGAGCACTTGAGCTACTCGACTTCATGGGACTGACAGAGCGTGCGGACCATAAGCCCAACCAGCTATCAGGTGGTGAGAAACAAAGGGTTGCCGTAGCACGCGCCCTTACAAACCATCCTGCTGTGGTGTTTGCTGATGAGCCAAGCGGTTCGCTCGACACTCACAACAAGGAAGAGCTACATCGTCTCTTCTTCGACTTACGCGATCGCATGGGACAGACCTTCGTCATCGTCACACATGATGAGACATTAGCCAACCAGACAGACCGTACCATACACATGTTGGATGGCAATATCATCGATACGACAGATACATCTATCAACATAGGAAACCAGATATGAGAGAGAAAGACGAACTACAGATAGGGCGCACCTGCCAACTTAAAGTAAACAGACAAGTGGACTTTGGATTCTATCTTGACGCAGGTGAGCAGTATGGCGAAGTACTATTGCCTAACGGAGAAATACGTCCAGATATAGACATCCATATAGGAGAACCCATCGAAGTGTTTCTCTACCTTGACCCACAGGAACGTATTGTAGCCACCACCCATATGCCTCTGGCACAAGTAGGTGACTTCGCTTATCTGGAAGTGGCATGGGTCAACAACTTCGGTGCCTTCCTGCATTGGGGACCGATGAAAGACCTGTTCGTCCCTTTCCGAGAGCAGAAGATGAAGATGCAAAAAGGCAAGAGCTATATTGTACATGTACATATCGACCCCGAAACATACCGCATCATGGCGAGTGCCAAGATAGACCACTATCTGTCACAGGACTATCCTCCCTATCACACAGGCGACCAAGTAGACCTGCTCATCTGGCAGAAGACCGACCTTGGACTAAAAGCCATTGTAGACGGACGCTATGGTGGACTCCTCTATGATACCCAAATGTTTCGTACCCTACACACAGGCGACCGTGTAAAAGGCTACATCAGTCAGGTACGTCCAGATGGAAAAATCGACCTCTCACTGCAATGTCCTGGCCAGCGAGGTGTGGAGGACTTCAGTGCACTGCTGCTTCGACATCTTCAGATGAATGGCGGACAAACACCCCTTGGTGATAAGAGTCCTGCGGAAGAAATTTATGCAGTGTTCGGCGTAAGTAAAAAGGTGTTCAAAAAAGCCATAGGAGACCTGTATCGACAAAGACTTATCACAATCTCTGACGATGGTATACAACTGGTCCCTAAAGAGACACACAGATGAAGAAAACGCGCATCATTTTCCCTTTTCTCCTGCTGTTTCTGACCATAGCATCGTGTGGAGGTGACGATCCCGTCATACCTCCCAATCCCCAACCGTCTGTTCCCTCAGACAGCACACTTGTGCCAGACAGCACTGGAAAAGACAGTTTGCCCGATATCCAGCCAGAAGATTTTGCCCGCGGAGCGGATATCAGCTGGTACACTCAGATGGAGGACGAGGGAAAGAAGTTTTATTCATGGAACCACCGTGAACCAATGGACTGCCCTGCTGTCATGCATGACTTGGGACTGAACACTGTTGCCTTGCGCCTTTTGGTAAACCCGACAGACGGCTATTGCGGACTCGAAGACGTGTTAGAAAAAGCTGAACGAGTTCGCCAATTGGACATGGACCTCCTGCTGAGTCTTCATCTGAGCGACACCATTGCCACCAACACGCTACAGCGTACGCCAAAGGAATGGCAGGGACATGACTTCGACCAATTGCTGCAAGACGTGCAAGACCATATTACCAGTAGCTTACAGACACTCACAGAAAAGGGCATACACCCCCGATGGGTACAAATAGGCAACCAGTTGAGTAGCGGATTACTTTGGCCCGAAGGAGACCTCACACGTCATGCCAGTCAGTATACGGCACTGGTCAGATCCGCTTGCTTGGCAACAAGACAAGCATGTCCCGACGCCATGATTATCATTTCGGCAGGAAATTCCATCAACCAACCTGCCCTATGCAACGTCTTAGATGGGCTTCGCAGCACGGATTATGACCAAATCGGACTCATGCTCTACCCCAGCCTGTCCGTTGGAACCACGTTCCTGCCCACAGGCACCGCAGCATCCTACAAGGTTGAGAATGAAAACGATGCAATCACATTCACTATGCAGACTATAGACATGCTCTACAACAGATATCGCAAGCCCTGCATGATTGTGGAATGTGGAGTACCAGTAAGCAAAGAAACCGCAAGTAGCATGTATATGCGCCAACTGGTTTTAGAAGCCAGAAACAACAATACATGCCGAGGAGTCATCTACCATGAGCCTGAGGCTTATGAGGGATGGATGGGATATACCCAAGGGGCTTTCCTCAGCAACGGACGTCCCACACAAATTATTGACGCACTCACAAAGTGAATGTCCCCCCACACAGGGATACAGCTCATGGCTGTAAGGATATGCACTCACTTACATAAGACAACCATATTCATCAACAAACAAAAACAAAACCAATGAAAAAAAACATTCTGCTTGCCACGGTAGCAATGGCTATGCTCACGGGGCAGGTAAAGGCTGAAGAAACGGATTTCTTCAGCCCTGTAAGAAGCAATTCGTTGCGCCTTCCATCGGTTCCATTAGTAACCGTAGACCCTTACTTTAGTATCTGGAGTCCCTACGACAAGCTTAGTATGGGGTCGCCCACACACTGGCACAACACACAGAAGCCACTTAACGGTGTGATACGCGTAGACGGACAGGCTTACCGATTCATGGGACAGACTCTGGAGACACTGGCACCCATGGCAGATGAGACAGTTTGGACAGGGCGATATACAAACTCCGCGCCCTCGGGAACAGAATGGACAACGCTCAATTACGATGATTCCTCTTGGAAACAAGGCAAAGCAGCATGGGGCGGAGGCGAAATCACCTACACCAACATAGGCACCAAATGGGAAGGCGATGGGACAGACATCTGGGTTCGACGCAAGGTGACACTGGATGACATCGACATGACTGCAGACTACTATGCTACCTACAGACACGATGATACCTTTGAACTTTACGTCAACGGCAAACAGGTACTCTCCACGGGCTACACTTGGGACGTGAGCGGACAACGGGTAAAAGTGGACCGCTCACTGCTACATGAGGGAGAAAACGTGATTGCCGCACACTGCAAGAACACCATGGGAGGTGCTTATGTAGACTTCGGACTGGCAAAAGATAATTTTCAGGTAGTCACACAGAAATCATGTGTTGTAATGCCCACCAGCACCTATTACGCCTTCAAGTGTGGTGGCGTAGACTTAGATGTGGTATTCACCACTCCTCTGGTGATGGATGACCTGGAACTATTCACCACTCCACTCACCTACATTTCCTATCAAGTACGCAGCAACGATGGTGCAACTCACGATGTGAGCTTGCTTGTAGAGACCTCAGCTGCCATGTCACTATCCTACAGTAGCCAGACAGCACAGACACGTTTCTTATCTGCTACCAGTTGTCCAGGACTCAATGTGGTACGTACAGGCAATGCAAGCCAATCGCCTCTTTCACACACAGGCGAACTGATAGACTGGGGCTACTACTATGTGAGCACACAAGCTGAACAGGGCAAGACCCTCAGCATACTCACACACAACGAAGCCATAGGACAGTTCCTCGCTAAGGGTCAGATACAGGAGCAGAAATCTTATCGAATAGATAAGGGAAGCCCCTACCACTCCATCGCCTACACGGATTCGCTGGGATTGATTGGCTCACAGCCCACAGGCTCCTTCTTGTCACTATCCTATGACGATGTATATTCCATCCAGTTCTTTGGCAGTAACCGAAAACCTTATTGGGCACAAGAGGGTAAGGTCAGTATCACAAGCCGCATCAACGACCTGCATACCAACTATGCCAGCATCATGGAACGTTGCAGACAGATGGACGAAAAGGTTTATGACGATGCCTACAAGACAGGAGGCGACAAATATGCGGAAATATGCTGTGCCGTATATCGGCAGGTGTGCGCTGCTCACAAGCTGGTAAGTGACAACGAGGGCAACCTCCTCTATATGTCACGTGAAAATGACTCAGGTGGCTTCATCAACACTCTCGATGTCACCTATCCCTCACAACCACTCTACTGGATATACTCTCCCACACTGGCCAAAGCGATGATAACACCTATCCTGCAATATGCCTACACAGGACGATGGAACAAAGACTGGGCTGCACACGATTTGGGGGCATATCCCAAAGCTAACGGACAAACCTATGGAGACGGAATGCCTGTGGAAGAAGCTGGCAACATGCTCACTTTATTGACACTCATTACCCATCTCGATGGTGACTTGGACTATGTCAGAAAATACTGGAAGATACTGGGCAGATGGGCAGATTACTGCTATGTGCATGGCAAAGATCCTAAAAACCAACTTTGCACAGACGACTTCATGGGAACCTCTGAGCGTAATGCTAATCTGGCAGTGAAAGCCACATTGGGCGTACGTAGCTATGCGGCATTGGCAACCATGCTGGGACAGGATGATGTGGCAACAGAATACACTCAGAAAGCAGAAGAAATGGCTGAATACTGGAAAGCCAATGCCTACACCACAGTTGGCGGTGTACACTATCTGCTCAACTTTGGAGCGTCTGGCTCTACATGGAGTACCAAATACAATCTTATCTGGGATCAGATATGGGGTTGGGACTTATTCAAGGAGGTGCGCACACGCGAACTCACCTATTACCGTAATAAGATACTCAAATACGGACTACCACTCGACAGCCGTGGAACAGGATGTAAGAGCGACTGGGTGATGTGGACAGCAGCTATGGCACCCAGCCAACTGACCTTTTCACAATTAGCCAACCCTATATGGAAATACATCAACGAGACCCCCTCACGTGTTCCTGTGAGCGACAACCACCGTGCTGACAGTGGAAACATGTGGATGTTCCGCGCGCGTTCGGTGCTGGGTGGCTACTGGATGAAGTGCTTTGTAGAGAAATTCAAGGCTGGTGAGATTGGCACAGGAATCAGTTCTCCCAATACAGAAAACGCACACCACAAAGGTGGCATGCGCTCTCAGAAGTATATCTACAATCTGGACGGACAGCCTCTAAGCCAACCTCAGCCTGGTGAGATATACATAGAGGACGGTCAGAAGAAGCTCAACAACCGATAATCCACTTGCTGCCTGGCAAGAAAGAAATAAGTTTCGATGCCAGCACACAGCAGATATAAGTGGCAATAGCTATTACTGGAATAGCCAACCATACGGGGATCAGGGGATTTGCCTGGTCCCCGTTTACTATATAGGCTGCTATAGGAGCCAAGAAGAGCATATGCATGAGATACATGCCATAGGACATCTTGCTCACCTGAGTAACCCACTTCGGTGCTTGAGTCTGACGGATGCAGGTAAAAAGCAGAAAAGCTCCAAAGGTGCTCAAAAGCACATTAGGCAGACAAAACTCCCATGCCCACTCCAAATCAGGAGTGTCTATCATCTGTCCAGGAACACCCTTCCACCAGAATGCCCATGCCGTAAACACACCGCCTACCAACAGACTTGCGAGTCCTACCCAAAGACGTCTGCCACGAGACCAACTCAAGTGTACACGTATGTAATGTGCCAATACCAGATAACCCAGAAAACCAGAACAGTACCACAACATATGATATCGATTCCAGAAACATTCACCCCACAGCTCTGCACAAACGTACCGACGCAGGAAGGGCATAAAGGTACTAATGGTAAAGAGAGCAATAAAAATCAGTTCCTCTTGAGGCTTACTACGCTCCAGCCAAGGTGACACCACGGGTATGATGAGGTAAAGACTGATAAGGGGATACATAAACCACAGGATTCCGCTCATGGATGTAAAGTTCCAGGGAATAGTCATTAGGTCCTTTACTGATTGCTCCCAAGTCATTGCGCCCCACAGCAGAGGCAACAGGGAATAGGCAACAAGAAAGACAAGGAATGGAGGTAGAATATGTTTGAACCTTCGCTTGTAGAACGAGGTCATCGTCTGTCCGGGCTGCATAGGCACCAGCAGATAAGCCGATATCATCATGAAGAGAGGCACGCAATAGCGTGAAACGCCTCCATCCCAAAATGCCACCCAGAACCGGTTACTCTCATTGGCAAGCATTGCCACATTGCCAGCCAATCCTGAGGAGTCGGCTGCATAGAAATTCTCACTTGCATGTACCAGCATCACCAACAGCGGTGCCACCACACGTACGTAGTCCACAAAGACCACACGATTCTTTTCTTGCATAATTTTCTTACTTTTGTTTTGGTTGGTTAACGATATTATCACTCTTTGGCTTAACTTTGTCTGGCACTATACTCACATTGTAACAAGAGACATCTATGGCAAGCTACTGGACACGCAAGGATGACCAAAGTGGTGAGACCACCACCGTATATCCATGGCAAGAGGAAATTGGAGGCGGCGATAAAGAGTTCAAAAAGAAAAAAGCTATGTCTTGCACAGAGGATAAGACACCACCGCACAAGACATAACTTTCTCACGTCTTATTTTACTTTCCCTTCTGTGACTTCCTTGTCTTTCGGAAGTATCAAATTGAGAATCAGAGCAAGCAGAAAGATAACAGCCACACAGTTATCTGCAAACACAGTACGTACTATTTCGGGGAAGATGCGGAACATCTCGCTGCTGGCAGTGAATCCCACGCCCACACTAAGCGATGTAGCCACAATCACCAGATTGCGCTGGCTGTTGCCACAACGAGCCACCATATTGATACCTGCAAACAAAATGCTTCCGAACATCATGATTGTACAGCCACCCAACACTGCCTGAGGAATCGTGGTCAGTAAATATCCCACAGCAGGGAAGATGCCTCCCAAAATCATAATCACAGCACCTGTGGCTATAGTGAAACGGTTCACCACACCCGACATGGCGGCAAGTCCTACATTCTGACTAAAAGAGGTGATAGGGGTACATCCAAACAATCCTGCCACGGTGCTTACCAAACCGTCACAGGCTATAGAGCCTTGAAGTTCCTTGGGCTTCACATCGCGCTTCAAGGCGCTGGAACACAAGGCACTGGTATCACCTATGGTCTCTGTGGCAGATACCAGATAAATGGCTACAACAGACAAGATGGTACCCAAGTGAAACTCTGGTCTGAAGGGCAGCAATTTGGGCAATGCAATAACACCCACATTCTGTATGCCAGAAAAATCCACCATGCCCATGCAGAGAGCCACAGCATAGCCAACCACCAAACCTACAAGCACTGAGAGCGAACGCAAGAAACCACGTGCCATCACCTGACAGACAAGACAGGTTATCAAGGTCACACTACCCACAATCCAGTTTTCAGCCGACCCGAAATCAGCAGCTCCCTGACCACCAGCAAAACTGTTGGCACCGATAGGCAGTAAAGACACGCCGATGGCAGTCACCACTGTGGCAGCCACCACAGGCGATATCAGCTTCACCCAATACTTGGCAAACAGACCCAGCAAGCCTTCTACCAGACCGCCCACAATCACTGCCCCCATGAGTGAACCCATACCTTGAGTCGTAGCAATGGCAATGGCTAAGGAAAGGAATGTGAAACTGATACCCATCACGACAGGCAGACGAGAGCCCACACGCCATAAGGGATAGAGTTGTACCAACGTTCCTATACCTGCAATCACCATACAGTTCTGCACCAATGCAGCCGACATTTCGGGTTCCAGTCCCACCACATTGGCAAGAATGATGATAGGAGTCACGTTGCTGACAAACATAGCAAGCACATGCTGCAAGCCAAAGGGAACGGCCTGTCCCAAAGAGACGCGACCATCAAGCGAATAAAGATTACTTACTTTTGACATGAAAATTGTATTGAATTAAGTGGGTCTAAAAAAATCAGATTTACAAAATCACAAAATCTTTTTGCGCACATATTATATAAGACAAAGACTCTTAGAGCCCATCTTTAGCGGTTTTGTGAACGAAACTTGAAGGTCTGCGTCTCATAGTCCATATCATCCAATATGGCTATAGACTCCAGCCTATAACCAGCCTCACGCAGCAGGGTACCACCTTTCTGCTGTCCTTTTTCGATAGCAATGCCGATACCTGTCACTGAGGCTCCTGCCTGTTTTACAATGTCTATGAGCGAAAGGGCAGCCTGTCCGTCAGCCAGGAAATCATCCACAATCAACACCTTGTCGTCAGCATTCAGATAGGGACGTGACACAAAGATGTCATTCATGCGCTTGTGCGTGAAGGAATAGGCATGGGAGATATATTTATCATCGGTACAGTTGGCTGTCTCTCCCTTTTTGGCAAACACCACAGGTACATCATACAGATGGCCCAGAAGCACACCAATGGCAATTCCACTGGCCTCGATAGTAAGAATCTTGTTGACTGGAAGTCCACGAAAACGACGTTTGAACTCGTAAGCAATCTGACGCATGATGTCAATGTCAATCTGATGATTCAGAAAGTTATCCACCTTCAAGATGTTGCCCTGCTTGATGCAACCTTCCTCCACAATTTTCTGCTCAAGGAAATTCATAAAACTAAATGGGTTTAAGTAATTGAAAACACTTTGTTAACAAATGCAAAGTTACAGAAACTCTATCATAAAATCCCATGTAAACACGATGTTTTTGACGGTTTTCCTAAAGTTATTCCCCCGTATGTGCAATTAGTGCTACCTTTGCATATAATCACCCGTAATAATTCATCCATTTCCACCAGGAAACTGACTCGTCATCATGCAACAGACACACGACAAACAAACAGATAGCACCCTCAGCCCAGAAGCATGTACGCCTGAGCAATTCTACGAACGGCTCGAGGAGAGCTTGTCTGACGGGCTGAATGCTTCCAATCGTATGCTTATCATAGGCGAGGTCTTTCGGCAGTGTATTGAGCAACACATTGCGCACACGGCACTCACCTTCACGGGATTGTTCTCCAAACTGGACTACATCATCAAGCAATATGGTGTCTCGCATGAGCAGGCTCAGATGCTCCACTTCACCCGAAGGGTTTTGCGCACCATGGGGTCAGAGCAAGAACCTTCTGCCACACAACTTCGCAAGGACCTGCCTCTTCACCTTCAGTCTGCTGCCACTCTGGTTGCCCTGGTCAGTGGAAAAGCTCTTCCACCGAAACTTCAGGCACATTTCCCCAGGAAGAAACCGTCAGACAACTGGAAGGGCTACGATCTCAACCTTATACGTTGCATTGTGAAAAGCATAGATAGTCACATCATCCAGGCTGACGAGGAGCAACACAGCGAGACGCTAAACATCTGCTACGATGAGCGCAACACATATCTGACGCGCAACGGACTGGCAGACTGGAGTTATCTAAAGCAGATCATCACGCCTGGCACACAAATCAATCTGGTACGTGTACGTATGGACGGGGGATTATGTCTGCCCGAATTGATTATCTATGAGCCTGACTATCTGATAAACGTCACATCGGTGGCTTCCTGCTTCGAGACGTATGCGGAATCTCCCTTTGTGAGTCTGGTGAACAGACTGAAGCCACAGGCTAATACGGTACACATACATTTGGGTAATCTGACAGGACAGTTTCTGGATGACACAATACACGGACGAGAGATACCGTTCAGCGAAAGCATGACCCAGTTCTTCCGCCACCATGCTTTGGAAATACTGGCATGCGAAGGATTGCAAAACCGCAAGCAAGCAGACGAGTTCTATGCTAAAGCGCAAGCGCAACGAGCCAACATCAAGCAACTCATCGGTCACGACCTGCCTCTGAGTCTAAGAGGATACGATACAGGACACGTCACGCTGGAACCTACTTTCTTTAGCGAAGTGCTAGGCATACAGGGGCGACTGGACTTTCTGCACACCCGACAGGGACATGCTGTCATCATTGAGCAGAAGTCTGGCAAGGGGGATTTTGTTCCATATACATCATCTGACTATAACCCTGACATTCCCAAACCACAGGAAAAGCATCTCGTACAGCTGATTCTTTACCGTGCGTTGCTTGTGTACGAATTCCAGATGCGCTCTGAAGATCTGGAACACATCATGCTACTCTATTCTCGTTACGCCCATGGACTGGTGTCTGTAGGACAAATGCCCGAACTGATGCTTCGTGCCATACGCATGCGAAACCTGTTGGCGTATTGCGACATTCTGTATGCAGAGCAAGGGGTGGGACTGCTGGAACGCATCACCCCAGAAAGCCTCAACCAGAAACACGTGGCTGGGAAATTATGGATGCAATACACCCGACCCGAACTGGAAGCGTTGCTCCACCCCATCCATGCAGCCAGTACTGTAGAGCGTGCTTACTACCTACGCTTCATGCAGTTCCTGGCAAAGGAGAAACTGCTGTCGAAAGTGGGCAGCAAGACCAAGGAGGACTCTGGGTTCGCTGCCAAATGGTTATCGTCTGTGGATGATAAGAAAACCGCTGGCAGTATCTATGATGACTTGCAACTGGATGATTTCCAAATAGGAGAACAGGGGGTGGAAAGTCTCACCGCACGCTTTCCACAACAAATTTCCACAGACACGTCAAACTTCCGACGAGGCGACATCGTACTGTTCTACCCCTACAGGAAAGGATGCGAACCACGCGCCTGTGCTCAGATGGTCTACCGAGCCACCATCGAAGACATTCGCCCCGATGGCATACGACTGACTCTGCGCAACAAGCAGACGGCTCCGACGGTGTTTGACAAAAGCGAAAAGATACGTTGGGCTATAGAGCACGACTTGTTCGACTCGTCGTCAGACACCCTATGCTCCGCCATGCACCGATTCCTGTCCGCACCACAGGACAGACGCTCTCTGCTGCTCTGCCAACGCCAACCTGCAACAGACAGCAACCTGACTCTCAGGGGAGACTATGGTAAGTTCAATACCCTGGCTCTGCGGGCCAAGCAAGCCTCCGAGCTATTTATCATCATAGGGCCTCCTGGCACAGGTAAGACGTCCTTCGGTATGCTCAATCTGGTAAAGGAGCAACTTCTTGAGGAGCAGACAAACATTCTGTTGCTCTCTTACACCAACCGTGCCGTAGACGAAATGTGCAGCAAGTTGCAGGAAGAAGGCATTGATTTTCTGCGTATCGGTTCAGAACTGTCCTGCTCGCCACTCTGCAAGGACCATCTGCTGAGCAACAGGCTGGCAACATGTAACCGAGCTACGCAAGTAAGACAAGTGGTAGACGAGACCCGAATCTTCTGTGGAACAACAGCCTCGTTCAATGCTACTCCCTGGCTGTTCGCTCTCAAGCATTTCCATCTGGCTATCGTAGACGAAGCATCACAGATACTGGAGCCCCACATCATCGGTCTGCTCAGTATGCAAACCCAAGGATTGCCTGCCATAGACAAATTCATCATGATAGGCGACCATAAGCAACTGCCAGCTGTAGTGCAACAATCCGAGGAAGAAGCCCGTGTGGTCGACCCTCAACTGCAAGCCATAGGACTGACGGACTGCCGCATCTCGTTGTTTGAACGGCTTCTCAACAGCTTTCGCACAGCTGAGGGCTACGACCCACGATTCGTCTACATGCTCACCCGCCAGGGACGTATGCACAGCCAGATAGCAGCATTCCCCAGCCTGGCCTTCTATGCAGACAAGTTGCAACCCGTTCCGCTCAGCCATCAGACAGCCGCCCTGCAGCTGACACACAGCAGCAATGGTATTGCACGTATGCTCACCTCATACCGTATGGCATTCGTATGCTCTGAGCGTCCGCGCCTGTCTGTCTCCACCAAGACCAATGAGCTGGAAGCACAGATGATAGCCGCCATCGTACATCAGATTTATCTGCTCCACAAAGAGCAGTTCGATGTCAACCAGACCATTGGAATCATAGTACCTTATCGCAACCAGATTTCTGCCATCCGAAATGCTATCAGCCAATACAGCATACCCATACTGCGCCAAATAAGCATCGACACGGTAGAGCGATTCCAAGGCAGTCAGCGCGATTACATCATCTATGGCTTTACCATACAGCAGCCTTGGCAACTCAACTTCCTCTGTGGAAACACGTTCCTGGAAGACGGAGCGCTCATCGACCGCAAGCTCAACGTGGCAATGACTCGTGCCCGGCTGCAACTGACCCTGGTGGGCAATCCACAACTGCTTTCTCATAACATTACGTTTAGACGGCTGATAGATTACGTCAAGGCTCAGGGAGCCTTTCTGGAGACAGACGTCGAACACTTCTGCAAGGGAGACTTCACGCTCCCGTCTTCTGACGCAGATGCCATAGACCTTTCATAAACCCATATCGACCATTAGATTCCGACTTGGGATAAGTATCCACTGTGCCTCCCAGTCATTCGCCAGACCGATTTGGGTTAAAAAGATTGAATAAAGCAATCTCTATTTAGCAAGCTTCGCAAAAAACACTTACCTTTGTCTTCCGTAAATAATCATACAACAAAAAATAAAGCTATCTATGAATAAGAAAATTACAGCCTCAGCCCTTTTGTTGGCTGGAACGATGATGGGCATGATATCGTGCAACAAGGAATCGACTTTCCATGCTGCGTCCATACAATATCCATATAACTGTCTGCTCTATGCTGACCAGACACAAGACTCCATCATCTTCAGTACCTCTGACAACTGGACTCTGAGCACCCCCAACGACTGGATTCACATACAAGGAAAGACGGCTGGCAACATAGACCAGAATATGGCTTACGTGACTTATGTCAACAAGGTTCAGCTCGACGAGAATACGACAGACAGCACCCGTGTGGGTCACATACAGTTATCCTCCTATTACAACACTGCCGCACTCTACATCCAACTTGGATTTGTAGAAATCACACATCCTTACTACAGGGTGAAGTCATACTACGGCAACACCAACGTGCCCGTGAGAGTTGACTTTACGGTGGCTGACAGTGCCAACGTGACCTCAGACTCTATCTGCTTCAATGCAAGAAAAGACTGGACACTGGAACTCAATGGAGGCGGAGAAAGTTCGTGGGTAAGTGCAAGCAAGACCTCAGGACGCGCAGGCAAACAGAGCATACGTCTGTCCATGCAGCAAAACCCAGACACCACCGCACGTGAGACAAAAGCCGTGCTGACAAGCGGACAGGTGAAGAATGAGATTATCATACGTCAGTTTGGCAAGCCCAAGAAGAAAGACTAACCCACAGCAGTCACACATACATACACACATGACAAGCATATCGCAGGGAACGCTCTTTGGCGAAAGCATGCAGACAGACCTATCTCCCCTGGCAGGGCGCGTGGTATGCATGCTTGGTTCGTTCACACAGAGCAATATCACCATGCAACGTAAGCTACGCGAGCAGGGGGCTGACTACAAGCCCTCTACGCGCGTAAGCCGAAACGTACACTATGTGCTGGTGGGACGCGGAGCTCCACAAGACCAGCTCGACTATCTGAAGACCCTCGCCTACAACGGATATCATCCGCGCGTACTTCTGCAACAAGACTGGGATGCCATCATGCAGGGACAATGGGAGGCATACAGAGTACCCTTGCAGATAGAGAAGCACCTGCACCTAACCATGCAGCATTATCTTTCCTCACGAGTGGATTACTCCACACACATGAATCCGCTCTATACGCAAGAACTGTTTATTGCTCCCGATACAGACATGCAACAAGAAGAGTTGTACCAGAGATTGGGCGACCGAGGCATCTATGCCAACCCCTACATCGATGACAGCACAGATGTATTGGTTATCTCACAGCATACACTCGAACATCTGCAAAGGGGAGAGACAGACAGCGTACTACAGACCATAGAAAACACTTACAACAAGAGCCGCGCACAGCAGTATCGCTACGTGATGACCACTGAGCACGAACTGCGACAATGGCTATGTGCAGACAAGTAAGTCCATCTATAGAAACTTTTTTTTAGTTTTGTCTCGACACAGCCCACTATGCCTTCTACATCCCCCTAAATCTGTTCGAAATAAAGACTTATGTGAATTAAAATCCAATAACCCAATTGGGGTTATTGCGAAAGCAATATAGAAAAAAAAAACATCTGGCTTAACGAAAAAGTCTCGTATATTTTCCGTAACAATTCCGTATTCTTCCCGTATTTAGTCTGCCAGGATTTCTTTTCTGACCAAGAACTATCTATTTTTGCAAGTGAGAGATCTGATAGATTCTTCAGACCGGCTGCAAAAATGTATAATAAATTTCACCTTTCAAATTTGCCTTCAATGAAAAAGACTCACAACCTAATTTTGTTTTTTGGAAGCGATTTCTTCGTATTGCTCTCCTATCATTTCCGTATCATTTCCGTATCGTTTCCGTATCATTTCCGTATCATTCTCCTATCGTTCTCCTATCATTCTCCTATCAAGCTCCTATCACGATACGGAAATGATACGGAAATGATACGAGATGAAGCAGAAGACGAACGAGTGAGGAACGGAAGAACAAGGGTATACATAGCCCACTATCCCTTCTACACGCCAAAAAACCAATCTGCCCAAAATAAAGACTCACGTGAATCTGAATTTGATGACCAATTGGGTTCTTGCGGAAAGCTGACCAGACCGTAGAAGGGTCTTAGTTTCTCTCTTTTCAGAGCAAAGCAATACGTATCACTTGAGTACCTTCCTTACGCTGCCATCCGACTGACGGATAATATTGATGCCATTGCTCTGCTTAGAAAGGCGTCTGCCTTGCAAATCGTACACCATCGTGTCGCCCTTGCCAGCCTGGATGTCTGCAATAGCATCTGCCTCATCGTCCACAAACCGTGTTCTGACCTTCTGAGACTCTCCTCCAGTGAACTCTATATAAGCGGCAAAGGCATCGAGGGTTGAGCTTGCTCCACCTTTCTTCAGACAATTCTCTTCGTTCACCACACCATATTTTCCAGCCATAGGCAAGGAAGGTGTATAGTTGGACACCATCTTCCAGAAGTTTGCGTTGCTACCCTTCTGAGCATTGTGTTCTGCGGATGTAGCCTCCACCACCTCGGCATCTTCGAAACAAGGATTCTCTACATCCTTAGCCAGATGCAGGATGTAAGGCTGATTGGCAACTATCTGTCCATCTGTCACCTTTTGGAAGTAGAGCGAATAGCCATCCTTCGCATTATAGGTAACCACAGAAAGTTGTGCCACCCAGTTGTCGCCATCGCTCTCCCCTACCAACTTTTCTATGGTGGTATTCAGCGGAAGGGCAATGGAGTTATAGCCAGCCTTGAGAGTGCGTTGCAGAGTGACCTTGCTGTACTCACCAGCCTTGACAGACTGCTGAGCTGTGGGTGAAAGCACCAGTTCTGGGTTCTTCACCATGATTCGGAAGGTCTGCTGCAGAGATAGGTAGCTATCGTCTTCACTACGTGTCAGCTTGATGACAACGGGACCTCCCTTCTTCAGAGGAGTAATGGTTAGCGTATTGTCTGCGAACGAAGTCTCCACAATACCCTCCTCATTGCCTTCTATGGTGAAGTTCTCCTTCGTAAGAGTTGCAGTACACCCGATGGTTACAGGAGTCTCACCCACGACCAGTGTATTGGTCTCTTCGGCTAACAGAGAAGTCCTTACCGTAGCCGAAATCTTACTGATAACGGTGAAGCTTCGTGTGATACTGGCTTGATTATACTTGTAATTGCCCATCTGAGTAGCTGTGATGACCACGTCAGAGCCTGCAGCTTTGGCTGTCAGCGCACCTGTCTTCGCATCCACCTCTATTACATCTGTGTTGCTTGACGAATATATCAGTTCAAGACCACTGCTTGCCTGGGCTGTATTTCCATCAAAGTGATCACCGACCTTGAGGATAACCTCCTCGGCACTCAGCTCTCGGTCCCAACTGATGGTCTGGTCATATTTGCTCACCACCACTTTCAGACTCTTGCTGATGCCTAAGTGTGTATCGCTTTCTGCCTGAGTGAGTGTCAGCGTCACCTCGCCAGCCCCAATGGCTTTGAGGCTGTTTGTTTCAGAATCGAAGGTGATGACTCCCTCCTTAGACACAGAGTAGTTTATTGTTGCATCGCTGTTCTTACCTTGATACACATCCGTTATTACATCGTCCACCTTCAAGTCCTGATCCTCTATCACAGCCAAGGTATTGGCACGCTTAATGGCTTTTGCTGTCAGTTTTACCTCGTATGAATAAAACAAGTCACTGACGAGTATGGATGCTTCCTCCGTTTCCTGATTGTTAGGGTCGGGTGTATAGGTGACGGTGAAGGTCTGCTTTCCTTCGCTATTCTTGGTGGTGGCTATCTCATCTTTGTTCACAGCAAAATGGGGATTATTGCTACTGATGTGGATATTTTCGCCATTCGTGGTGCTGTAAGTCACCGTAACCGTTGCCTGAGCTGTCTCGTCTGTATAAACCTCGCCCAAGTCTGTCTTGTCTGATGCAGCTTCTACGAAAGTCTTACGGGTGACATATATCTCTGAAAAGTGATGATCTGCTGCACCTGGATCAAATCTTATATATCTGGCATCGCGGTTTGGAATAACGGAAACATAATCTGCATAATCACCATTACCTGCAAAACGATAGACAATATCTTTATCATCAAATTTCACCCAGTTGTTTCCGTCTGTACTATAATATATATCACATCCCGTTACACCCGATTGCTTTGCTTTGAATCTCATCACATCGGGATAGCCCGAAAGTGTCAGATCAAGTGTCTGCGTAAACAGTATTTTCTTGTCAGACCCATCGGTCCATCCTGTATATACATATCCCTCTTCCTCGTCCGTATTGTTTACCCGTACTGTGAATTGGGTATTGCCTCGTTCGTACTTATAGGTTTCTGCCTGTACAATCTCATACACATCATTACCAGCCTCATTTCCTGCGGTGATGGTATTGCCGCTTAGAGTCGTGTAGCTACCACTTGTCTTGTTCACTACGAAGTCGCTTTCTATGTGGCCAGACGAATAAGCGAGAGTGGCGGTTGCTCCATACTTCAGTCTGACAACGGGAGTCGCGTTTCCGTTCAGCATGACGGTGATAGAATTGCTTATCTTCCTTACCGTTATCTCATAAGCAGAACTGGTGTAACCCTTGTATTGGTCGGACTCTGCCTGCGAGAATGTAATCTTGGCAGTACCAGCATTGAGTGCTGTGATTACTCCATCAGCATAAGAGATAACATCCTCTCCTTGATGCACTTCAGACGCGAGACTCTGTTCTGTTATCTGGGCAATGATAGGCGTCTCTGTATTATTCTGCCCTTCAAGTTTCAGTTGGATGGTGTTGCCCACAAGCGTGGCAAGCTCCACAGGCGTCACAGCCAGAGTGTTTTCCTTTTTCTCAACCGTGATGGTATAAGTCTTGGTGGCTTTCGCATGCGTATCTGTTTCGGGTTGCGTAAGTGTGATAATGCTCTGTCCCATCTTTAGGGCAGCAAGCGTAAGGACATTTTCGCTCTTAGCGATGCTCACCACATCGGGCTGCGAAGAGGCATACGTGAATCCCTCACCCTCATTCATGACCGTAATGGTAGGCTTGTCGTCTATATGTATAGTGGAATAATCGCCCGACAATCCTTCCGTAGAAAAACCTATCTCCTTCTTGGCTACGACATGAAACGCACGCTCTATTTGGGTGGCTGCATTATACTCATCGTTACCCTCCTGAGTGACTGTGATGATGACATCGTCATTGGAGATAGCCACACCCGTCACATCACCCTGCTCGTTTACGCTTGCCACAGCATCATTACTGCTGGAGTAAGTGACAGGTAAGCCACTGGAAGCCGTAGCCGTAGCAACTCCCACTTCCGTTTGTCCACAAACGATATTCTTATCAAAGGCATCCGTGGTGAAGGTTAAGGTCTGGTTTTTCTTGTTTACCGAAACAGTGAAGGTTGTAGTTGCTTCATTGTATTGGTCATCTTGTGCTTTTGTTGCTTGTATAGTATATGAACCTGCCTTATGTGCAATGAAGGTTTCATTTGTTATCTCAGCATCAGCACTATTTTCACTCACAATCTGATAACTCACATTGCCATTTCCCAAGGATGCCGTGATACAAGAGTTCAAATCAAATTCATCATTTACCAACGTGGAACCATCTTGGGCAGTAACACTTCCTGAAATACGGTTAACCGTTATAACCAAATCCTGACTATTAGCAGACTGTTCGTGGCAATTATCCTTTTTAGTGACAAAGGATTGCACATAATATGTTCCAGCCTTCTCTGCAGAGAAGACAGAACCGTTTAAATTTCCACCTTGAGTTGAACAAGTATAAGACTTCGTAAAATCACTGTTGGTCACACCAAAAAAGTCTGCTACATCTAAACTCTCAGTAACAGAAATAGTCTTTGAAGAGCTAGCAAGAGCAGGAGCATCGGGAGTAATCGTATAGGTAACTTTAATTTCATACATTAGGCATTTAGCTCCAGACGCACTAATAGTGACTTTCCCATCATTACCCAATGAAACTTTTTCATTTATTTCTTTAGTACTCCAGAAACAGTTTTTTGAGGTATTCCCAACTTTTAAAGTTCCATTCCCTGAAGAACCACAGCTTACATAAACATTAGTGACCTGTATACGACAACCGTTTTCAACGTCCCAACTAAGCGTACATGTTCCATTCTTCTCAACAAAACCTCCTGTAGAAAGAATTGAGCCATAAGATAGAGAACCGCTTATATTAAACTTGACATGGTTTCCATCCCATAATATCGAACCATTGCTAATTGAACTCCATTGATCATTTTTGATTCCATGTTCATTTCCCCACACACGTCCCTCGCTCCCAAGGAGTATCAGGAGCATCAGCATTAGGGTTTTATATATTGTTGTCTGTTTCATTTTCTTCTCAGTTGGTTTCGGGATGGTATTGGGATTACGGTCATCCCTACGGTCTGTCCTTCTTTTTCGTTGAAGTCCTTTCCTGGTTTCTTAAGCCATAAGACAAACTTGGTCTGTCTGTAGAATGTATGAGGGTGAGGTTGGCTTGTTCCTCATCCGCTGCCCTATAAGAGCAGTCTATACTCCATTACCCAGAGAGATGCTTCTGGGTTATTCTCTTCTGGGAGCATTGAATGCTCCGTTGTGCTCACCCTCACCTATGCCTATCATTAGGTCTGTGATGGCTTTTGCAGTCAAGGTGATGGGGTAAGCCTTGCCGGCTTCCACCTTTAGGGTTCCTTTTACTCCCTCTGTGGGTAGGTCTTCTACATGAGAACCTGCCAGGGCTGTCGCCTTGATGGTGTACGTGATTATGCCTCCATCTGGAGTCATCGGATAAGCCGTACCCTCGTCCTTCAGCGAGAGGGTGCGGTCTGTGGCATCTGCAATGGTGACCTCTGTCAGACTATAAAGAGTCGAGAACGAGGGGTCCACACTCAGAGTAACCATTGTGTTTTGGGGTTTGCCAAGGTTGATGCTTACGCTTTTGCTTCCTCCTGCCTCAAGTGTGAAGGAAGAAGACGTACCCCTATAATAAGGAGCACCGTTGCCAGAAACGGCAGCTTCCCTGTTATCAGCGGATAGGGTGTATGTGCCAGCAGGTATGATGCAACGGTTATCGGTTCCAAACTCCACTTTCTTGTCTGTCACAGTATTTCCCTCTGTGTCTGTGCCATTGAGCAGGAACACGTAACCATTGAAGTCCGTTAAGGACTGACTGGCACGTGTGCCGACCTCCACAAAGGGAACCTCATCCTGCATATTGAGTGTGATACATCCGGTAGCCTCCTGTGCATGGGGTGCATTCGGTTCACTCTGGCATGAGCAGAAGAGCGTTGCCACGCTGACTATAGTAAGAAAAGATGTGAGTTGCTTCATCTCTGTTGGCAGTTTTGAGGTTTTACGGTCTTACGGTTACAGGAGGGCTTCTTACTCGTGAAACCTACAGCATAACCATTAAACCGTAAAACCAGAACACTTATAAATTTCTAATCAGTTATTCTGATTTTTGACTTCTTCACCTGTTACAGCATCAATGGTGATGCTTGTGTCTTCACCTTTGTCAAACGTATCATTATATTCAATGTTGATGGTGATAGAGCCATTTGAATTAGATACTACATTGAGCACATATTCCGTTGCTGCTACAGGATTAGCGATTGACTTTCCTGTAAGATTTTTTGTTACTCCATTAAAAGTATAATTAACGGTATACTCAATATTCTGACTTGCATAATAATAAGCAACTGTATTCGGCTCCGTAAACTTGTACGAACGAGCAGTGCCATCTGCGGGCTGCTTAGTTTCGATATCAGTAATTTCTATGCTCTCCGTATTTGTCCAAGTAGCCTTCACTCTACAGTTCTTAGCTTTTCCGCAAGAGATTTTAATCGAGTTTGCTCCAGCCTTCAAAGTTGTCTTATCGCTGGTACCCTCATAATAAGCGTTTCCTGCTGCCTCCTTAGGCATGGCTGTAGCCAAATCCTTATAGTTAGAGACCGTTATTGTAACAGCTTCGTTTTCCTTAAATGTCATTCCGCTCAATTGGTCAGCAGTGGTAGTCTGCTCAGCCTCGCTGTTTTTCGTCACTTTAGCTGTCCATTGGCTCAAATCGCTGCTTGTCACACTTGCTCTTGTAGTAGCGACTTTCATCTCGCTGTCGTTAGACACGTTGAGTACGATGGTGGCTTCTCCAGAAGCAGCAGGTGCTGGTTCTACCTCGCTACTGCACGCAGTGAATGCGGCTGCCACTACAGCCACGCACACAGGAATGAAATGCTTTTTCATAATCTATATTCTTAATTCTTATTGTAGTGTTTGTCTTGTCTGTTCAGTCTAATGCAACTTCGGTCTCCACCGTCTGGAAGGAGTCATCATACGTGATGGACAGTCCTATGGAACCAGTCTCTGGATTTTCGCTGGGCTTCACATTGATGTCCTTCACCTTGGCTGGTTCCAGTTCCAACTGTTTCTCGGCTATCACCTGTCCGTCCTTTTCCACCTTCAGCTGCACCTGCAGTACCTCTCCTTGTGCCACATTGAAATAGGCGGTGCGCGAAGAGGATGTGGAGAGTGTTCTATTGCCAGAGGTCAGAGTGATGAGACATCCCTCAGCCCCTTCTTCTATCTTCACAGCCACAGCTGCGTTGGCAACCCCACATGCCACACCCACCTTGGTGGTCTGACCTGCCTGTATGCCGAAGTATTTGGAAAGTCCTGTGAACCTCTTGGCTCCCCATCCCTCGTTCATGGTCTCAGCATCCTGCTCGCTGATGCTCTCCACAAACACTCGGTAACCGTATCCTGCAGGAAAGGTCAGAGTGCCAAGTGTACCCAACTGAATTTGGCTACTGATCTGATCTTCGCCCTTATACACCGAGATGAGGAAAAGATCTGCCTCCTCCTTGGTGATGGTGGTCGTGGTGGAAGACGAGCGTGTGGCATTGCCCTGTAGCGACACAGCAATGCTACCTTGTCCCTCATCGGAGGATGACGGCTGTACTTCAGCCTTGTCGCATCCCGCAACCGACATCAAGCAGAAGCCCAAACAAAGACCCAGGCAAGCACGGATGGCGTGATTATATTTCGATATCTTCATTTTCATGTTCCATATTATCCGTAATATCTATCTCGATACCCCCCGTTGAGAAATCTGTGGAATAGATATACTTGACATTAAACAGTTTGCCAGCCATCACATCGGGATACTCAATGACAGAATGGCGTGAGGTCTTGCCATCCGTATTGGTGGCTTGCAACTGATACTTGAATCCCTTGTCGGCAAGGCTGAAATAAGCCTTGTCCCCAGCCTCCTTCAGTACCACGGTACGTTCACCAGAGGTCAGCGTGAAAGTCTTTGAGGTAAAGAGCTGATCGAAGAGTTCGGGCAGGGTGAATGTCACAGCATAGTTGGTCATAGGTACCTGGTAGACACAACTGACCATTTCGTCTCTGCCCACCGTCACCGTGGTCTCTCCCTGGTAACATGCCTCCCCTGCTCCATTGTTGGCGGTCTGCCAAGTCTGCTGATTATCCGTGTAGACCTTTACGGTATAGAGTTCACCTGCCTGTAGCTCTATTCGGTCTGGTACCTCGCCAGCATCGAAATGTTTGTAGAGCGTACCGTCAGACTGGTACAAGTCCACCACAAGTCCAGCATCCACAGCACGTGTGGTGACCACCTGTGGCAAAGGTCGGGTACTGACGCTCAGTTGCAAGGTGCCCGTACCTGCTTCCTTCGTAAGCAACTCCTCCTGCGCACAAGACGAGAGAGCCAGAGCCGCTATTGCGTATATATAATATGTAGACTTCATTTTCCGTATTTATATGCAAGTGAATAGATACAGCTGTTCGATTGTCCCCGACCATAACTGATATTAGCCTTTGCCTCAGAGACAGGAGACTCTGTGGTGAAAGATGCCACTTCAGTATAATATTCCTTAGTCAAACTTTCCATCTGCCTAACGAAGTATTCGTATCCGCCAAAAGAAAGAGTGATTTTATTATAATGAGCGACATAGTCTGATTGAACCGACAAATCGTACGAAGCCTCTATCTTCACCCCCGTGGGAACAGCAAACCGACTACAAGTGACATAATGTTGCTTGCCATCATCCCAGATTGATACGTAGTACCATCCCAGACGCACACAAGACTTATTATTATCGGTATGATCCCAAGTAACTTTACCAGACTCTGACCACATATCTTTGGTGGGAGGAGCAAAGGTTACGGGAAGACCTGTGATGTACACTTCGCGTTTGTTTGTAACCGAGGTCTTGTCGAAGGTGAGCGTGCCCGTCAGAACGTATGCATCAAAGCTCGGTGACTTGCTTCCCTGGTCTTTGAATGTAAAGATGGTGCCCTCCTTGCCTCCAGAGACGGTTGCGTCAGACAAGGATTCGCTATTGAGCGTAGTGCGCACTTCCTTGTTGTACTTGGCATTGTTCCACAGCGAAGAAGCGATATTCACACTTACCACAGGACTGTACACCGTGTAGGCATCACAAGCATTGGCAGCATCGACATCCCCTTCCTGATAACGGTCATACGATGTATAAGCAGACACGCTGGCTTTGAGGTTGGGACTGCTGACAGAGAATGTGCGTGAACCAGTCTTCAGCACCTTTTCGCCTTGCAGGAGATAGAAGGTGGCTTTATATTGTCCGGTTGGCATGTAAGCCCATCCGTCTGTATTGTCTTGACAGACGGAGTGCAACTCACCACTACCCTCTACGGAGCGATACGTAACCTGTCCGTCTACATCGGTTACATCCACCTTCCATGTCATACCAGGATAACTGTTGGTGAAAGTGATATCTGTACCCTGCAAGTTTCCGTCTGCATCATAGTTGTGCGTGGGGTTTACCTGCGGAATAGGTAGCCATGAGATAGGTATGGTCTCCTCCATAGTGGCTTCCTCCAGTTCTACCTTGCTGATATCCACCACCGTAGCACTCTGAGGATCTGGCATCGTGAGGGTGACAATAGCATGTTGGGCAGCCTTGAATACAGAAGGGAAGGTGCTCTTGCTGACGTCGAGCGGAACACTTACCTCGTGACCATCCACCCTCAGCTTGCCTGTGAAGACCAGCGTAGCACTGCTCCCTGTCCTGAGATACGCACTCTTGGATGATTCATCGTTGGGTATCTCTACAGACTCATCGCCCACGCGTACCTGCAACGAGTATGTCTCATAATATTTATCGAAACGTGCCTTCTCAGCCTCATCCTTACCAAAACGGACGGAGACAAGCGCGTTTGCCACCTTACACGTGATGTCTGCCTGCACTTGCTTGTGCGCCTCCACCGTTACAGGTGTGCTTCCTTCATAATAAGGAGCGTCTATACCCACAACAGGATTGTCCCCAAAGGTTGCTTCCACCGTGTAGTCGGCAGGAGCCAAAAGAATACCTTCGTCAGAATAAGGCTGGTTGTACACCTGCTTACCCTCGGTATCGGTGACTGTAATGCGGAAAGTATTGGCTTCGGGTTTGCCTATCTCCGATGGAGTGGCTCGTGTGACCACCGTTGCCACCACACCTTCCAGATGGATGCGAAGTGTTCCCTGAGTAAGCTGCTCCAGTTTGTCCTCGCTACAAGAAGAGAAGACAAGCAAAGGCATCAAAGCGGTCAGACAAGACAAACCTGCGGTATATAATCTCTGAAATATTTTTACCGATGATATGTGTATCATTAAAACTACAAATTACCTAATCAAATGTTCTTTTTCCGTTCTTTACTATTTCTGCTGACAACCTTAGTCGGCAGACTTTTTATTTTACGTGCCAAAATTACGATTTTTAAACATTATGGAAGCCAACTATTCGGTACGAACATCGTTTTTACCAAAATATTAGCGTAAAACCCCCGATTTCTTCGTGAATTTATACCGTTTTGTACTTTTACAGACAAGATTACAGCTCGCCTATCCGCTTGAGAAACTCCTCCTCGGAGAGAATGCTGACCCCCAGCTTGGTGGCTTTCTCCAACTTGGCAGGCCCCATATTCTCGCCAGCTAAGACGAAAGATGTCTTGGCACTGATGCTGCCCACATTGCGCCCCCCATGTTTTTCAATCAAGGCTTTATATTCGTCGCGGCTGTGATGAGAAAAGACTCCGCTAATGACAACGCTTTGTCCTGCCAAGATGTCACTATGCCCACTCAATTCCTCCTCAGACAACTCCATCTGCAGACCCGCCTGCCTAAGGCGTTCTACGAAGTCCAGATTTCGACTATCATGAAAAAACTGCAACACACTCTGAGCGATTACCTCACCGATGCCGTTGATGGCAAGAAGGCTGTCAAGAGAGGCATTACGGACTGCCTCCATACTGCCATAGTTACGTGCCAACGTCTTAGCCACAATCTCTCCGACAAACCTGATGCCCACGGCATAAAGCACACGCTCGAAGGGAACCTTACGGCTCTCGTCCAGGCTCTGCAGGATACGTCGTGCCATCTCATGCCCTCCCCCTTCAGGAGAAGCCAGTTGCTCCTCGGTCAGCTGATAGAGGTCAGCGGCATCATGGATGAGTCCCTGCTGGAAGAAGGCATCCACGGTCTCTGGACCCAGCGAGTTGATGTTCATAGCCTTTCTGCTTATGAAATGCTCGATGCGCCCCAATAAGAGAGGTGGACATCCGCTATCGTTGGGACAATACCAAGCAGCTTCGCCCTCATAGCGTACCAAACGAGTTCCACATACAGGGCAGAACGTGATGAAGGGAATGACTCCTGGACGGTCAGGGGTCACATTGTCCACTATCTTTGGGATAATCTCTCCACCCTTCTCTACCAACACATGGTCACCAACATGCAGGTGCAACTGCGCCATGATGTCGGCATTGTGGAGCGTGGCTCTACGCACCTGTGTTCCTGCCAACTGCACGGGATCCATATTGGCAACGGGTGTCACCGCTCCCGTACGTCCCACTTGGAACACCACCTGACGCAGGACCGTCTCCTCCTGCTCAGCCTTGAATTTATAGGCAATAGCCCATCGGGGGCTTTTGGCTGTCATGCCCAGACTGCGTTGCTGGCTCAGCGAATTGACCTTGAGCACGATTCCGTCTGTGGCAACAGGCAAGAACTTACGCTCCGTGTCCCAATAATCTATATAATCATAGATATCCTGAAGGGAATGAGCCAGCTTCATGTGGCTACTAATTTGGAATCCCCACCGCTTGGCAGCCTGCAGATTCTCATAATGTCCGTCACCAGGAATATCATCGCCAAGCAGATAATACAGATAAGCATCCAGTCCGCGCTGAGCCACCACACTGCTATTCTTACTCTTGAGCGTACCGCTGGCAGCATTGCGAGGATTGGCAAAAAGTGGTTCCTCATTGCGTTCGCGCTCGGCATTGAGCCTTTCGAACGAGGTCCAAGGCATCAGCACCTCGCCTCTGATTTCAAACTCCTTGGGCCAGTCTGCCCCCTTGGGCAACTGGAGCGGAATAGTATTTATCGTGCGTACGTTCGGTGTGACATCGTCTCCCTGTACTCCATCTCCGCGAGTCACAGCCCTCTGAAGGCGACCATTCTCGTAATGAAGGCTGATACTCAGTCCATCGAACTTCAGTTCACAACAGATCTCGAAAGAGTCACCGTGCAACCCTTCACTCACCCTGCGGTAGAAGTCCGCCACCTCCTGACGGTTATAAGTGTTTGCCAAACTGAGCATCGGACGCTTATGAACTACCGTCTCAAATTCGTTACTGAGATCAGACCCCACCCTTTGGGTAGGACTGTTAGGGTCAGCCATCTCTGGATGTCGCTGCTCCAAATCCTGCAACTGACGCATCATCTCGTCAAACTCCTGGTCAGAGATGACAGGTGCGTTCAGCACATAATAATTATAATTATGTCTATGGAGTTCGTCCCTCAGACGAAGTATCTGTTCCTGTTCGTTCATAAAAGCAGTCGTTCTAATACAATACTATGTTACCCACACCCATTCAGTCTGAATTCTGACACATTGGTGAAGATTCCGCAAAATTAGGCATAAAATGTGATGACAAGCGAATTGCGCCTTACCTTTTTTTGCACGACAACGAGATTTGTAGTACTTTTGCAAAAGCTTTTAACAGACACCATAACATATGGCACAGAATAAATTCAGAGGACTGGGCATAGCCCTCATCACTCCCTTCAAGTCAGACGGAACAATAGACATCGAGGCACTGGACAGACTGGTGGAATATCAGCTGAAAGGAGGAGCCGACTACTTATGCATCATGGGCACAACAGCCGAGACGCCCACTCTGACCCCAGAAGAGAAACGAATGCTGAAAAACCACTTGGTAGAGAGAGTGGCAGGCAGAGTGCCTCTGCTGATGGGATGCGGTGGCAACTGTACGGCAAGCGTCGTAAAGGACTTGCGCGAAGGCGACTGGAGCGGCATAGACGGCGTGCTGAGTGTTTGCCCATTCTACAACAAACCCTCGCAGGAAGGACTTTTCCGCCATTTCTCTGCAATAGCAGAGGCAAGCCCTGTCAATGTGGTATTATATAATGTACCAGGGAGAACGGGTGTAAACATGTCTGCTGAGACCACCCTGAAACTGGCTCGTACCTACGATAACATTGTAGCCATCAAAGAAGCAAGCGGAAACATCACCCAGATGGACGACATCATCAAGAACAAGCCAGCGAACTTCGACGTCATCAGTGGTGACGATGGCATTACATTCCCTCTGATAACCCTGGGGGCTGTAGGTGTGATTAGCGTGATTGGAAATGCACTGCCCGCAGAGGTAAGCCGTATGGTACGCTTAGCTCTACGAGGTGAGTACAGCGCCTCGCTTACCATTCACCACAAGTTCACAGAGCTCTTCAAGTTGCTCTTCGTGGATGGAAACCCTGCTGGCGTGAAGGCAATGCTCTCCGAAATGGGCATGATAGAAAATGTATTGCGCCTTCCTCTGGTGCCGACCCGTCTCAACACCATGGAACGCATCAGTCAAATTGTAAAAGATTTGGGATATTAAGGGAAAACATACCCAACGTCCCCCCAAACAACCATACTTCCCCTTCTTATGGAGCCATCCATGAGAAGGGGTTTTTTGATTAAAACGGCTTGACTTCATGATCCCGTAAAGTTAAGGTTCACCCGATAAACCAAGGGGAGCATCGGAAGTAAAATCACAGACATAACCTGTACTTATAAGCCAGCTTGCTTGTCTGTACAAAGGATATAATAATAAGATTCATACGAAATGGCTCAGTTTACTTTCTTAGTTGGAGAAAAATATTTTCCCAGTTAGGAAAAAAGAAAAAAGCTATTATGGTCCACTATTGCCGTTTCATAAGATGGATAGTGTGTCTACCTTTTTACAGTTTATACAGTGAGAAGACGTATCTACGGAAATCAATAAAAGTCACTCTAAAAAGTAAGCCGTCTTCATTGGCCAATGAAGTCATCTTCGTTGGCTATTGAAGTCGTCTTCATTGGCTATTGAAGTCGTCTTCATTGGCTATTGAAGTCGTCTTCATTGGCTATTGAAGACTATATTACTTGAACATGGTGAATACTATAATCCCCCTGTTTTATCAGGTGGGCCAAACCCATCCTGAGCATACAAAAAAAAAGTCGGAGCCTTCTGTTTCTAAGGAAACGAGGAGACTCCGACTCTTACGTTTTATTTCTTAACCGAAGAATCGAGTTTTGCTCAGAAAGGCAGGTCATCTGCTCCAGCTGAAGATGTAGCCTCAGGAGATGAACCGAAGGGAGGAACAGGCGCTGCGGCTGGTGCTGCTGGCTGCTGACCGAAAGCAGGTGCTGTGGCTGGCTGGCCATACGCGGGTGCTGCAGCTGACTGAATATTGCGATTCACACGGAAAGCACGAACTGAATTGAACCAGCGACCCTGATACTCACGTGCGTCAATGTCGATAGACACCTCCAGACGCTCACCCATCTGGATATTGAATTGCTTGAGACGGTCCTCACCAAAAACCTCAAAGAAGACCTTCTTGGGATACTGGTCTTCAGTCTCCAGTACGTATTGTCCACAAACCCATTCGCTTCCAGTACGGCTTGAAGTTCCGCGACGAGGCTCCAACACCTGTATGATTTTTCCTATAATCTCCATGATTTAAGTGTGATGTTTGATTAAATGTTCACAAAGGTATTGAAAAAATCCGAGGATGAAGCGGATTTGTAGCGCGATTTTTTTGCCACCTGCAGGAAAAGAAGTATTTTTGCCATAGTAACCAAGCAAGGAAGACTATATGAATTTTAAGGTATCGAGTTCAGCACTCTACAGCCGCCTGACCGTGGCAAGCAAAGTATTGGCCAGCAAGAATGTGTTGCCTGTACTGGACTGTTTCCTGTTTGATATCAAGGATGGAAACATCACGGTGACCGCATCAGACGGAGACAAATACTTTATCACACAAGTGCCTCTGATAGAGCATGACGGCGATGTACGTTTCTGCATTCTCGCCAAGACTATCATGGACTCTATCAAGGAGTTGGCAGAGCAACCTCTGGCACTGGGATTCAATCCCGAGAACATGTCTATAGTGGGCAAACACAGCAGTGGCACATTCAGCCTCTCTGCCATGGATGCCTCCACCTACCCCATGCCCATGCCTGTGGCAGATGACAGCACCACACTGAGCCTCCCCACACAGGTATTGCTCAACGGCATAGGCAGATGCCTCTTTGCCACAGCCAATGACCAAGTGCGCCCTGCCATGAACGGCATCTATATGGACATCCAGCCAGACTGCATCGTGTTTGCAAGCACAGACAGCCGCAAACTGGTGAAGACAACCAACCGCACAGTACAAAGTGGTATTACCGCAGGTATCATCATACACAAGAAGGTGGCAGCCATACTGAAAGCGGTAATGTCGAAAGAGGACGAGGACATCACGCTCTCGTTTGACACCCAGAGAGCAGTCATACGCACAGCCGACTTTACGATGCACTTCAGACTGATAGAAGCACGCTACCCCAACTATAACGCTGTAATCCCCAAGGACAATCCATACAAGGTGGAAGTGGACAGGGCTTCGCTGGTAAGTGCACTCAAACGCACAAGTATATTCTGTAGCCAAAGCACAGGTATGATTACGCTGGAGTTGGGCAATAATACTCTGAAGTTGCAGGGCAAGACAGATGACTACGGCTCAAGCGCAGAGGAATACCTCACCTGCCAATACAACATGCAACCCATCAGTGTGAACTTCAGTTGTCACTTCCTGTTGGAGATTGCTAATATATTGGAATGTGAGACCGTCACCTTTGAACTGGCTGCAGACGTGAGCCGTCCTGGACTTATCCACCCCTCTATCGAAGACGAAAACGACCAGGTGCTGATGTTGCTGATGCCCATGAAGCGCGACTAAGCAAACATAGCCATATCTCATTATTTTAATATAAGGGAAGAAAGGACCAGCAAGAAACAATGAAACTGAATCTGAAGAGACCCATCATTTTCTTTGATCTGGAGACCACGGGACTGGACATTGCCAAAGACCGCATCGTGGAATTATGCTACATCAGGGTGGAGCCCAACGGAAACGAGGAAGCACGCAGTATGCGCATCAATCCAGGTATGCACATCCCCGAAGCGTCAAGCAGCATACACGGAATCACGGACGATGATGTGAAGGACTGCCCCACCTTTGAAGAGATAGCCCCCAAACTGGCAGAGGCATTCGATGGATGCGACTTGGCTGGCTTCAACAGCAACCGGTTTGACCTGCCCTTGTTGGCAGAGGAGTTCATGCGTTCGGGAGCAAACATAGACTTGAGCCAAGTCTTGGCTGTGGACGTGCAGAACATCTTTCACAAAATGGAGAGACGAACCCTGTCTGCTGCATACAAGTTCTACTGCGGAAAAATTCTGGAGAACGCACACAGCGCATTGGCTGACACACAAGCCACATACGAGGTGTTGCAGGCACAATTAGACCGCTATTCCGATGAGCTACAAAATGATATTCCATTCTTGGCAGAGTTCTCGCGCATGGGCAACAACATAGACTTTGCTGGACGTTTCGTGTATGACGAAAACGGCAAGGAACTGGTTAACTTTGGGAAATACAAGGGGAAGGCCGTAAAAGACGTGCTACAGAAAGACCCTGGCTACTACGGATGGATGATGCAGGGAGATTTCACTCTGAACACCAAGCAGATACTCACCAAACTCAAACTGAAATATGCTGCAAGGTAAGCGCATCGTACTGGGTATCACAGGCAGCATAGCCGCCTATAAGGCTTGCCTCATCATACGCGGTCTGGTCAAACAAGGAGCTGAGGTGCAGGTGGTAATAACCCCTGCAGGCAGGGAATTTATCACTCCAGTCACGCTGAGCACGCTGACCCAGAAACCTGTCGTGTGTGACTTCTTTAATCACCAAGACGGGACATGGCACTCACACGTAGACTTGGGACTGTGGGCAGATGCCATGCTGATAGCACCAGCAACGGCAAGCACCATAGGCAAGATGGCTCATGGCATTGCAGACAACATGTTGGTGACCACGTATCTGAGCATGAAGGCTCCCGTATTCATAGCTCCAGCCATGGACCTGGATATGTATGCACACCCCAGCACACAGGAGAATCTGAAGACCCTACGCTCATGGGGAAATCACATCATAGAGCCGGGTACAGGTTTTCTGGCAAGCAAGCTGGAAGGCAAGGGACGCATGGAAGAGCCAGAAAAAATCATAGAGACACTGGACGAATATTTCAACCAGGAATGCTCCATGCAGGGAAAGCGCGTGATGATCACCGCTGGACCCACCTATGAGAAACTGGACCCTGTGCGCTTCATCGGCAACTATAGTAGTGGTAAGATGGGGTTTGCCTTGGCTGAAGAATGTGCACGCAGAGGAGCGAAGGTGGACCTCATAAGCGGTCCTGTATCGCTGGAGACACATCATCCTAACATTCACAGGACAGACGTGGAAAGCGCGAAGCAGATGTATGAGGCTGCCACTAAGCAGTTTGCACAGGCGGATATTGCCATTCTCTGTGCTGCAGTAGCAGACTTCACGCCCAAACAGGTGGCAGACCAGAAGATCAAACGCGAGGGCGACGAACTGGTCTTACGCCTTTCTCCCACACAAGACATAGCCGAAAGTCTGGGAAAGCAGAAACGCCAAGGACAGATTATGGTGGGTTTTGCATTGGAGACCAATGATGAAGAGGCACATGCTAAGGACAAGCTCAAGCGCAAGAACTTGGACTTCATAGTCATGAACAGTCTGCAGGACAAAGGTGCAGGATTTCGTGTAGATACAAATAAAGTAACCATAATAGACGCCGAATCAGAAGTGAGCATCCCCCTGAAGAGCAAAAAGGAAGTGGCGGTGGATATCGTTGACCGCATCTGTACACTATAAAAAAGATATGAGAAGAAGAAAGTGGACTCTGGCAATGGCAGCATGGCTGATGGCAACGTCAGCATGTACCTTGCAGGCTCAAGAGTTGAATGCCAAAGTCAGCATCAACCGTTCCCAGGTGTCGAACACCAAGGGAGAGGTGTTTGATGCCCTGCAGACAACCATCACGGACTTCCTCAACAACCACAAGTGGACGGAACTAAACGTCAGGGAGAACGAGAAGATACAATGCACGCTGAACCTGACCGTCAGCACCTACAGCGACACAGACAACTCGTTTGTATGTACTCTCCTACTCACAAGCAACCGACCTGTATACGGAAGCACATACGTGACGACAGCCTATTCGGTGAAGGACCCACAGTTCACCTTCACCTTCAAGGAGCACGACCAGTTGGAATACAATGCCAACAACATTGACAACAATCTGGTGGCACTCTTGGCTTATTATGCCTACATGATTATCGGTATGGACATGGACACCATGTCACCTCTGGGAGGCACAACCTATCTGCAAGCCGCCGAACAGATTGTGCAAGCAGGACAGACTCTGGACTACCCAGGATGGAAAGCTTTTGACGACAGCAAAAATCGTTTCGGACTGCTCAACGACTACTTAGACGGCTCCATGGAAAGCATGCGGCAATTTGAGTATATCTATCACAGAAAAGGGCTTGACCGCATGGCAGAATCGCCAGACAGCGCAAGAGCAGCCATTGCCGAAGGGCTGGATCTACTGAAACAGGCACATGAGGCGAAAACCATGAGCCAAGTGCCACAACTGTTTACAGAATACAAAAGAGAAGAACTCATAAACATCTTCTCGAAGAAAGGTACCCAAGAAGAGAAGGACAAGGCTTATGACATTCTCTTCGCCATCGATGCCTCGCAGAATGAGGCTTGGAAGAAACTGAAAAAGTAAAGCAAGACATAGACACACATGCTTACGCATCTTTGCATACGCAACTACGTACTCATCAAAGAACTGGATATTGATTGGCACAACGGCTTTTCGGTGATTACAGGTGAGACTGGCGCAGGAAAGAGTATCTTATTGGGAGCAATAGGACTGCTTATGGGTTTGCGTGCTGACACAAAGAGCATACTGCCAGGAGCATCTAAATGCACCATTGAAGGAACATTCAAACAGAAAAGTCCAGAACTACAGGCTTTCTTCAGTCAGAATGACTTGGATTTCGAAGACGGAGAATGCATCATACGAAGAGAATTGACCACAAGTGGAAAGAGCAGAAGTTTCATCAACGACACTCCTGTCACACTAGTTGCACTACGCTCTCTGGCAAACCTGCTCATCGACATCCATTCACAGCATCAGAACCTGCTGTTGGGAGAGGAGGATTTCCAACTCAAAGTGTTGGACACCGTGGCTCAGAATGCAGAGACACGCAGTCAATACCATGCACGATACCAATCCTACAAAGACACACAGCACAAGCTTGCTGAAGAAAAAGCTCGAATAGCCGCAGCGAAAGCAGAAGAGGATTATCTCTCGTTTCAACTGGGACAAATCACAGAGCTAAATCTAAAGGAAAAGGAAGATGAAACACTGCGCAACGAGCAGCAGACCTTGACACACGCTGAGGAGATACAATCATCATTATATCAAGTCACTCAGGCGCTCAACGGAGACCAAAACGATACATCGGTACTGGATGGGCTAAAGAGTGTGGAACAGAGCCTACTGTCTGTAACACGCATCTTTGCAGAAGCTTCCCCCTATGCAGAACGTGTTGAGAGTACAATCATTGAGCTGCGCGACATTGAAGCAGACCTCTGCAACATGGCAGACCGTATCGAAAGCAATCCCGAGCGCTTGGAAGAAGTGTCAAAGCGTCTGGATTCGATTTACACTCTGGAACAGAAACATGGAGCGAAGAGTAGCGACGAATTGCTGGATATAAGTGCCGACCTGCAGAAGAAACTTGATGAGATTAGCCACGGAGAAGAGTCTGTGGCCAAACTGGAACAACAGTTGCAAAAAGAGCAAGCAGAGGCACGTAGACTTGCCACCCTACTCCACGGGCAAAGGGTAAAAGCCGCCAAGCAAGTGGAAAGCCATATTGCCAAAAGCCTAAGCATGATGGAGATTCCTGACAACCAGTTCAACGTTCAGATTACATCCGTAGATACCTTGACCGAAAAGGGGGCAGACAAGGTGGTGTTTCTCTTCTCTGCCAACAAGAATATGCCTCAACGTCCCATTGCCGAGGCAGCCAGCGGAGGTGAGACTGCTCGTGTGATGTTGGCCCTAAAGGCTCTCATGAGCGTACGGTCAGCCCAACCGACCATTATCTTTGACGAGATAGACACAGGAGTGAGCGGACGAGTGGCAGACGCCATGGCACGACTGATGCAGCAGATGAGCATGGCTGAAGACCACCAAGTGATAGCCATCACACACCTGCCACAGATTGCAGCACAAGGAGACACACATTATTTTGTATACAAAGAGAATGCTCAAGGAAGTACTGTCAGCCACATACGCCAACTGAAAGACGAAGAGAGGGTGACCGAACTAGCTCATATGTTGAGCGGCACAAACTTGTCACAAGCAGCTATAGATAAGGCCATACAATTACTAAAGAACTGAGACAAACACGATTCACACTGGCTCTTGCAGCCTTGCTATTGCCATATTCAATCATTGCACAACAACCCAAGGGACTCAAAAAACTACGTGCCGCACAGGTGGCTGTGATGGCTTACACGGCAGACAGCACACTGCAACAAGGACAAGGAACCATTATATCTGAAGACGGCACATTGGTGGTGCAATATGACATCATGAAGAATGCTACAAGAGCTACTGTAGTGGATGCCTCTGGAGAAGAACATCCTATCACGGAAATTCTGGGAGCAAACAGTGCCTACAATATGGTGAAGATGCGCATGGAGACAGGCAAAAAGAAATGCTCATTCCTAAGGCCCACCACGCAACAACCTGCAGAAGGAACTGAGGTTTATATCATGCCCAGTGAAAAGGCAGATAAGAAAGTGCCCTGCACCATAGATACGGTAAGCCAGATAAACGAATTTGAAGGAGGATTCAAATACCTGACTCTGAAACATGAAGCAGGAAAAAGGCAAGCCAACAGTCCTGTCTTGAACAAAGAGGGACAGCTGATAGGCTTCATACAACTGGCGAACAAAGAGGGACAACCCTCTTATGTGATTGATGCCAACTACGCTGACTCTATGAAGATAAGAGCCATGGATGCGGGCAACTCTGATCTGAACAGTATACGCATCCGCAAAGGACTTCCAGAGAAAGAAGAGGATGCCATCAGTTTCATATTCCTTTCTGGGAAAAGAGACACCGCCCTGTACATGGCGTACCTCAATCAGTTTATAGCTCAGCACCCTACCAACACCACTGGCTATACAATGAAGGCTGAACAGCAGGTACAACTCGGACTCTACCCGGAAGCAGCCACCACATACAACGAAGCGCTGAAGCAAGAGGGCACGAAAGCCGATGAGTTACACTACTCACTGTCGAAAGCCATCTACGATCTGAATATGCGCACAGACTATAAACAATATGAGGACTGGAATATCGAACGTTCGCTTAAGGAGGCTGACCAAGCAACAAGCATAAATCCATTGCCTACCTACACTATGCAACAAGCAAATTGTCTGTATGCACTGAAGCGTTACAACGAAGCTGGAGAGAAGTTTTTGGAACTGACAAAGACCAATATGCGCACGCCACAACTCTTTATGTACGCAGCGCAGTGCAAGCAGAAAGCTCAGTCAGACACGGCTCAAGTCATAGCCTTGATGGACAGTGCACTCAACTGTTTCAGCAAGCCTTACCCTGTGGCTGCCGCCAATATTATCCTATTGCGTGCTAAAGCACTTTCTGAGATTGGCAAATATCGTGATGCGATAGTGGGATATAATGAGTTTGAGCACCTATCTGGAAGCAATCTTACTGCCAACTTCTATTACGAGAGAGAACAGATGGAAATCAAATGTCGTATGTACGGACCTGCGCTCAATGATATAGAGAAGGCCATCAAGCTATCTCCACGCGAAGCTGTACTATATGCAGAAGCTGCTGCACTCAACTATCGGGTAGCACAAAACGATCAGGCAATAAGCTATGCACAGAAAGCTATTGGACTGGACAGCAATTTTGCCGATGCACACCGTATATTGGGAGTTTGTCTGCTCGAAAAAGGACAGAAGACCGAAGCGCGAAAACACCTGCTGAAAGCAAAAGAACTGGGTGACAGTTTGGCTGAAGGTATTCTCAATAAAGCAGAATGATAGAACGGGTAAAGCAATACATCGAAGCAAACCACTTGCTATGCAAGCAACAAACTCTGCTGGTTGCCCTAAGCGGAGGAGCAGACTCTGTGGCTCTGCTATGCGTGCTACAAGAACTGGGATATAATTTGCATGCACTACACTGCAATTTTCATCTGCGCGGACAAGAATCAGACCGTGATGAGCAATTCGTCCACGACTTATGCGACCAACGCCAGATACCACTCTCCATCAAACACTTCCAGACAAGAGAGTACGCTCGCGAACATCATTCCAGCATAGAAATGGCTGCCAGAGACTTACGCTATGAATGGTTTCAAGCACAAGTGAAAGCACAAGAAGCCCAAGGCATTGCTGTGGCACATCACAGAGACGACCAAGCAGAAACTCTGCTATTGAATCTTCTTCGAGGCACAGGACTACGAGGGCTTGCAGGTATGCAGAACTGCAGAAACAACATTATACGACCCCTTTTGTGTGTTAACCGACAAGACATCATAAACTATCTCTGCTCCATAAAGCAGAGTTATGTAACAGACAGCACCAACCTGGAACGTGAAGCTACACGCAACCGCATACGTCTGGATATGTTGCCGATGATGGAAGCCATCAATCCACAGGCTACGGCTTCGCTCTGTTCGCTCTCAGAAATCGTGCAAAACAGTTTGCCCTATTACCACGCTGGCATCAGACAGACGATGGAAAAGCGTGGAATCACTTCACAACACTTTGGCAGACAATGGCTCACGGGCACAGGAGAAGATGATATCCTGCTCTATGAATGGTTGCGCCCTATGCATTTCAACGCAACACAGCAAGCCGAGATGCGAAACTCTGGCAACAGCACAAGCGGACGCATATGGGAAAGCGAGACACACCGCGTGCTCCTGGATCGTACCGCTCTATTAGCAGAAAGCAAATCAGAACGCACAAGAATGCCTGTTATCTCGGAACAGATAGTGGATAAAATGGTACCATCCGATGCACAAACAGCCTATTTCGATGCTGACACACTGGCAATGCCTCTGACCATACGCAAAACGGAGAAAGGTGACAAACTGGTACCCTTTGGCATGAAGGGATGGAAATTGGTCAGTGACCTGATGACTGACAAAAAATTTAATCGATTCCAAAAAGAAAGACAATGTGTGGTCACAAGCGGAGAAGATATCATCTGGGTAATAGGCGTGCGATCGGACAACCGGTTTAGGGTAACAGAAAAGACAAGACGTATTCTGTGTCTGAAGGTGCAACCAATGCAAGAATAAGACAAGCGTACATCTCTATAATATTGGCAAACACAAACGAATGACAGCAAATGAACCTTGAAACATGAACTCCATGATAAATATCAAACAACATCATAAGCCCAGAAAACAAAAAAACGTATAACTTTGCACTTAGAAGAAAAACGAAATTCTTTTATAGACTATGAGCATGATTAAATGTCCGGAATGCGGACAAAAAATATCCTCACTGGCAGGTACATGTCCCCATTGTGGAGTAGCTATACGCGGTAACGTAAGACAATGTCCCCAATGCAAGGCATATGTGATGAAAACTGCAAAAACGTGTCCTGAATGTTCCGCCACACTACCTCCTGTAGAGGAAACGGACAGTGAGCAGAATGCAGAACCAACAACAGCAGGCAAGGAGACAAAGAAGAAAAGCGGATTGACAATCATAAAGGCATTGGTCGGGCTTATTCTTTTCTGTTCTGCAGCTGGTGGTTCCTACTATTATTTCCATACACAAAAACAGAAACAACAGGAGGAAGAATCATATCTGCGCCTGGAGGGACTGACAAATCCTGAATTCTACCAGCAATTCTTAATAGATTACCCTCAAAGCACTCACTGTGATGATGTTCGGGAAAGGATGCAAAGCCTCATACAGGAGAATGGAGACTGGAATACCATGATTTCAAGTTTATCGAGAAATTCTGTCGTAGAATTTATGGAAAAGCATCCGCAGTCTGTAAGACGGTGTATCTGTGAGAACATGCTGGACTCCATTGATTGGGCAGACGCTATCAGACAGGAGAACCCAGAGGCTATAGACACTTACCTAAGCCTGCATCCAGAGGGACAGCACGTGACAGAAGCAGCTAGCAAGAAAAACGAACTGGCCATGACAAAAATAACACCTGAGGACAAATCATTGGTACGCGGAATGCTGGAAACCTTCCTCAACAACGGAATGGGCAAGCAAGACACGACCGTGATAAGACAGTGTATAGCCAACAACATGGATTCATTCTGCGGAATGCAACATGCTACTCCCACACAGATTGCCGAATATGCGCAAAAGAAAATGGCACAAGATGTGATTGGCCTTCACTATCTGACAGGAACAAACATGGATGTGCGTCGCCAGACATTGGATGACAGCACATTAGGTTACGCAGTTGATTTCACCATTGACGAGACTATGGCACGCAAAGATGCCACACAGAACACTAATCATCACTATAGCGCAACAGCATTGCTCAATGCAGAACGCAAAATTCTAAGACTCACCATCCGATAAGACGTGACAGAAGAGAATATCCATAAGAGAATATTACGGCTCACACTACCAGCAGTCATCAGCAACATCAGTGTGCCACTGCTTGGACTGGTGGACAGTACCATCGTGGGGCACATGGGCAGCTCGGTCTTCATCGGCACCGTTGCCATGGGTACCACCATATTTAATATGGTATATTGGTTATTCTCTTTCCTGCGCATGGGGACTACAGGACTGGTGGCACAGGCACACGGACAAGAAGATGTCCAACGCATGAATGCCGTGCTTCGCAAAGCCCTTCTTGCAGGATTCGTCATAAGCCTTCTGCTACTGATACATCAATGGCCACTGCTAAAATTGGCCACACATATCATGCAACCTGATGCAGAGACTCTATCCCAACTGCACATCTACTTCAGTATCTGTATCTGGGGAGCACCAGCTGTATTGGGGCAATATTGTCTCAACGGATGGTTTATCGGTGCACAAGATACGCGTCCGCCCATGTTTGTGGCCCTCTTTCAGAATGTGGTGAACATCCTGCTCAGTCTTTTCCTGGTATATACACTCGGATGGAAAATGGAAGGTGTAGCCACAGGTACAATGGTGGCACAATGGGCTGGATTAGGGCTCTGTATCCTCTTTATGCGTAAGCATCATGTCAGACTCAGCATTCCAGCTGGACGTGAGAGCACAACCGTACGCTGGCAAGAGTTTTTGGCTGTAAACAGAGATTTATTTCTGCGCACCCTCTGTTTGGTATGTGTGACAGTATACTTCGTACGTGCAGGAAGCATGCAAGGTAGCGATATTCTGGCAGCCAACGCATTGCTAATGCAACTTTTCATTCTGTTCTCCTATATCACAGACGGTCTTGCAAATGCAGGAGAAGCTCTAAGTGGCAAATACACAGGTGCAGGCGACCGCCACGGACTCAGCCAGTGCATCTTCGCACTCTTTATCTGGGGAAGTGGTATTGCCGCTATATTTACAACAGCGTATATTCTGGGGGGAGAATGGATTCTATGTTTCTTCACCGACATACCCAGTGTACTGCACCTTGCATCACTGTTTTTGCCTTGGGTATACTTAATCCCCATTGTAGCACTGCAAGCCATGGTATGGGATGGAGTGTTCATTGGCATGACCTACACACGAGGCATGCTGATGTCAACAGCAGGCGGAACTCTGGTGTTCTTCGGTGTATATTTACTATCTAAAGATATTCTAAGAAACGATGCTTTATGGATGGCTTTCCTCTGCTATCTATTCACACGAGGCATCATACAGACTTTACTCATAACTCATAAACTGCGATTCTCATGAACTTCACAGGCATAATCATTGGAGTTGCCTCCTTTCTTACCATAGGACTCTTTCATCCTCTGGTCATCAAAGCTGAATATTACTTCGGACGCAAGTGTTGGTGGGCGTTCATGCTGGCAGGCATTCTGTTCTGTGTAGCAAGTCTTATCTGCGATAATGATGTGATGAGCATCATCCTGGGAGTCATTGCCTTCTCCTCCTTCTGGAGCATAGGCGAGATTTTCTCGCAGCACAACCGAGTGAAGAAAGGATGGTTTCCCATGAATCCCAAACGAAAGACAGAATACGAGGATTAAGCAAGAGCGGACGAACAAGCATCAATGCAAGAAGAAAATATTTTCGAGAAAAGCTTGAGTACATGGAGATGGTGGTGTAACTTCGCATCATAATACATAGAACACATCATGCTACAGGGAAAACAGAGGACATTATGCCTAAAGCTACTGGTCAGCATGGCTCTGATATGGTTGCTCACAGGATTTACGGGTACAGCCACAGATGCCAAGCAGACGCATTATGCACTCACTGCCTCTGAAACAACCCTTTGTCAGCAGGAGCAGGATGATGCTCAAAGCCTGAGCGCTGATAACGACCGTCACCACCTGTATGCACGAATCACCGAGAACCTCTCGCTCACAAGCGAAAGCGGACAAATGCGCACAGGCACCAGTCAGACACGTGCCCAACAGCGCACTGAAGGAGGACAGATTACATTCTCTGCCCTGCAAGCCACACGGCTTTCCGCTTCCAGATGCCACCTGTATTGCCACTTTGCGCTGGCCTCATCTGGGGTGGCATACATTTCGTCCAGGGCATGTGACTATTATGTATTTGCCCTGCGACGCATCCTTGATTAGCCCTTTAGCACACACTTTTCGCTTTTTTTATCATAAAAACATACGCTCCCCGCGCATAGCTAAGGGTATGTCATGCCCATATAGTTCATGGTTACTTGGAAAAAGCCAGGAGACGTGATCTGGGTCTTCCTATGACGTTTCCTGCCATACAAGGGGGGGGAGCCTGTATCAATACATATATTATAGAAAATCAGATGTACACACTTATTCTTATATGCTTTCTGGTGGGCTACCTATTCATCGCCCTCGAAAGCGCGACCAAGGTTGATAAGGGTGGCATTGCCCTCATCACCTGTACCATATGCTGGATACTGTTGGGGATGACCATGAGTCACCAGGCACTGGCATCATCCTTCACAGCCCACCTGGCTGAATGCAGCCAGACCATTCTATTTCTCATGGCTGCTATGATTGTGGTGGAACTACTCGACTCATGCGGAAGCTTTCGCTTTGTGGCATGGCGTATGCGCACCCATAGTGCCAGAATGCTACTTTGGAAGACGGCCGCACTCACCTTCTGTCTGTCAGCCGTGCTCGACAATATGACCACGAGCATCCTCATGGTCACCATCCTGCGCAATTTGGTGAGCGACCACAAAGAGCGTATCCGACTGGCCTGCATCGTGGTGCTGGCTGCCAATGCAGGCGGCGCATTCTCGCCCATTGGTGATGTGACCACCATCATGCTGTGGATAGGCGGACACATCAGCGGACTGGGAGTTATCCAGGGACTGCTGCTACCATCCGTCGCATGCGTGTTGGCACCCACTCTGATCGTATCGTTCAAAACTCACGGCAAGGTATCGGAGCCTGTGGAAACGGGACTGGATGAGGATTCGCCACTGACTAACTGGCAACGCAAGATAGCCTTGGCTATCGGTGTGGGTGGGCTGACTCTCACCCCTCTCTTCCATAGCCTCACAGGACTACCTCCCTTTGTGGGTGTGATGGCTGTAATGGCTGTACTGTGGGTAGCCATTGAGATATTTGCCTACAGTGCGCGCAGACGTCAGGTCAAGCCCATTGACGTGGGAATACTATGCCGCCGAATAGATCTGCCCACCATCCTTTTCTTCCTGGGCATCTTGCTAACCGTGGGTGCGCTCAAGGAGACAGGAATACTGGAACAGGTAGGCAACAGGCTTGACACGTGGGTGGGCAACGTGTATGCCGTAAATGGCATCATCGGTGCCATCTCCTCAGTGATTGACAACGTTCCGCTGGTGGCAAGCGCCATGTCGATGTATAGCATCGACACGACCAACTGCCTTAGTGCCTACTGCCAGGACGGGACATTCTGGGAGTTGCTGGCCTACTGCGCTGGCACAGGTGGAAGCCTACTGATCATCGGCTCAGCAGCTGGCGTGGTGGTGATGGGTATCGAACGCATCAGTTTCGTATGGTATCTCAAGCACTTCACCTGGCTGGCACTGGTGGGCTACCTCTGCGGCATGGTCATCTACTGGCTGCAACAGAACCTGGCATTCTGAACACGGCTTTTCCAACGCAAGACAACTATTCAAACAAAATATTCAAAACAATACAGGGTGGGTGATTCTCTCAAGTAATCTACCCACCACAAACATAAGACAATTATGAAAGAGAGAACTCAATATACCGACCTGGAGCGACTCATCACCCACGCATCCTACATCAAGCAAACTCACTGCCGCAAGCGTCAGCTTCGCTCTGCCCTATTCATGGGCATCGGCATCATCCTAATGATAGCCACTACACAGCTGCACAGGAGCAACGACTTCCTGGCTATACTACTACTCAGTCTGGGGCTGATTCTCTTCGCGGGTGCCCTTGTGTGCTACGTCAAGGGTTGCCACCAGTTGGCCTATGCCCCCACGGCTGACGCACTCTTCCATGGAAGTGCCTCCTACGACCTGGCCTGCGCCCCCATCCTGCGCAGACTTATGAACGATGAGCCCGACGCGGAGGACTTGCCCACACTGAGTGCCAATCCCAACGGAGGCATACAGGTGAACTACCTACTGTCAACCAACCATCAGGTACTCGTCCTCCACGCCCGCAAGTTTGAGAACCTCATGTGGCTTCCATTCTCCGATGGCGTGTATCTTTACACCGACAAGGAAGCCGAGAAAGCCATCGAGGCACTGGGCATCGGCTGATAGCAATTGCATGTCAAGCGAGGCTCTGGTCATTGACCAGGACCTCGCTCATATTTCAACGAACTCATCCCCAGAACGTACATACGAGAAAAAAGGCTCGTGAAACTTACGTTTTCATCCGCAGAGACGCAAGTCGCTTCGCGGCAATGCGTTTTTATTTGCAAAACACAAGCATACAAAAAAAGGCCGAAACTTCAGATGCAAGGCATAGACACAACCTGCGCTTATAAGTCAGCTTACTTGTATGTTGATTAGGCGTAACCCATATGTTTCACGTCGCGAAATATATATACCAAAGTTGGAAATACATATTTCACGACACGGTATATATATTTCAAAGTTGGAAACAAACGAGTATCCTAACTCTTTTGCCTGTAAAGCACAAATTACTCATTTGACCAAAGTAACACACCTATTCGGCAGACGGATGGCTCAACCTGGGCTCAACGGATTATTCATGGGGATATCCGTAGATTGTAGCAAGCCTAAAAAGGAAGAATTTTTCATCTCTTATAC
>CAKRRN010000019.1 GCA_934394435.1 uncultured Bacteroidaceae bacterium
ATTGTGGGCAGTATCGACCTCGTTTGGCAAACAGTAGAGGGTGACGTCCTAATAGATTTCAAGACTTGCCCTATGGGTGAAAAGGCAATACTTGATCCCGAGTCTGAACATTATGCTGGATGGTATGCTGGTCAACTTGATGCCTACCAAGATGCTCTTGAGGCTGCTGGGGAGAAGGTCGTAAAGCGTTACATATACTATCCGGTAAGCGGATTGTTGGTGGAGGTGTGCATGAGCAAAGACCAGACAAGAGCGATCCTCAGATAGCGTTTGCTTTCTACGATAACTTCATTCAAGTACAAGTAGGTAAGTAGGTTTTCAAAATAAAGGTGAAGATTGAATTTAGAAGATATAAAACTTAAAATCAAATCTTCGTCAGAAGAGTTTAGACGACTTCATATACAAATAAGTAAACTATGATACAAAGCGTAAACAAATACCATATCTATGAGATATTCGCTTCGGATGGAAAGTTCTATTATTCCATTCCGAAGTATCAGCGTGAATACACATGGAGCTACAGAGAATGGGATGCTCTCTATGATGATATCAGCGAGAATAATCCTGAATACTTTATAGGCTCCATTATATGTATTCCATTGGGTGATTCGATTAACTCCTATATGGAAGTAATTGACGGACAACAAAGACTGACTACTGTCAGCCTTTTCTTGGCTGCCATTTATACACGTCTGAAAGGACATAAAGACTTTATGGATGAGGATGATGAGGATATTCTTCCGGCATTACGAAAGTCATTGAAAAGCGGTTTGTCACCAAATGAAATGAAATTGGTTCTTCAGGTTCAGAACAATAATTTGGAAGATTACAATTTCATTATGTATGAACTTGGCTTGAAGAAATCGGTATCAACGAAGCAACCATACTTTGGCATTCGCAAGATATCACGTTGCTATCAACATTTTCTTTGGCTAGTGGACAAGGAGATGGAGAGTATGACACCAGAGAATAAGGTCGCATTCCTCTTGGGCAAATATGATAAGTTGAAGCAAGCTATGCTTGTAAAGATGGAGGTGTCCACTCATTCGGATGCTTATGTTTTGTTTGAGTCGCTTAATAATCGAGGAACCCCACTTACAGCCATTGACTTGATGAAGAATCTTATTATGGCGAGGGCTGAATACAATCATCTCACAACGGATGATTGCTTCAATCGTTGGCAACACCTTTTGGCATATCTTTCTGATGATTATGGAACCCAAGAACGTTTCTTCCGTCAGTATTACAATGCGTTCAAACGTACTTTGAACGATCCGTTTCGTAGTGATAGCGACAGGAAGAAAGACCCTCTTGGAGTAGTCGCAACAAAATCGAATTTGCTCAATATCTTTGAGAAGCTGATAAACAAAGACCTTAACTCGTTTCTTTTAGACATTCTTGAATGCGGACATTATTATTCTTGGTTGATACTGCAAGAACTAAATGAAAATCCATACAAGAAGAACCTTGAAGACCTTGAACACATACAAGGTGCACCTTCATATCTTCTTCTGATGTATATATTGAAGTATAAATCAACACTTGAATTGACTGATGCAGACATCAACACGTTGATAGAGTTGTTAAACAAGTATTTTGTAAGACGTAATGTTACGGACTATCCAAGTACTCGTGACCTTACACGCATTTTCATGGACATTATTGCCCATATAGAGGATGAGAAGCCCAAAGGAAAAGCGGTAATCACGGTTATAGTGCAAATGTTAGGTACAGCCAATAACAGTGCTACAGACGAAATGTTCAAGAAAAGTCTGCAAGGTGACGTTTATAAGGAGAATGTGGGTGCAGCCAGATACATGCTTTGCAAACTTGCAGAGTCTGCCATGACACAAGAAACATGGACAGACCTTTGGGCCCGTACTCCGAAGAATGTGTATGTATGGACTATTGAGCATATCTTCCCGGAAGGAGAGAATATTCCACAAAGCTGGGTTGATATGATTGCTGGTGGCGACATTGAACTTGCACAAAAATATCTCAACGAATACACACATAAAATAGGCAACTTGACAATCACTGGCTATAATAGTACTTTGGGTAACAAGTCATTCTTAGAGAAGCGTGATCGTCAAAGCAAAGATGGTAAGCGGTTTATTGGTTACAAGAATGGTCTTGAAATTAACAATGATATAGCACAAATGGATGCGTGGACTATTGATGATATTAAGCGTAGATCAGAAACTCTGATACAACAGCTAATGGAAATGTTCAAATTTCCAAGTGTTTAGTTATGCCAATGTTGAGAGTTGAGACTTCAATATGAAATTCACATAAAACGACATCCGGTATGAGTGATATCAAACAACATTATACCGACTTCGACGAATACATCCGTCAAGGTGAGCCTAGCCAAAAGGAGAAGGCGTCCATTTGGCAGACAGCAATCGGACTGCAGGCCGTGGATGGTTTGCAGACTTCCGATTACCTAAAGGCTACGGCTTGTAAGCATATTGAGGGCGAGATTGATATTGATTAAGCTCGCGAACTGATAAGAAGCTATTATCAGTCGAAGACTCAGCGTGAGCCAGATGATGATGAAAAGCAAGAGGCGGATAAAGTCTCGGTCAACATTACCAAGATACTTTCGTCTCAGACATTGGATTTCAGCACGGGTGGCTACATCTCTGTACATCGTAGAGTTTTTGATGGTGTGTTTAAGCATGCTGGCAAGTTGCGTGACTATGATATTACGAATCGTGAATGGGTGCTTGACGGTGATACCGTAAACTATCTAAACTGGGAGGATTTGAGAATAGTCATTGACTATGATATCAGTCAAGAGAAAGAGTTTAGCTATAAGGGGTTATCAACAGACGCCACGGTGGAGCACATCACGCGATTTGTTTCCGGTCTGTGGCAGATTCACGCTTTTTGCGAAGGCAATACTTGCACAATGGCAGTATTCACGATCCTCTATCTACGCTCAATAGGATTCAAGATAAACAATAGCCTTTTTGTTGATACAAAGTTATCTTGCAGGCAAAGAAAGAATAGAAAGAACTATCGGATAAGTACCTTCTTGAAGGGCAAAAAGCAAAATTGGTTCTATCCAGAAGGGTGAATAGAACCAATAAATAAAGTCCAAGCCTTTGCGTCATCAACGATAAAACTTGGACTTCCAAAATATTCAGAACTTCTTACTTCAATGTAATCCTGCCGACCGTCTCACGCTTCTTGTCATTCACAAGGTCAGCATAGATTTGTGTGGTGGTTACATTCTTGTGAACGAGCATCTTGTTGACAGTATAAATGTCTGTGCCTGAGGCAATCTGCAACGTGGCGTAAGTATGCCTGAAGCAGTGGAATGAGATATGCTTCTTGATACCAGCTGCAGCTATCCATTTGCGAAGTGGATAATTCACCATGCTTCGGGTGAGTCCACGAAACACTTTGCCATCTGTATGCTCTCCACAGAGTTGTAAGGCTTCATCGCTGATGGGGAGCATTGTTTCCGTATCCGTTTTTTGTATTCGGATGCGGACACAGTAGCCCAGGTCGGGAGCCAACTGAATGTCATCCCATGCAAGATTGAGGATGTCGCTGATTCGTAGTCCTGTAAGGCAGGAGAACAGCGAGGCTTGTTTCAATACCGGAATGTCGCATGGAGTGGCAGCTAACTTCTTTAGTTCTTCTGAAGTTAGAAACTCCTTGCGCACATCGTCCGTTTCAATCTTCTCCAAGAAATCGTTCACATTCTCCTTGATCATCTTCTCACGATAGGCAATGTTGAGGAAACCACGGAATGTGGAATAATAGCCAGCTGCCGAATTCTTGCTGATTTTCAGATGTGTGAGTCGGAGTTGGTTTGCAGCGAGCAAGTATTCACGGAATTTCTTGCAGAGGTCTACCGTTACCTCTCCACAAGTGCAATGGCCTTGCACGAAGTTGCAGAAATGCTTGTACACGATATCCCATTTCTGGTCCTGTCCTTTACATTTCTTCTTATAGTAGGCAAGGAAGTCGCTCTTCATCTTCTCATGGTCAAGAAAGTCAAACTTCTCGTTGATGAGCGAGGTGACTCTCATACAGCGTATGGCCTCGGCTCGCTCAATCATTGAACGGTTGAACTCCCGTTCGGCATCATTCTTTGGTTTGGCAAAGATGTATATACCCAAATACTCCCTGCGTGTCATCTTCATTGTTTCGGGATTGCGGATGGCAGGATAGAAGTCAAGGTACAAGGACAAGCGTCCGTTGGTGATGGGGCGTCGGAGTAGAGACACCGTGGTGCATGTGTGATAGTGTGGCATAATAATATTTATGTTTTGATGTTTTGTGATTGAATGTGCGTGCAAAGTAAGGTGGTTATTCTTGCAGTGTCGGGTTATTCGTGAGATAACCGCAGACAAGTAAGATATAACCATAACCTTACCGCTCGATAACAGGAGGTGTGAACAATTCGTCCAACTCTTTCTTGAACAATTTCACATACTTATCTTCTTGTACCTTGGGAATGTTGTAGGTCTTGGCATAATGATAAAGTTGGTCACGGGTGACATGAAACTTTGCCATCGCTTCCTTTATGGTGTAATATTGTGGCGCGTCAGGTTCGGCAATGCCTTTGGCTATATCCACATGGCACTCGGAATAGAGCACTTCTTTCTTTATTCGCTTCTTGGGTATCTTGAAGTTGGAAACAAAAGTATAGACAGCAGTGGTGGTCATGTGGAACTTATCTTTCATGTCTGCCACAGAATACCACTCCGTGATGCTTGCGTCCACGGCTTTCTTGGCAAAGTAAGCATCTACATGCTTCTTACTCCAATAAGACTTTCCACGCTGAAACACTTTCGGAAAGTTCTCGTTCTTGGCTATCTTATACAAGCCTGACTCGCTGATGCCATACTTATCAAGGATTTCAGCGGTCGTGTAGAACTCGGTGATTGGATGGATAGATTGTCTTTTCCGTTTTTCGAGGTTGGCATCAAGCATCACTTCAATATCATTTCTTTTGATGAGAGTGATGCGAGTGCTAAGGTGAGAGGCTTTTAGCAAACCTTTATCAATAAGGTAATAGACATTACGAGTAGACAATCCCAATAGGACTGCCGCTTCCTTGGGCGACAAAATTGTTTTGTCTTTGATTTTCTGAATAGGTCGGATGTTTGTTCCCTTTTCTATGGCGGCAACTCGTTGCTCTCGCCTCAATTGCTTGTAGGCTCTTGAATTGCACGTCTTGCTACAAAAGCGTGTCGTAGATTTCCATGCGACAAACGTCTTCCCACAATACTCACATACTTTGTGAATTTCGATTTTACTTGCGGTCATTTTCTCAATTTGTTTGGTTAAACCTGTTGTTACTCCTCCATGTCAGGCATTTTGATAAGGGAACTATCGTGAATGATAGCGCACCATTGTGAAATTCCTCCATCACCTTGCCAACGCTCAGAGCTTCGCTTTTCCCTCGCGGTACGAGAGCGGTACGAAAATAGACGCAAAAACGGTCACAATCGATTCGTATCGAGAGTGACCGCAAACAAGAAAAGCGCTCGGAGTGAGCGCTTTAACTATAGAATGTGAGATTTGTTGATGGTTTGTAATCGGCAATCACTTGCCGATGCAAAACTTACTGAATATTGATTTAAGAACAGTTTCTGAGGTGATAGCTGTTCCTGTAATTTCTGCAAGGTGATGAATGCATTCACGTAGATCTTGAGCTATCAGGTCTGATGGAATGGAACTTGATAATCCCTCTATGACACGAGTGATAGATGCATGTGCCTGAGTAAGAGCTTGGTAGTGTCTTATGTTTGATACTATTGTATCCGACTCTTGTGTTTCTGGAATTGCAACCTCTCGAATTAAAGCTTCTTTGAGTAAGGGAATACCGTCTCCTGTAATGGCAGACACATGGAATAATGTGCCAGTTGTTCGTTTATGGTAGAGAAAGGAGGAACTTGGTAAGGAAACATCGCATTTATTGATGACTTTCAATACTTTCTGATCATCGCGAAAACGTACGTTGGGGAACGGTACTCCGTCCTCTGTCAGCAGTATGATGATGTGGGCACGTTCTGCAGCCTTTAATGTTCGTTCTATACCAAGTTTTTCAATCTGATCACGTGTCTTGCGTATACCAGCAGTATCAATGATTCGAAAGGTCACTCCCTGTATCTGCACCACATCTTCTATCAAGTCACGTGTTGTTCCTTGTATGTTGGAGACAATAGCTTTGTCATCATCAAGAAGATAATTGAGCAGAGTACTCTTGCCCACGTTGGGTGCACCTATAATTGCTACAGGTATGCCTTTCTTGAGCGCATTTCCAACCTGGAACGAGTCTGCAAGCTTGCCGATTTTCGCTTCTACCTCACGAGTTACAGACATCAGTTCATCTCTATTGGCAAACTCAACTTCTTGATCAGAAAAATCTAATTCGAGTTCTAATAACGAAGCCAAGTGTAAAAGTTTGCTATTCAGTTGATTTAGTTCTCCACTGAATCTGCCACGCATTTGGCTCATGGCCATTTGATGTGTGGCTTTGTTTGTGGATGCTATTAGGTCTGCAACGGCTTCTGCCTGTGAAAGGTCCATTTTTCCATTGAGAAAAGCTCGTTGTGTAAATTCTCCAGGCATGGCTTGTCTGGCACCCTTTTCAATCAGAAGTTCCAAGATACGCTGGATGATGTAGCTACTGCCGTGACAACTGATTTCTGTACTGTCTTCACCTGTATAACTATGAGGAGAAAGAAATACTGATACCAGAACATCGTCTACATTATCAATTATCTTGCCATAATGTAAGGTATGAGATGGTTTTCCTTTCAGTTTCTGGCTAAAGATTGATTCCGTTATGGCAATAGCATTGTTTCCGCTGACCCGTATAACTGCAATGGCTCCACCTGGTGCTGTAGATAGTGCACATATTGTATCTTTCTCGTTCATCATGATGTTATGTAGTTTTGTGGTTATTATTATGGCTGTGTTCACACATTTGATATGGAACAGACATTGCCGAGATATGAATTTATAGATGGCTCATCCTCCTTGGTAGTTCATCTCATGCGATAGTAGTCTGTAGCTACAGATTGCTTCACGTGTCATTCTTTGTCCGAATCGTATAATCCGCTCTGCTTGATCGTAGTCAGCATCAAACCTATTAACAGGAATTTCAACCAATATTTCAGGTCTCTGCCTTTCCAGCGCAAGCTGACTCAGTTGGACTATTGACATTGAGAAGGCGTCAGCAATGAGGCTTATGTGATTATTTTCTAGGCCCTGTACATTCGGTAGGTATTTTTGCAAACCCTTTTCCCGTCCCACGCTAAGAATTCTTTCTGCTCTCTGTTTCATTACCTCTACGTGCTGAGAGACAGGGGCATTCACATTCACTGCCACTAATAAATCATTATCACATCTTTTTACTCGATTTAGTGGCAGTGGGTTCACCAGTCCTCCGTCCATTAGAATTCGATCATTATTCATAACAGGTTTGAAGAAAGACGGAAGGGATATGGAAGCTCGTATTGCATCATACAAACTACCATGATCAAAAACTATCTCTTGTTGGTTTTTAATGTCGGCGGATATTGCGCAGTAGGGGATAGGCAGATGCTCAATACGTACGTCAGGCACTATTTGTCTCATGGCATCTAAGACCCTATCCACGTTAGCCAAGTGTGTACGGCTTAATGAGAAATCTGCCAATGAGAAAACTTGCCATTTTGTAAGAGATTTTAACCATGAACTCACCTCATGCAGGTGTCCTGCAGCATACATTCCGCCCACCAAAGCCCCCATAGACGTTCCTGCCACAGAGGATATTTTAAAGCCTTGACTTTCTATTTCCTCAATAGCTCCTATGTGCGCATATCCTCTGGCTCCCCCACTTGATAGTACGAGTGCCACCTTTTTCTTTTCTTTGTGAATAATGCGCATCTTTGCGAAAACTATTAGGAATTGTTTAAATGAGCGTTTGCTAACTATTCTGTAACAGAATGTTTTCTACGGCAACAGCCACACCATCCTCGTCATTACTAAGTGTTATGTGGTTAGCTACCTCTAAGACCTCTTTCTGTGCATTAGCCATAGCAACTCCCATTCCTGCATAACGTATCATGCTCAGGTCGTTGTATCCATCTCCACAAGCCATTAGGTCCTCGCTAGAGTAGCCTATCTTCTTTAGGAAAGCGTCCAGACAGTCGGCCTTATCGATTCCCAAAGGAAGAAGTTCCAAAAAGAAAGGTTCGCTACGGTAAACACTCATTACTCCATTCATATGCGCAGCTATTTCCTTCTCTAACACAGCCAGTTTCTCTGGATTGCCGACAATCAAGAATTTAGGTTCAGGGAAGTTTATTTCTTCCAGGAAGTTGCTCACCTTATGCAAGCCCATCCCATTGAGGTGAGCTTCATAACGTACATACTCATCATCAATATCTTCGCATGCAATATCGTCGCCCAAATAGCTTAAGATGTTAAAATCCTCCGTGTTTCCTTTTGAGTATAGATAGGGGTAAAGGCTCATGTCCAATGTGCGTTGCATAACGGTTTCTCCTGTGCTGCAATCAATTACAGCTCCTCCGTTGAACGCAAGTATATAGCCACCGTACTTCTTTAGCTCCAGTTGTTCAGCAATAGGCTTAATGCCGAAAGGAGGTCTACCGCTCGCCAAGATAATTTTCAGTCCTCTTTGCTGCGCTTTTATTAGTGTCTCCCGTGTACGTGATGTTATTTTTTTCTCACTATTGGTTAGTGTTCCATCCAAATCCAGTGCAAGTACCTTATATTTCATCTTCTTCTATTGTCGTAGGTATAAAAAGCTGTTTATACGGAAATATAAATTTCACCCACCGCTTATCTCGTTATTTTAAAGTGATGATTCATCCGTAGTGTTTTCTTTTTTTACTTTCCGCCTATAATGCTTCTTTTTACTGTTTTTTTGATTTTCTGCATTTTTTTGCTGCGTGCTGTCTTCAGATACTTTCTTTTGTGACGAATGCTTCTTTTGCTTCTTTTCTGCTGTTGTCACAGTTGATTTTTCTTTCTTTTCAAGATTTTCCTCTCTCTCTTGTGTCACAGCTTTCTTTGAGTTTCTTTTTGTAGTTTGGGGTTGGACCTCATTCTTTGAACTCGTATTTCTCTGCTTGGGTTTTCCCTTCTGGCCATTTGCCTTACGGCGCTCTTGTTTTCCTCTTGGCTTACCTTCCGAATGTCCTGTGTATTCTGGACCTTTTCCCAATTGGTTCGGTATTTCGTTCTTGTCAATAGTCCTTTCCAGAAAGTGCTCTATTTGCTTGAATTCGGCTTGCTCCTTTTCGCTCACCAAAGTAATCGCGCGTCCGTTTCTGCCAGCACGAGCTGTTCGTCCAATGCGGTGTACGTAGTCTTCCTCATCATGAGGAACATCATAGTTGATGACCAATTGAATATCATCAATATCAATGCCTCTTGCCACAATGTCCGTAGCCACAAGAATGTCGATTTGTGAACTTCGGAACAAATACATAACCTCGTCTCTTTCGTTTTGGGTTAGGTCGCTGTGCATGGCTCGTGCGTTGTATCCTGCACGAATCAGACTGATGGACAAGTCTTTCGTTTTTATTTTAGAGCCAGTAAAGATGATTACTCTTTGAGGTTTTTCCTGTTCGAAAAGACTCTTTACTATGCCCATCTTCTGTGCCTCGTAGCAAATATATGCACTTTGCTTTATATTCTCTGCAGGTTTGCTTACTGCTAATTTTACTTCTACAGGGCTGTGCATAATGGTTTTTGCCAACTGTTGTATCTTGTCTGGCATCGTAGCACTGAACATGATAGTCTGTCTGGTATCAGGTAGCAGTTTGGCTATCTGCAGAATGTCTTCGCAGAATCCCATGTCAAGCATTCTGTCAGCCTCGTCAAGAATAAAAAAGGAAACGCGACTTAGGTCCACGTTGCCTAGGCTTATGTGGCTTATCAGTCGCCCAGGGGTTGCAATAATAACATCCGCACCATTCTGCATGCTTCGTTTTTCCTGTTCGTAACGTATGCCATCGTTTCCTCCATATACTGCAACACTACTTACATCTGGCAAATAGTAAGAGAATCCTTGCATGGCTTGGTCAATCTGTTGTGCAAGTTCACGGGTAGGTGACATGATGATGCAGTTGATGGCATCAGAAGGATAACCACCGTCTTGCAACTTGCTCAGTACGGGTAGCAAGTAGGCAGCAGTCTTTCCTGTACCTGTTTGTGCCACACCCAGTATATCACGTCCCTCAAGAATGGGTGGGATGGCGTGCTCTTGTATGGGTGTTGTCTCCGTGAAGTTCATATCGTCCAATGCATCAAGCACCAGATCGTTTAAGTCCAAGTCATAAAAATCCATTTTTCGTCTCTGTGTTGTGTCATCTGGGAGCCTTGGTATAGAGATACCAGGCTATGAATGTATATAATATATTGGGAATCCAGGCTGCCAGAGCTGGATGTAATCCACCGTTTGTGCTAAATGTTGCAGAGATACCCTGAAGTAGAATATAACTTGCACTTAATGCCAAACCTACTCCTAAAGCAAGTCCCATTCCGCCTTTTCGCTTTCGAGATGAGAGAGCCATGCCTATGGTGGAGAGTATAAATGCGGCAAAAGGAGACGCAAAGCGTTTGTGATATTCCACTTCAAAAGCTTTCAGGTTGCCACTTCCTCTGTTTTTTTGCTTTTCAATATATTCCTTCAATTCGCTGTTTGTCATAGTCTCCTGCTGACTACGTATGAAGAGAAAGTCTTGAGGCTCCATTGTGATAATGGAGTCCATACGTACATGATGAGTAATATGTTCCCTGAGTCCTTTCAGTTCACGTATGGTCACATTGTTCAAAGTCCAATGATAACGTACATCGCTCAGTGTGTCGTATTCTACTGTGGTTGCAGTCAGATGCGAGATGAGTTTTTTGTTTTCAAACTTATCAAGTGAGAAGTGCGTCCCCGTTTTGCTGATGCCATCGAAATGCTCCATGAAAGCGATTACACCAGTATCAACCTGTAACTGCACATTGTCTGCATAGGTCGGATTCTTTTTGTTTCTCTTATATTGGTTTTCGAATGCCAATCGTTTTACACTCCCTTTCGGAATAATTTCAGAACCAAGATAGAAGGTCATTGCAGCGATGATTGCAGAGCTGATAAGATAAGGTCTCATGAGTCGGCCAAAACTCATACCAGTACTGATCATTGCAATAATTTCGCTATTGTCAGCCAACTTCGTTGTAAAAAAGATGACACTCAGAAATACGAAAAGTGCGCTGAACAGATTCGTAAAGTAGGGGATGAAATTTAAGTAGTACTGAAATATGATAGCGTGCCACGAAGCATGATTCGAGGTAAATTTATCAACGTTTTCATTAAAATCAAACACAACAGCAATACTGATAATCAGGAGTATGGAGAAGAAGTACGTCCCCAGAAATTTCCCTATCAGATATCGGTCTATACGTGTCAGAGGCTTCGGTATTCTCATGCTGTGTATTCCTTTTTCTAACTCTTGTCTTATAGACGCTGTGTCACCTTGCGCATCATTTGGCTCTTCCATGAGCAGAAATCTCCTGCCATGATGTGTTTGCGTGCCTCTCTTGTCAGCCACAGATAGAAAGACAGATTATGTATGGAAGCTATTTCGAGAGCTAATAATTCCTGTGCTTTGAAGAGGTGGTGCAAATATGCTTTAGAATACGCCCGATCCAGCGAACAGGGACCATTGGGATCTATTACGCTGAAGTCATCCTGCCATTTGCGGTTGCGCATGTTCATCACACCTTCAGAAGTAAATAGCATCGCGTTTCGTCCGTTTCGAGTTGGCATTACACAGTCAAACATATCCACACCTCGTTCTATTCCTTCCAAAAGATTGGCAGGCGTACCTACTCCCATAAGATAGCGTGGCTTATCCTTAGGCAGTATTGCATTTACCACTTCAATCATTTCGTACATCACCTCTGCTGGCTCACCAACAGCCAAACCACCGATTGCATTTCCATCGCATCCTTTTTCTGCCACAAACTCGGCACTCTGTTCACGCAAGTCACGATAAGTACATCCTTGTACGATGGGGAACAGACTTTGATGATAACCATACTTTGGGTCCGTCTCGTTGAATCTTTTTATACAACGGTCTAACCATCTGTGCGTCAGTCCAAGACTTTTCTTAGCATAGGCATACTCACTGGTTCCTGGAGGGCATTCGTCAAGGGCCATCATAATATCCGCTCCTATACTTCGTTCAATGTCCATCACGCGCTCTGGGGTGAAGATGTGTTTGCTACCGTCAATATGACTACGGAAGGTGCATCCCTCTTCAGTAAGTTTTCTGATTCCAGTCAACGAGAATACTTGAAAGCCACCGCTATCCGTCAGTATTGGTCCATCCCAGCTGTTGAATTTGTGTAATCCTCCAGCTTTTTCCAGAATGTCTGTACCTGGACGCAGGTATAGGTGATAAGTGTTGCCTAAGATAATCTGTGCCTTAACTTCCTCCTTCAAGTCTCTGACAGAAACTCCCTTCACACTTCCTACGGTTCCTACAGGCATGAAAACAGGAGTCTGTATGCTGCCATGGTCTGTCTGCAAAAGTCCAGCTCTTGCTTCAGAGAACGAATCAGTATGCTGTAATTCGAATGTCATGCTTTTACTCCTTCCTTGTTTTCTTCAGAGAACTGAAATTCTATAGGATGCTCAACCTTTTCTGGCAGTAACGCGTAGTCCCACACATCAGCTATGGTTTTGACGTAGTGGAATGTTACTCCCTCCAGGTATGTGTCGGGTATCTCGATAATGTCTTTTCGGTTATCCTCGCACAGCATGATATCTGTGATGCCAGCCCGTTTGGCTGCCAATATTTTCTCGCGTATGCCTCCCACGGGCAAGACTTTTCCTCTTAGGGTAATCTCGCCAGTCATAGCCAATTTCTCTCTTACCATTCGTTGGGTAAGTGCACTGGCAATACTTGTGGCAATGGTGATACCTGCGCTCGGACCGTCCTTGGGCACAGCGCCCTCTGGCACATGTATATGAATATTGTAGTTATCAAAAATACGCATGTCTATGCTTAGACTGTCTGCGTGAGCTTTAATATACTCCAGAGCCAGCATAGCACTTTCCTTCATTACGTCTCCGAGGTTACCTGTAAGGGTGAGCTTTCCGCCTTTTCCTTGGCTGAGACTTGTCTCAATGAAGAGAATCTCTCCTCCTACGCTGGTCCAAGCCAAGCCTGTTACAACACCTGCGTCACGATTGCCTTGGTATTTGTCGCGGCTGAAGGGTGGGTTGCCCAGTAGCGTTTCCACATACGCAGGACCAATGCTTTTGGGTATTTCGTCTTGCTCGTTGCGTGCGACAATAAGAGCCACCTTTCGCAGCAATTTACTGATTTGCTTTTCCAATCCTCTGACGCCGCTCTCGCGTGTATACCTTTCTATTATGAATTCTAAAGCTTCTTTGCTGACTTTGATTTGCGCATTTTTGTCCAGCCCCATTTCTTTCTTTGCCGCAGGAAGCAGGTGGCGTTTGGCAATCTCTATTTTCTCTTCTGTAATATAGCCTCCCACCTCTATCAATTCCATGCGGTCAAGCAGAGGACGTGGTATGGAGTTGATGTTATTGGCTGTGGCAATGAACATCACGCGACTCAAGTCGTAATCAATGTCGAGGAAATTGTCGTGGAACGCATTGTTCTGTTCTGGGTCAAGCACTTCAAGCATGGCTGATGAGGGATCACCATTAACGGTACTCTCCGTCACCTTGTCGATTTCATCCAGTATGAATACGGGATTTGATGAGCCAGCCTTCTGTATGCCTTTTATGATACGTCCTGGCATTGCGCCAATATACGTACGTCTATGGCCACGTATCTCGCTCTCGTCGTGCATACCTCCTAAGCTTATCCTTACGTATTTGCGGTTTAGTGCAGCAGCTATGCTTTTACCCAAACTTGTCTTTCCAACTCCTGGAGGGCCGTACAGACAGATGATAGGGCTCTTCAAATCATTCTTCAGCTTTAGTACGGCTAAGTGTTCCAAGATGCGTTCTTTCACCTTTTCCATGCCGTAATGATCCTTATTGAGGCGTGCTTCGGCACGTTTCAGATCCAGAGAGTCTTTGGTACAGTAATCCCAAGGAAGGCGCAGAATGGTCTGCAGGTAGTTGAGCTGCACGTTGTAGTCGGGTGACTGCACGTTGATTCTTGACAACTTAGCCAATTCCTGCATAAAGATGTCGTTTACCTTTGCGCTCCAAACCTTGCTTTTTGCCTCCTTTTTCAGACGTTCTTGATCTTCCTGCTTGGCATTCAGTTCGTCGTTGTTGCCCAGCTCACTCTGCAGCTGTCTGATTTCTTGATTAAGGAAATATTCACGTTGCTGTTTGTCAATCTCTTTCTGAGTGCGTCGTTCTATGTCCTTACGAAGTTGTGCCAGTTGTAACAAGCCATTCAAGTTTGCCAGAGCTTTCTCCGCTCTCTCTGTTTCACTTTTAGCTTCCAGCAGTTGCTGCTTCAATGCAGTTCCCATGGGCAGATAGCTACACACCACATTGAGGAACAATGCCGAAAAGCCCATGTTGTCAATGTATTGGATGAACTCCTGTGGGCAGAATTCAGAGAGATCTGCCAGCAGCTTTACTTTCTCCTTCAGTTCCAGCAACATCGCTGCAAAGGATTCTTTCTCTTCCTCTGTAGGTTCTGTATCAGCTAATGCTTTTACAGTTCCGAAATATCCCTTGTTTGTTTGCTCCATGTGTACCAATTCGATTCTATTAGCCGCATGAATTAGGGCGGAGTAGTTGCCATCAGGAAGCTTCACAAAGTGTGCCAGCCTTCCTGCCACCCCTACGGGATAGATGTCCTCTTCTGCTGGATTATCAATGGCAGAATCCTTTTGGCAGAAGACCCCAATGATTCCCGAGCTCTTCTCGGCCTCTTTAAGGGTCTTTATGCTGGATTTTCTACCAATGGTTACAGGTGTCATGGTACCAGGGAAAAGTACCGAATCACGCACACATAGAATAGGCATTTCGCCGCTGTGCTCTGCGTGAATCATATTGTTGGGTTCTGTACTTAAGTCTGCTACAAAGGAAAAAGAAACCTTTTTGGTGTTCGTCATAGGGAAATATCCTCTTGTGAATGAGTTTTAAAATTAAACGGCTGCAAAAGTAATAAAAATTATCGGATTTTCACGGATATACAATATTAAAAAGCATAACTTTGCAGCCGTTTACAGAGTATTTTCCGTTTGCACTTAGGTAATGAGCCAACCATTCTTTCGTTTTCAGCGTTTTATCATCTGGCACGACAAGTCATCCATGCCTGTTGGTACAGATGGCGTATTGTTGGGCGCATGGGCTTCTGTACTCGATTCTGCTCGTATACTGGATATCGGTACAGGGTCTGGACTCGTAGCTTTGATGGCTGCCCAACGTGCTCCTCAGGCTCAGGTTGTTGGCATAGATATAGACGAAGCATCGGTAATGCAAGCCACACGCAATGCTCAAGAAAGTCCTTTTGCCTCGCGTCTGACGATGCTTCAGGCAGATGTGCGCTCCTGTTCTCTGCCAGAGAGGTCTTTTGATACAATTCTTTCTAATCCGCCTTTCTTCAAAAATGATGTTTTACCACCCTCAAAAAGGCGTTGCCAAGCACGAAACGCCTCTGTGCTTCCTGCTGCTCAATTGCTTGCTTCCGTAAGTCGTTTGCTTGCAGAAAACGGAAGGTTTTGTGTGGTGCTTCCGTCTGATTCTCAAACGGAATTTGTTGCTTTGGCTTTAGAAAACAAACTTTATCTTTCTAGGGTTATGAGGGTGAGAACAGTAGCCCGAAAAATGCCCAAGCGCGTGTTGCTCGAATTCGAACGCTGTCCTGTGAGCAAGACTTCTTTTGAGGAACTTTTATTACAGTCTTCCGATGGTTCGCGCTCGCCAGAATACACTTTGCTCACCCGTGATTTCTATCTGTTTTGAATAATAATTCTATTTGAAATAATTTCAATTTAGATTTTTGTTGTACTTTAGTGCTTCAATTCACACAAATTTTCAATGAATACAATCATCATACTTGTAGCAATAGTAGCCATCGTACTAATGGCTGTAATGGGTTTCTTTGTCGGTAAGAAGTCAACTGGGATTTCTGAATACATAGAAAAGAGAAAGCAATTGGAGAGTGAAGTGGAAAAACTCAAGCTGTCGGTAGAGGAAAAAGAGAAGGCACTTGTCTGCACTAACGACTTGGTAAGACAGTTGACGTCAGAGCGTGACGTGCAGAGGACCAAAGCCGAAAACGCCGAACAGAGATTGCAGGAGGAATGTCAGAGAGCAGAGCGAGTACGCAAGGAAGATGCTTTTAGATACGAAGCACAAATACTTGAAAAAGAGACTACGTACAAACGTCAGATTGAAGAAAAGAATAAAGAGCAGGCAAAGCTAATGAACGATTGGAAGGTTGCTTACGAGGCTCAGATGGAGACGCTTCGTCAGATGAACCGTGAGCAAGTGGAGAGTCAAGCCAAACTGATACGAGAACAGATGAAGGCAACCTCAGAACAGGTGTTGAAGGATAGGGAAGAGGAGTTGCGTACAAAAAACCGCGAGCAGGTTTCGCTCATCATAGACCCTTTGCATCAGAGCCTGAAGGAGATGCGTACTGCCCTTGAGCGCAATAAAGAGCAGCAGAACGAGGCTCTGACCCGACTCGACGCCACCATCCAGGCAAATATGCAAAAGAGCATGGCTTTGGGAGAAACAGCTGACAGACTGACACGCGCCTTGACGGGAGAGGTAAAAGTACAGGGCAACTTTGGAGAGTTGAAGCTGAAGCAATTGCTCGAAGGGATGGAGCTACACGAGGGCGAGCAGTTTGACACGCAGACTACGCTAAGAGACCGCTACGGAAAAGCCCTAAAGGATGATGAAGAACGTGGTCTGATACCTGATTTCATCCTCCATTTTCCCAACAACCGTCATGTGGTGGTAGATGCGAAGATGTCGCTGACAGACTACGAACGATACATGAACGCAGACACCCCAGAGGAGAGAACAGCATGCTTGAAGGCTCACCTGCTCAGCGTGCGCAACCAGGTGGCTCGCTTGGCAAGAAAGGATTATTCGAGATACCTGCCAGCTGGTTACAACAAGCTGAATTTCGTAATCATGTACGTGCCTGTTGAAGGAGCACTTAATCTTGCACTTCTCAATGACGCCACGCTATGGAAGGAGGCTTATGACCAAGGCGTGATGGTTCTCGGACCGCAAAGCATGTATATGAATCTGCGCGTTTTGGAGATGATGTGGACCCAAGTGCGCCAGTTGCAAAACCAACAGGAGATGATGGATGCCGCAAACATAATCATCGAACGAGTACAAGATTTCGGATCACGTTTTATGGATGTGGAGGCGTCTATGAACGACACACTACGCAAGATGACTTCCCTCAAAACCACAACAGCCAATGACGGAAGAAGCATCATTACGGCAGCTCGGAACTTATTGAAAGCTGGTGCTAAGGAGAACAAGAAGAAGAAGTCTGTGGCAGACATGGAGGGAACTGTCTTTCTTGAGGGAGAGAAAAGCAAAGGCGAAACGCAAATCGAGAATCAGTAATGGTGTGTATAAGATACTGTATCAAATATCCTAATATATTTTAGACTCACCCGATAAACCAGGGGGAGTTTCGGACGTAAATCAACAGGCACAACCAGTACTTATAAGCCAGCTTTGCTTGTCAGTACAAGGGATATAATAATAAGATTAATACGAATAGGCTCAGTTTATTTTCTTAGTTGGAGAAAAATATTTTCCCAGTTAGAAAAAAAAAGAGGGCTATTATAACTGTTTCTATTACCGTTTTACAAAATGGATAGTGCGTCTATCTTTTTACTGTTTGTACAGCGAGAAAACGTATCTACGGAAATCAATAAAAAGTCACTCTAAAAAGCAAGCTGGCTTCAATAGCCAATGAAGCTGACTTCAATAGTCAATGAAGACGTCTTACTTGGCCAGTGAAGACTATATTAACTTTTCAGACTTACAAGGGGCTATATATGCTTAATTCCACAGGTTATCGGGTGAGCCGAGTTTTTACTTTGTTCTGCGTTCTCAATCATACTCCAACTATCAAAAATCCGCTTAATCTCTATGCCCTCATATCAGTTTCTTGTGAAAATCTGTGGCAACAGCATTTATTTCCTCATCACTCAATTGCGGGAAGTGCTCACGTAGAACCTCCTTCAGCGCAGCTTCTGCCTTGATTCGTAACTGTTGCTGTCCCATCTTGATGCCACTTCTGTAAGGTGTGGAGGGCAGAAGAGCTCTATTGAAATTCCCGTCACTCATAAAAATTTGTTTCTGATTATTGAATACACAAAATTACAACTTTTTTAGTTAGGTCAGATATTGTAGAGCAAATCGTTTTCCGTAACTTTGTAACATGAAACGTTTATTGCTAATATTTGCTCTGCTCATTTCTGTGACTTGTGGAGCACGACAGTTGCGTCCTCTGGTGTGGGTGTTGGATGCAGGACATGGCGGTAAGGATCAAGGAACAAGCCTAAGGAATGTTTTGGAGAAAGATCTCACACTGAACTTGACAAATCGTGTAGCCGCCCTTATACGCAAAAACAAACCTGGCATCAAGCTTATCCTCACACGCATTGACGACACGTTTATTCCGCTTGAGGAGCGATGTCAGATTGCAAACAAAGCCAAAGCAGACCTGTTTCTCAGTATCCACATCAATTTTGCGGGAAACAATCTCCTGCTCTCGGGTACAGAAACGTTTTATGCAAACAGACGTGCGGCACAGGATATGGTGCAAGCAAGTAACCTTGAACGAAATGCAGACAACAGCGAGCTCCTGGCATGGTTGCTCCAAAACAGTTATTACAATTCCGGACGTCCAACAGATCGTGGTGCACGCGCCAATAATCTATACGTGCTGATGCATACAGAGATGCCTGCTGCCCTGACCGAAGTGGGATTCTTGAGCAACGTGAGCGATGCTTCCTATATGTGTAGCGAGCGAGGGCAAAAGCAGATCGCTCTCGACATCTACAACGCTCTTGACGCTTATTATAATGTGACAAAAGCTAAGAATCAGAAGAAGACCTTGCGTGACCTCAGACAGTCAAGAGGAACTGTTAGCGGAATAAAAACAAAGCAGGTGCGTGAGGCGAGCAGCGCAGAAGACCTTATGCCCATGCAGGACCCCTTTGCAAAGGAAAACATCGAAACAGTAGCCTCCGTACAGACCAGCGGGTCGCCTTTGCCTTCTGATGAAAATATAGAGAATGCTGTTGAAGAAAGTCCACTACCCGTTTTTGAGGAAGAAGCAGCAAAGCCAGAGAATACTTGTGCCGACAACAGCAACGTCTCTAATGAACCCAAACAGGAGACGGAAGTGGAGAAACCAGAGGAAACGGCAGATGCAGTCGTCCCCTTGTTCAGCGTACAACTCTTTTCTGTAAGCAAAAAGATAAATGACGCTGACCCAAGACTAAAAGGACTCTCACCCATAAAAACCGTGCAGTCAGGCTCCGTCTACAAGGTTCTTTACGGAACGACGTCAGACTACAAAGAGGCGCGTGCCACCATGGCTCGTATAAAAGATAAGTTTCCAGATGCCTTTATCGTAGCCTATGTGGGCAATCGGCTTGTTTCTACGGCAGAGGCTTTGCAGATGAAGCGTTAAGAACCTCTTGGATTTCCTTTTCGCTATCTGTCAGACAAAGTATCAGGTTCTTATACTTCCCATGCTCCACCATATTCATCATCAGCGGCCAAATGGGAATTTCGTGCGTCCAGAAATCTCTGCCCATGAATATCATCGGGCTGGAGTAGCCGAATGTGAGATAATGGTTTTGTACAGCTTCTTGGAAGATTTCCTGTAGCGTGCCCGCACTTCCGGGTGTATAGATGATGCCGCCACGCGCTATGGACAGGATACCGTCCTCGCGTATGCTGTTGTCAAAGTACTTGGCAATCATGGTTGCCAGAGGTGTCGATGGTTCGTGTCCGTACAGCCAAGTCGGTATTCCCAGACTGTTGTAGTCGCGTTGTGGGTATTTCTTATGCACCTCCCATGCAGTCTCCAGCCATCCTTCATCGGTGTATTTCTGCGCTCTGTTCATTATTTTGTGCGCCTCACGAAGTTCCGCATCGCTTCTTCCTGCCATCCACGCGCCCAGATGGGTTGCCTCCATGGCTCCTGGTCCTCCGCCCGTTATCATTAAGAAACCTTGTTCCGTAAGATGCTTGCTCAGCATGGCCACACGCAGATAGGTGGCGTCTCCTCGCAGCAGACCATGCCCACCCATCACTCCAACCAGACGGTGTTCGTTGTAGTGCGAGAGCGCCTCACGCAGACAGTCACTTATGCTGTGGTCGTGCATTGAGCGTGCCAACGTCTCCTTCACATTGCTTGCATGCTTGCCCATTTTCAGATAATGCCGATAGACACGTCCATCGTAACATGTCTGATAACTGTCAGGAACCTCTGGAGAGTATCCCTCATAAAGTTCTTCGGGCGTGTAAAGATGATTGCGGTAATGAAACGTCTCTCCCATATCTGGCAAGAAGAGACAGTCCTTTGAGAGTTTCTTCAGCCCCAGCGGAAGTGTGCATCCTATGAAGAGGCAGTCTCTATAAGTATGGCTTAACGCCAAATCCGTCTCTGCTGTGAGATTTACGCTCTGAAAGGCGCAACGATGTATCTCCTTCTCGTCCTGGTGCAGCACACGCGCCACTTCCCAGTCATCTTTTATCTGCGTATAGTTTTCGCTCATGCTTTTTATCACTTCTTTTCGCAAATTTAAACTTTTTTATGCGGAAATAGGTCTTTCGTATTCTTTTTCTTCCACATTAACCAGTCTTTTTGCCTGATTTGTCGTAACTTTGGATAGCGTAGAGCGGTATTCTGCTCTTATTTGTAAGACAACAATCAACTTTGTCGTATAAATTATATATGAGAAAAACAATCTTCCTGACTCTGGCACTTGCATTATCTGCTCTGCCAGCGGTAGCCCAATGGGATAATGCCCGTTGGATAACTGTGAGCGATGGCAATGCAGACGTGCCTAACTCATGGGTACGTTTCCGAAGGAACGTACAGTTAGAAACCTTACCTAACGAAGTAAAGGCCAATATCTGTGCAGACAGCAAGTATTGGCTATACGTCAATGGTAAACAAGTAGTCTTCGAAGGTGGTTTGAAACGCGGTCCCAATCCTTCAGACTCTTATTATGATGTGGTGAACCTACGCCCCTTTCTGCGTAAGGGAGACAATCGTATAGAATTGCTTGTCTGGCACTTCGGAAAGACTGGCTTCAGCCATATTGACAGTGGGAAAATGGGACTTTTGTTCTCGGCTCCAGCCATTGGACTCATTTCTGACAGCAAGTGGGAGAGCAGAATGCTAAAGGAATACGGCACGTGTGGCGAGCCTGTACCCAACTTTAGACTGAGCGAAAGTAGCATCCACTACGACGCACGCGTGGCGAAAGACGATGCTGACAAGCCTTATGCTGCCAGTCGTGAGATTGGGCGGGCTGGTGACGCTCCCTGGAACAAGTTACACAAGCGCCCCATACCGCTCTTCCGTGATTTCGGGCTGAAGAAAGCTAAATACGTGCGACACGAAGGAGAGAAGGAGGATACGCTTGCCGTACGCTTGCCTTACAATATGCAACTTACTCCCTATATAGAACTGAACGATGCTGAGGGAGGCAAACTGATACGCTTGCAGACTGACCACATTCAGGGAGGCAGCGAATGGGGCGTACGAGCAGAATACGTAACGTGTCAGGGCAAACAGGCTTACGAGTCGCTGGGCTGGATGAACGGCGACATCTTGTATGCGATTGTGCCTCACGGCATGAAGATAAACAAACTGCAATATCGTGAAAGTGGTTACGATGGACTTCCCGAGGGCGAGTTCTCTTGCGATGATGCTTACTTCAACCGTTTCTGGCAAAAGGGCTTGCGTACGCTCTATGTGAATATGCGTGACACCTATTTCGACTGTCCAGACCGCGAGCGTGCACAATGGTGGGGCGATGCAACCGTGCTGATGGGCGAATGCTTCTACACCTACAGTACACGCGTACACGACATCATGCGCAAAGGAATGTTGGAGCTGTGTGCGTTCCAAAACAAGGAGGGCATCATACACAGTCCCATCCCTGGCAACTACGATGCAGAGTTACCAGCACAGATGTTGGCCAGCGTAGGACTCTATGGCTTTTGGAACTACTACATGAACACGGCTGACACAGCCACTATCCGACAGGTTTATCCTGCCGTTTGCCGATATCTGGACGTATGGAAAATAGAACCAGGTGGACTGACAGCCGAACGCCACGGAGCGTGGGACTGGGGAGACTGGGGCGAAAACCGCGACATGCGTCTCATTTATGCTGGTTGGCACTACATGGCACTCGATGCTGCATCGCGCATGGCAACACTCTTGGGCAAGCCGTCTGACGCAGCAAAGTTCCGCCAGACTATGGCACAAGTAAAGCGCGGATATAATGAGTGCTGGACAGGAAAGGCGTACAGACACCCATCATACACAGGCGACACCGACGACCGTGTACAGGCACTGGCTGTTATCAGCGGTATTGCCGATAAAGACAAATATCCTGTCATAAGCGGACTGCTGCACACGCAGAAACACGCAAGTCCCTATATGGAGAAATACGTGATGGAATCTCTGTTCCAGATAGGCGAGGGTGAATACGCAATGGAACGTGCACACGAACGTTACAACGCGATGGTCATGGATTCTGTGCACAGCACTCTCTATGAGGGCTGGCTCGAGGGAGCTAATGGTTTTGGCGGTGGAACTACCAACCACGCCTGGAGCGGTGGTCCTCTTACCGTGATTGCTCAATATCTGATGGGAGTAAGCGTGAAGGAACCAGGGTGGAGAAAGTTTGCGGTCTGCCCAACACCCGTACGCTTCAAAAAGGCAAACATCAGCATTCCTACTGTTAAAGGAATGGTGAAAAGTGCCTTCCAACTGGGAGAAAAAGCAGATGTCTACACACTCACAGTACCTCACAGCACAGAGGCGTACTTCTACCTGCCTTGCGAAGATGTCACAAGAGTGAAGAATGCAGAACGCTATCTCTGCAAAGACAGCAACGTGCAGAAGCCAGGAAGAATCTGTCTGCTCTTGCCAGAAGGAAGCTATAAGTTCAAGGTGAACAAACAATGATCCCCCCCCCTTAGGGGAGATAACTACGTCCACAGATTTTTACATCATAAACAAAAAAGAAAGACGAACATGATAAGAAAATATTTAATGGCACTCGCTGCCCTGATGATTTCCCTCTCAGGAGTGGCAAAAGAGAAGGCTGCGCAACCAGTAAAGGTCAGATGGTGCACGTTTAATGTGCGATGCATTTCAAAGGTCGATGAGGAAATCGGCTGCGGATGGGACAACAGAAAAGACAATGTGGCACAGTACGTGCTCGACAACAAGATTGACGTTGTTGGAATGCAGGAGGTGACGTTCAAACAGCTGCAAGACCTGCGCGAACGCCTAAAGGGTTACGACTATGTGGGCGTTGGTCGTACAGACGGAAAGGAGAAAGGTGAGTTCACACCCGTATTCTTCCGTACAGACAAATACGAGCCTCTGGAGAAAGGCAACTTCTGGCTAAGCGAAACGCCCGACGTGCCTGGCTCAAAGGGTTGGGATGCGGCCTTAGAGCGTGTGGCAAGTTACGTGAAACTGAAGGACAAGGAATCGGGTAAGATTTTCATGGCCATCAACACCCATTACGATCATGTGGGCGTTGTGGCACGTAAGGAGAGTGCAAAACTCATCATGCGTAAGATACAAGAAATCGTTGGCGACCGTCCAGCCGTTGTAACCGGTGACTTCAACATAACCGAGGATAACGAAGCATATAAGACCATGGTGTCAAGTCCCTTCAAGCTAAACGATGCTTACCACATGACGGCTCATCACAGTGGCGCACCATACACCTTCCAGGATTTCTGTCGAATATCTCCGCTGAAGGCTCACAAGATAGATTTTATCGTCATTACTCCTAATATAAAGGTGATACAGAGCCACATCGAACGCGAGAATCCTCGCCACCAGATGTCTGACCATAATCCCCATTGGGCAGATTTGGAATTTTAGGTCACCTGACTGTAGAATTTCCATATTATAGAACCAAAGGGAGAGGGCTGGGGTTTCATGTTAGGAACTCAGCCCTCTCTGCTGTTTCTTATTCCTTTCTCTATCGTTTGGAAACTTTTCTGGATTCTGTAGGAGCCTATGTTTATAAGCCAGCTTACTTGTTCGCAGATTATGCGTTACTTGAATATTTCAAAGCGCAAAATAATAATTTCACGGTTAGGAATAATAATCTGCAACTTAGAAAGAGTAATTTCATGGTTGGAAACAAACAAATATCCTAACTCTTCTGCCTGTAATGCCCAAATGTTAGATTAAAGAAAGACACCCGTTCGGCAGATGGATAACTCTCTCCAGTCCTTATCAACCCTTCTTTTCCTGCGGATTTTGCCTGTTTTTCACCTTTAGAGCAGTCCTTTTGGATAGATTGTGCTCCATTTTGCTTGTTTGATATTTGCTGAAATTATTGAATATTGGCCTTTTTATAGAGAATTTGTTGTGGTTGTGCGTGACAGTTACATTTGTGACAGTTTTATTTTCGAGGGTATCATTTTTTCTCTTTTCTTTTATATTTATATATAACTATTTAATATATATAGTTATATAATATAATAAGAGGGAAAGTGAGAGAATGCACCCTCTTTTTTTAATTGGAAGAACTGGAATATTGGAACGCTTTACCTCTCTCTTCTACTTTTTACCTTTCAGTACAGTCTCTCTCTCCAGAGCCCTTTCTCCTCTCCAGCTGCCACCGTGCGAGGGCATACCTTGCCTGTAGTGCTTTGCGTGTGTGAGGGTCTGACGGATGTTGACGCTCTCGCAGAGGAAGATGAATGGTTTTGGTAAGTCCCACTGGACAAAGGCAAAGTTATGCAAATTATGCGGAAACGCCAACTGTGAGGCAATAAAACTCATGATTCCGTTTGGTGGATGTGAGGGACAGTAATAAAAGTAAGTTCTATGAGCAGAATTGCCCATTGGACAAATTTATAGCCGCCTGATAGCATAAGAGTACGTGACGATTGCTAACAAGCGGCTATTTGAAGCAGCTTACGCAAGATTTCCCCTCTCGTTTTTAGGAGAACGAATCTTCGAGAGAAAAAAAGCGCATTTTTATGTTTTTTTACTTCCAGTCACCCAGGTCCTGTGGATTCTCTATCACACTGGGAATCTTTTCGAAGATAGCCTTCAAACGAGCAGCATCGAACTTCGGACGACGATCGTAGTAGTAGATGCCATTCTTCTCTTGCTCCACATCGGTAATCTGTGTGTAACAGAAACCAACCACATGCTTACACGCCTTCAGGGCGTCAATCTCTTTCTCCAGGATAGAGTAGAAATCCTCCTGGGTTTCTATGTTCTGCCCGTAGCCCCATGAGTTGGCTCGCTCCTCCTTGGGAATCCAAGGCAGACCGCCAAACTCGTCTACCATGTAGGGCTGACCAGCATACTTGGCAAGATAATCCTTGTCCCTCATGTTGCGATAAGGCTCCACTCCAGCCTTGAGGGTGTGATTCTGCACCAGACGATCATACTCGCGTGTGTAGTCGTGCACACTCCAGATGTCTGTCTTCACATGGCTGTCTCCACTGGCATCGTTGACGGGTCGAGTGGGATCAATGGCCTTGGTGAGGTTGTATAGGTCGTTGACGAAGCGTACGTAAATGCCCGCACGTGCGTCCCACGTCTCGTTGAGGGGAGTCCATGTGACCAGACTTGGATGGTTGCGGTCACGCACTACGATGTCTGCCCATTCGGTGAGGAAATTACGTACAGCCTCGTTGTTGTTCACGTTCAGACCCCAACTTGCCTCTTCGCCCCAGGTGAGATAGCCCAGACGGTCTGCCCAGTAATAGTAACGCTCCTCGAACACCTTCTGGTGTAGGCGTGCACCGTTGAAGCCCACAGCCTTGCTCATGGCAATGTCCTGCTTGAGTGCCTCATCGCTGGGAGCTGTCCAGATGCCATCGGGATAGTAACCCTGGTCGAGCACCAGACGCTGGAAGTAAGGCTTGTTGTTGAGGTAGAAGTATCCGCCCGAGATGTGTACCTTACGCATACCTACGTAGCTGCTTACCTGATCTATTACGTCGCCCTGTGCATTCTTGACCGTGTACTTCACATCGTAGAGATAGGGGTCTTCGGGGCTCCAGAGGCGTGCATTCTTCATGGGTAGGATGATGGTGCTCTGGTTTCCTGTCTTTGCTGTGCGCTTGGCAACGGTCTTCTTGCCGTCTGTCACCTCAACCGTAAGCGTATTTCCGTTTCCCTCATCATAGAACTCAGGGCGGACTATCAGTTGCTGTTGGTCAATGTCGGGGATGGCGAAGACGTGTTTGAGCGCCTGCTCGCTCACAGCCTCCATCCATACGGTCTGCCAGATGCCCGTCACACGGGTGTAGTTGCATCCTGCCGAGAAGAGGGCTGTGCTCTGCTTGCCTCCAGGCTGCTTGCCTCCGCGCAAATCATCGTCTACGCGCACTACGAGGTTAGCCTGTTGCCCTGCCTTTACATAAGGAGTGAGGTCGATGGCGAACGAAGAGCCTGTACCATAATGCTCCCCTGCCAGATGCCCATCCACATACACGTGTGTCTCATAGTCGGCTGCTCCAAACTGCAGTAGTATGTGCTTGCCTGTCCATTCAGATGGGATGCTGATGGTACGCTGGTACCAGATGCGGGGAATGAAATCTGTATACCCGATGCCAGACAGCTGGCTCTCTGGGCAGAAGGGCACGGTAATCTTCCTTGAGAGTGACTTTGCGTTTTGCCAGCCACGTTGCTCACCCGTCTTGCCGAAGTCAAGCTCGCAGGTCCACTGCCCATTGAGGTTAACCCAGTCAGTCCGTTCAAACTGCGGACGGGGATACTCAGGACGTGGCAGGTCTACGGCATGAGCCGAAGTCAAACCTGCAGCTGCAATGGCTACACAGAGCATTAGTCTTAGAAATGTCTTTCTCATGTGTTTCTTTTTTATAAAAGTAAAATGTATGGATAATATTCTTTAGTTGTCGAAATATTTTTCCCTAACTGGAGAGATATAAATTTAGATTTATGACAAGAGGAATCGTTTCACGTCAGATTGACTATCCCGAACTCATCCCGAAGGCTTCTCAAAGGCTTCTCATCGCAAGACAGAGGACCACACGCTCTGTTGTTCAGGGCACGTATCTCAGACTTTGGTTCATGGATTGCGCCAGGTTGTGCAGCCCGTCTTTCAAGGTCTGCCCGTCCAGCGGAGTATAGATTTCCAGACTTGATTTCATGCACTCGCCTTGGTGGTGCAGGGCAATCTCCTCTTGAGTCATTGCGCTTCGCCAAAAACTGATTTCTTCATACAAGCGCGAGGTACTCTTTCTCTCGCTGTCTCCTGCCGTAAAGAGTGTGGGCACCATCCTTTCCCTCAGCTCACTCACGAGCCGCTCGTCAACGTAAATCAGCGTGCGTTGTTGCGCATAGTAATGGGTAAGGGTAATGTCATAAGATTCCTTTTTGTCTGACGGCAAAGCTTCAGTAGCGGAAAGTTTCGTGCCGTCTTGGGCTGTATATTGCAGAAGGCCTCCCTTCAGCACACTCAGCACAGCCTCGCCTTGCTCGGTCTGTATGCTCAGAATACGCCCTGTTTTGTTCCCTTTAAGGCGAAGACTGACCGTAAAGGGATGTACGACCCCTTCTCCAGAGAACTGAAGGGAAGCGTTCTTATGCAAGACCAACCCATCGGACTTTTTACGAGTGGGGTAGGGTTTGCCCTTTTGGAGTGCATCGAAGAGTGAGGGAGGAATGGCAAGCATAAACTCACGGTGTCCTTTGGTGTCTTGATGATAAGTGTCGCGCATGTAGCCATCTGCCCATTTGCCCTTTCCGTTGTCTATGGCTCCCAACACGTTTACGCTGGGTACCTCCCAACGGTGGATGTCGAGGTTCATCTGCTTTACGTAGGAGTAGTCATCCTGATTATAGTCACCACGAGTGTAATTGTTCATCACCACGGGTATCTTACCATCCTGTCGGCATTTCTCTATGAGGACAAGCATGTTGTCGTGAAACTGCCTGAAAATCTTCTGCTGATCTGCAGCTCCATGTATACCCTCGTTTCCCAAACTCAGACCGATAATCACGTAACGGCCAAAGTCATGAAGCATTTCATCGTATCGGGCAAGCAGGTTCAGCGTGCTGTTTCCTCCTATTGAGACCCCGCTTACCTGGAAGGGTGTCTGGCTTTCGCCCTTGGTGAAGCGTTCGTTCAGCTGCTCGCCGTACATCCATGCGTAGCCCTTATGATGCTCTGCTCCCTCTCCATTGCACACCGATGAGCCAAATGCCGAGATACGATATTCATTGACGGGTGCGCTAATATCCCAGGTATAGGCGTTCATGTCAAGAGATAGCGTATAAGAGCCTCTGTTGATGCGTATGTTTTCTGTGCGAAATCCTTCGCTTGGCATTCCCACACCGCTTCGGTTGTTTTGCAGACGCTTCACAGACAGGGCATCATCGTTGTTGAAGGCGAAGTAGAAGTATTTATCGCTAAAGAGAAACACGTTGCCAGCATTCATCTCTACAGGCGAACGCCACACACCGTGCCCTGCGTACTGCATCTGCGTGCCTTCGTGCACGATGTTTCCCTTCAGATAAAGCGCAACGGGCAATATACAAATACTGTCTGCGCGAGTGTCAAGCCGCACTCTCACCACCTGTTCCTGCGTGATACGGAAAGGCTTTCCCTTCTGTTTTATCCTTGTGGGTGTGTCTCCTTGCCCAAGAAGGATGCTTGGGCTACTCTCAGAGGTGGCTTGTATGAGAAATTCACCGACATGAGCCTTCATGTACGCCTCATAGATGCCGGTCGGCTTACCGTCGGGGCTCAGTTCGTTCATCTTTACTGCCTGCCCATCCTCTGTTCCGCTCCCTACCAGGCAGACCTGATGCAGAGACTCCAAGGGTAAAGCCTGTGCCGACAACTGACCTGCAGGGAGCATCATCCACGTCAGCAGGACAAAAGATAGACGCTTCCTCCTGCTAACTCTCATTATGATAGAACGCATACTTGAAAATCTAAATTTGCAATGAACGGTTCAATTAGTCGAGAACCGATAAGGTGTATGAGAGTGACCACTCGTCATGAGGTGCCACATGATTCACAAAAGGACGTTTGTCGAAAGACCTTTGACTCAGCCACTCATCGCAACAACCAGCCCAAGGCTCCACACACACGAAGGGGCAGCATCCGTTCTGCGGAGCCCACATGGCCAATACGGGCATCTTATAGGAAATGCGCACAAGAGGCTTCTGATGCTTGTCGAGCAACTCCACAAGGCCAATCCGCCCTGTACAGTCCAGGATAGTGTCGCCCGAGAAAGTATTGTTCTGCAGAGGCAGCAAATGGTCTTCAAGAAGGAATGTTTCTATGCGGTCTGGTTCTGCCAGTCCGTGTGTCTTCGTATGCGTGCTTTCCAACGTGTTCACTTCGGGGAAACGGAGGTAGCCGTGGAGCGAATCGTCCTCATGGAAATCAGGAAGCACTAGAGCAGGATGCGCCCCCACCATAAAGGGCATTTCCTTTTCAGAGTCGTTTATCACACGCCAGGTTACCCGCAGGTCATTCCCTTCTATGCTGTACTTTATAAGGAAGCGAAAGTGAAACGGAAAAGCCTGCAGGGTGTCTGCCGTAGGCGAAAGCGAGTAGGTAAGACTCGTGGGGGTAGACTCTTCTAACTGAAATTCCATACACTTGGCAAATCCATGCTTGCGCAGAGGGTATTCCTTGCCATCCAATCTCAGCACCCCATCTGAGTTGCCTCCGATACAAGGAAAAAGAGTAGGGCAATGCTCACCCCAGTATTTCTTGTCACCACACCAGATAATCTCTCGCTCGCCTCTTTTGAGGCTTGTAATTTCTGCGCCCAAACTGTTTACCACGAGGGTCAGTCGGCCATTACTGATGGTACTGTTCATAATCTATTGTCAGAATATGTTTATTATTTTAAAAAAAATGAATTACGCACGAATTGAACAACATAAATCAAATATGTAATGTATGTGTCACCTCCTCTTGCAAAAATACGAAAAAATGCCTTGCCAAACCATTTATTTGAAGTAAATTTGTAAGAAATAACAAACCGATTGTGCAAAACAACGCTCATGAAGACTGATATAGAGATTGCAAGGGAAACATCCTTGAAGCCTGTTGCCCAGGTGGCAGAAGGCATTGGAATTAGTGCGGAAACCATTGAACCCTATGGGAAATATGTGGCCAAATTGCCTCTTAGTCTGATAGACGACAAGAAGGCTGCTGGTCACAAATTGATTTTAGTGACAGCCATTACGCCCACCAAGGCAGGGATAGGCAAGACTACGGTCAGTGTAGGACTGGCATTAGGCTTGAATCGCATAGGCAAACGCGCGGTTGTGGCTTTACGCGAGCCTTCGCTCGGACCATGTTTCGGTATGAAAGGAGGAGCCGCAGGAGGTGGCTATGCGCAGGTTCTCCCCATGGACAAAATCAATCTACATTTCACAGGGGATTTCCATGCCATCACCTCTGCTCACAACATGATTGCAGCCTTGCTGGATAATTATATCTATCAGCATCGTGAAGAGGGTTTTGCCCTGAAGGAAGTGTTGTGGAAGAGAGTGCTCGATATCAACGATCGCAATCTGCGCTCTATCGTGACAGGGTTGGGAGGTAAGTCGAACGGAGTCGTAATGGAGAGTGGTTTCGACATCACTCCTGCCAGCGAGATTATGGCCATCCTGTGTCTGGCAAGCGATGAGAAGGACCTGCGCCGACGTATAGAGAATATCCTGCTGGGTATCAAGACAGACGGCACACCCTTCAGAGTGAAGGATATGGGAGTGGCAGGAGCCATCTGCGTATTGCTGAAAGATGCCCTGCAACCTAATCTTGTTCAGACAACAGAGCAGACGCCAGCCATCGTACATGGTGGTCCGTTTGCCAACATCGCTCATGGATGCAACAGTGTAATAGCTACGCGTATGGCACTTACATTCGGCGATTATGTGGTTACGGAAGCAGGATTCGGTGCTGACCTTGGAGCAGAGAAATTCTACGACATTAAGTGTCGTAAGAGCGGACTGCAACCTTCGCTTACCGTACTTGTGGCAACGACACAGGGACTGAAGATGCACGGAGGAGTGCCCCTGGAGGCTATCAAGGAGCCCAATCTGGAAGGACTTCGTCATGGGCTTGCCAATCTGGACAGGCACATCAGCAATCTGCAAGGATTCGGACAAACCGTACTTGTTTGCTTCAATCGTTACGCCACGGATACAGACGAAGAAATACAACTCTGCAGAGAGCATTGCAAGGAGAAGGGTGTACCCTTTGCCGTCAACAATGCTTTCAACGAAGGCGGAGCAGGAGCAACAGAACTGGCTTCGCTGGTGGTCGATACCATAGAGAAGCAGCCAAGCAAGCCACTCAGCCTGGCATACACAGACGATATGAGCGTTGAAGAAAAAGCAGAGGCTGTTGCACGTAAGGTGTATGGTGCAGAGAGCGTTACGTTTACTCCTACAGCAAAACGGATGCTCAAGCGTATAGAGGAGATGGGCATTGCCAATTATCCCATATGCATAGCCAAAACACAATATTCCTTCTCGGCTGACGCAAAGGCATACGGCGTGCCTACGGGATTCAACATACAAGTACGCGACATCGTGATAAACTGTGGAGCGGAGATGATTGTGCTGATAGCTGGTGACATCCTGCGTATGCCCGGACTGCCCAAAAGCCCTCAGGCAGAAAGGATAGATTTGGTGGACGGGCAGATAGAGGGACTCTCTTGATTCCTTCTTATGCTCAAAATTAAGAAACTAACAGAAAGATTATCAAGCGATGAATAAATCCCAGAATGAGGAATATGACGTAATCGTGATTGGCGGTGGTGCAACGGGAGTTGGTGTGGCACGCGATTGCTCCATGCGAGGACTGAAAGTTCTGCTTGCCGAACGAAGCGACTTGGCAACAGGCGCCACTGGACGTAACCACGGACTGCTACACAGTGGGGCGCGCTACGCAGTTACGGATCAAGAATCAGCACGCGAGTGTATTGAGGAAAATATGATTCTCAGACGTATTGCACGGCCCTATGTAGAGCAACACGACGGACTGTTTATCACTCTCCCAGAGGATGACTTGGCTTATCAGGCAAAGTTCGTAGAGGCCTGTCAAAAGGCAGGCATACGGGCAGACATACTCTCACCGGAAGAGGCCATACGCCTGGAACCGTCTGTCAACCCGACCCTGATTGGGGCTGTCAGAGTTCCAGATGGTTCTATAGACCCCTTTAGACTGACCATAGCAAACGCACTGGATGCACACAGACATGGAGCCACCATACTGACACACCACGAATTGGTGTCATTCATAATCGAGAATGGCAGAGTTTTAGGTGTGCGTCTGCAAGACCACCGGACAGGTGAGACACACGAATATAGAGCACGTATCACCGTGAATGCGGCAGGAATATGGGGCACCCTTGTGGCCAAGAAAGCAGGTGTGACCGTCAACATGTTTCCTGCCAAGGGTTCGCTTCTTATCTTTGGACATCGCGTGAACAATATGGTCATCAACCGTTGCCGCAAACCTGCCAACGCAGACATCCTGGTGCCTGGAGATGCAATTACTGTATTAGGTACAACATCTGACCGTGTGCCCGTAGATACAGTAGACGACATGCACGTCACGCAACAGGAAGTGGAAACTCTTCTGAGCGAAGGCATGCAGCTGGCTCCCTCGCTTGCAAGCACAAGAATACTGAGAGCCTATGCAGGAGTACGTCCCCTCGTGGCAAGCGATGATGACCCAAGTGGCAGAAGCATAAGCCGCGGAATCGTCTGTCTGGACCACGAGAAAAGAGACGGTCTGGCAGGATTCATCACTATCACAGGCGGCAAACTGATGACGTATCGCGCAATGGCGGAACAAGCCACCAATATGGTTTGCAACAAGCTTGGAGTCGACAAACCTTGTATGACCGCTGTCACACCTCTTCCTGGGGCTGAAGAAAGCCAGCTAAAATTACCCGAAAAGCAGGTGTTTGCCTTTATGGCGCGTTTCGGAAGACACGGTTCTTTGGCAGGGGATATTGCTTCGGATGACGAGTTTGATAATTCACTCATCTGTGAATGTGAGGAAGTTACAGCGGGTGAAGTAAAGCATGCCATGAACAGCCATTTCGTAGAGACACTCGACCAGCTGAGACGAAGAACCCGAGTTGGTATGGGTACCTGCCAAGGACAGTTGTGCACCTTGAGAGCAGCATGCCTGATGAGTCAAGTATTGGACCGTAAGCCCAAGGATACCGTCTCTGATGTTGTATCGTTTGTAAACGAGCGTTGGAGAGGAATGTATCCAGTGGCATGGGGAGCAACACTCAGTGAGGCTCAGCTGACCTCGTCTATTTATCAGGACTTATGCGGTATTTCTTCGAAAGATCTGAATGCAAAGTAGTGAGGGTAATCAAGAATCATTTAATTGCGAATAATTACATATAAATGAAATTCGACAATATAATCATCGGAGGAGGACTAAGCGGACTGTTGTGTGGTATCGCTTTAGTGCGCGAAGGTCGTCATGTGGCTATTGTTGCAACAGGGCAAAGCACCCTGCATTTCAGTTCAGGCTCGTTTGACATCCTGGGTTACGATGCAGATGGGCAGATAGTAGAAAAGCCATTCGAAGCCATTAAGCAGTTAGGCGAGACTCATCCTTATAAAAAAATAAATGTAGACGAAGTTCCATTACTGGCAACACAGGCACTCAGAATCATTACAGAGAGTGGACTAAAGGGACAAGGAGGAATGCAGCACAATCATTACCGCATGACCCCCATAGGTATGCTCAGACCCACTTGGTTTTCGCTGGATGATTATCTGACGATACAGAATCCGTCGTCGTTTCCTTATAAGAAGGTCCTCTTGATAAATGTGCCAGGCTTTATGGATTTTCCTGTTTCTCTCATTGCAGAAGGACTGGCAAAGCTTGGAGCAGAGGTAAAACAGGAACTTGTATCTGTCCCCTCGCTGAAACACAGGAGACAGAGCCCCTCGGAGATGCGCTCATCCAACCTCTCCAAAGTGCTTGCACGAGACAAGAAATTGCAGCAGATAGCAGCTCGCATCAATAAGGTTTCCTCTGAGGTGGAAGTCGTTATCATGCCAGCTATTGTAGGTATGGACTCCCAAGAGGCTGTTACCTTTATCAGAAGCCGAGTACAAAAACCGCTGCTGTTTATAGGCACTCTTCCACCCTCTGTGCCAGGCATTCGTATACAGACACTTCTAAGGAAGCACTTTGCCAATCTGGGAGGAACCTACATGTTAGGCAATACCGTCACAGGTGGATTAGTGGAAGAAGGGCGTGTGCGTTATGTGGAAACATCACTTTTGCCCGATGAACGTCTTGAGGCAGATGACTTCGTGCTGGCTACAGGAAGCTTTGCAAGCGACGGTCTGAAGTCGAACTATGAGAGAGTATACGAACCTATTTTTGATTTGGACGTTACGGCTCCAGCAGACCGTACAGCCTGGGTGAGAGAATCCGTTTTTGATGATCAGCCTTATATGTATTATGGTGTGCGCACAAACGAAAACATGCAGGTGCAGAAAGACGGACAAACCATCAGCAACCTCTATGCTGTTGGGTCTGTGCTGGGTGGACATAATGCTGCCAAGATGGCTGATGGAGCAGGAGTGGATATGGTGACAGCCATGTACGTGTCACAAGAAATCTTAGCAAAATAACATAAATGTTCAGAGTTCATTCTGCCAAGAGATGATTACGACAATGGGAAAAGAACTGAATTTCTGAACAGTTACAAAAAAAAATACAAAGAAAATCATATGTCCAAAAAGATACAGCTGTTGAGCATAAGTGAAAAGGAACTTGAGGCGTGTCTGAAATGTTCGATCTGCACAGTTTACTGCCCAGTCTCTGGAGTCACAACACGCTATCCAGGACCCAAACAGGCAGGACCAGACGGAGAACGCTACCGTATGAAAGACCCTCGTTACTACGATGATAAGGCACTAAAGATGTGTCTTAACTGTAAAAGATGCGAGGTGGCCTGTCCACAAGGAGTGCAGATTGGCGACATCATACAGAGTGCACGCATACGTTACGCTCCCTATGCACGCTCTTGGCGTCCGTTTCCATTCCTTCGCGAAACACTCTTGTGCAACACAGATTTCGTGGGTTCAATAGCCACACACATGGCTCCTCTGGTAAACGGAGTACTTTCCGTTCCGCTTTTTAAGACCATCTTCCTGCATGGTATTATGGCCATTGACCAAAGGAGAACCATGCCGAAGTACGCTTCACAGACCTTTGAGAAATGGTACAAGAAGAACTGTGCAGAAGACCAAAAGCGCTATCCACATCAGGTCGGTTTCTTCCATGGATGTTACGTCAACTATAACTATCCTCAGTTAGGTCAAGAACTGGTGAAGGTAATGAATGCCATTGGCTACGGAGTACAGCTCCTCAAGGGAGAGAAATGCTGTGGAGTGGCAAAGATTACGAACAGTATGCCACGCGAAGCACGACGTCAGGGCGTGGCAAATATGGCAGCCATGAGACATGCTACCGCACAGGGTATGGACATCATCGCTACAGGAAGCACCTGCACCTTTACCATGCGTGAGGAATATGACCACCTGCTGCATATTAACAACGACGTAGCACGCAAACATCTCTCGCTTGCCACAAGATACATTTTCCGCCTGGTAGAGAGCGGACAAGTAAAACTGGCTTTCCGTAAAGACTACAGACGCAGGCTGGCTTACCATACCGCTTGTCATATGGAGCGCTTGGGATGGGCCATCTACAGCACAGAACTTATCAAGATGATACCTGGTGTGGATCTCATCATGCTGGATTCGCAATGTTGCGGAATCGGAGGTACGTATGGTTTCAAAGTGGAAAACTATGGAATCTCGCAAAAGATAGGTGCCAGCCTGTTTCGCCAGATAGAAGACGCACATGCAGACTTTGTGGTGTGCGATTGCGAGACCTGCAAATGGCAGATAGAAATGTCTACACAAGCCCACGTCATGCATCCAATCTCCATCTTGGCAGAGGCTCTGGATATTGAAGAGACACGCAGGCTGAACGGTCTGGACTGATAGCTGAATGCTCAAGACTGAGAAAGAATGCATTTCAGACAGAAAAAAGAAACAATTCAAATTTGATTTAATACAATCTTACTTATAATTACTACAAAATCTCGTTATGGACAGAGTACAATTAGCGTTGAAAAACGCTACGCAAACACGAGCCTTGGAAATCGGACGTCAAGTGCTCGATAAAGTTCCCGATGTATTTAAAAACCAGTTTCCAAAGAAAAAAGCCGTGGTGGTGGCACATAAGGCCACATGGGCTGTAGCAGGAGAAAAGGTAGACGCTCTGCTAAGACAAGCTGGTATCGAAGTGCAGGATCCCATCATCTTTCAAGACGATGACATGCACGCAGAATGGAAGTATATTGAGCAACTGGATGCCAAGTTGTCGCAGACAGACGCTGTGGCTGTGGCTGTGGGTTCTGGCACTATCAACGATACAACCAAGCTCTGCTCCGACCACCAAGGTCGTCCGTATATGGTAGTAGCCACGGCGGCTTCCATGGATGGATACGTAGCCTTCGGAGCATCGATTACCAAGGATGGTATCAAAAGTACCTACAAGTGTAACGCTCCACAGGCTGTGGTGGCTGACGTGGAAGTATTAGCTACCGCACCCGCCAGTATGACTGCCAGCGGATATGCTGACCTCATGGCCAAGGTGCCCGCTGGAGCCGATTGGATTGTGGCTGACGTGCTGGGCATAGAGCCTATTGACCCAACGCCCTGGAGCATTGTGCAAGGCGGATTACATGATGCACTCTCTGCTCCTGCAGCTTGTAAGGATGGTGAACCCAAAGCTCTTCAGGCATTGGCAGAGGGACTTATGCTTGGCGGTTTTGCCATGCAAGCATATCCAGCCTCCAGCCGTCCTGCCAGCGGAGCCGAGCATCAGATTAGTCACATGCTCAACATGGACCACTTTGTAATGTCCAATGGACAGGCACCTTCACATGGCTTTCAGGTAAGTATAGGCACTATTGTCTCACTCTTCTTCTACGAACAGTTGCTCAAGATTGACTTGAAGGAATTGGATATTGACCGTATGGTCGAAAACTGGCCATCGTTAGAAGAGCAGAAAAGACAATCGCTTACCATGTTCAAAGACTCCGATTTCCCCACTTTTGCAGCAGGAGAGATCGCTGCGAAATACTCAACTCCCGAAGAGCTAAGGCATCATTTTGAAATCATGCGCGACAGACAAGATGAGTTGAAGGAACGTCTGAACAAACAACTGCTGACTGTGGACCAAGCCATAGAACATCTGAAAGCCGTAGGTGCCCCCATACATCCAAGAGACATAGACCTGTCTCCGCAGCAGATGAGAAGCACCATTATACGTGCCCAGCAGATACGTCGTCGGTACACTATCTTCGATGTGGCTGTGCGTTTGGGCACAATGGAACAATGGGCAGACCGACTGATGAAAAGTTATTTCGCATAATATTTTGCCGAAAAGCAAAACATATTCATAAGATTACAATATGGCAACAAATAAAAAAAGTTTCTTATATTGGCAATGGCGTACCATCATCGTTACAATGGTAGGCTATGCGTTATTTTATTTTGTTCGCAAGAACTTCTCATTTGCAATCCCTGGTCTTAGTGCTGAGTATGGCATTACGAAGACCAGCTTTGGTATCATTATGACACTTGTGACCGTTGTTTATGGTCTCAGCCGATTCCTCAATGGCTTCATGGCAGACCGCATGAATGCACGTTACCACATGGCCATCGGACTTCTGCTCTGTGCTATTGCCAACTATGCATTTGGATTTGGAGCGGACATCAGTACACTCATAACGGGCGAGACATCAGGGCCTCAGTTTACAAACATGATGGTACTTGTGTTTGGCATTATCCTTTTGCTCAACAATTTCTTTCAAGGTAGTGGTTTTCCTCCTTGCGCACGACTGCTCAGCCATTGGATTCCATCAAATGAACTTGCCACCAAGATGTCTGTTTGGAATACCTCACACTCCGTTGGAGCTAGTATAGTGGCTATCCTTTGTGGTTATGTAATGGGTACATTGGGAACCAATATGACAGCGAATCCTGAAATAGTCGCATCCATTGCTGCCAATCTCCATGTGGATATGGCTGATGCCGACCGTATACAAAGTGTGATTGACTCTGCTGCCCACTATGGTGCATGGCGTTGGTGTTTCTGGATTCCTGCCACCATTGCCTTGGCTGGTTCTTTATTCATCTTTACCTTCCTTCGTGACACCCCGTCTTCTGTTGGTCTTGAAGAAATTCACAAAGTGAACAAGAAGGGTAGTGAAGGGGGAGCCGAATACAAGGCTTTCCTCCGCAAGATGGTATTCAGAAATCGTTGGATATGGATTCTTGCCATTTCTAACTTTCTCGTATATATAGTACGCTTTGCGGTACTCGACTGGGGACCAACATTCCTCAAAGAGGCTCGAGGCATGAGCCTTTCACACGCAGGATGGACAGTGGCTGTATTTGAGATATTTGGCATCTTGGGCACCCTCTTCTTCGGATGGGTTACAGATCGCTACCTGCAGGGACGCGCCCATCGTACGTGCCTTTTCTGTATGCTTGGCGTGGCAGCTTTCATGGCTATCTTCCTTATGTTACCTGCCCAGACACCTGCGTGGCTGATGGTGATCGTATTGGCTATGGCTGGTTTCTGTATCTATGGTCCTCAAGCTCTTATCGGTATCGCTGCAGCCAACCAGGCAACCAATCGTGCTGCAGCCACAGCAAACGGTTTCGTGGGACTCTTTGGCTATGCCAGCGGACTGGTTTCTGGCATTGGAGTCGGTATGTTTGTCGACCTGATGAATACCGTAAATCCTGAGCACAGTTGGGACTATGTATTCATGGGCATGATAGGTGTGGCACTTTTGGGAGTTATTACATTCAGTACAATGTGGAAGGCAAAAGCAGACGGATATGGATCAGAAAATTAAAGAATTACTGAAAGGTGTACGCCATGTGGCACTTGATATGGACGGCACTATCTACATGGGAAACAAACTCTTCCCCTTTACAATCCCCTTTCTGGAAGGACTGGGCAAACTGGGTATCACTTATTCCTTCTTGACCAACAATCCCAGCAAGAGCATCGATGCATACTTGCAGAAGTTGGAGCACATGGGTATTCATGCCACAGAAAAGGAGATCTACAATACCACCATAGCCACCATTGACTATATTCATGCACACTATCCAAAGGCCAAGAAATTATTCCTGCTGGGAACTCCAAGCATGACCGAACAGTTTATTAAAGCAGGGTTTATTTCTACGGAAGATGACCCCAATGATGTACCAGATATTATAGTAGCTGCGTTCGACATGACACTCACTTACAGTAGAGCGTGCAGAGCAGCATGGTGGATTAAACAAGGACTGCCTTATATCGCAACTAACCCGGATTTTGTATGCCCAACTAACGAGTCAACCATACTAATCGATTGTGGAAGCATATGCCGTATGTTGGAGACAGCAGGAGGACGCAAGCCAGACATCACACTTGGCAAGCCTGACCCTAACATGCTGGTGGGCATACAACAGCAAATGGGGCTCAAAGCAGAGGAAATTTGCATGGTTGGTGACCGTATATATACAGATATTGCAATGGCACATAATGCAGGAGCCGTAGGCTGTCTGGTACTCTCAGGAGAAACCACCTTAGAGGTGGCGCACCAAGCTCCACGCCAACCAGACCTAATTGCTCGCGACATTGAGCAATTAGGTGAGTGGTTGGCTGAGAGCAGAGCTTGACAAGATAAATAAATGATATTTATCAAAACCACTCCAGACACATCTCTACGAAATCTTCAGATTTTAATCCTGTAAGAATCGAGCAAGCCGTATCATACTCTTCTACTTTAGAAGAAATGATACGGCTTTTTTTTGTACGCTCGACACAAGTATTGTCTAACATTAGTATTTGCCTCCTGCTATATTTTTTGGGGAAAAAGAGCCAATAATAGTTTTTTTTGTTAATTTTGCAGATATAAAAGAAAGCAGACTTTTATTCACAAAAATCAAAATATATGAATTTCAAAAGAATTTGTCCTGCCCTGTTTGCTATTACATTAGGCTTGACAATCCCAGTACTCTCTTCTTGTAGCGATGATGACGACAACAAGAATGATAAGAGCAAAGTGGAACGCTATTCAGCTGACGCAGCCAAAACTTATTTTCATGACGTGTTCGCCGAAAGTTTTGAGAAACTTCAAAATATAGATGTAAGCGAGACACAGTTTGGTGCCCTCCAGAGCATCTATACTTATTTCCATGAGACGTATGCCACCTATTCCATCGATGGCGACTCTCAGGTGTTCACAGTCAGGGAACTCTCTGAGAAACTGAAGAAGGTATTCAACGGCGACGTGAGCAAGAGTGAAGTTATATCCAGATTGAATGCTGTGGCTGGTACCTATACTCCTGATGAGACTACAAAGAAATGGGTGAAGACAGAAGAAACCCCAGGCAACATAAAACTCATGTTCAAGGACAAGGATGGAAAGGATGCCTGCATCAATGTTGGCTGGACTAATTTAGGTGAGAAGAACGGTGCCATATCGCAGTGTATCACAGGCAATAATTTGGATCTTACCATTTATCTGCTTGACGTCACCGATGAGAACTATGCCTCTGTGTTGAAAGTGAAGCTTGGGCGTATGAGCATGGCATCCACTACAATGACAACCAGCAACAGCGAAGTTAAAACCACCATCGTCAATATCGACAACAAGCCTATCGTCACCAGCACCAAGACATCAAGTGGCAAGTTGCTCAACGATGTTGTGCTTGGCAACAACGAGTATGAGAAGGTGCTCAACAAGACTAATTATCTCGACAAGATAATTGTGGTGCGCACCAACAAAAACTATAAAGCAGTAAAAGATGCAGCCACAAAGAAGTACGCTTCTCAGGAAGAGCAGTTTCAGGCCATCGCTGATGCTTTGAACACCAATGTCAACAGTGACGTCTATGACACTCAGGGCAAGTATCTTTTCAATGTTAAGAATGCTGTCAAGAAGGATGGCGCCAACTCTTTGCTGGTAAATAAGTTTATTGCAGCTGACGGTACCGTTTTCATGTGGGATGACTTCTTCTATAATAATGATAAAAAGAATACCTTCTACGAAAGACTGACTCATATTCTTCAGATGATTAAGAATATGGGGGCTGATATGGGAACATTGTAAGCTATATAAGGCCGTATATAGTGGGCATGACGATTGATAGATTGTCATGCCCATTTTTTTTGTATGCGCTCGGCATGAGCCGAAACAGCTCTGTTTATTTTCCTAGTTGGAGAAAAATATTTTCTCAGTTAGGAAAAAAGAAAAGGCCTATTATAATGGTCCACTATTACCGTTTCATAAAATGGATAGTGCGTCTACCTTTTTACTGTTTATGTTAGTGAGAAAACGTATCTACGGAAATCAATAAAAAGTCACTCTAAAAAGTAAGCCGTCTTCATAGGCCAACGAAGCTGGCTTCATTAGCCATTGAAGCCAGCTTCAATGGCCATTGAAGACTATATTACTTGAACATTGAATATTTAACACTTAATACCTATTACTTTCTATACTCCCTTACCATTTATCCCAAATCGGTCTAATGACCGATTCGGGTTTATTCTTACTCGTGAAAACAATTGATTCTATTAGTCTGTCCGCACTAAATTCCTGCTGAACCAAGGTTATATATGCCTAATCCCCTTATCGGGTGAGCTATTATTTCCTCTTAGCTTATCGTGTGAGCCGAAAAATAGGTATCCTAAGATACTTGCCTAAGTATCCTAAGATACTTTGCAAAGTAATATAGGATACTTTGAGAAGTAATATAAGATACTTTTTGAAGTATCCTTTGCCTGTGAGTAAAACCACGAACAAAGGATTAGTCATGAGCTGTGTGAACAGCGGCTGCGCATACACTTCCCAGACGCTTTTCTGACTTGAGCCAAAGTAGATAAAAAAATGAGGTTTACTGAGTTAAACGTAAGTTAGCTCTTCCTGTCCTTCTTTTATTGCTTTTTCTTTTCAATCACTTTGATTTTCAGAATCCGTCGGTTGTCCATCTCTGTGACCTCAAATGTGAAATGATCATAGTCCGTACGCTCGTGCAATTGTGGGAAATCCCCCTTGATTTCGAGCAGCAGTCCAGCCAAAGTGTCTGCTTCTCCTTCCGCTTGCTGGAAATAGTCATCGGGCAGGTTGAATATCTTTAGGAAGTCAGACAGGAGGGTTTTCCCCTCGAAGATATAGGTATTTTGGTTCAGCTTTTGATAGGGTTTTTCTTCCTCGTCGTATTCGTCGTTGATTTCTCCTACGATTTCTTCTATGATATCCTCCATGGTGACGATGCCACTTGTACCTCCGAACTCGTCTACAACGATGGCAATGTGTACTTTATTACTTTGGAAATCTCGTAGCAGATCGTCAATCATCTTTGTTTCTGGTACAAAGTAAGGAGGTCTGATGAGACTTTGCCACCGGAAATGTGCTGGCTTGTTTAGATGTGGCAGGAGGTCTTTAATGTAGAGTACTCCCTTTATATTGTCTTGCGTGCCTTGGTAGACTGGTATACGGCTGTAGTTGTTCTCCACAATGCATTTGAGCACTTGTGGAAAAGGAGTCTGCATGTCGAGGTCGACAATGTCCATTCGGCTTGTCATCACCTCACGTGCCATTTCACCTCCGAAGCGTATGATTCCGTGAAGCATGCTGCTCTCCTGAGCGATGTCCTTCTGATCTGTCAGTTCCATAGCCTTCTCTAAATCATCGACGGTGAGACTTTGGTTATTGGCGTGTATCAGATGCTCGGTAACAATCTTGCTCTTGATGAGCAGGATGCTCATCGGACGGCACACTTTGCAGAGGAATTTAAGTGTTGGGGCAGAGAAGCGTGCGAAGCGTAATGCGTGTTGTGCACTGTAAATTTTAGGAGTGACCTCACCAAAGAAGAGAAGCAGAAAGGTGAGAAAGACCGTCATACATAAGTATTCCAGCCATTCGGCAACTCCAAAGTCGACAGTGCTTAAAATGGCATAGTTGAGAAGGATAACGATGGCAACGTTCACAAGATTGTTGCAAATAAGTATTGTTGCCAACAGAAGTTCCGAATCTTCGCGCAAAGTCTTCACCTTGCTATCGGCAGGAGAATGCTCATCCTCAAGTTCGTCTAACTCTGCCGGACTGAGGCTGAAGAAGGCTGTCTCACTTGCTGACACAAATGCCGAGCATAACAGCAGAGCGAGGGAAAGTATAATTGCCACGCACACCCCTGTTGTTGGAGGAGTGAGGGTGATGGATGATAGGGCATCAAGAAGCGGTTGCCAAATATCTTGTGTTATCAAAGTCGTGTATGTATAAGAAAAAAATAGTCTTAAAGTAAAATTGTATATAGAAATCAAGACTTAAGGGCTATTCCTGGGGTGTCTCTCGCTCCTTTTTGGTGGAGAGCATTTCCATAGAATTGGCCATAATCTGTATCTCTCGTCTGGTGGAGCCATTACGATCCTCTATCGTTCGGGTATATATTTCGCCTTCCACATAGAGTCGGTCGCCCTTGTGTACATATTGCTCCACGATTTCTGCCAGCCTTCTGTAAAATACGACAAAGTGCCATTCTGTACGGTCAGGCACTTCACCTCCGCTTGGTAGTTTGTATCCTTTCTCTGTTGTTGCCAACCAAAGATTTGCCACACAAAGTCCCTTGTCTGCGTATCTCACCTCTGGGTCTTTGCCTACATATCCAATCAGCATTACCTTATTCATGTCACGTATGTTTTTTCTGTTGGCAAAATTAAGTATTTATCTGTTTGCTTCAAAATTAACGAGAACGTATTTTCTTCCAAATAGCTTCAAGCGGACGTGGCAAAGCACATGCGTCCACTTCGTCTGCACTCATCCAGATACCTTCAGGCTCATGAAAAGCAGCATCTGTCAGACACTCGTAGAAATCCAAGTGTAACATGCGATGCGTGAGCCGATGGCTTACTCCTGCCTCAAGTAGAGTCAGACTTCCTGGTGGCATCTGTCGCTCTACTTCAACTGGTGTGAGAGATTTCTGGGATTCTATTACAGGAAACTGGTACAAACCACGATAAATATCTCCTTTGGGCCTTTTCTGCATTAGGAACCGTTCGTCGGACTTTCTTCTGATGCATACAAAGGTGAGGTAACGTTCTGTGAGCTTTATATTGTGTTGCTTGATAGGCAACTTATCTACTTGATGGATGGATAGTGCCACACAAGTGTCTGCCAAAGGGCATTGTGTGCATAGGGGAGCCTGTGGCTTACAGACCATGGCACCAAAGTCCATTATTGCCTGGTTGTATAAAGCAGGATTATGCTCGTCAAGATGCATCTGAGCAATAGCTGAAAACTCACGCATTCCTGCAGGGGTGTCAATAGGAGTTTTATTGGACTCGTATCGCGCCAGCACACGATACACATTGCCGTCCAACACCGCATGAGCCTCGTCATAGGCAAAGCTAGCTATGGCTGCTG
>CAKRRN010000020.1 GCA_934394435.1 uncultured Bacteroidaceae bacterium
CCGCATTTACCACAAGGCGATACTAGGCATAGTTTGCCACATTGGGCAGGAAGTAGAACTGTGTAGCGTAGCGGTGAGAGAACTTCTCAGCAGTACGCTTGTCTAACGTAATCCACTCTTCGCCATCCATGGAGCCTTGCAGAGTCCAGTCTGTAGGGTCATTGTTTTCTTTGTCTTTACCAGCTGTAATAGCATAGGTGTTTATGCTGACAGGCGTTGGGTAGGAGAAGGTTATGTTGACAGAGTCTGTGAAGTTCGCCTCGTAGGAGGTCAGACGGTTTTGGTCGTTGAGCTTTCCTATTGCTGTTGATGCGCTGGTTCCGTCTGCTGAACTGGAGACATTTTCTGGAGTAGGCATATATTCCGACTCTGCATCAGCAAGCACTGTACCATAGAGTTCGAAACCCGTGAGTGAAGTAACCTTGCCGTCCTCGATACCGGTTTTGGTTACAAGTAGCTGGAATCGGTTGAAACTCTTACTTGTAGCCATGGTGCTTGTGTAGCGTGATCCGCGTGCGTTGAGTGAGATGTTTCGTGTGGAAAGTACAGCCGATGTGCCATCGTCGGAAAGTCCTCTCATGCTTACCGAGGCAGGTGTCTGCTCTCTGTTAGCGGCTGCAATCAGTGAATATGCGATGGGACGTATGCTGATGGGAGATTCTAATATCCAATAGAGGCTGTCGCCAGTGACTGTACTGCTGGTTTCTGGGCTGTCATCAACCAATGCCTGTTGGTTGCTTCCATCAGGAGCATACACTTGCATGAGTGAGGTAACGTCGGGGTAGAACTTACCCATATCCAGATTGCCAAACATTTGCCACTGGGTCAGCTGGCACTCGTTTCCGTCTGTCGGACGCAAGCGATACCAGATGTAGGTGGCGGCATCCTTTATGCAGAAAGTCGCTGTTGTGGTAGGATAAGCAAATTCCACGTTGGAGCGTTCGTCAAGAGTCTTCCATGTGGTTCCGTTGTTTGACCCTTCCAGAATCCATGCCGAGGGGGCTTTTTCTGCGGATGTGGAGAGCGTGTAATGAGTGAGTGCGTAGTTGCCAGCCGATTGGTATATCACTCCTGTGGTTGGTAAGGTAATGCTGCTGAATCCTTTGTGGTCAATAAGTCCATCGCAGGAGTCTGTTGTTCCACCATCGGCAGTGATGTCGGTATCGGATATCGAGTGCCCCATGAGTTGCCATTCACTGAGGTAGAAACTTGTCTGATTTTCTTTTCCATGCAACTGCAAACGGAAATGAGTATAACTTCCCTGGTTGTCAAGATCATATTTCATGCGTTGTCCGCGTGCTTCGAATGCTGGTTCGCTGACTTCATGTAAGGTGCTCCATGTTTCTCCATCGTTACTGCCCAAAAGAACCCATCCTGTTGGGTCGGCAGAGGCGTTCAGACCAGAGAAGAGTGAATATCCTTGTAATTGTACGGGTGCGGGTGCGTCATATTGTATCCATGCCTCATCGTTTTCTGATTTTAAGCCTGTGAACTGCGTTGTAGGATTGCCATCGGTGAGGAGACGTAGGGTTTGGTCACCGTCCTGCATGGAGGTGGATATATTGCCCAACGGACTTATTACATCATTATATAATGAGTTTTTCGCGGCAAACTGCAACCAGTTGATGTTTGCGAGGTCGATGCCAATACTGCCCGTACATACCAGATAGACATCGTGTATGCCCGTTACGGGTATGTTAAGTGTGCGTTCCAGAGTTACCCATCCATCCTGTTCTGCATCGGTTAGGGGCTTGACAGAGCAGATGAGCGTACCACCATTGGCAGAAGGAGCGTCAATATACACGTCCACTTCAGAAGTGAGACGTAACAGTTGAGCACGCAGCAGCAGATGAGAGGCGTAGCTCGTTCCGAAGTCTACGTTGCGATAACCTACATAGTGTCCGTTACGCATGGGACCCGCAAAACCCGTTGCATCATCATCGTTGCCAGAGTGAGTAATGGGTGTGCTACGCAAGAAGTTGAAGTCATCTGCTTGCATACGGCTGTAAGCGTCTCTCTCTTCTACCACTCCCAAGTGTGCATTGAAGGCTGCAGATACGGCGGTGAAGGCTCCCACACCGTCTGTGTTGAAATTACCCCCGTCAGAGTAGTTAAAGTCCTCAGTAGTCTTTGTGAGCCAAGCCGACATGCTGATTCCTTTTGAATTGCGGTTGTTCCAGGCATGATAACCGTTGGCTGCCAGCCATGAGTACCATTCGGGATGCCTTAGGGATGCTGCGTAGCGACGTACATAGCGCATGAGGATTCCTTTGAAGCCTGTGAGGTCACCATTCACGGTTTGGCATACCTTGATGATTCCATGGCTATTGGCCAGGTTCTTGGCTGTCCAGTTCATAATGGCATCGGCATCGGTGCGGTATTGCTCCTTTCCGTAGTGTTCGTAGAGCATGACTGCCGCGCCCAGACAGGTTCCTTGGTTGTAAGTCGATGACCAGGTATTTCCCACGGTTCCCTTCTCTGGGTCACCGCTGTCATATACCTGCCCGTTGAATACTCCCTGCTTGTTGATGTTGAAGAGTAGGCTACGCTCGCCCGCATAGATACGAGCTGCTTTCTCAAAGTAGTCCTCTTTGTTCAGAGCTATGCCCAAATAACATGCACACACAGCCGCAGGTCCGTTGATGCAAGAGTTTGTTCCTCCGTTGCCTTGTTTCCATACAAGTGTGCCGTTGCTGTATTTTGCAGCACGCTTATACATGCCATCGAAGTTGCTTTTGGCAGTTGCGAGGTACTTGGTGTTGCCCGTTAGCAGATAAGCTCGCACACATGCGATGCACATCCATGCGATGTCGTCGTTGTATTCGTTGTAGCCGTTTCCTTCAATAGTCCAGTTGCCAGTCTTACGCGCTATAAAATTGATGTAGAGATTCTCAAACATCGTGGCATACTGTTTATCGCCCGTGGTCTCCAGTGCGTCAACCACAATCTCAAACATTTCAGCGTCGCCCCACCAGCCACCGTTTCCTATAATGTAGCCAGGGTCTGCTTTGTGATAATAGTGTGCTTTCCACTTTTCCATCATGTCATCGCGCACTTCGGGGGTAAGTGTGTTCTCTCGTGAGGAACACTCTTCTATGGTCCATGTGTACTGAGACGGTTCCGCCTTGTCTACGGTAACCAGTGAAAGTGTACACCCGTCTGTTGGGCTCTCTTGTGTGGAGAGCGCGTAACGGCGTGTGGTATTAGCATAGATTATATACTGGTTGGCGCTTCCTTCAACTTGTACCAGCTCCCATCGTCCACGACTACCTGCAGACGAGCGATCCTGTACGGAAATTCCGCTACCTGAGGTTACGCCTGCGGTACATGTCAGAACTTTGCCCGTGTATGCATTGGAAAGGAAGAACACTCCTGTGCCAGCACTTTCCAGAATCCAGCGTTGCGAGTTGGTTTGTGCGTCAGTCCACATCTCCGCTTGCACACTGGCATCCAGTGATGAGTTCTTGGGCATAATAGAGAAGTCGCCACGTCCGATGCGTAGTGTTTGTCCGTTCTCAAAGGCGAATACATCAGTCGGTATGAAGAGTGATGAAGCCACGACAAACATGCCAGACAAAATACGTGCTGGCACGGTGAATAGTTTTTTGTTCATATTAGGATATGGTTATGGTAAGTCTTCAGAAAGGCAAGTCAACCTCATCTGAGTAATCTCCCAGATGACAGAAAACTCGTTTCGTAGTTACAAATTTACCAATTTTTGAGGGTAGTGGCAAGGTCGCATACGGAAATTTTATTCCGCAGTAGTCGATTTCCGACCTTACTCATACATTATGTGCTCCACAGTGAGGACAGTTCCCCAGCGAATGCATCTTGCAGCCACATTGTCCACACACATAGCGTGGTCTGAACTTGAGGAAGAAGCGACATAAGGCGATGATGACAAAGACAGCGTATAATACAACGCCTGCCCAGTAGAATGCTGCTAAAGAGAACAGTGTGTATAGGCACATGCAGACGCCCATAAGGGTCAGTAGATAAAGTATGGCTTCACCAAAGGGCAACTGGTCGAAAACCTCATCTACGACAGCTAAAGAAAGTATCAGAATAAGCCAAAAGAGCATCACAAAAAGTCCAAGCATGACGGACAGAGAGAATGGGTTGAGCGTGGGGTGATAATAGAAGCGTACCCACATATCAGGTTCGAATCTTTGAATGTGAGCATACAGAACCGCTGCACCGCCAAGAGTCACTGTGAAGAGTGTGGGATAGACGGAGGCTATGTCATTGAGCAAAAACATATGGCTGTGTGTGTGTCGTAACTGACGTACTAAGAGCAGTGCCAGTGCGATGACTATAAGGCAGACGAAATAGGGTAGGTGGCGTAGGCTGAAGAAATAGATAAAGCGACTGATAGGATCGTCTGGTACAACACTTGAGAGCAGTTCCTTCTCGTGTGTCCAGCCCATGAGCATCTGATTATGTGCGACTTTTACCCATACGCTGTCAATGGAGTCTTCTGGTATGGTGACAATCTGAGCTACTACCAATTCTTTGCCTTTAAGGATGAAAAGACTGTCGGCAGTACCTACCACTGGCATGTTATGCAGAGGCTGTTGTGCCTGTAAATGCAATGTGTCAACTGTGACGACAAAGTTGTCGTTGACTTGATAGAGACCTGTCTCTTGTGTCCTATTGTAACAAGAGGAAAGAATCAGTGTGAGTAGTAGTAGAAATAAATTACGCATTCCAGATTTTCATTTCACAGTGTTGGCAGTCAAACTCAAGGCGGAATTGACGTCCGTCATTTAGGTTCAAATACAGGGGTTCTGTCATTTGTTGCGGATTGCCTCCATGTTTGCGACACCATCCCAACTCGTGTCTTAGACAATGCCGGCAGGTCATGAGAAGCGTCTTTCTGTCTTTCTTTTGTCTGCATTCCATAGCCATCTCGTCCACATGAAAGCCATGTTGCTCCAGGAACTGTTTCGCCAGATGATTACTCACGTTGGCTTGGTAGTTAAGAGTCTTTTTGGGCATCGTCGTAGCATTGCTTATTGAGGTGCGACTATCAGATGCAGGCTGATTGGATGTTTTCTCTTCTACTTCTTCTTGTGACAAGTCTTGTGCTGGAGAAGAGTCTGATGAGTCTTTCCTCATATCGAAGGCAGCGGCCAGGGCATCTCTACGCCACTTGCTGAGCAGGCTTCGGGGCACAAACCAAGGTTGAGAGAGTTCTACTTCTACATCAGTACATGTGTAGACTGTATCTCCCGTCTTTGCTAAGGTCTGACAGATTCCTTTGTCTTGCGGAGAATGAGCTAATTGATGTTCGCAGGCATAGTCAAAGGTTTGTTCTGCGCCATCCTCTCTCTTGACTGACAGGCGAAAGCCTTGGGGAATATCTGTAAAACGCATCTTGATGTTTATGCTCCTGCTTGCAGTTATGGAGGACATCTTTCGTTCCCATGCCTGATCAAAGTTTCGCCAGAGAAGGTCACCACTTTGTACTTGAGGCATAGACGAGGGATAGAGACGGTTGCCTTCTGCTCTGTTGATTCGAAATCCGCGTAACTTTCCGTCTGAACCCATGTAGCACAGACCATCACCATTGGCAAAAGTCGTTGTTCCTGAGACCACGATGCAGTCAGCAAATACTTCTTTCACCCTGCCTACTTCTGTACCTCTGCTTTTAGGAGTATCCATGGAAGCAACGCTACCTTGTCTTCCATGCAGGAAGTAGTTTGTGAAGCCTCGCGAGAAACTTCGTTGCAGGTCAGGAGTAAAATTGAACTCTGAGTGACCGAGTGAGGAACGGCAATATTCGTCAGAGCGGTGTTTTAGAATTCGATCAATAGCCAACCTGTATGCTGCAGTTACATTTTTTACATAAGAGACATCTTTCAGTCTTCCTTCAATTTTGAAACTTCTTATTCCTGCATCCATCATCTCTTCCAGTGAATCCACTCTACACATATCACGCAGTGAGAGCAGATGACACTCTGGTGAGAGTGCTTTGCCTGTTGCATCAGTGAGTTTGAAGGGCAAGCGACAGAACTGGGCACACTCGCCACGATTGCCAGAACGCCCGAAGCAATACTGTGAGGCCCAGCACTGACCGCTGTAACTTACACACAGTGCTCCGTGTACGAATGCTTCCAACGGCATCTGGGGTACTGATTTGTGAATGGATCTTATCTGTTCGATGGAGAGTTCACGAGCCAATACTGTCTGTTGGAATCCAAGGTCTTGTAGCCATTGTATCTTCTCTGGGGTACGATTGTCCATCTGTGTGCTGGCGTGTAGATGGATAGGAGGTAAGTCCATTTCCAGCAAGGAGAAATCCTGTATGATGAGTGCATCTACGCCTGCATGATACAAATCCCACACAAGGCGACATGCTTCATCAAGTTCGTTGTCGTAGAGAATGGTGTTGAATGTCACATAGATTTTGACACCGAACGGATGTGCGTATTGACACAGGCTTTGGATATCCTCGATGCTGTTGCCTGCAGCAGCACGAGCACCAAAGTGTGGTGAACCTATGTAGACAGCATCAGCACCATGTTCAATGGCTGCAATACCACACTCAAGATTCTGAGCAGGGGAAAGGAGTTCAATGGATGTCATCAATATTGTATGGTGTCTCCTGATAAACGTAATAGTTAAGCCAGTTTTGGAATAGTAGGTTTCCGTGTGCACGCCATGTTACTAATGGGGGCTGGGAAGGGTCATCGTTGCGGTAATAGTTGACGGGCTTCTTGATGGGAAGTCCCTTGGCTAAGTCGCGCTTGTATTCTGTGTCGAGTGTCCATGGGGAGTATTCTGAGTGTCCAGTGATGAAGATTTCTCTTCCCTCTCTTGCCATTACCATTCCCACACCGCTTTTGGGACTTTCTGCTATGAGTGAAAGTTCTGGTACGGCTAAGATATCCTCGCGATGAAGTTCTGTGTGACGACTGTGAGGCATATAGAAGACATCATCGAAGCCACGGAAAATCGGGAGTGAAGGCTCGAGCGGTGTCTGTGGGAATATACCAAACATTTTCTCTGAGAGCGCATACTTGGGCACTCCATAGTGGTGGTAGAGTCCTGCTTGTGCAGCCCAACATATATACAGAGTGCTTGTGACGTGTGTACGAGCCCAGTCGAAAATACTGCTCACTTCGTTCCAGTAGTTGACTTGTTCAAAATCGAGGTGCTCCACAGGTGCTCCTGTTATAATCATACCATCAAATTTCTCGTCAGCCATCTTGTCGAAGTCTCTGTAGAAGGCTTTCATATGTTCGATAGGTGTGTTCTTGCTGGTGTGAGCTTTTACTTTCATAAATTGTACGTCCAGCTGCAGAGGGGAGTTGGAAAGCAGTCTGATGAGGTCTGTTTCTGTGGTAATTTTCAAAGGCATCAGATTTAGCACAACTATGCGCAGAGGTCTGATGTCTTGACTGTTTGCACGCTCATCGCCCAGCACGAATATGTTTTCATGCTTGAGAAATTCGATGGCGGGCAGCTTATCAGGTAATCTTAATGGCATTTCTTTGTGGATATATGGTTATGAGGTTATAGTGTTTCTACGGACGTACGGTCTTTATTATACAACCGTACATCCGTAGAAATCTGATATTACCAGATGGTTACGCGCTTATTCTTTGGTACAAACATGGGATCGCTTTCCGTAATACCGAAAGCCTCGTACCATGCGTCAATATGAGGTAACTGTCCGTTCACACGCCATTTGCCTAATTGGTGTGGGTCGCTCTTCACGCGTTTGCGTATCTCTTCGTCACGTATGTTCTGTCCCCATACGTTTGCATAAGCCAGGAAGAAACGCTGTGCTGGTGTAAAGCCATCTTTATCAGCCAAAGGAGCTTTTCCTGTTGCGTTCAAGAAAGCTTGGTAAGCAACCATCAGGCCACCGTGGTCTGCCATATTCTCTCCCAAGGTGAGAGATCCGTTAGCATGCAACCCTGGCAATACCTCAATGCTGTCGTGGAAAGCACGCATCACCTGGATACGTTCTTCAAAACGCTTGGTGTCTTCTGGCTTCCACCATGTCTTGAGGTTTCCATCCTTGTCATACTTCGAACCCTGGTCGTCGAAACCGTGAGTCATCTCATGTCCGATTACCACACCTATGGCACCATAGTTGAAGGCATCATCGGCAGCCATGTCGAAGAATGGAGGCTGCAGGATACCAGCAGGGAAGCAAATCTCGTTGGTGGTGGGGTTGTAGTATGCATTGACGGTTTGTGGAGTCATAAACCATTCATCTTTGTCTACGGGCTTGCCCAGATGTTTGCTAATCTGATCCTTGATGCTCCACTCGCGGCAGGCAAGTATATTCAGCAAGTAGCTGTGTCCTATTTTCAGTGAACTGTAGTCTGTCCATTTGTTGGGATAACCAACTTTTACGTAGAATGCGTCAAGCTTTTCGCGTGCCACTTTCTTGGTTTCTGGAGTCATCCAGTCCTGTACATCAATACGTTCGCCCAAAGCTTGCTGCAGATTTGAAACCAACTTCTCCATACGTTCTTTGGCTGCTGGTGGGAAATATTTGGCAACATAGAGTTGACCCAGTGCTTCTCCCAGACAATTCTCTACACTCTCTACAGCACGTTTCCAGCGAGGACGGTCTTGTGTCTTTCCGCTAAGGGTTGTTCCCCAGAAGTTAAAGGCAATACTCCGGCTTTCGTCATCAACGTAATTGGAGGCCATATCAATGGCGTGCCAGAGATAAACGTTTTGAAGTGCTTCTGGTTTTTCTTCGCTCAATACACGCTCTACCTCATGAATAGCTTCTGGCTGTCCCACAATCACTTCCTTGAGACCGCTTATTCCGAAATTCTTGAAATATGCGTCCCATTGAATGCCAGGAAAATTCTTCTTGAGCTGTTCGTAAGACATCTTGTTGTAGTTGGCTTCTGGGTCGCGCAGTTCGGTCATGCTTTTGCTTGCCTTAGCCAAACGTGTTTCGATACGCATTACATCTTGAGCCATGCGTGCGGCATCCTCCTTGCTGAAGCCCATATGAGCAGCCAGCTTCTGGATGTATTCCACATAAGCATTGCGTATCTTGACGGTTTCGGGATCTTGGTCAACATAGTAGTCTTTCTGTCCCAAGGTCAGTCCACCTTGCATGATGCTTAAGATGTTGTTTTTGGAATCTTTCTCGTCTGCACCGATAAAGAAACCGAAGAGTCCGTCTACGCCTTGTCTCTCCATGCGTGGCCATACATTTGAAAGCCACTCTGTGGTCACTTCTGGACTTGTTTGATATCCATCGCATGCCAAGAATCCCTCTATGTCTTCCATGCCATGCTCTTGCAGACTGGCAGAGTCCATTGCTGAGTTATAGAGGTCTGCTATCTTCTGCTCGATGCTTCCCTGCTTGTTGTCGAGCGAAGCCACACTGTCGATGAGCGAGCGTAATTGCTTGTTGTTGTTTTCTTGTAGGATGTCGAAACTGCCAAAGCGGCTGTATTCATCGGTGAGAGGGTGACTCTTCTGCCATCCACCTGTAGCGTACATGTAAAAGTCGGCACCAGGCTGGTAGGTGCTGTCCAGATTGGCAAGGTTGATGCCTGAACTCTCTTTCTGCCCTCCGTTTGTCTGACAAGATGCCAGAACTGCCGCGAAAGTTAGCGCGTGCAACATTATTTTTGCTTTCATAGTGTTGATGTTTTGTCTTTTTCAACTATTCTTTCTCATGTAGTCCTCGTATTTCGGCAGACACCCAGTTTTGCTTAATTGGAGACTTATGTCTGTGTGGAATATAAGGGACTCTTTTCCAGAGTTGTTGCAAGACTTTGTTTGTTGTTTGTATAATGTTTATATTTAATTCGTACTCTCTCTAATGTGCGTAATTTCTTATCCTTTCTGTAAAGGTGTCAGATAGCTTTCTTTTTTTTTCTTCTTTTTCTCCTTATGGAAATTTGTTGTATGATTTGAGTTGTGTGTTATTTGGAAGATGGGGTGGTGCTAATAGGAGGCTTCCAGCTCTTCCATTGCTTTTTCCCATTCTGTTTCCGCCTCGGCAAGTTGCTTCTTGAGGTTTGCGTGTTTGTCGAAGATGGCAGGATCGCTACAGCCCTCTGGAGTTGCCATCTGCTCCTCAAGAATGCTGATTGCTGCTTCCAGTTGCGTTACATGTGTCTCTGCTTCTGTCACAACCTTTTCCAGACGTTTCTGCTTACGCTGCAGGGCTTTCTGCTCTTCGTAACTCTGGGCACCAGTCTTGGCTGATGTGGTCTCTTCCGTAGCGTTTCCTTTTGTGTTTGGATTGTCCTGCTCACGTATGGAAGAGGTGTTAAGTGAGGCGAGCGAATCCAGCTGTCGTGTTTGAAGGAAATCATATATGCCTCCCAGGTGTTCTCTCACCTTTTGATTCCCGAACTCATATACTTTAGTTACCAGTCCGTCCAGAAAGTCTCGGTCGTGGCTGACCACGATGACGGTGCCGTCGAAGTCGCGTATGGCAGCCTTCAGGATGTCCTTCGAACGCATGTCCAGATGGTTGGTCGGCTCGTCTAAGATGAGGCAGTTGACAGGTTCGAGCAGTAGCTTAATCATGGCAAGGCGTGTGCGCTCTCCTCCGCTTAAGAACTTTACCTTCTTGTCGCTTGCTTCTCCTCCAAACATGAATGCGCCCAAGATGTCTCTTATCTTGAGTCGTATGTCTCCTTTGGCAACACGGTCAATGGTATCGAAGACTGTGAGTTCTCCATCAAGTAGCTGTGCTTGATTTTGTGCAAAGTAGCCTATCTGCACATTATGACCAATCTTGAGTTTGCCTGTATAGAATCCGCTTCCGTCTCCATTCGTCTCAGGATGGGCTGCAGAGTCCATGATACATTTTACCAGTGTGGTCTTTCCTTCTCCGTTGCGTCCCACAAAGGCAACTTTCTCACCTCTGTGTATTGTGAGGTTGACGTTACTGAAGATTACATGCTCTGTCTCTTTGTTGTTGCGTGCAGGATAACTTTTAGTTACCTCCTCGCATATGACTGGATAGTCTCCACATCGTTGGCTACACGTGAATTTCAGCCTAAGGGCACTGTTGTCTATCTCGTCCACCTCGATAGGTACAATGCGTTCCAGCTGTTTAATACGACTCTGTACTTGTATGGCTTTGGTAGCTTGGTAACGGAAGCGGTCGATGAAGGCTTTGATGTCTGCAATCTCCTTTTGCTGATTTTCGTAGGCGCGTAATTGCTGCTCACGGCGTTCTGCGCGTAGGTTGACATATTCATCATATTTCACCTTATAGTCGTATACGCGTCCGCAGGAAATTTCGAGAGTACGATTCGTTACATTGTTTATGAAGGCACGGTCATGGCTTACCAGCACAACGGCTCCAGCCCGAGTAGTCAGAAACTGCTCCAGCCATTGTATGCTTTCTATGTCAAGGTGGTTAGTAGGCTCATCGAGCAATAGGACATCAGGATGTCCCAACAATAGCTTTGCCAGTTCGATTCGCATGCGCCATCCTCCGCTGAACTCGCTTGTGGGGCGGTCAAGGTCTTCACGGCAGAATCCGAGTCCCTGTAGAGTGCGTTCCAATTCTGCTTGATAGTTCATTCCACCCATCATTTGGAATCTGTCATTCAGGTGCGAGAATCTCTCCACCAGAGCCATGTATTCCTCTGAATCGTAGTCCGTACGTTGAGCCAACTGTTCGTTAATGCTTTGTATCTGTTGCTCCATGTCACGTATGCCCTCAAAGGCTTTCTCTGCCTCTTCGCGCACGGTGTGTCCATCGCTCAGTACCATCACCTGTGGCAAGTAAGCTACTGTGGCATCGCGCGGTATGGATACGGTTCCTTCTGTGGGAGCTTGCAGCCCAGCTATCACTTTTAACATAGTACTCTTGCCTGCACCATTTTTTCCCACTAAGGCTATGCGGTCACGGTCGTTGATAACATAACTTACATCAGTAAACAGTGGCTTTGCGCTGAATTCTATGCTTAAATGGTCTATTGAAATCATCCTTTTCTTTCTTTTCCTCTATCTCTCTCTCGCGCCCCTTTGCCTTCTCTTCATTTATTTATTTGGGCAAAGACTGGGGCTGAATCAAATTTCATGCAAAGGTACTCATTATTTATTAGAAATCCGTAAGGTCCTGTTTCGAAATTAGCATTATCAGGAAACGGAATCTTGTCTGCTGCGGAAAAATATAGTTCGATAAGTGGACTTCTGTAGATTATTTTGTCTATCTTTGTAAGACCAACGTAGTGACCAACAAACATTATTAACATAACATTTACGTACATGAAACGAGTAAGCACCCAGGCATGGATTCTGGCTCTGGCAATGGTCAGTATGTCCATGTTTACTAATTGCGGAAACAAGGATTCCCAAGGAAACAGCGACACGAATACCTCCGCTGTCAAAACGTCTAAGGCCACAAAGGAAAAGAAGCAAGACAAGGATATCTATTTCTATAGTAGTAAAGACCGTACAGACAAGAAACCTGTTGAGGCAGAGAAACTTGGATTTACGAGTCAGATAGGAAGTATCAATACTAAGGAATTCCAGGGAAACACACACATTCGCGAAGTTTGGTTAAGCCCCAGTATACAGCATGTGGCTGAGAGTGGATTCGAGGGATGTACCTCGCTCGAGCAAGTACACTTTCAGGGATTCGTGCCCGTTGTTAACGACCGTGCTTTCTTGGGATGCTCGGCTCTCAAGGGTATCAAAGCCAATGTATCCACGGTGGGACTTGATGCGTTCAAGGGCTGTACGTCTCTTCAGTATGCAGATTTTGGTGATCAGATATGGTGGATTAGAGAAGGAGCTTTTGAGGGATGTACTTCGTTGAAGCGTATCATTCTGGCTATCACCATGAAGAAAATGGATGATGGTGCCTTCACAGGATGTACGTCTGTGGAGGAGGTTACCATTCCTAATGATGTCAAGAATCGTATGTTTGGCATGTTTAGTGCACAGGATAAATTTAAGAAGGTGTATCTGCTTTCCACAGAATTTTATCCCATGCCGAAAAACTGCTCGCCTTCTAAAGGCTGTACACTCTATGTGCCCGATGCCTTCCTTGACCAGTATCGCAAGGATAGCGGATGGAGTCAGTTTGGCAGCATAGAACCTCTAAGCAAAACAAAATACTACACAGCAGAAGGTCTTTGCAAGTAGAGGTGAGAAGACGGTCAAGTCTCTCGTGTACGACATGAGGTCTTGTATGTGACTCAACAGTTACTTGTATAGAGATATGTAGCTGGAGCAAAAGTGCTTGTTTTTCGGATGATAAGCATTTCTGCTCCAGCTTTCTTATGCTTCTGCTCGCGAGTGAAAAGGATGCTGATGTGCGGTGCCGACTTTGTGGTAGTGATACGTGAGCAGTAGTCTTAGCTCCCTTACGTAAGATGATAGGGTAAACTTTTTCTGCCTATTTCTTTGCCATGTTGTGGAAAAGCAGTACTTTTGTACGCTCAAAAGGCAGAAATAAGGATATACTAACCCATTAAATCATACAATTATGCCAAACGGAAAGAAGCATAAGAGACACAAGATGTCCACGCACAAGCGCAAAAAGAGACTGAGAAAGAACAGACATAAGAGCAAGTAAACCTTCTCAGAAAAATAGCTCGGTGACAGCGTATTGCTCTGTCACCGAGTCTTTTTTTAAGATAGAAAACCAGATTATGACCAGCGAACTCTATATTGACGCACAGCCACAGAAGATATCCATTGCGCTTACCGAAGACAAACGCTTAGTGGAATATCAGGAAGAGGGACAGTCCGTCTCCTTCTCTGTGGGCAATATTTACCTGGCCAAGGTGCGTAAGCTCATGCCAGGACTCAACGCCTGCTTCGTGAACGTAGGACACGAGAGAGACGCCTTTTTGCATTATCTGGATCTTGGAAATCAATTCAATTCGTATGCCAAGTACCTTAAACAGGTGCTTAATGACAAGAAAAACTTGCCTGCCTTTGCAAAGGCTACAATGCTTCCTGATATGGATAAGGCCGGTAGCGTGCAGAATGTCCTTAAACAAGGGCAGGAATTGCTGGTGCAAATTGTAAAGGAACCCATCAGTACCAAAGGTCCTCGGTTGACTTGTGAAATTACTTTTCCAGGACGTTTCCTGGTACTTGTTCCTTTTGATAATAAAGTATCTGTCTCTACCAAAATCAAAAGTTCGGAAGAGAGAGCAAGACTGAAGCAAACCATACAGAGCATCAAACCACATAATTGCGGTATTATCGTTCGTACTGTAGCTGAGGGAAAACGTGTGGCAGAACTGGACGCAGAGATGAAGGTGCTGGCTGCACGATGGGAGCAGACCTTACGTAATGCGCAGAAAGCCAAAGAGACCCCTACACTCATCTATGAAGAGACAAGTCGCACTGTGGGGATGCTTAGAGACCTGTTTAACCCCAGTTATGAAAATATCTATGTCAATAGTGAGGATGTTTTCAACGAGGTTCGTAACTATGTGTCTATCATTGCGCCAGAGAAAGTGGAAGTGGTAAAACTCTATAAGGGGAAATTGCCCATATTCGACAATTTCGATATCACACGTCAGATAAAATCTGGCTTTGGACGTACTGTCTCCTACAAGCATGGGGCATACCTTATCATCGAACATACAGAGGCGCTCCATGTGGTAGATGTCAACAGCGGAAACCGTACACGCAACAAGGATGGACAGGAAGCCAATGCCCTTGACGTGAATCTCGGAGCTGCTGATGAGCTGGCTCGCCAGCTTCGTTTGCGCGATATGGGAGGCATCATCGTGGTAGACTTTATAGATATGAAACTTGCCGAGGACCGACAGAAACTTTATGAGCATATGTGCGAGAATATGAAGCGTGATCGCGCACGTCATAATATTTTGCCGCTCTCTAAATTCGGTCTTATGCAGATTACTCGCCAGCGTGTACGTCCTGTCATGGACGTGAAGGTGGACGAGGCGTGTCCCACTTGTCATGGAACGGGTACTATTAAAGGTAGTTTCCTTTTTGATAAGGTGCTTGAGGGCAAGATAGAACTACTCTGCTATAAGCTTGGTATCAAAAACTTCACCCTGCATGTACATCCTTACGTGGCAGCTTATCTAAACCAAGGATTTCTCTCTATTAAGAAGCGCTGGCAATGGAAATTTGGGTTTGGAGTAAAGGTTATCCCAAGCCAGAAACTGGCTTTCTTGCAATACGAATTCTACGATGCACAAGGACAGGAGATTGACTTGAAGGAGGAAGTGGAAATGCGTTAGAAGTATTTCCTTATAATACAGGAGTCCACATTCATATAGGAAAAACATTCCTTGCGGATGTGGATTCTTTTTTTTTCTTCTGGATGTTTTTTTTTGGAGGGGGCACTCAATAAACCAGGGGAACTTTCGGACACAATTCATAGACATTACCTGTACTTACAAGTCAGCTTATTTGTCAGTACAAAGCACATAATAATAAGACCTATACAAAATGGCTCTGTTAATTTCCCCAGTTAGAGAAAAATATTTCCCCAGTTAGAAAAAAGAAAAAAGACTACTATCGTCGTCCACTATTTCTGTTTTACAAAAATCAGATAGTGCGTCTATCATTTTACCGTTTATACCATGAGAAAACGTATCTTCGGAAATCAATAAAAGTCACTTTAAAAAGTAACACTATAATGCTTGCCCATTTAATACTATATTCAATGGGCATTTAATACGTATTACTTGAATTACTTGCCCATTGTTAATACCTAATACCTAATACTTATTACTTATATATGTTCCCTTACCATCCATCCTTGCTTGAAATTATTAGCCTGTCCCCACTAAATTCCTGCTGATTTAATTTACTCTTTTGCATACCAATCAGTATTACTAAATTTATTTTTTTTCTTTAGCCTTGCCTCATAACGTCTTTGCTCCGTTCGCTTCTCATATAATTCTTACATCCCGAACGCATCCCGAAAGGGGATTAAGAGTTAGAAGTTGTGATTTTGTTTCTCAGATTTGTTGCTTACCTTCAAGTGTTTCCCTTGGGGTGTTTGCCAAGTGAAATTATAGGCAAAGGTGAAACTTTCTTTCTTGTCTTTCTCGCTTTTGCAGAGAACGAAAGCAATCCGTCTGACCTTTGCCTATCTCTTATGTTTTCTTCTCTCCCTCTCCATGTGTTATTTTTTGTGCAGCGTGTGTGAGTGAGAGAATGTGTTTTTGCTTTTTTATGCGTTAGTTCGCACTTTGGAATTCATCGAGGAAACGAACATCGTTCTCGCTGAACATACGCAGATCCTTTACCTGATATTTGAGGTTTGTGATGCGCTCAATGCCCATACCGAAAGCATATCCATTGTAAACCTTGCTGTCGATGCCGTTGGCTTCGAGCACAGCAGGGTCAACCATGCCACATCCCAAAATCTCTACCCATCCTGTGTGTTTGCAGAATGCGCACCCCTTGCCACCGCAAATATTACAGCTGATATCCATCTCTGCACTTGGCTCTGTGAAGGGGAAGTAGCTGGGACGCAGACGTATCTTGGTGTCTGGGCCGAACATCTCTTGGGCAAACAACAGTAGCACCTGCTTGAGGTCTTTGAAGCTTACACCTTTGTCGATATACAATCCTTCTACCTGATGGAAGAAGCAGTGTGCGCGAGCAGAGATAGCCTCGTTGCGGTAGACGCGACCTGGGCAGATGATGCGGATGGGGGGCTGTGAACTCTCCATCACACGTGCCTGCACGCTACTGGTATGCGAACGCAGAATCACATCGGGGTGAGACTCTACAAAGAATGTGTCTTGCATGTCGCGAGCAGGATGGTCATCTGCAAAGTTCATGCTGCTGTATACATGCCAGTCATCCTCTACCTCAGGACCCTCAGCCAGTGTGAAGCCCAGACGACTGAAGATGTCTACGATTTCGTTCTTGACGATGGTCAAGGGGTGGCGTGTGCCCAATGTGATGGGGTAGGGTGTACGGGTGAGGTCTACCTGCACGCCTGCCGTCTCTTCTGTGGCAGCACTACTCTTGAGAGCGTTTATCTTGTCGAGTGCGGCATTCTTAAGTTCATTGAGCTTCATTCCAAGCTCCTTCTTCATGTCGGCAGGTACATTGCGGAAGTCTGCCATCAATGCCGAAATCTCACCTTTTTTGCTCAGATACTTGATGCGGAGAGCTTCTACCTCCTCGCTGTTATGAGCTTGCAGCGTAGAGATTTCAGCCATCATCTTTTGTATTCTTTCTATCATCTTTCTACTGTGATGTTTTATTATTTGTTGCAAAGGTACGCTTTTCTTGATGAAAACAGTGTGCGATATGGAAAAATAAGCGTACTTTTGCCCAGTTTATCAAGCAGACGTTTCTGTATGATTGGAAAAACATGCGTTAGCGTGACGTTATTGGGGCTTCTGGTTACCTCTTGTGGAAGGGGGCGTATGGGCTCTGATTCGGACATGCAAGACACGACATGGGTGGAAGACACCCTTATGACAGACAGTGTGGCCGAAGTGGAGGAAGAGATGGACGAGGCCGTGGAAGAGAACAGAGTGGATGGTTCGTTTGATGATTTCATCTTTACGTTCACACGCTTGCCTCATTTGCAGGTGCAGCGAACAGACATGCCTCTTCCTTATACCAAGGCTGATGGAGAGGAGGCAATGGTCAACGACAGACATGCCATAGGCAACTTCGACTTTTTGAAGGGAGATTTCTATACGGTCTTTTATGGTTCTATGCGTGAACTGGAGGCAGACCGAGATGAGACGGATTCTGTGGTCTTGGTAGATAGGGTTGACCTCACGCTGCAAAGTATGCGTACCTATACATTTAGACGTAATGCTGGGAAATGGCATTTGACGCACATGGCTGACCATCCGTTTGCAGAGGATGTACTCTCAGACTTTTACCGTTTCTATGCGCATTTCTCAACTGACAGCGTATTCCAGGCACATGCTTTGGCTCCGCAACTGTATGTGAGCATTCATGATACAGAGGATGAACTTAGCGTTATTGACGGAACTATAGATGCCAGCCAATGGACAAGTTTCTGTCCAGAGGTTCCCTCAGGCGTTATCTCCAATATCCGTTTCGGACAGCATTATACACCACAGCGTATTGTCATGCAGAAGTGTGGCATGGGTACAGGACTGCAAGAGGTCTTTACCTTTTCTCACGATGCGGGGGCATGGCGACTGAAGAGCTATGAGGACTGAGCCTGGAAAGATATTCTGGCAGAATATTTACTATAAATATATAATGTAAGAAACATGCTGATACAAGACCACTGCTCTTTGCTTGACTACAACACGTTTGGCATTCATGCCCAAGCCCGAGTGCTTGTCTCGTATGATAATGTGGAAGAATTGCGTCAGGCGTTGGAGTTGTACCGCTCGGCTTACTCTGACCTTCCCTTACTACATATAGGCGCTGGTAGCAACTTGCTCTTTTTGTCAGACTATCCTGGTATGGTGTTACACTCTAACATATGTGGAGTGGAACTGCTTGCAGAGGAGGGAGATGATGTACTGGTACGTGTGGGTGCAGGAGTGGAACACGACGCATGGGTGGCTGAGGCTGTCTCAAAAGGATGGCACGGACTGGAGAATCTTTCACTCATTCCAGGACAGGTGGGAGCCTCTGCCGTTCAGAATATAGGGGCTTATGGAGTGGAGGCACAGAGCGTGATAGAGAGAGTCGAGGGTGTGAGCCTTGCGACAGGCGACTCCTATTCTTGGAGCAAAGACCAGTGTGCCTATGCTTACCGAAGCAGCGTGTTCAAGGGAACCCTGCGTGGACAGTATGCCATTACGTATGTCACATACCGCTTGCATCATTCCTTCCGCCCGAATCTTGACTATGGGGCACTGCGCTCCACCCTTCAAGCGCGTGGCATCGTGCCAGAGAGGGTTACGGCAGAACAGTTGCGTGAGACTGTAATTGCAGTTAGAAAATCCAAATTACCAGACCCGAAGGTGCAGGGCAATGCAGGAAGTTTCTTTATGAATCCTGTTGTGAAGCGCGACGTATGGAACAGACTGCATGCTCAATATCCCAATGCCCCTCATTATGATGTGGATGATGAACACGTGAAGGTGCCTGCTGGTTGGCTCATAGAGCAGTGTGGCTGGAAGGGACGTGCTTTGGGCAATGCCGCAGTACACGACAAACAGGCTTTGGTGCTGGTGAATCGTGGAGGAGCAACAGGAGCTGATATCTTGGCATTATGCGATGCCATACGCTCAGATGTGCTTTCTCGCTTTGCTATCGAACTCCATCCAGAAGTCAATTTCATAGGTGCTTGAATGGCGATGAATAACGGTGACAGGATGAAAATCACATTTCTGGGTACGGGAACCAGTACTGGAGTTCCTCGTATAGGATGCCAGTGTGAGGTGTGTCTCAGTCAAGACCCGAGAGACAATCGCTTGCGCTGCTCGGCACTTTTTCAGCATAATGAAACCAATATTCTGCTGGATTGTGGTCCAGACTTTCGTTATCAGATGTTGCGTGTGGGCTTTTACCAGCCCATTCATGCTGTGTTTATCACGCATGAACATTATGATCATATAGGAGGAATTGATGATCTGAGACCTTTTAGCTATTTGCAGAATGTGCCACTTTATGCTGACAACTTTGCTGCGACACATCTGCGCCAGCGACTTCCATATTGTCTGGTACAACATCAGTATCCTGGCATTCCGCAACTGCAACTGCATGTCATGGAGCCTGGTGATACGGTTATGGTGGGACAGGTACCTGTTACTGCCATTCGTGTCATGCATGGTAAATTGCCCATCTTGGGGTATCGTGTGGGCGATGTGGCTTACATTACGGATATGTCTGTAATGCCCGATGAATCAAGACCTCTACTTGAAGGCATCCGATTACTTGTGGTCAATGCGCTCCGACACGAGCCTCATAATACTCATCAGACACTTGATGAGGCTATTGCTTTCCGACGCTCTCTTTCAGGAGATTTCCCTACTTACTTTATTCATATGTCAGATCAGATGGGGTTGCATGCGGTGCAGGAGACTTTGCTTCCTATGGGCTTTCATTTTGCATATGATGGACTGATACTTGAGGTCTGAGTTTTGACGGAAAGTTTTTAGCATCGTATCAGCTCGTTTGCTGCCGTGCTTTGTCTGTAGGTTTATTGCCCCTTATACTTTACTTATATAGACAGTAAAACCCTGACACATTCAGACTTTTGCTTAGTCTTGCTTGTGCCAGGGTTGTATATGATGCTTGTCACCACATCTATCCTACCTGTTTGTCAGATGGCAGATGTGTGTGTCAGATGTTTCTTTTAGAACATCTTGTCGGGATATTGTCCATTCTGGTGCAAAGCAGCTAACTTTGCTACCACCTCAGGACGGTCTTCTGGGTAAGTCACACCAAACCATTTGCTGGTTGTGTCCAGTACTTCGCAAGTGGCTTTTCCCTGTTTGATGAGGCTGTCAACCATCAGAGGGATGAAGAACTCGCTCTTGGGATTAGCCTGATTTTTGGGGTCAGATAGGAACTCACGGAAATAAGCCTTGCTATGTGCGAAGTAGTCGGGAGTGAAGCCCCAGAAGTTCATGCTCACGGGAGTTGTGTCGGGGATGCTCACCCACTGGTCATTCTCGTCAAGATATTGTACGGTATCACCGTGACGTTCAATCTTTGTACGTTCTACGACACTCTTCAGCAAGTGTGTCTGGTCATCATTTTCACAGACACCACGGCTTACAGTACCACTCTCAGAGAGTGTGTTCCCAACGCGGAATCCCACCATAGCATATTTGCCAGTGCTACCCTCGGGGAGTTCTGAAAGGAATTTACCCATCACGCGGAATGCGTCACGATCATAAAAGTCATCACAGTTGAGTACTGCAAAAGGCTCGTGGATAACTTCTTCACCCATCATTACTGCATGGTTAGTTCCCCATGGTTTGGTACGTCCTTCGGGTACTGTAAATCCTTCAGGCAGTGCATCCAGGCTCTGGAAGCATAGTTCGCAGGGTACATGACCCTCATATTTGCTCAGTATCTGCTCACGGAACTGCTGTTCGAAGTCGCGTCTAATCACCCAAACAATCTTTCCGAATCCAGCCTGAATGGCATCGTAGATGCTGTAGTCCATGATGCTTTGTCCTTGGGGACCCAGTGTGTCTAACTGTTTAAGACCGCCATAGCGGCTTCCCATACCTGCTGCCAGCAGGAACAATGTAGGTTTCATGTTTCTTTTCTCCTTAATTTATATAAGTATTATTCAATTGTCTCTTTTTATGATGGAGTCAAGTTCTCCTAAGGCATGACAAAAGTAACACTTTTATTTCAACCTACCGCAGACATCCTGCTGTTTTGTTACGAAAAGTGACATAGCAATCAGAAAGGATATCCGATGGCCAGATGATAGCCCAATGATTTTGAGAATCGAGTCATATTGTAGTATCCATTACGCCCTGTTTCGTATGGAGCATGCAGTCCGATGCCTAAGTCGAAACGGAATACCAGAAAATCAAGGTCGTATCTGACTCCTACTCCTGTGCCCAATGCAATGTCGCGTCCAAAATGACGTAGACTGAATTGTCCTTCCTCCATTCCTTCTGACTGGCGTAGAAGCCATACATTTCCGGCATCGAGGAAGGTCGCTCCATATAGTTTTCCTACGATAGGGAAACGATACTCAACGTTCGCCTCCAGCTTCATGTCACCGGCTTGATCCACATAGGAATATTGGCTATCACTCGGATGATGGCGTCCAGGACCGATACTACGCACGCTAAAGGCACGCACGCTACATGCTCCTCCCACGGTGAAAAGGTCTGAGTAAGGGGGAAGTACTGCATTACCGTAGCTATAGGCAACGCCTCCCATTACACGTGTAGCCAAACTGCTACGCCGTGTTAGGGGAAATCTGTGGGTGTACTGTACAGTGCCACGCAGGTATTGGGCAAAGGGAACTCCCAACAGTTTCTTGCCACGTTGGCTCAGGTCTTGTCCGCAGGCTGCATATAGTAGCGAGGTGACATTACCTGCCTCCTTTACACTGACTCTCAAGGAACGGGGATGATGTTTCTTGCTTGTCCATGTATAGGTGTATTCTATGCTGGGCACAAGTTGGTTACGCATTGATACGTACAGTGCTTGGTTGGCATTTGTGATGCTGTCGAAGCGTGCTGTCGTGTGCTGCAGAGCTTGATAGTCAACGGACAGTAGGGTAAACTGATGACGCTCGTTTGTTCCGTTTTGTATGCTGTAAGAGAGTGAAGCGCTGAGCGAAATACGACTGAAATAACCAGCTCGGCTCATGCTTCTTGCGTCCAGTTGTATGTCTGTTGATGTTGTCCGATGATGCATTTTGCGTTCCAGAAAGAAAGGCATCAGACGAGGCCACGATACAGATCCGTTTATGCCGTATTCATAGGAGTTGAGCAGAGAGCGGTTCTTGGGCACATCTGTGCCTGTCTGCCATTCATAAGAGCCCCATACTTTCAGTCCAAGAGTTTCCGCTCCCCGAAAAGCATTGTGTTTTTTCATGCCAAATGTGACCCCAGGTCCCACTTGTCCGTTGCTTTTCCCCGTCACTCCAGCTTGGAATTCCCCATCGTAGGGCTTGGCAAGCATGGCTTGAATGTCCAGGTCAAGCGTGTCACTGCTGAAAGTCGAATCGCGTGGCACGTAGCGTATGTTGAGGGTCGAGAAGAGATTTGTCGAGAGCAATTTCTGCTGCATCTGCTCTTCTGACCGCTGGTTGAAGAGGTCACCCCTGCGCATGGTGCGGTGTCGCAAGACAGCTCCTGGATGCATGGGCGCACGTTTTCCCGAGGTACTGTAGCGGTATGTCACTCCATACTTGGTCACACTGTCTGTTGGCTGAAGCAGTCCATTCTGCAGGATTGTGAGGCGTGTGTTACCTATATAGTATGGGTGCAAGGCTTCCTTGGGCGCATTCTCAGAGGGCTCTACACGAAGGGCTACGCGAAGTGGTGTCTGTAGGGTGTCTGCCCGAAATGTGATGTAGGCAGGACGAAAATAGTAGTATCCTGCGTTTCTGAAGGCATCTGAGAGCCTTGTGCGTTCTTTGTCAAGTGAGGTCACGCTGAAGGGGTTTCCTCTCTGAAGTATTCTCCTTCTGGGCATGGTAACCTTGATGATGCTGTCTGCCTGTCTGGAAAAGTGCGTGTATTCGATACTGTCAAGATGAAAGAGGGGTCCCGTCTCCACTTTATACGATAATTTAGCCTTGCGAGGGTGGCTCATGGGGATTGTATCGTGAGTGACACGTGCCTGAAAATAACCTCGCCCACGCAAGGTGTTCTGTGCTACGGTGCAACGTGTCTTGGGATTTACCGTGCTGATGTACACGGGTGTGGTTGCGAAATGTTTGAACATCCACTTACCAAATCTGTGCTTGCTTTCAACATAGCGGTTGTATATCCATAGCCTGACGGGGAAAGGGTGTGTCACATGACTGCTGCCCATGAGTGCACCATTGGGTGCGTAAGCCAACACTGCTTCCACCTCTTCGCGAGTCTCTGCGTATGATTGGGTGTCCATGCGGTTGACACGTTTTAGACTATCACGTTTTTCTTGTTCGTTTTTGGGGGATTGTATGGCTTGCTTGTCACCTGTCAGTAGTCCTTCCACCTTTGTGTAGGCATTGGCAAGTGCTGTGATGACTCCCTCGTGTGTGGTGTCTTCTGATTGTATTATAGGTTGGCTGTAGTCCAGCTCCTTGATTCCCCGATACAACGTCTCACCCTCCAACAGATGACTGGTGGTGGAGCAGGAGGTGATGCCGAGCATTACCATGACGAATATGAGTGTAAAGATGCTTTTTCTCATGGGTTCTCCTTCTTTGCTGTGATGGTGTCTTGGGGCGTGGCTATGATGTTAGACTGCTTAAGCATTTGCTTCTGCATATTTATCTCTTCTTCGTTTCTCCGGAACCGGAATAGGTCGCGAAGCCTGTTGGTGCGTCTTCTCAATACCAGTCCCACACCCATTTCTGTCAGTTCGCCTTCTATCATCGACTGGTAGTTGCGGTCGTAGAAGAGACGTACGTATCGGCTTGCCCCATTGTCCAACTTGTATTCCAGTGACACGTTGTCTATGATGGTCTGCCCATTGTTTTGGGCTTCATTGCCAGAGCTGACCTTTCCGCCCAGTATCAGGCTTATGCGGTTGCCCCAGAATCGTTTGCGGAAACTGAAACTGTAGTCTGTGGTTGTGCCACCCGTTTCAGTGGTGCTGTTTTCAATACCGAAACTCAAGTCTACGGTGGAGAGTGCCTGCCCTGTGATGTTGTTGATGGCACTTTGCAGATAAGCGTTCAGCGTGTTTGCATAGCTGAATCCACTCTTGATATTGAAATTGTCGGTCATATACATGCCTGTTACCAGCATGGTTACAGCCACACGACCTCTGTCTTCGGGAGACATGGCAGACAGCTCGTTCTGTACGGTCATGTCTTCTGGAGCCTCCAGCGTGAAGGTGAGTCCCATGTTAGCCAGTGTCTGACTAAGCGAGAGTCCTACGTCAAAGGCAACATTGCGTGGCACATTGTTTTCTGTAACGCTTGCTTTCACACGTTCGCTTGCGCTTATGCCAAGGGTAGGATTGCTTGTGTCGCCTGTGAATTCCACATAACTTCCACTTTGAATATTGAAGTCGTTGAGCGGAATTGCCATTAAGGAGTAGCGCATGACGCCCTGCTCTATGGTGTAACGTCCATAGAGTCGGATGCCGTTATCAAGATCATAGGTCAGTGTGAGGTCTCCTCCTCCCTGCAGATTTACATAGTCAGACCCGTCTTCACTAAGCAGACAGTGTACCTGTGCCGCCTGTTCTACGGAGAGAACCATCAGTGCGTCTACGCTTTGCTTATGCTTTATGACGGTCTGTACTTGTGTGGTGTCTGAAAAGTCGCTGAATGTGACGATGTCTGAGAGTTGGTCTTGAACGGTAATTGGTGAGTCTCTTAGTACGTATGTCACATCTGTATTGCCCAGCACAGCCAGTCTGCCACGCACTTTCAAGTCATCCAGTGTGCCCCACGCGCGTGCGTTCATATCTACATATACTTTTCCGTATGCCAGTGCTGTATGGCTTTGGGGCGCGTCTATAAGCTTGTAGTTTTTGGCAGCGATGTCTATAGATAGTCGTATGTGGTCAAGGTTGCTGAAGTCCATAGAGCCATTTAGGGTCAGGGGTGAGTTTCCTGCAGCGTAGGCCTTGATGTGGTCAAGGCTAAGATGGCTCTTGTTGATGCTCAGCGTGTCATCGGGTATGGTCAGGTCGATGCTGTAGTCATCCGCTAATACGTGCATGGATTCTGTGGCGAGTGCGCCCGTGAGAATGGGGTTGCTGATATTTCCTGTAACGGAGAGTGAGCCAGAGGTAGCACCTGTCAGACGTATTGTCCCATCGGGCAGGAATGCGTTTGCCAGACTGAGAGGCAAACTCTCCAGCGTGGCTTCAGCATCTATCTGCCCTTCTCCCCCTTGTTTCCAGTAGGTACCTGCCAGCATGGCAATCTCGTTGTCATCCTGGGTTACGATGGCATCTACGTGGTGGCTGCCATCTGAGTTGGGGAAATAGATGGCGTTCACACCCATGTCACCCATGGAGGTTCCTTCGTATGTAAACTTATGGATGCCGATATCTGCAGACACGGTTGTCGCGCTGTCAGCCTGCATGTAGTGGATATCGCCATGTAGCAGTCCGCCTAATTGTGGTGCATAAGGCATCACGCTGGTCAGTTCAGCCATGTTGATGTTGTTCATGCTGAGAGAAAGGTCTTGCAGGGCATCTTCGTTCGGGGTGGAGTAGAGCTTGAGTCCGGTACCGTCATCAGCCAGCAAGTCCACTAATGCCAGCAGACGGCCCTCTCTCGAATATTCCACGTAGTTATTCTCGTTGAGTGTGAAACGACGGTAGGCGATGATGGGGTTCAGTGGAGTTATGTGCATTCTGATACCCTCTGGTGTTATGTTTGCCTCCATGCCAAGGTCCACTCCTTTCTTTCCCTTTGCGTCAATGAAATCCAAGTGGACAGACGTGCCTGTGGCAGTCAGGCGTGCTTGCAGGGATGACTCGAAGGAGACAACTCGGTTTTTCTTTCCGTTTCGGATGCGCGATTTGAATGCCACTCCCTCAGGCTCTTGCACGATGTCCCATTGGATGGTGTCCAGCAGGATGGCTCCCGTGTTGAGCGTGTATAGATGTCCGTCCCCCCTAAGACCGTCTTCCGGACTTGAGTTTAGGTCAAGATGAAGCTGGTCAAACGAATAGCCTACCGCACTTCTGAAGATATTGTTCACTGGATTGCGTGTGCCACAAAGCAGATGAACTTGCAATGTGGGAAGCATTGCTTGCAGTTTTTTCTGGTCCAGATGCAGACTGTCTGCTTCGATGCGTATCTCCTTTAGGAGCTGTTTTCCGTATGTTACCAGTGAGTCTGCTCCGTGAGGCGAGCGGATGGATAGCTCAAGGTCTCCTGCTGCTGCCTCAGCCATGATGCTGTCTGGCGATAGCCGCAGGCGTGCTCCCAGTTCCACTGGGTGGAATGTGGTGTCCTTCAGAGCAAGTGTGATGTGGTCTGCCTGCGCGTTGAGTGTGTGTGTCTGACGCAGATCAGAACTTCCCTCAATGTGCATCTTCATGCTTGCTTTCATGGTGTCTTTAGCCAAATGGAGCGCATACAGGTCTATGCTGTTTAGGTCCATACTGAAGGAGGACGATTCCAGCTTGCGCTTCTTGATGTGCACGTCCGCCTGTGCCAGCAAGTCGAGTATCTGGTTTCCGCTGTTTGCTTGTATTTGTCCATGTCCGTTACGCAGGTGCGCATCCAGTCCCATACTGCTCAGATTCCACTTTTCGTAGCTTATAGAGTCAATGCAAAGTTGAGCCTCCAGGTCTGTTTTTTCCGATAGGAAGTCTGTCCCTCTCCCTTTGGCAGAAGCCTGTGCGGTGAGGTGGTGTAGCTTACTCTGTGGAAGCCAGTCGCTTACCCTCCAGTCTCGGATAGATATCTTTGTTCTGTACGAAGCCTTGTGCGTGTTGGCAAGCAGGGTCATCCTGAGTCGTCCGTTACGCTGTGTGGCAAGGGCATTGGCTGTGATGTCTCCTCCTCTTCGCATCTCCGTTGCAGCATGAAGGGTGGTAGAAGGCAGGTTTACCCCTTTTAACCCCAACCAGCGACGTACACAAGCGAGATTCATCGTATGGATGTCCCACTTGAGTTTTCCCTCAATGCTATCTGTGCAGGACAGGCCGCTCAGCCTGCCCTCTGTTCTTATGTCAGCAACGGAGGGTATCGTGAGGGTTAGCGTGTCTATACTCATCTCATCCAGATTCCCATTTGCTGTAGCCAGAAAGTCTGCTCCCAAAGAGGAAAATGCCTGGCGAACGTCCTTGGGGAGCGTCTTCCCTGTGGCAGAGATAATGTCCTGCATGGCAAGGTGCCCCTTGCTTCGAAGGCTGAAATGTCCATCCGAGTGAGGTGAGAAGGCAGAGTAGTCCATATAGACGTTGCCCGTCACCCGACTCTGTGGCGTGGCTATTTTTATGTTTTCAAGCTTCAGCGAATGGTCTGTGCAGCGAACTTCTGCTGCGAGCGAATCAAGCTTCAGTCCGCACCGCTCTCTCATTGTTCCCTCTCGTAGCGAGCATTCTACCGACAGAGGATCTTGACAAAAGCATAGGTCTTCTGTAGCCAGACAGAGACTGTCAATCCTGATGTGTGAAGGGTCTATGCCTCCAGAGGCAGACAAGGTGTCGTAGGGCAATTCGTAGAGAACAGAATCCGCGTCAAGCGTGACGGTCTTTGCCGTATAGATTCCCTTGCGTAGGTTGGCATAGCCTTGCCTTAAAAGCACTTGCCTTATGCCGCTTTCTATCCTGATGCTGTCCTCTGGCATGTGCAGGAGCAGATGGCTTTTGCTGACTTCTGCGTACTGGATGTCAATCTCCCAGAGTGGGACTGACGATTTCGTGGTGTCTTCTTCCTCGCTTTTGTTTAGTTTGATTTCTATGTCTGAGTCCTGCAACTTGGTTGTTACGGCTGCCACTCTGTGGCTTCTTATGTCGATATTATCCGCATCCAGATGGAGTGTGCCCACCTTGCCGTCTATGCTTACCGATGAAATCAACTGCTTGCTGTGCACGATTCCTTCGCGTAAATCTACTGCATCCACACCGATGTCCATGCTTAGCAAGCGAGTCATGTCTAAGTCTACCAGCAGCGAGTTCACATAGAGCAGGGTGTCACCTTCCTGCACGGCGCATACATTACCCAGACTTAGGTCCAGTGGAAACTTCAAGCGTACTCTGTCCAGAGTAACTTCTATACCCGTCTTACGCGACAGATAGTCTGACGTAATCCCGACCATCCACCTCTGTATGGGAGGCAGGTATAGTAGTATGCCGAGCAGAACAGTCACCACGAAAGGGGTGGCCAGTAGTGTCAGTATGGTACGGATTATCCTCTTGCGAGTCTTCGTCATTTGTGGTCAGTCGGGGCTTATTATAATAATGTGGGGACAAAATTAACAAAAAGCAGGCATTGGGGCATTGTGAAGGACGCAAAAAAGCGTAAGTTTGCAGCGCGAAAAATAAATATGGTATGAAGAAAAGTACATTTGGAATAATTCTTTTGCTCATTGTGCTGGCTGTGTCGGGGTGTTCTGATAAGAAACGTGATGCTATCGGACATACTGAAGTGGTGTTGGAGACCAGCATGGGTAAGATAACCCTACGTCTTTATGATGACACCCCCCTGCATCGCGATAACTTTGTACGTATGGCTCGCATGGGTGCCTACGATGGTATTGTCTGGAATCGTATTGTCGCCAACTCCACCATCCAGAGCGGTGACCCTCTGTTGCGTGCTGATGGGGGAAAGCCTACGGTAGATCCTTCGCTGGCTGACAAAACCATAAAGGCCGAGATCCACTACCCACGACATTTCCACAAGGCTGGTGCTCTGGCAATGGCTCGTCAGCCTGATGAAATCAATCCTGACAGGGAAAGTAGTGCGACGCAGTTCTATATCGTTACAGGTCAAGTCTATACGCCTGTCAAACTGGCAGAGCTGCATCAGTTTATGATGGATGCAGATACGTTGCATACAGTACCGCCCATTCCTGCAGCTCTGAAGAAAATCTATACAACCACAGGAGGTGCTCCTCATTTGGATGGTGCCTATACGGTCTTTGGTGAGGTCGTTGATGGTATGAAGGTCGTAGAGGCTATCGGCAAGGTGGCTTGCGACGAGCACGAACGTCCGCTCAAGCAGGTCGTAATCAAACGAGTTACGGTCAAGGATTAGAGGTTGGGCTTGTCGAGTGCCGGGATGAAGCTCTCCCACAGACGGTCTTTTGGCAGCGGAGCCTTTATGCTTAGCATTTCGTGCTTCACGGGATGCTCCAGTTCCAATTGGTACGCATGTAGGCAAATGCTTCCATCAGGGTTGCTTCGTGGTGCTCCGTACTTCAAGTCTCCTTTGATGGGGCACCCCATGGCTGCCAGTTGACATCTAATCTGGTGATGGCGTCCTGTGTGGAGATGTATTTCAAGCAGGAAGTAGCGTTCCGATACACCTGCCAGACGATAGTCCAGGATGGCTTTCTTAGCTCCAGGCACTTCTCTCTCATACGCCCTTGCCGTATTCGTCTTTTCATTTCTTGTCAGCCAATGGGTAAGCGTTCCCTCGCTCTGCTTGGGACGCGAACAGACGATTGCCAGATAGGTCTTCCGTACTCGCTCATGGGTGGAAAACATATTGTTGAGTCTGGGCAGTGCCTTGCTTGTCTTGGCAAATAATACCACGCCACTCACGGGACGGTCCAGACGGTGTATCACCCCCAGATACACATTGCCTGGTTTGGAATACTTCTCTTTCAGATATTGTTTTATCATTTCAGAGAGAGGCGTATCGCCCGTTTTGTCTCCCTGTACGATTTCGCCCGAGTGCTTGTTTACCACGATGATGTGGTTATCTTCGTATAAGACTTCCATCAGTATGTCTTTTTCTTCTAACAACAGTTCGCCCAGCATACAGTCGGTGGTGTGTGCTGGGCGAATGGTTTGATGTCTTTTCTTACATGTTCATTCCACCGTCTACCTGGATGACCTGACCAGATACGTAGCTGCTCATGTCGCTGGCGAGGAAGGTTGCCACGTTGGCAATATCCTCCACCTGTCCACCGCGGCGCAGGGGTATCTTCTTCTTCCATTCCTGACGAACTTCATCGGGCAGGGCTGCTGTCATGGCTGTCTCAATAAAGCCAGGAGCAATGGCATTGGCGCGTATGCCCTTCGGACCCATCTCCTGAGCCACACTCTTGGCAAGGGCTATCAGACCTGCCTTGCTGGCAGCATAGTTGGCTTGACCAGCATTGCCGTGTACACCTACCACGCTCGCCATATTGATAATGGAACCACCGCGCTGGCGCATCATAATGGGCACACATGCGTGAATGAAGTTGAATGCGCTCTTGAGGTTTACGTTGATGACAGCGTCCCACTGAGCCTCGCTCATGCGCAACATCAGACCGTCCTTGGTGATGCCTGCGTTGTTGACCAATATGTCGATGCTACCGAAGTCTTCGCGTATCTGTTTCACTACGTTTTCTGTTTCTGCAAAGTCTGCTGCATTGCCTGCGTATGCACGGCAGGTCACGCCGACTGCCTCTATTTCCTTGCGTGTAGCTTCCAGTCCGGCAGCCATGTCGTCATTCAGTACAAGGTCTGTAAATGCAATGTTTGCACCTTCTGAAGCGAACTTCAGGGCAATAGCCTTTCCGATTCCTCGTGCCGCACCCGTTATCAGCGCGGTCTTTCCTGTTAGTAATCCCATATTATTGTAATATATGTATTATGTAAATGATTCGTTGTCGAACGGTTGTCTTAGTCTCTTTTGGGAGATGGGGGGAGATAGGGGTTGACTCCCTCTTGTGTAGGGTAGATAGGAGTGGGGGTGCCAGACTGTTCTCCTCTCCTTTCTCCTTACAGATAATAGTTGATGTGTTGTCTGTCTGGTTTTGCCAGTGCCTTGTGGATGAGCTTCTGTACGATGCCTCGGCTCATACCGCTGGGCAGTCCCTGTGCCAGACGTCCGTAGATGTAGGGTATCTCCAGACCTTTCACACTGAAGTGCAGTATATTGGCGCACAATGGAATGCTGTCAATCTCGAATTTCCCGTTGCGTACTCCCTCCGTCATAATGGCATTGAAGAGCTTGAGCTCTGTGTGGTCGAAATTCTTTCTTACCTTCTCCACCATGATGATGTTGCGGAAGAACTCCGCTCTGAGGTTGCCGTTGCGCTGCACAGCTTCCTTAATCATATTGAGATGAGTATAGACGATTTCCACCAGCTTGTCTTCAGGTTCCATGTTCTGCTTGGCCACCTCGTTCATGCGTTCAGAGAGTCGTTCCAGTTCACCCTCAATGACAGCCCAGTAGATCTCCTCCTTATTTTTAAAATAGGTGTAGAGCGTGCGGCGTCCTTTTCCCGAGGTCACAGCTATGTCGTTCATTGTGGTGTCTTCAAGTCCTTGCTTGGCAAAGAGCTGTCTTGCCACGTCCACCAATTTCTCTCTGGTCTTTGTTGCTGCCATTTTGTTGCTTCTTTTGAATGGTTGCCTTTCTCAAATCTCTCCTTCGACGGGCAAAGCCTGTGAACTGATGCTTGCCGGTCTGCTGATTCTTTCTATCTGCAAAGTTAGCACAAAATGCCCTTATTGTGCAATAAAGTATCGTTAAAAATGCACAAGATGTCTGTGAGTGTGCCGTGAAGTGTGGAAAAATATACGTTGTGTGAAAAAAGTTATCGAAATGTTTGGCTGGTATTGAGTAAAGCTGTACCTTTGCACTCGCAATTCGGAAATAACATCGCGGGGTGGAGCAGTTGGTAGCTCGCCAGGCTCATAACCTGGAGGTCGCCCGTTCGAGTCGGACCCCCGCAACACAGTAAGAAGACAAGCTTAACGGTTTGTCTTTTTTCGTTTCTATAGGAGGCTTGGGCGATAGTGCCTCGCTTCTGGCTCGAATCTCGAATGCACCCCGAGCGCATCCCGATGTTGTAACATGGCTCAACATTTGGAGCCTGGATCGTGTGGGTATTCAAAAATTGGCATCCTAAGATACTTCCTCAAGTATCCTAAGATACTTTGCCAAGTATCCTATATTACTTTGCCAAGTATCTTAAGATACTTTATTTCGGTGTCTTTTGGGCTCAGCCGATTCTATCCATCTTATGAAACGACAATAGTGGACCATAATAGCCCTTTTCTTTTTTCCTAACTGGGAAAATATTTTTCTCCAACTAGGAAAATAAATTGAGCCGTTTCGTATGGACCTTATTATTATATCCTTTGTACAGACAAGCAAGCTGGCTTATAAGTACAGGTTATGTCTGTGATATGTCTGTGATTTCACTTCCGATGCTCCCCTTGGTTTATCGGGTGAGCCGTGATTTGTGTCCGAAATATTCCTCTCGCTGATTTATCAAGTGAACTGAGGCTTGTTGAACTTGGCGAAAATGTTTTGTATGCTTCCGTAGTCATTCCGTATTTTTCTCGTATTTCTTCAGCTTGGATTTCTTTTCCGCTCAAGAACTACCTATTTTTGTGATTGAAAGATCTGGCAGATTCTTCAGACAGATCGTTAGAGCGTTAAACAAACTGTATCTTCAATGGAAAAAAAAGTCTCTCAGCTCCGTCCTGTTTTCAACAAACGTTTTCTTTGTATTCGTTTCCGTATCGTTTCCGTATCGTTTCCGTATCGTTTCCGTATCGTTCTCCTATCGTTCTCCTATCATTCTCCTATCGTTCTCCTATCGTTCTCCTATCAAGCTCCTATCACGAAGCGGAAAACGATATGAAACGGAACGATAGATGAACAGACGAAGTTGGGTGAAACAAAAAATCACAGTCTATCAAGGTTTATCCCAAATCGGTCATTAGGACTTGGATTTACATAGGTTGTGAATGTAGAAACTCGAATATTGTGCAAAATTCTATGGAAAAGATATTTTTTTTTCTTGTGGTAAAAGAAACCTATGTGGTGAAAAAAGGTTAAATTTGCATCTAGTTGTATTCGCAAATTTTAACTCAAGCTCTATGCGAGAAAAATTTTTTGTCTTAAAGGTGTTCGTCGCCATGTTCCTTATGTGTTTGTTGGGCTGGGAGTCAGCAAAGTCTAAGGAACTGTGGTATAAACGCGACTATTACGTAGGAAATTACAGTGGAGGAGAAGGGAATGAAAAGTATCTCTCGACCAAAGCCATGGCAAATGCCACTATCGTACACAGCGATGGTTCGGCAACTGCTCTTCGCCTTGTGGAGGCAGATTCTTCGACCGATGACTCACGCATATATAACCTGCAGGGTATAGAGCAGAAGGATGACACCCATCAGCATGGTATCTACATCAAGGGTGGACGCAAATATGTGAAATAAGCCTGCGGAGTGGTGACAGAAAGAGAATACAGTAAATAATAAGTAGAATTATTAAATAAAAAAAACATGAAAAAGAAGCAGTATTTGGCACCTGCCATGCAGCAGGTGGATGTGGAACTTCAAACCATCTTGGCTACCTCTGCGCCAGTAATAAAAGGAACGACAGAAGGTGGAGGAGATCTTGAATTTGGTGGTGAAACAGATCCTGGAAAAACGTATAATCCATCGTAAGGAAACTATAGGAAACAAATCGCATCATATCCAATTGGCTTGATTGCCGATTGGGGATGGTTAGACAAGAGGATGTGTCAAGACTTAATTATTGAAATATGAACTTGTAATTTGAACTTTGAGCATCCTAAAAGGCTAAGAAAAGGGTCGTATCAAGCTCTGTATGGAGTTAGTGATACGACCCTCTTCCTTTTAGCGTCATACGTTTATCCCCAATCGGTCATTAGACCGAAACAAAGAACCCCCATTCCTGCTGATGGATAGTTCTTACCAATCCCTATCAGCCTTTCTTCCGGCATCTTGTTTCCAGGCTTGTCTTGACATAGCCCACTATGCCTTCGACACGTCTGAAAACAATCTGCTCGAAAAAAAAGACTAATATGAATCAGTATCTAATGACCGATTTGGGTTTATGAGTCTGCAACTTTTCTCTCCCTTTGTCCCACAATCTTGATGTGCTCTTGCCACATGACTCGCCAGTCTTCCAGAGTTGGCAGCAGATGTCTCTTTGTAAGCGTATTCATGAGTTGCTCGTTACAGGTTGCCAATTGTCTTATCCTTTCCTGGTGTAGCTCTGCCTTTTCCTGCCATACGGTAAGGATGAACTTATAGCTCAAGGCATCGAGTCGCACATAGGGTGCTTCGTCGTGGATGAAGTCCCAGAACATCTTTTCCACATAAGCCTTCTCCTGTGGCTTTTTAGAAATGTGATAATAGTTGGCAATGCCCTCCAGCAAGGCGTTGATGATGGTGGTGGTTACGGGCAGTTGCCTGCTGGTGTAGCACAGACGCACAATCTCTATCAGATTGTCTGGCTGCAGGTTTCTGAGGCTTTTTCCCCTCTTGCCATCTTCTTCTATGACGATATTCTTCAGCGCGTAGAGAAGGTACTGTATGTTGGGTATGATATGTGTCCCCTTTAGTTTCTCCAGATCTTGCCGTAGCATGGGCAGTTGGGTGAGAGCATAGTCTCTGCTGATGAAAGGCTGCCTTGTCAGATTCTGCAGCTCGTTGTTGATTTTCTTTCCTAACAGAAGTTGCTGCGGTTCGCTCCAGCTTGCTCTTCCTGCTTTCCTCTTGTCTTCTTGCGGGTGGAAGGAGTGGGTGTATTCTACAGGCACTTTTAGTGTGTGGCATGATTTGTAGAACGTTTCCGATTTCAAAAGAGCTTCCATGTAAGTTTTGTCCTCGCAAAGCAACGAGTGCAGGTAATCGAAGAGTCTGTCATACTCCTCTCCCTTGGGTGTGTGGAGGAGTCTGATGACAGCATTGTTTATCAGGTCATCCTCGATGATTGCATAATGCTTTTGCATTTCCACCATTTGGGTCATAATCGTGATGACCTCTTCGATGGAGTAGATTCTTTCCTTACAGATACGTAGATAATTGATTTTGGATAGTTGGCACAGCTGATTCCATGCGTTGTTTCCAATAAACTGGATGAAGTATTGTTCCTGTTGCTTGGTTACGATGCTGTTATACACGTCCAGAAAGAAATGGTGATTGCAGATCTCATGGTTGCTGATGACCTGTCTCACACAGTCATACATCTTCTTGTAGGTCATCATCTGCATGAATACCTCGAAGGACGGGTTTATGGACTCTTTCTTCACGTCCTTGTATTTCAGGCTTACGTTTTTGTATAGGTTTGCTACGGCGTACAGGTTGGGTTCGCGTCTTTTCGCTTTTTCCGTGTTCTCGTAGAGTCTGCAGTATAGTTCGATAGAGTCGCTGAAGTTGGAAGGGCAGCAGAGCAACGTATTTCTCAGTGTCTTGTTTTCAGCCCAGCGGTCTTTGATTTCTCCTGTCAGTACGTTTTCCGTGATTTCTTTCAAAAGGAAAGGATATTCGTATGGCTGTGTTCTGCATAGTGCAAGGTTCTCCCATCTGTCTATGGTGTCTGGAGAATGGAGTATGAGTTTGTCTGTCAACCATGCTTCAGCCAGCCGACTGATATCCCTTGCAGCTTGCAGGGTAGGCGATAGCTCAATCATCTTGCTGATGACGACCACCCCTTTCGTGTGCATGATTTCTTTCAGGGCTGTATTGCCTCCCTGACGGAGCGCTTGGTCTGAACTTTGTATGATAGATTTGAACAGGTTCCTCTGCAGACTGCTGTGCTTGGCATTCGAATTAGAGTTCAATACAATCTGCATTATCTGTTGGAACGTGATGTCTGTATGAGTCTGCTCTGCCAGATTCAACCAATTCATGAAATCCGTGTCACCAAGAATCAGATTGCTCAAAGCTGACAGGATCTGGCAACATGCTTTATAGGCGAATATCGCCTGTTCGTCTTCTTCGCGGCGGTTGTCATGGAGGATACCTATTTCCCTCATAGTCTCAGCTAAGTCGGTGTGGAGGAAGAAGGTGCCGTATGCCTCTTGGTAGTTGTAGCAAAGCAGAATCTTGCGACTGTAGAAGAAGAGTTCGTCCGAACGCTCTGTTGCATTTGCTGTCCTTTCCGTTTGTGCAGACCGCTCTTGCAGGACGTTGAGCACTTCGTCTGCCAATTGGATATACTCATCGATACGGCAGTTGCGATCGAGATGCTGCTCCTGCAGTTGTCTCATCATCTTCGCGTCTATGGGCTTTCGGTAGCCGTAGGTTTGGGCGCGTTCGTAAGCTTTCTTGTAGAGTTCGCCTACGAATGAATAGTTGATGTATTGAGGCTTTATGGTGAGTCCGTTGTCGTACACCTCACTCCGTATGTCGTCCACATTGCCTTTGTTGGCTGTCAGCAGGCACTCCAGAAACTTTCTCTTACTGTCGTCCAGGAAGACTTGTCTTTCCGCTTCTGGCATCTTGCTGATGCTATCTGTCAGTCCTCTGTAATGGCTCTCTACGAATCGCGTGTTGTTCAGCCCTCTGTAGTCGAAGATTCTTTTCTGGAATTTATCAAGAGGAATCAGCGGTGAACGTGTGAGGATTCTCAGTAGCGTGGTCCATGGTGCGTAGCTGACAAAGGTCTGGTACCAGATGTCCATGGCACTTTCCGCTTCGGTTCGCGCATGTAGGCTTGCTGTCCTGCTTCCGTTGGAGAGTGTGATGATCTTATAGTCAAACTGGTATGTGTGCTCCAGTTCCTCCCACATCTTATCGTTTACAAATGAGAGGGTAATAGATGGCGACACGATGGTCACCATTGGTTCGTTGTCGTAACTGCGCTCCGCTTCGAAATCAAAGTCTTCTGTCACGAGCCAGTCTGCGTGAGCAGCCGTAGGTGTAGAGAGAAAAGAGAATCTTCCTCTGTGCAACCCTTCTTCGTGGGATGATTCTTTACCAAAGTCCAGCTGCAGGATGTTGTTGGTAATAAAATAATCCTTCATGAATTTTATTAAGTCGCGAGAAAACTGGTTTTGGAAATTCTCTGGAGTATATTCCGTCTTCCATCTGTTCCAAAGCATTTGCTCCATATACATGATGCATAGGCATAAGGGTACGGTCTGGCTTCTGCGCATTCGCTTGACAATTTGTACACTGCGCACAAACGCACCGATGGTATTGATTCTCAGTTCTCTGTAAGGTATTTTCCAGGTGGGGAAGTCACTTCTGAAGTTTTGTGCCTCCTCCAGTAGCCTTTTGTTGTACCCCCGGAGTTTGGGAATAAAGTCTCCCACGACTTTCCCTTGTGGCTTTTCTGCCCGTATCTGGTCTTTTGCAGTCATGTCCTGCCAGATTTTCGTTGCATCATGCTCCGAGAGAGCTTCGATGTCAATCTTGCAAAGTGCCTGCCGGACTTGCAACTCGTCTCTTATTGGTTGTACGTTTTGCAGTTCCACGAAGGTGTCTTCCAGACGCTCATAACCAGATAGGGTAGTGGTCAGCAAAATCTGGTAGCATGGTCTTAGGGGCGAGGATGCCTCTCTAAACAGTTCCTTGAGTGTGTCCAGGTCATCCCCAAGCATTGAGTCCACTTGGTCTATTACAATGAAATGACGCTCGTCGCTTTCTATTCGACATCCGTGCAGTTTTAGGTATTGGTTGTAGGCTTTTAGCTCTTCTACCAGTTTACGTAGTGAGATGCATCGGTGGCTGTTTCTGCTTGAAGCCAAGTTTCTGGCTCCCCTCACGCTTATGAACACATTTCGCGCGTCGGGGTTTTGCCCCCAGAAACGAAGATACTCATATACGGAGCGTGTCTTTCCTGATGCCGGAGAACCGCAGATAAGCATGTGGCTTGTGCCTTGCGACATCATCTGCCTGAAATGCTCCATGGGCAGGAAATAACTGTCGTCAAATCCGTTCTCCTCTTTGGCCCTGTTAGAATCAAAGAAAATGTCTGTGGGGCGGATGTCAGAGCAGAACGTCTCGTAACTTCTCATGCGCAGACCGTGTCTGACGAAGCGTTCTAATTCGTCTTGTACTTTCTGAAGTAGATTGTCAGCCTTGTATCTGTCTGGAATATAATGCCTGTGCTCAGGGTCTGGATTTAGCAATGTATCTATTTCCGCTCTGCTACGGTCGTGTCTGCTGTCATAAGAGAGGGGAGCTTCTCCCTGTGCCGCCAACTGACAGTTGCATAAGCGTAACACCTCCTCAGGGTCTTCGCTGAGGAAGATGCTGACCATGGGCAGTTCATCCTTCGTCCTTGATGCTTCTGCGGCAACCTCCAGTTCGTGGAATGTGGCTTCGCCAACAAAGTCAAACGGACACAGAAATATGAACCAGTCCGTACGTAGGCGTATATGGTTGTCTATGTCCTGTTGTTTGGTTTGGTCTCTATTATAGTCAGTAGGGGTGTCGTTACAGTCATACACAAGTTCAATGTTGGGGTTGGCTTCCAACATCTCCTTTATAATCTTTTTCTCCCTGCACTTCCTTGCTGATGAGATAAGCACCTTTATGCCCATGTGTGTTTCCTTGCTTAGTTATTATATGGTTTAATGCATCGGCATTCAGAATAAAAAGAATTATCTGTTTGCCATCTGTAAAGTTATAAAAAAAATCGAATCGGCATCATCTTTCGGTTAGAGAATGATAGATACCAGAAGCTTGGTATGCGAAACAAACGTTTATATAGGAAAGCAATGAGGTCGCGTCTCACGACGTGACCTCATTAAATTGATACTAGCTTCTAAGGTAAAAAGATTGTTTGTCAGAATAACTGAGTGCAAAATACGTTAAATATTGTCATATGGCAAAGAAAATTTGTATGTTATATAACACATTTTTGCATTTTGTGCTGTTTTTCGTCGTTTTATAACTTAGATAGACAATATTTCCGTATTTTTGCATAGAATAATATCCCCTAAACATGTTCATCTCATGGCAGAAATAGTAGTAAAAGAGAAGGAAGAGGAAAAGAAAAGTTTAAACTTCATAGAACAGAAGGTAGAGAAGGATTTGTCAGAAGGCAAAAACGGTGGCAGAGTGCAGACTCGTTTCCCACCCGAACCCAATGGATATTTGCATATCGGACATGCTAAAGCCATCGCATTAGACTTTGGTATTGCTAAGAAATATGGCGGAAAGTGTAACCTGCGTTTTGACGACACCAATCCCATCAAGGAAGATACCGAGTACATAGAGAGCATAGAGAATGATATACGTTGGCTCGGTTTCCAATGGGACAATGTCTATTATGCAAGTGATTACTTCCAGGAGTTGTGGGATTTTGCCGTATGGCTCATCCGCAAGGGACGTGCATATATTGATGAGCAAAGCGCAGAGGTGATTGCTCAGCAAAAGGGCACCACGACTCAGCCTGGTACGAACAGTCCGTTCCGTGACAGACCTATTGAGGAAAACCTGCAGCTCTTCGAGTTTATGAATAGTGGTAAGGCTACCCCAGGTACACTGGTGCTACGTGCCAAAATCGATATGGCACACCCGAACATGCTTTTCCGCGACCCTCTGCTGTACCGTGTGATGAACATCCCACATATCCGTACGGGCAATAAGTGGAACGCTTATCCTATGTATGATTTCACTCATGGACAGAGCGATTATCTGGAAGGCGTGACTCATAGTCTCTGCACATTGGAATTTGTAGAGCACAGACCCTTGTATGACCTGTTCGTAACCTGGATGAAAGAGTATAAGGGCGAAACAGAAAACATCGAGGACAACCGTCCGCGCCAGACAGAATTCAATAAATTGAACCTTTCGTACACCTTGATGAGCAAGCGCAATCTGCTGGCTCTGGTAAAGGAAGGACTGGTGAGAGGATGGGATGACCCCCGTATGCCAACCATCTGCGGATACAGACGTAGAGGTTATAGCCCAGAAAGCATCGTGAAGTTTATCGACAAGATTGGTTACACCACGTTTGATGCGCTCAACGAGGTGGCTCTGCTGGAGAGTGTTGTCAGAGAGGACTTGAACAGTCGTGCCATACGCGTGAGTGCTGTGCTCAATCCTGTAAAGGTGGTTATCACCAATTATCCAGAAGACAAGACTGAGACACTCACTGCCGTAAACAACCCAGAGAATGAGGCTGACGGCACCCATGAGGTTCTCTTCGGTAGGGAGATTTGGATTGAACGAGACGACTTTATGGACGTGCCAGAGAAGAAATTCATGCGAATGGCTCCTGGTAAGGAAGTGCGACTGAAGAATGCCTATATCGTGGAATGCACAGGATGCAAGAAGGATGAGGAGGGAAATGTGGTGGAGATATACTGCACATATGACCCCGAAAGCCGAAGCGGAATGCCTGGTGCAGACCGAAAGATAAAGGGAAAAACACTGCATTGGGTAAGTTGTGCACATGCGGTTAAAGCAGAGGTAAGACTCTATGACCGACTATGGAAGGTGGAGAACCCCAGAGACGAAATGGCTGCCATACGCGATGCTCAGCAGTGCGATGCTGTGACTGCCATGAAACAGATTATCAATCCCGACAGCCTGCAGATACTCAGCAACTGCTACGTGGAGCAGTACGCTGCCACCATGAAGCCTTTGAGCTATTTGCAGTTCCAGCGTATCGGCTACTTTAATGTGGATACAGACAGCACTCCTGAGCATCTGGTCTTAAATAAGACTGTGGGCTTGAAGGATACCTATGCCAAGGCAACAAACAAGAGATAATGTCGACAGACGAGGAGGATGACGAGTATTTCCGAAATCCTGATTTTAAGAAGACACTGGCTCGCTACGAGGAGGCATTGGTAAATGAGCAGCCTGTCTATATGGAGGCTGACGAGCTGACCGATATCGCCGAATACTATATGACCTGTGAGCGAGAACAGGATGCAGACAGAGCCATTCAGTATGCTCTGGCTCTGCATCCCGATAGTGTGGACCCTCAGGTGTTTTTGGCTCGAAAGCAATTGTTCAAAGGCAATATGGCGGAAGCGCGTCGTATAAGCGAAGCTATTGTGGACCAAGACGATCGCGAAGTAAAGTTCCTAAATTCAGAAATACTCATAAAAGAGAATCGGATACGGGAAGCTACTCTATATCTGTTAGGCGTATGGCATACGTTAGAGGATGATTGTGACCATTTCCTATATGATTGTGCCGGTATTTTTATGGACTACAACCAATGGGAGTATGCTATGATGTGGGCAAATAGACTTCAGCGTCTTTACCCCTCATATCCTAAGGTAGGACGGCTCAGAGCGGAACTTCTAGTCTGTATGGGCAGGTATGCAGAGGCAATACCTCTGCTTAATAAGATATTGGACGATAACCCATACAATAAGGATATCTGGAACCTGCTGGCTGAATCGCAAGGGGCACAAGAGCATTATTCTGAGGCTGTGGAGTCTGCAGAATACGTGTTGGCTATTGACAAGACAGATAAGCGGGCGATGGTGACCAAGGCGAGTTGCCTCTTCCATATGAATCAGCCACAAGAGGCTCATCTCCTCTATCAAGCATATCTTCAGTCCCTTTCGGATGATGATAACGTACTTTATCTGGATGCGGTCTGTCTGGCTTCCATGGATCATTACGTGGAAGCCGCAAAACAGATAGGGCTTGCGCTGGAATATTGTGAAAAAGGTTCGCCTCAGCATGCGCGCATACTGGTAGAGCAAGCTTACGTGGAGAGTAAGCTTCATCACTTGCAGAATGCGCTTGATGCGATAGCACAGGCTGAGAACATCCGTTTTGACGATTTGGAATGCGATTATGATTTGCTAAGAGGACAGATTTATCTCGACAACAGGAATCTGGATGAAGCATTACCGCTTTTTACAGAATCAATACGTAAAAGCATTGACAAACGCAATACTCTGATGATGATTGCCGTGGCTTTGGGCGAAGCTGAATATTATGATGAGGCAATCAAGCTGATGGATATTGTCTATAATAGATTTCCTGAGAAAGATTCGGAAGACGCTGACTCGCCGATACCTTATCTTGCATACTACTATAATCGTAAAGGCGATGATGAGTCTTCACTCTTTTATCTGAAGCATGCGGCTGAAATAGACCGTGCCTGTACGGAACGACTTTTCAGTTCCGTCTATCCTGGAGTTACCCCAGAGGAGTATTATCTCTATGCCTATCGTAATGTGTATGGGCATTTCCCCAAAGAGGACGAGTAACACGTACATTCCTTTGAGTCCTTCCAGCTGAGGATAGCGTGAAAATAAAAGAGGCTGTGTCAGCATCCTGACACAGCCTCTTCTGTTCACTTATATCCCAATAGATTATTCTGCGGGGGTGGCAGGAGTGTGTGACACGTAGATAGCCACACCCTCTACCAGACCTTTGTAAGATGTCTTGTAAGCCAGCACCTTCAGATGGTCACCTTCGTTCACACCAAGTGTACCGAACTTCTGACGCTCGCCATTCCAACCTGTTGTGCAACCATAGATGTACACTTCTGTATTACCATCTGTCAATGCGAAGTTACCATATTTTGTCAGGTCCCACTTGGCACCTTCCTCGGTGGACTTCGCCACGGTACCCTCTATGCATACGTGCCGCACTAAATGCGCTCAGCCCCTGGCTGTGTAATTTGGGGAGTATCATAGTTGTGGAGAATGTATTTCATTATCGTCAGGTCATTCCTTTGGAGATGGGAGACAATGTATTCGGTTTTTATGTGCGTGGAACAAACATCAACAAACCTATTGAGACCGTTGATCCCAGCGTCAACACCAAGCATTGCATCATACGTGTGCAGCGCAACAAACGTGGTGATGTGCAATATATCCTGCGTGATGCACCAAGCAATACAAGCACGTTTTACATGAATGACATCCTTAAAGATCAAGATCGCATACGCCTGTCAGATTCGGACATTATCACGATAGGAGCTACAACGCTTATCCTACGTACGAAGAACGACGACGAGAATGAATGATTATTGCTATGGGTAATAAAAAGTCGCTCTAAAAAGTAAGTTGGCTTCAATAGCCAATGAAGCTGACTTCAATAGCCAATGAAGCCGTCTTACTTGGCCAATGAAGACTATAATACTTTACCACCCATATTTATTCGATGAAGAACTGGTTCTTGAATGCAATCCAGTCCAGTGCCTCTTCTGGCTTTTTCTCGTCTTCTGATGTTTCCTTTAGGTTCTTGGTCACTACTGTCCCGTTAAAGTGGACTAATCGCTCTTTGAATTAATTGAAATACAGTCTTTTGCAAGAGATTTCAAGG
>CAKRRN010000021.1 GCA_934394435.1 uncultured Bacteroidaceae bacterium
GCCATCAACGAGTGAGTTGAAACTGCGCAGCATGACACGTGTGCAGCATTACATTGCGGTCATCAGGCGTTACAGGAAAGACCTGTTGGAAGTGTCCGACATCATTGTCGCAGACGCATTTTTCTCTATCCGTCCGTTTGTGGATGGAATCAAGGAGCATGGATTCCATATAGTCAGCCATTTCAGAGACACGGCCGGCCTACACTATGTGTACACGGGAGCGCGTTCCAAGAAACCTAGACGTCCGAAAACACTTGACGGAAAAATCAATTGTAAGAAACTTGACCTCACACGAATGGCGGAGATGCACATAGGGTGACTTGAAGGCACAGCCTACACACTCATTGCATATATCAAAGGCACTGAAGCAGAAAGTGCGCCTTGTCATTTGGATTATGCCTAATGGTAGACACAAACTTTTCTTCTCCACAAAGACATCCATGTCAGGTGAGGATGTATTGCGCACATACCGCTAAAGATTCCAAATTGAGTTTTGTTTCCGCGATGCAAAGCAGTTCTCACTGGTCTTACACATTGTCAGGAAAGACACAAGAACCAGCTGGACTTTTCCTGCAACGCATCATTCGCATCACAGAATGTTGCAAAGGTGATGATGAAGGAAAACGGAGTTCCGTATTCCATGGCTCCTTTCAAGGAACTCATGGCAAGCACATACATCGCAAAATTAATTTTCGACAAGTGCCAGAACACGCCGAACCGAAAGTTAATTAGTCACACTATCAAAGAACTCTTTGGCAGGCAGCGTAAAGCCGCTTAGCCTTTATCCCAAATTTTATCGAACTGTTGTTTAAACATAGTACAAAGGTATTCCCATGGTTTTGCCAGAAAACTCCATGTGCCGCCATGTCGAGTATGGCGAGGACAATACATACAAAAACTAACGGCATAGCCTCCCTACACAGTTTTCTTGTTGTTAAGCTGTTTCAGGAAAATTTCTTCTGCCTTTTCCCAAAATATGTCCATGTCTTTCATCTCGTTTCGATATATGAGCAATACTTTGCAAGCAAATTCTCTACTGGCAAATCACCTTTTCTGAAGCGTTCCGCATCCAAGGGCAGCACTCTCTCACGCACAGGCGTCTTGCCTTTGTACATTGCTGTCAAGTAGTTAACTCCGTTATCCTCCTCAATAGTAATGTTGGAAAAGAATTCGGTCATGTCTTCAGGATTGTATATGATGGAATAACTTGGACGCTTGGCTCCAGGAATGTCCTCACGCAGTATGTCTTTCGCCACAAGGTCCTGTATATCGCGAATGGCTGTATCCTTGGAGCATCTGCCAAGCGAAGCCCATGTCTTTGACGTAATCTTTGCCTCATAACCATCAAGGAAAAGATTAAGTATGTCTGTTTGACGCTGACTTAGTGACACGGCCGAAACTTTCTGCCAGAAAATACTCTTGTTGAGTATTGTGCTGACCACATTTTCCGCTTCGTCAAGAGCAATTGCCAAAGTGCTGGCATACCATGAAATCCATTCTGTTATATCTCCGTCGCCATGCTGTGTCTTTCCCAAGATGTCATAGTAATGATTTTTGTCTTTGTTTACCTGCGAGGAGATGTTATAGAAGCGGAACTCACTCTTGTCGGCACGAGCCAACAACATATCCGAAAGGATGCGTGCAAGCCGTCCGTTGCCGTCCTCGAATGGGTGGATGCTCACGAACCAAAGGTGGGCTATGGCAGAGCGAATGACAGAACTTACATTTTCATCCCTGTTAAACCAGTCAAGGAACCTTGCCATCTCTCCTTCTACACGCTCTGGCGCAGGAGCAATGTAGTGCACTTTCTCTCTGCCAAACATACCAGAAACAATATGTTCTTCATTCGTACGGTATTTTCCCACCTCAATTTGTGAACCCTCACTAAAGCCTGTCGGGAAAAATGCGGCTTGCCAAGCACATAATTTATCTTTAGTCAGCGGTTGGTCATAATGACTTACTGCATCAAGCATTACTGCCACAACAGAATCTACATAATGCGACGGTGCTGTTTGTTTGACATTCTCTATCCCAAGCTTTCGGGCAATAGACGACTGCACCTCATCTGCATTCAGGCGGATGCCCTCTATCTCTGAAGAATGCACAACGTCATACGTCAGGTTTTCTGCCATAGCTTTCAGTTTACTGTCAAAGCCGAGTGAGGCAAGTCTGCCATACAGCAAGCCTTGCTTACGGTTAACCTTTTCAAGAATTACCGTAAGCGCTGATGCATCCCATTTGAATGCCGTCCAATTGTTTCTTTCGTGTATGTACATATAATAAAACATTCGTGCGACATAGAAACCTTTATAACGTCGCAATATTTGCGACGAAATTAATGTTTTTTTGTCGCACAACCAAATATATATATGCAAAATGTTCTTATGGTACAAAGTTAGTGTTAAACCCAAGGAAACTATCTCTATTCTATTGGTTTTATAGGGGCACTAACATTAGGCATAGATGTTAGTTAGCCTAAACAGGAAGGACCTGACATTCATGACACCATGCAGTTGTGCTCTAAAAAGTCTTACCTTAGAATGGAAAGATTCCACAAAGAATCCATTAGGTTACAAGTCGGAGAGTCCAATTGGCTGGATGTCCTTCTCGTCAAGATACAGATGGAGCAGAAGCTCCTGGTTGTACTTCTTCTCTTTGACATTCATAAGGTCAAAGTACTCTGCAAACTCTGATGGCAATATATAGCTTAAAAGCTTTACTAATGGTTCTTGCTGTATAATCTTCTTTTGGTTTGTAAGGGAAGAGATAAGCTCTTCTCTACATTTCACACATTATTGACACATATTTTTACTGGTGCGCCCCATAAAAGATCCTATTACCTTTTTTTTGCTTTCTCTGGATTCAATAAATTCTTTCTATTGATAGTAAAATCTCCTTATCCTCGAAAGTTGCGCATTTGAGGGATAATACTAATTCAAGCAAAAGTAGTGTTCCAAAGGCAATGAAATGTGTTAGTGTTCTTATTCACGGCAAAAATACAACAAAAAACATCATTCTTGTCATCGTGCAGCATGATGTTTTCTGTTATATTTTGTTACCTATTTAATTTTCATACCAATCCCATGCATAAAGAAATCGCGGATGTCGGCCAGACTGGGAAAATTTTCTGTTGCAAAAGGCTGAACGGCAGTTTATATTGCCACCGATGAAGGGGTGAAGCCAAACTGGCGTTTGAAGGCAGTCGAGAAATGGCTTAGATTCTTGAAGCCTACTTTCATGTACACGTCCAGCGGTTTCTCACCCTCGTCCTCAATAAGCCGCTTCGCCTCTTCCAGGCGGCGCTTCACTATCCAGCGGCCGGGCGAGATGTGGAAGATGTCCTCGAATTCCTTTTTGAATGCAGACAGGCTGCGCCCCGTATAGTGGGCGAAATCTTTCAAGTCCATGTCGTTGGCATAGTTGTCGTTCATATATTGTTGCAAATCTATTTTCCAAGGGTCGGTCATGTCGAAAAGCACCGACTTCAACTCTGGCATGATCTCGATGAGTGTGAATATCACTTCCTTTATCTTGGTTTCCATCAATAGTTCGGATGGATAGCTTTGCGTGTCAAAGTAAACTTTAAGCGACTTGAACATTCCCGTAATCAGAGGATTGTCGGGCAGCATGACGTATGGCGACCTACTGCTGTATGGCTTGCAGTCGTTTTTTCTCAAAGCCATTTCTCGCATGGCTTTCTTCAACATGGGTGCCTTGAGCTGCAGGAACAGTCCCTTGAATGGCGTGCCGTCTTTTGAGGGGTATTCGATTTTGTGAGCCTTGAAGTTCTTGCGGATGAGATAGGCTTGCCCGCGTTGCAACTTTCTGCGACGGTCGTGGTAAAGCACGTCGAGCTCGCCACTGATGACATACACCAGCATGTGCTCGGATATGACCGACTCAAATTCCTGCTTGCTGCTCACCGTGCAGCAATAGAAAGTCTCCATATAATTGTATAGTTGTACTCCTGCTTGTAACATATTATCCTGTTTTTTATTCTGTTGCCATTTTTCGTTGTTCTGCTGCAAAATTACAACATATAACTTAAACTCACTTTGCTGAAAAGTCACTTTTAACTTTGCTTAAAGGCTAGTCTGACCTTTTTGAAAAGTTATCAGGCGAATCACTTTTGAAAAACTTTTCAGAAAAGTGAATTTGACTTTTCAGCAAACTGAAGTTTAAAGAAAGCTCCCTAATTTTGCACCGACAAAAGGAAACAACGTGTGTCGCAATCGAAACGACAAAACAACAAGGTATAATTTAAAAAACGATAACACTATGTACAATTTTCAATTCTTCATGCCTACCAAGGTATTGTTTGGAGCAGGGCAGCTCCAGAACCTTCATCTCGAACAGATGCCAGGTCGCAAGGCTCTTGTTGTGACAAGCAACGGTCAGAGTACCAAAAAGTTCGGTTATCTTGCTGCTACAGAGAAAGAACTCGACCTCGCAGGAGTGGAGCACGCCCTCTTCGATGAGATTCGTCCAAATCCTACCCGAAAGAATGTGATGGACGGTGCTGAAAAGGCTAAAGCAGAGAACTGTGACTTTGTCGTAGCGCTGGGTGGCGGTTCGGTGATGGATGCAGCTAAGTGCATCGCCTTGATGATGGTCAACGAGGGCGACCTTTGGGACTATGCCTTCTCTGCCAAGGGTGGGCACAAGCCTTTCCAAAATCCGTCGAAGCCTCTCATCGCCATCACTACCAATGCTGGAACAGGATCGGAGGTGGATATGTTCTCCGTGATCAGCAACGACGAGTTGGAGGAGAAGACTGGCGTGTTCGACATCTCCATGTTCCCAACAATCTCTGTGGTAGATAGCAACCTGATGATGAGCGTACCTTCTAAGTTCACGGCTTACCAAGGCATGGATGCTTTCTTCCATGCAGCCGAAAGCGTCATCAACAAGAACGAGCATCCGATGGGAGAGATGTTTGCGCTGAAGGCTATCGAGTTGATAGCTCACAACCTGCCTAAAGCCTATAAGGACGGCAACGACAAGGAGGCACGTTCCAATATGGCGCTAGCCAACTCGCTCGCTGGTTACTATATGCTCTGCACGTCTCAGCACACGATGGAGCATGTGATGGGTTCTTATCACAGCAATCTTGCTCATGGTGCCGGACTGATTATGATTTGCCATGAATACTTCGACTTCTTCGCCGAGCGTAAGGCGGCAGAGGAACCGATGAAGAAGATGGCACGTGCCATGGGAGTGGAGAATCCGCAAAGCGGAAAGGATTTTATCAACGCCCTCGACCAACTGCTCACCAGCATCGATTGCGACGACTTGAAGATGAGTGATGAAGGAATTACACGAGAGGAAATCAAGAAATGGCCAGCTCGCATCCACGAGGTCTTGGGCGGCGACATTACAGCCGACCCATTGCCATTGAGCGATGAGGACTATCTGGGCATATATGAGCGTTCGTTCAAGTAAAATCAAAACTGATTGATAACTATGACAGAATTAGAGAAAATGCGCAATGGCGACTATTATTTCATGGAAGATGCGGAGATCGTCGCCATCCATAAGCGTGCTTCAACTATTTGCCAGCAGTTCAACGCTCTTCCTGTGACAGAAGATGAGAAGCGAGACCAACTTTTGCGCCAGCTTTTTGGCTCAGCGGGAAAGAACCTCAGCATCAAGCCTGGATTCAACTGTGACTTGGGCTGCAACATCCATGTGGGGGATGACTTCCTGACCAACTATAATGTTACCATACTCGACATGGCACCGGTAACTATCGGCAACAACACCTGGCTCGGTCCCAATGTGGGACTGTATGCCGTTGCACATCCGATGGACGCGGCAGGGCGCAAAGAGAGGCTGGGCATAGCAAAACCGATTACCATAGGTGATAATGTTTGGATTGGCGGAAGTGCCGTCGTGCTGATGGGAGTGACCATAGGTGATAATGTGGTCATCGGAGCAGGTTCGGTTGTCACACACGACATACCAGCCAACTCAGTAGCCGTAGGCAATCCTGCACGTGTTATCAGGAAACTTGATAATCCTTGAAGAAACGAATGATATTGAAAACAGGGAATCCATTGACTGTCTTATGAAAGAGACGGCCAATGGATTGTTTCTTACATCATTGTTACTACAACCTGCCGTTGTCGTTCCATTCGCTGTACATAAATCCTTCCTTAGTATTGTCAATGAGTCTTTGCAGATGGCTGCGAAACAACTTTGGTTGTTTCTTCTTTATGTATGCTCGGCATGAGTATTTTTTAACGGGTGTAAGTCCCGAGTAAGGGCTCAGCAGATATTTATCTCTACGGATTTCCATGTCTTAATTCGTTTTTTTGTGTAAATACACATTATTAACGACTGCAAAGCTATTCCTTTGCTCATGCAAATTTCAAGGTAAGAAAATGATTCAATGGTCACATCTTTAACATTTATAATCTTGATTTTTCTTCAAACAATACTTCCGATAGTTATCTGAAATTATTGTGCAACGGTATTTGTTATACCTTATCAATTGCAAGGTCAAGGCTTTGCTTGGCTATCAAAAGGTGGTATTTTGTTGTCAAATCTTTCAACAATGTATCTAAACCTTTTGAAGGCGCATAATTTTATATCGGTCGAAAACTTTTAGCGGATAGCAATATTTATGTTTATGAGCGAGGCACCGAATGGCTCAGACATAGCGACATGATGATGGAGGAGCGTACTTGTCATTTGAATATGATCAGTACTTACCTCACTGTCGATATACTCTTTTATATGGAAGCCTTGTGGCACGAAGAGATTATTGATGCGTAATTTGAAATCCGAGTTTGATAATCAGTTTTAATGTTTCCTGCGAGGTCTTACGGTCATAGTCTTTTTCTTCCTCACTTAATTCTCCGTAGGGGACAAGACAAGGATGCTTCTTTTCTGCATCGTTACGCTTCTCTCCATAAGTCCACCCATCTTGTATGCGCCCTGCTGCCCATACTTCATGCACGTTTTTGGCAATCTCTTCTGCCAATACCTCCAACTCTTTGGGCATAGTAACACTTTGAGTATTGATGGGGTTGGGCGTATATGTGCCTTTGTTTTGCTTCATAGTGGTTTCTTCTTGATTGTATAGTAGTACTGTTTGTTTGCTTCTTTAATGGTGTTTCGGAATTTTATTCTGTCATCGTTTTATCCATACCTCAGGATTTAGCTTGGCTGTCTCTTTACGTAATTGAAAATGCAGTATACAATTTCCGTCTACATCCTGGTTCACAGTGCCCAAGATATCTCTGGCATGTACCTTTTGTCCTTTGGCTACGATTACAGAGGAGAGATTACAGTATACACTGATATAGCTACCGTGGCGTATCAATACGTTTTTGTTTCCTCCAAATTGGAATACGGCTGATACAACACCGTCAAATACAGATCTGGCTCTGGCTCCTGGTTTCCCTACGTAGTTGGTACCTTTATTGTCCAGTTGTACATTACGTAATCCTGGTACATTGTATTTCCCGAAGCGATTTCCTAACATGTACTGTCCAGTAATAGGCACGGGAAGGCGTCCTTTGTTTTGCTCGAAGCTGCCGTTTAGCTGCACATCTTCTGCTGTAAGCCAACTTCCTTTGGGGGCAGGTGCCGGTCTCGTTGGTCTCTCTGTGGTTTCTTTCCGATTCCCTTGTTTTTTATCTGTGCTTTCTTTCCCTTTTTTCTTGGCTGCCAATTTCTCTTGCTGAGCCTTTCTCGCTGCTTCTATAGCTGCTTTTTTCCTTGCTGCTTCTTCTGCTCTCTTTCGTGCCTGTTCTATTTCGTATGCTATCAAGTCATCAATCTTCTTGTCCAGAGCATTAAGTTGCTTTTGCTGCTCGCTAACTTTTCCCTTTAACGTCTTTTCTTGCTGACGTAGATTCTTAACTTGCTTCTTTTCGTGAATCTGTTGTAAATTCAGCTCTTTGCGTTGTTGCATCAGTTCTCGTAGGACATCGTTTTGGCGAGCTTTTGACTCTAAAACCTTGTTTTGTGTCTCAAGTAAGGCTGTCTGTTTCTGTAGAACTTGCTCACCGAGGTTTTGCTCATAGTGAACAAACTCCTTGGCATAACGAGCCCTTCGGTACATCTGTGTGACTGTATGTGCGGAAAGAATGAAGAGTAGGGGACTGACCTGACGGTTTTGCGTTCGTGCATACCGTATGGCCTGTTTAAGTTTCGCTTGTTTCTCACGCAGTTCCTTCTCTATTTGTGAGATATCCTCTTGCAGTCGGAGTAGTCTTTTCTCTAAGTTGTCAAGTTCAGTTTCCAGACCGTGTATGTGTTCCAGCCGCTTGTCCAGTTGTATGTCCAGATAGTTGATAGTTTTCTCACCTGTCTGCACCTTCTTGCGTGTAAGGTTAAGTTCCTCTTGCGATTTTTTGAGCGTCTTCTGTAGTTCTGTTTTTTGACGTTGCAATGCTTTGACCTTCTTGCTGTTCTGCGCTGTACATAATGTTAAGCAGGAGAATAGAAATGTCGTTATGAACAAGACTCTGCGTATAAACATACTCTGATTTCTTTTATTGAACGGACATGCTTTGGATTCGCTTAATAATACTCTCAAGAGGCACTTCCTTATATTTCTTTGTGTTGATTGTCGTGCGCGTCTCCCAATCAGAATTGTTTTTTATATTGCTGAGGCTAAGTGTCAACTGCACTTGACTCTTGCCTGCGTTGAGTTTCATAAGCATGTAAGTGGGGAATTTCTTGTTTCCAAATGCTTTGTTTGCTGAGTAGTCCCATGACATGAGAGGTGGTTGGGTATTGTTGCGGTCCGTAACATAGGTCTGAAGCAATGTTGCTTGTGACAGACTTGCTATGAAATGTAGGGCTGCTTGTGTCGAGCCGTTGTATGTAAGCAAGAGTGAATCGCCTGAGACAGTTTGTTTGAATTGATCTGCAGAGGGAGCTTTACCTCCGTCTCCAGGAAGAAAGATTTCACTCCAGAAGAGAGATTGAAAAGTATGGAAATCAATGCCTGACTGTTTCAGAAATGGAACGTCTTCGTATGCGACACGTACATACTGGTGGTTCATCCTGTCGACAAGGAGGAAGTAATCTTGTGTGAGTTCCATGCGCCCCACTTCCATCAATCCCAAAAATGCTAAAGAAATTTGTATTACATCATCTCGTTTCATCCTTAGTGTTCCACTTACTCCCATGTCTTTTCCTGCAGCTTTAAGTTTGATACTTGCTTTAGCTGTTATGCAGGATTCTGTGAGTCTTTGTGCGTTGATGATTGAAACAGCTTTGTCTGCGAGGGCACCTGTTTCTGCACCCGAAATAATGGAGGCATTGTTATCTTTAGACGCTCCTTTTCGGTGACCACATGAAGCAAACAGTAGTGTGCATACAGTGAGGAAACCCCATGCCAGATTACAGGCGTGACCTTTTATGTTTTGTTTCATCTGTTATTCTATTTTATGGTTGCAGATACTTTCTTTTTTTTATTTTCGCACCTAAACGCTTGGTACTTGTTCCATCGTTTTTACTTTGTGCCAGTCGCCACATCCTGAGTGCTTGTTCCATGTCTCCGCATTTGGCATGTATGTCCCCAGCATGTTCCAGTATGTTGGCATTGGCATCTTCTATTTCCATGATTTGCTTGTCTGAGAGTTCTGGGTTTATGGCACGATTCATATAAATACGTGCCTCCGTGAATTTTCCTTTCGTGAACAGAATCCATGCATAAGTGTCCAAATAGATGATGTTACGTGGCTCAAGCACCACTGTTTGGTAACTCATTTCCTCAGCCTCATCCAGTTGTTTGCCCGTGAGAGAAAGAAAATAAGCGTAGTTGTTGAGGCATGTGATGTTCTCGCTATTATATATAAGCGAGGAGTCATAGGCAGCAAAGGACTCTGCGATTTTATCTTGCTCGTGGTAAAGGTCGCCAAGCAAAGCATATGCATCAGATATGGCTCCTTTGTCTGTGTCTGCGTCACGTACTTTCAGTCCTTGTGTAAGTGTTGCTATTGCTTCATCGTTCTTGTCTTGTTTGACAAGAATTGTGGCAAGGTAATAGGGATAGATGAATTTTCCAGGAAAATATCCTTCTCCTCTGCGACATACATCTTCCAGTCCCTGGGTGTCATTCTTATGTGCATAGAGAATTGTAAGATATCGAATGGCAGTTTCATTGCCTGGGTCTTTCCCGAGAACTTGTTGTAGTGTGTTTGCTACAGGAGCTTCGTATTCTCCTTCACGTGCCAGCCATGCCGCTTTGGATAGCAGAACGTTCACTGTACAGTCTGGTCGTGTGGTGAGGGTGTCGTATATTGCTTGCAGTGAAGAAGCTTGGATAGTGTCGCGGATGGCTTCGCGTGCGTAAGTATTTAAGAGCATACAACGAGTCTCATCGGTTGTGGCAGTGGACAGTAATATGGAGTCGCGTACTTGCTTGTAGCGTACCTCATCGGTATGCTGATAAAAATAAAGCCATGCGGATGGTAAGCCTGGGTATTGGGGCTCATCGCGTTGTACTTCTTCCAGAACATTCTTTGCCTTTGCTACATCGCCAGACTCTATGTAATTGGAAACTAAGGTTAGTTTATAGCCAGTCTCGTGTGGAAAGCTTTCGCATAGTCGTAGGATTTCCGCACGAGCGCTGTCGTGTAGCCCCATGTCTGTATAAACATTGGCTTTCTTATAGGCTATTTCTTCAGTCAGACCTTCAATAAGTTCCATCCTATTCAGAGTTTCGATAGCCTTGTCGTTTCTGTCTACGCTTTGATATACATCCACAAGTTGCCCAAGAACATCGGTACGGCGTGTCTGTAGGTGTGAGAGGCGCTCAAGTGTAGGTATCACTTTGTCGGTATTACGCTGACTGAGGTAGACTTTTGCCAGGGTGTTTAGATAAGTAGAATTACTGGAGTCTAATTGACAGGCTCGTTCCAGCATGTGGGTTCCTATACTGTCTTGGTTTTGAAGATAGAAGTTGACCAAGGACATTGCGTATAGGGCTTCTGCTGCGGTCGAGTCAATCTCAAAACAATGTGTGAAGAGCTCGGCTGCGGATGTGACATCCTGCTCTCGCATACACTTTGAGGCTTCAAGAAAGAAATAGTCGAAGCGTGGACTGCGCTGTGCGCACAGTTGATTAGTGCATAGTGTACACACCAATAAAAAGCCCACAAGTATTTGGCTACACTTGTATGCTAGTGCTCTATATTTCTCCTTCATGAGATAGATAAATTGTTATTTGATACCGCTGTGTCCAAATCCCCCATTCCCACGATCAGTCTCATCCAATACTTCAACGCTTTCCCATTGCGCTTGTTCGTGTTTGGCAATAACCATTTGTGCGATACGCTCTCCGTCGTTTACAATAAATGGTTCTTCGGACAAGTTTATCAGAATAATCCCTATCTCCCCTCGGTAGTCGGCATCGATAGTTCCTGGAGAATTGAGTACGGTGATGCCATGCTTAAGAGCCAGACCGCTGCGTGGGCGTACTTGTGCTTCATATCCTTGAGGTAAGGATATGGAAAGACCCGTGGGAATCAGTTTCCTCTCAAAGGGGCGCAATTCCACAGGGCAAGTCAAGTTGGCTCTCAAGTCTACGCCTGCGGACAGAGGGGTCGCGTAATGAGGTAATTCGTGACGGCTGTGGTTTATGATTTGTACTTTCATATGAGTGATTTCTCTGTGTATATATAATATGTAGGACTTTTCCCTTTTGTTAAACGTTTGGCAAACTCATACCATTTATCTTGCGATAAAGATCAAGTGCGTAGATATCGGTCATACCACTGATGTAATCCAATACAGCCATGATGCGCCCGTAAAGTGTAGGAGCCAAGATGTCGTATTGGGTACTTACTCTGCTGATGAGGCGTTGCGAGTAAGTTTTCTTCGGATTGATAACTGCTTCAATCATCAGATCTGTTAAGCTGGTAATCACTTTGAAACCAGCAATCTCAATGTCTACGACTTCCCGACAATGGTAAATCTTTGCTTCTGCTGCAGCCTCGCATGCTTCGTAGGCTTTGCGTGGGCAGTCAGATATTTTTTTTATGAGTGTTTCTTGAAAGCATCCCGACAGGATCTCATTCTCATGCTCAACGAAGACTCTTACGCATTCGTTTTCCAGACAGTTGATGACACAGGAGCGAAGATATACAATCTGCTCATTTGTGTCGCCCAGTAATGCCATACGCTGTCTGATTTCTTTCTGCTTCTCTTCTTCGAAGAAATTCAGTAAGAGCTCCTGGGTTTCTTGAGTGGTGAGAATCTTCAGTTTGTGGGCATCTTCAATGTCCATAATCTCATAGCAGATATCGTCTGCAGCTTCCACCAAATATACCAATGGGTAACGGGCGTATCTTAGGCTTTTCCCCTCGCTGTTTTCTATTCTTAGGATCCCCAGCTCCTCTGCTATACGCTGGTATGCTTCGGTATCGTCACGAAAGAATCCGAATTTATTCTTCTTGCCAGCCAAATCGCTTGTAAAGGGATATTTGACGATACTCGCCAGTGTGCTGTACGTCATGACGAATCCGCCTTCCCTGCGTCCTTTGAAGTGATGTGTCAGCAATCGAAATGCATTTGAGTTTCCTTCGAAGTGCGTAAGGTCTTCCCATTGTTCGGGAGTCAGGCTGTCATTAGTATCTTGGCAGGTATAGTCTTGTAGGAAACGACCTTTCCCTTCGCTGAAATATGTGCCAATGGCGCATTCCCCACTATGTCCGAAGGGTGGATTGCCCATGTCGTGTGCCAAGCATGCTGCACTAACGATTGTGCCGAGCTCTGTCAAGTGTGTAGATGCCAATTCTGGATGTCGTTCGAGCAGAAGTCTGCTGACATCATTGCCGAGGCTACGCCCTACGCTACTTACTTCAAGACTGTGGGTCAAACGGTTGTGTACGAATATGCTTCCTGGCAATGGGAATACCTGTGTCTTGTTCTGTAAACGTCGGAAGGGAGCAGAGAAGATCAACCTGTCGAAGTCGCGTTGGAACTCCGTCCGGTCATCTTTTCTGTGCGGTCGGCTTTCTTGCCCCAGACGTTTGTTAGAGAGAAGCCTTGCCCATTCCATTTTCTCTTGACACATAGTTTGGTTCTTATTCTGGTTTGTAGAATATGCGGTTGGCGCCACTGGTGATTTTAATTAGCTCTGGATGTTCTGCAGCGAAAGTGTCAATATGGCGCATTCGCTTTTCTTGCAAGATTTCGTCCACTGCAATCAGTATACCTGTCTCCTCCACGTCACCGAAGCCATCGTTGATAGCGGTTCCGAAGAGTTTCATCGTAGGACTAAGATTCATATATGCGTTTACCAAAGGGGGAATATTATATCCCAATTTGCGTACCTCGCGGTTTAGTATACGATAGTCTGCGCGAAACTCGTCTTCGGTGAACAATTGTTTAAACTGTTCTGCGTCATGCTCCAGTTCTAATGGCTTCATGGGGAATATCAAATTGTCAGGGTCATGGAAATGCTTGTTGAGGAAAAACAAGATCATGTCTCTGGCCATACGGTCGTAGCTGGGGTACATGGTAAACTTACCAAAGAGATAGCGTACTGTGGGCTCTATGACCACCAGTGCTCCCAACCCGTCCCACAGATTGTCAAGTGCATAAATGCCTTTGCGCCCCATTAGTGTGCTTTGGTATTCGAGCGTTACAAAGGAACGTCCCAGTTCGATGGTCCAAGGTGCATAGTCATGCATGAACTTCTCACTGAATTTGAACATATGTCCAGTGGCAAGCAGAGGTTGTCCGTCTTCTCTTATTTTCCAGTCTTTCCCGAGCAGGTAGCGATAGCCTCCCAGTATCTCTTGTGCTTCTGGGTCCCATACGATGAGCTGTCGGTAGGGGTTCTCCATAGTGTCAAACTCATCAATGTCCATGCTCTTGCCAGTTCCTCCTCCTGCTGCTCTAAATGCAATCTCGCGTAAGCGTCCTATCTCACGCATTGTGTTGGGCGAATCCTGCCAAGTGACAATATAGATGTCGTTGCCGCTTTTGTTGGTTCGGCGTAATTTCTTATCTGGCGTAAGTTCCTTCAAAAGTAGTTCGCGAGGTACCTTCTCTATGATTTCTTCCATTTCTTCTCTTTCTTACACAGTTCTATAGTCTGTATATTTTGTCTTGTACCCATTGTGCCCATTGGCTTGGGGTACGCGTTTTGTCAAAAGTTTGCCACGCGATAGGTTTCCCTATGCGTACCGTATAGTTTTGCCCTTGGCTTCTGTACATCTCGTCTGGAAGCAGTAGCTTGGCAAAGTTTGGTAGGTGGAATTGCTTGCAGATGCGTGCCACACGATAAAACCTTGGGCTGTTTTTCCCGATAAAGTGTACAGGTACGACATCACGTTGAAATTGTATGCTCTTTTTGATGAAGAACTTATGCCATTCTGGATCACGTATCTGTCCGTCGTCTTGCTGTCTGCTGCATAATCCAGCAGGAAACATGATCACGTGGTCTTTGCCTCCGAAAGCAGTGTTGACCATGTTTGGGAAATTCCTTCCCTGCTGCTTTCCTGCCTGCTTAACTGGTACACACAGAGGTGCCAGTCCTTTGAGGTTCATGAGCAGGTCACCCACCAAATACTTGATGCGTCCGTCATAATGTTGTCCTATTATGTATCCAAGCGTAACGCCATCAATGGCTCCCAAAGGGTGGTTGCTTACTACGATGCACGGTTTGTCTTTGGGTGGTAGGTTTTCGAGTCCTTCTACGTCTACCTTGACCTGTAGGTATTCGATTACGCCTTTGCAGAAATCTACTCCGATCCGTCCTTGTCTTAGGTAGGTGTTGATGAAGTCTTGATGTATCAGCCGCTCAATCCATTTAGTTAGAAATCTTGGGATGAATTTTGCGTTCCGTCCTGCCTGCTGGCGTATAATCTTGTCTATATTTATCTGTGTGATTGAGTCTTCTCTATTGTCTGTCATTCTTTCTCTATCAATTTTTCTCGTACAGGAATTTATTTGATAGCAATAGGCTTGTTGTTGATGAAGTATGTGCCTTTGGGCAACCCATTCAGCCAGTTTGTTCCCTTGTTTAGGCGAAGGGTCATCTTGAGCACTCCGCTTCGTGTGTAGATGGGTAATAGTTGCATGTGGTCACTATGAATCATCACAGCACGTCCGTGAGTCTCTATTTTTACAGGGTATGTAGAAGTGTTCATGCGTTTTCCTCTGCGCATGTCACGACTTGTTAATTGTTGTGGCAACGAGTCTGGACGTGTCACGCCCCGGTTTTTGCGTTCTGCTGATGCTTCCACAGATGTCAGCACCAGTACCAGTACGCATGTCCATATCCTCAGAAAGACACTCCTTGCTTTACCCATTATCCTGTCTTAATCGTATATTGAATACAAAAGTACATATTTTATGTGTAAGGAACAACTTTGTGGGAAAAAGAACAATTTCAAATATGGGATTTTCTCTCATTTTAAGACTTAAAAACAAATGAATAGAAAGCTTATTCGCTTAAAATGATTAACTTTGCAAAGAAATAAGCACGGAATTGTTTCCCTTAATGGCATCATCAATTTAGAACGGCTAACTACAATGTCGTATATAACTATATTGCTCATACTGTCCTGTTGTGCCACAGCTCATTTGGTTATCACCTGTGTGCTTGGTCTTTATGCACGTCATCGTGTAGAATACCTTTGTCTGGCATGGATAGACGGATTGTTTGGTTTCTCACTTGTTGCTGCTTCTTGTTTCAGTGGCTTGATAGAAGTGAAGCAACCAGATGCTATGCATCCTCTGATGATGTTATATCTGGTAGCTGTATGCTACCTCCAGTCCATATATCCTTTAAGCATTCCTATGCCTGCCTTTCTTCAATGGAAACGCATGTGGTCTTATGCCAGCCCTGCTATTGTGCTTATCGCTTTATACGTGGGTGTTATGTTGTTGGGCATCAAGCCGACAATCCTGACTTCTGTAGAGGATTTGTGGCATGGAATCTTTAAAATAGATGTGCTTTTGCGCTTGGCTTCTTTTGCGCTTAGTGTGTACTACATAGTAAATATTTTCCGTTTGCCTCATCGTATGGCACGTCATTCTAATGTTCCTCGTTATATGTTGGGTTATTGCTTGGCTTTAGGGGTGTCTGCGCTGTATTATTGTGTTTGTGCTGTTTATTACAACCTTACTTTGGTAATGGTGTATGTAATTATTTTTACGCTACTTAATCTGTATCTGGCGTTCAGAACTTTAGAGACTATGGCTCTGAATTTGCCTAAGCCTGTAATAGAAGAAGTCAAGACAGAACCTGCGCCCGAGGAGGTTGAGAAGGCGGAGCATGAAGATTTTAACGAAGCCAATCTTCTGCGTTTCCAACGTATACAGCTTTGGATGCAGAACCACAAGGAGGAATGGAAAGATAATACTTTCGGACGAGATCGACTCTGCGAGGCTGTAGGTTATAATCGACATCTGATATTACAGAGTGTCCGTAGCCAAGGCTTCTATAATACACATGAATACATCAACTCATTTAGGATAGCAGAACTGAAGCGTATGGTGCAAAAAGGGGACGCTACCACTCTGTCAGAATGTTGCGATGCAGGATTTGGAACCATAAAAACGGCTCGCTCCTGTTTTGAACGTATGGAAGGTATACCCTTAGATGAATGGCTTAAAAGGCAACTGACACAAAACCCAGATTCGGAGCCTGTCCGAAAAGAATCGTGAGTTTAACTCATGCTCTTCAGTCGTTCTTGTCTATAGGGAAACACTGCGGAGTATCTCTGTGTAAGTCTTTATGGCATCCTCTATCTCGTCAATCTCTATGTATTCGTCAGCTGTATGGCTTCGGCTACTTTCTCCAGGTCCTATCTTGAGGCTTGGGAATGGCATGAGAGCTTGGTCGCTGAGAGTTGGAGAACCGAAAGGCTTCTTGCCCATGCTGATCAATTGCTGTACCAGAGGATGTTCTGCGGGGATGTGTGATGAATTGAGTCGGAAGGATCGTGCTTTAACATCGCTTTTTACCTGTTGGCAGATGCTTTGGAATAAATCTTGATTCGGATAAAATTCGTTTGTCCGTACGTCAACAGTGAAGGTACATTGGTCTGGTATCACATTGTGCTGTGTTCCAGCATTGACAATGGTAACGGTCATTTTTACTTCTCCCAGGAGTGGGGACACTTTTTCCCAGTGATGTGTGCGAAACCATTGCATATCATCCATTGCATGATAGATGGCATTGTCACCCTCATTTCGCGCAGCGTGTCCAGCTTTTCCATGTGCTGTAACATCTAATACCATTAAACCCTTCTCTGCTATGGCTGGCTGCATTCCTGTAGGCTCGCCTACTATGGCTACGTCTACGTGTGGCAATAAGGGAATCATTTGCTCTATGCCGTTATGTCCACTTACTTCCTCTTCAGCGCTAACCAGAAATAGAAGGTTGTATGGCAAATCCTCAGTGCTTAGTTGTCTGAATACTTGCAGAAGCGAAACGAGACTGGCACCATCGTCATTGCTGCCCAGCCCATATAATCTGTTTCCTTCTCTGATGGCACAAAAAGGATCTCTCTGCCATCCGCTTACGGGTTTCACGGTGTCTATGTGAGCATTCAACAATAAGGTGGGTTGCGTTGGCTTGAAGTTCTCGTTTTTTACGAGAATGTTATTACCAGTTCTTTCTGCCGACAGCCCACAGTCGTTTGTTATGTAACTGAATAACATGTCCGAAGCCTGCTTCTCCTGTCTGCTTGTGCGTGGGGTTTCAATGAGTCTGCTAAGAAGGGTTATGGCTTCACTGGTCAATGCTCCTGTGTTCATCTTGTGAATATTTGCGTTTAGATAAAACAAAGTTACGTACTTAATCCAAAAATGACAAATATGTTTGGCACTTATCTTAACTTGTATTAACTTTGTGCGAACCTATAGAAAGAGTACGATCATGCAAAATCCTAGTCCGCTATCAACCTTGATACACAGTCAGGCCAAGCGTTACGGAAGCCGTACGGCTTTGATGTGGCGTGATTATGAGTCTGATTGTTGGAGGCATGTCTCTTGGGAAAAGTTTTCACTGCGTGTACGCCAGGTTAGCAATGCTCTGATTGAATTAGGGGTAGGCGTGCAAGAAAATGTGGTTGTGTTTTCGCAGAATAAGCCAGAGTGTCTTTATGTGGATTTCGGTGCTTATGGTATTCGAGCGGTTACAATCCCTTTCTATGCTACCAGCAGTGAGATGCAGGTGAAGTATATGGTGAGTGATGCCAAGGTCCGTTATATCTTTGTCGGCGAACAGTATCAGTATGACACTGCCTATCGTGTGCTAAAGATAGACCCAGAGGTGAGCAAGCTGATTATTTTTGATCGTAATGTGAAGAGGAATCCACAGGATCAGGTAAGCATTTACTTCGATGAGTTTCTGACGTTAGGCGAGGGACTGCAACATCAGTCAGAGGTGAAGGAGCGTACTGCGGAATTAGATCAGGATGACCTTGCTAACATATTGTATACAAGTGGTACGACGGGGCTTAGCAAGGGAGTGATGTTGACACATCGGATGTATGTGTCTGCCATTCATGCTCATGTGGGATCGTTACCCTTGAGCGATAAGGATACGGTGTTGACTTTCTTGCCACTTACTCATGTGTTTGAGCGTGGGTGGACATACCTCTGTCTGGCTGAAGGTTGCACGCTTGCCATCAATTTGAAACCACAAGATGTCTTGCAGAGCTTGCGCGAAATACATCCTACATGCATGTGCGTCGTTCCTCGTTTTTGGGAAAAGGTCTATGCGGGTGTTCTTGAACGTATCCGTCAGAGCAGTCCTGTTCAGAGACGGATGCTGGAGGACGCTTTGAGGGTCGGACATGAGTATAATGTGAAATATAAAATGCGCGGATTGGTTCCGCCTATAGGACTGAAGTTACAGTATAAGTTTTATGAGCGTACTGTTATCGCGCTGCTTCTTAAAACACTCGGCCTTGAGAGACATAACTTCTTTCCTACTGCAGGAGCAGCTATTTCTCCCAAGGTGGAAGAATTTATGCATTCGGTTGGACTTATGCTTATTGTCGGCTATGGTATGACGGAGACCACCGCGACAGTTACTCTTGACCGATGGGATAAGCCAATTACCGTAGGGTCTGTAGGAAGACTGTTGAATGGCGTCCAACTCAAATTCGGGGATAATAACGAAGTTTTACTCAAGGGTGATACTATTACAAAAGGATATTATCGAAAAGCTGAGGTGACCGCGCTTGCCATTGATAGTGAAGGGTGGTTCCATACGGGGGATGCAGGATATATGAAGAATGGAGAGCTTTTTCTCACAGATAGAATTAAGGACCTGTTTAAAACCAGTAATGGAAAGTTTATTGCTCCACAGATGCTTGAGTCTAAACTCTGCGTGGATCGGTATATAGACCAAATTGTCATTATTGCAGAGCAGAAGAAGTTTGTCTCGGCACTTGTTATACCAGAATATGATTTGCTGGAGCAAGTCTGTGCGGAACATGGGGTGAAGTTTCAGAGTAGGGCAGAGATGTGTGCTCATCCCAAAGTGATACAATTTATTATGTATCGTATTGATACCATGCAGCAGGAGTTTGCTCATTACGAGCAGGTGAAGCGTATTACTTTGCTACCAGAACCCTTTAGCATGGAGAGAGGAGAGCTTACTAATACTCTGAAGATAAAGCGTCCTGTAATAAATCAGAATTATAAGACGCAGATAGATAAAATGTACGAAGAATAACGATTAAAGAATAAAGACGCGTGATTACAGCAGAACAACTAAAAGATGTAAAAGAAAGAACAGCTCAACTGGACAAGTATTTGGATATTGATGCAAAGAAGGTTCAGTACGAAGAGGAACAATTGCGTACTCAAGCTCCTGGATTCTGGGATGATCAGAAGAGGGCAGAGGCACAGATGAAATTGGTAAAAGGGCTGGAAAAATGGATCAAAGGCTATGAGGAGGTCCGTACATTGGCAGATGAATTGGAGACTGCTTTTGATTTCTATAAGGAAGAGTTGGTGACAGAGGAAGAGGTGGATGCTATGTATGCCAAGGCTGTTGAGGCTATTGAAGCTCTTGAACTGAAGAATATGCTACGGCAGGAAGAGGATCCTATGGATGCTGTTTTGAAAATCAATTCGGGAGCTGGTGGCACAGAAGCACAGGATTGGGCTCAGATGCTCATGCGTATGTATATGCGTTGGGCTGAGACTCATGGATATAAATGCGTGGTGAGCAATTTGCTCGATGGTGATGATGCGGGCATCAAGACTTGTACGTTGGAGATACAGGGCGAGTATGCTTATGGATTTCTGAAAAGTGAAAACGGAGTGCATCGTCTTGTGCGTGTGAGTCCTTACAATGCCCAAGGAAAACGTATGACTTCCTTTGCCAGTGTGTTTGTCACGCCTTTGGTTGATGATACGATAGAAGTCAATATAGAGCAAGCTCGTATCTCATGGGATACATTCCGAAGCAGTGGTGCCGGTGGACAAAATGTGAACAAGGTAGAATCTGGTGTGCGATTGCGTTATCAGTATAAGGATCCGTATACAGGCGAAGAAGAGGAAATCCTGATTGAAAATACCGAGACTCGTGACCAGCCCAAGAACAAAGAAAATGCAATGCGTCTGTTGCGCTCTATGCTATATGATAAAGAGATGCAACATCGTATGGCTGAACAAGCAAAGGTTGAGGCAGGAAAGAAAAAGATAGAGTGGGGAAGCCAGATACGCAGTTATGTGTTTGATGACCGTCGGGTGAAAGATCATCGTACCAATTATCAGACTAGTGACGTCGGTGGTGTGATGGACGGAAAAATAGATGCTTTCATCAAGGCTTATCTAATGGAATTCGGTGCGGAAGCCAATTGAGGCAACTGGGCATGATACACTGATGTAAGTAAGATAGGTAGAACATACTAATAAAATGTAATAAGATGAGTATAAAGAGACAAAAACAAAAGAACAGACATGAGGCGTATGAACAGAAACAGGGTAAGAAAGTGGTGACTTATCTGGTTGCCGCATTGATACTGCTTTTTGTGCTCGTCTTCGTGTCCACTATTATTTTCTGGAGTTAATCCATTCTGAGGCATAAGAATAATAGGATTATGCATTTTGAGATTGAACGGAAATTCCTGGTTTCTGGAGAATTCAAGAATCAGGCGTATAGTGCAACGCGCATCTGCCAGGGGTATATATCCTCTGGCAATGGGCGTACTGTAAGGGTTAGGATACGCGACGATAAGGGCTATCTGACTATTAAAGGTCCCAGCACTGCGGAAGGTCTTTCTCGCTATGAGTTCGAGAAAGAGATTTCTTTAGAGGATGCTCGCGACCTAATGGCAATATGTGAACCAGGTGTTATTGAGAAGACACGTTATCTGGTGAAATCGCCAGATGGTAAGCATGTCTTCGAAGTGGATGAGTTTTATGGTGATAATGAAGGATTGGTAATGGCAGAGGTTGAGTTGTCATCCGAGGATGAGCCTTTCGAGAAGCCTTCTTTTTTAGGAAGGGAAGTTACAGGAGACCGCCGTTTCTATAATTCTCATATGCGCCAGTACCCTTATAAAATGTGGAAAGAGGATGTCTGAAAGGTCTGTCCTCATTCCTCATTTTTTTTCTTTTCTGATTATGACAAGTGTGGGTCTTAAGGGACTTTAGGAAAGTCTTCTTAAAGTGAGTACGGTTATTGTGGCTTGACGTGATTCCTTAAAAATGTGATTCCTAACACAACGGCAATCAAGACACCAATGCTGTTGGCTACAAAGTCCATCCAATCTCCAGAGCGGTACGTGGTGAGATAAGCTTGTGCCAGTTCCATCAGACCTCCCCATGTGATAGGTACTATAATACCAATGACACTCAGCTTGATTTTATTTATTTGTTTGTGGCTTTTTAAATATTGTATCCAGATAGCTAAGGTTAATGTGGCATACATCACCATGTGTGTCCATTTGTCAATAAGAGGTACATCCTCCACTTCTGGAATTTCAGGCACATGCATTAAAGACAAATAGGTGATGACTGCAATCACCAGTAATCCCAGTGAATATCTTTTTATGTAATGTGTAAGCATAAAGCGTGGTTTTGTGTGTTATGTGACACAAAAATAAGGAAATAATTTGTAAATTTGCAATCAGTCAGGAGAAAATGCATTTTCTCCATTTTTGTGATACATGACATTGATGAAACAAAATGAGCAAACGAGGTAGTTTTGGGAGCAAACTTGGCATAGTGTTGGCTTCTGCTGGCAGCGCAGTTGGTTTGGGTAATATATGGCGTTTTCCTACAGAAGTAGGTCGTAATGGCGGAGCTGCTTTTATTCTTATTTATATTGTATGTGTCATCTTGCTTGCAATGCCCGTTATGGTGAGTGAGTTTGTCATCGGTCGTGCGTCAAAGGCAAATACGGTTCATTCCTATCGTGTACTTGCCCCAGGCAAGCCATGGGTCGTGGCAGGTTTTATGGGTGTGTTGGGTGGATTGCTTGTCCTCTCGTTTTATTCTGTTGTTGCGGGATGGACTTTGAATTATACGTTTGAGTCATGGACGGGTATGCTTATGGGCGATCAGGACTTTTCTGCTCATTTTACATCTTTGTCCACCCTGCCGTTCCGCCCTTTGGCTTTTATTTATATGTTTTTGTTACTTACACATTATGTTGTTGCCAAGGGAGTGCAGAATGGAATTGAGCGTTACTCCAAGTTGATGATGCCTTTGCTCTTTATTATTTTGCTGATTCTTGTGGTGTTATCGCTTTTTATGCCAGGTTCTTCTCAGGGACTGAAATTCCTTCTCAAACCAGACTTCAGTAGAATCAATTCAGATGTGATATTGAGTGCTATGGGGCAAGCCTTTTTCTCTTTGAGCGTGGGTATTGGTTGTCTGGTGACATATGCTTCCTATTTTAAACGTGATGCTCATCTGATTTCTTCTGCCTTCAATGTGTGTGTGATAGATACGCTGGTGGCAGTCTTGAGTGGCTTTATTATATTTCCTACAGTCTTCAGCGTGCACGGAGTGACGCCTGATGCTGGGCCTGGCCTGGTCTTTATAACTTTGCCCAATGTGTTTAATACAGCCTTTGCAAGCGCTCCAGTCTTGGGGTATGTTTTTAGCGCCCTCTTTTATACTTTGCTTTTACTGGCGGCTCTTACCAGTAGTATTTCTATGAATGAGATAGCTACAGCCTTTATTCATGAGAACTATCATGTGAGTCGTCGATATTCTACTATTATCGTTACGGGTATTGCCATGATGTTGGGCACCGCCTGTTCTCTCTCCTTTGGCGTGTGGTCAGATGTGAAGATGTTTGGAATGGGATTCTTCGACTTCTTTGATTTTGTTACAGCCAAGTTTATTATGCCGTTAGGAGGAATGCTGATTACCGTATTTGTAGGCTGGTATTTGGATCGTAAGTTAGTTATTGATGAGATGACTAATGAGGGGACAGGCTGGAAGCGTTCTGCCCGTGTGGTATTGTTTCTTATTCGTTGGGTGGCTCCCGTGGGCGTGGGGGCTGTCTTCCTTAATCAATTGATGCATTAGAAGGCGAGAAATCTTTCTCCAGAGGGAAAACAGGAATGTGTTATTCTGATTATAACGAGGGTAAAACAGCTTGGCTGTAAATTTACGTTCTAAAGCTATTAAGGTAATTATATGGAGAGCAGAAAGAATTTTGGAAGCAAGTTGGGAGTCGTGTTTGCCGCTGCAGGCAGTGCGGTAGGTCTAGGCAACGTATGGAGGTTTCCTACAGAGGTGGGAAATAATGGTGGCGCTGCTTTTATCCTTATCTATCTGCTGTGTGTGATACTTGTTGGCATGCCTGTGATGCTGAGCGAATTTCTTATTGGCAGGCACACACATTCCAACACCGTAAGTGCCTTTGCCCGTTTAGCTCCTGGCAGCTGGTGGCGTATCGGAGGTGTGGAGGGCGTGTTTGTGGCTTTTCTCATCTTCTCATATTATATTATTATAAGTGGATGGACACTCTATTATATGATAGAGTCGCTTATGGGCAATCTGCTGGCAGACCGTAACTATAGCGAATATTTCAATACCTTTGTTTCACATCCTTGGAAACCCATTCTCTGTGCTGCTGCCTTTATGGCTGTTACACATGCCGTCATTGTACGCGGAGTACAGTCTGGCATTGAACGCTTCTCCAAGGTGATGATGCCTATGCTTCTGCTCATTATAGGCATATTGGTAATCTGTTCATTTGGAATGCCTGGATCATCACAGGGACTTACTTTTCTGCTCAAACCAGATTTTAGCAAGATTACTGGTAGGGTGGTGCTTAGTGCCATGGGGCAAGCCTTCTTCTCTCTGAGTCTTGCCATGGGGTGTTTGTGTACCTATGCCTCCTACTTTAGCGCAGAAACCAATTTGCCCAAAACGGTCTTAAGCGTGTGTAGCATCGATACTTTTGTGGCGGTGCTGAGTGGATTCATTATTTTCCCAGCTGTATTCAGCGTGGAAGGAGCCACAGTAGACGCTGGTCCTGGTCTTGTATTCCAAACGTTGCCAAATGTGTTTAATATAGCTTTTCACTCTATGCCTGTGGTCGGCTATGTGTTTAGTGGCATGTTTTATATGTTGCTTATCCTTGCTGCGCTCACCAGCGCCATGTCTCTGCACGAACCTGTCACAGCATATCTTCTTGAGGTTACGGGCATGTCTCGCCGTGCGGCTGCAACTTGTGTTTCTTGTTCGTGTGTGGCTCTTTCCTGTCTGTGTGCTCTTTCCTTCGGGGCGCTGAGTGACTGCCAACTGTTTGGGATGACCGTATTCGAACTCTTTGATTTTGTCTCCTCTAAATTGATTCTTCCCTTGGGAGGCATTATCATATGCCTATTTGTGGGATGGAGGCTCGATCGAAAAATCGTATTGGATGAGGTGACTAATGGTGGAAAGTTGCATTTCTGCTTCTTCCGAGCCTATATCTTCCTAATCCGATATGTGGTGCCTGTGGCTATAGCTGTGATTTTTGTTCATGAGTTGATGGGCTGATGAGGCGTCTTCCTTTTCTTTCTAATAGTGATAGGCGTGCCCTCCTTGCTTTGGAGTGGATATTGATGCTGGTGGTTTTGGGCTTTTTTGTCTATACGTGGATGCATGAAGACAAAACCGAAAAACCTTTGCAAACCAGTTTGCCTGCTTCGCAAATCAAGACAAAAAGGTCCTCTGCCAAAAGTACGGTTTATGCAGTAGAGGAGGAACCTTTGGAGTCGTTTCCTTTTGATCCCAACACGGCAGATAGTACCACTTTGTTACGTCTCGGGCTTGCTCCTTGGCAGGTGAGAGCGGTCTATCGTTACCGTGCGAAACATGGTCGCTACCATAGACCAGAAGATTTTGCACGCTTACCAGGCATGACTAATGAGATGTGGAAACGTTTAGGTCCTTTGGTACGTATTGCGGAGGAGTTTCGTTATGTAGATATCGATGCGATTTCTACTCCTATACGTAGTTCTTCTTCAGTCTCCGCGAACTTGGGGCAGCAGAGAAAAATGGGTGATAGCGCGGAAAGAGTCTCATATAGAGGTTTGGACAAGGAAGGTCAAATCACTTCCGCATCCAAGGATACAGCCTTGTTTCCTGAGAAGTATCGCGAACTGACTCTGGTGGACCTTAATCGTGCCGATACAAACGAGTTGAAGAAGATTCCTGGTATCGCTTCATACCGTGCAGCTCAGATTGTACGTTATAGAGAAAAATTAGGTGGATTTGTCCGCACAGAACAGGCAATGGAGTCATGTCCGCTCCCTGACGATGTACTTGATTGGTTTTGCCTGACCGATACGCGCACACGTAAAATAAACCTCAACAAAGCATCTATACAGGTCATGCGTAGGCATCCCTACATCTCCTTCTATCAAGCTCGTGCCATTTTCGAACATAGACATGATAAGGGGGCACTTCGTTCGCCTGATGATTTACTCCTGCTCAAGGAGTTTACGCAAAGAGATGTCGAACGTCTGAAGCCTTATATTGACTTTTAGGGCTCGCCCGATAAACTATGGGGGATTAAAGTATTCAAAGGGAAAGTATTATAGTTGGCCAAGTAATATAGTATCCTAAGACTCTATATTGAGCCGGTTTATCGGCTGAGTCCAATGTCGGGAGGTGCTTGGGGTGAATAAAAGAAAAAAGGTTGACATGCATGTGCTTGTCAACCTTTTCCTTGTGGTGCCCGGAACGGGACTCGAACCCGTACGGCCGCAATGGCCAAGGGATTTTAAGTCCCTCGTGTCTACCAATTCCACCATCTGGGCAACCTTTTACGTCTGCAAAGATACACCTTTTGCTTGAAAGGCAAAAGGAATAAGTTGTTTTTTAGTTTTATTGCTGTCTGGTATAACTCAAATGAGCGTAAATATCCAGCCCGAAGCTTCGTGAAATCGGACTTTGGACTTTCTTTTTTCAAAAGTAAGCTCTCTCTTAATCGAAAAGGGGTGATTCTGCAGATATTCTCTACCTTCTAACAGTTATCTTCTTTTTTCCTCTGATTATATTTATTCTGTGACTAAAGGCGTTTTCTGTCCCTCTTTAATTGTTACGATAGCCCAACTATGTTGAACTATCATTATACGAGAGCTTATCAAGCATAAAAGGAGAGTAAATACTCTTAGTATGGAATTCCTCTTCCTCATTTTTTTTCCGTAAATGTTTCATGTTTTTTTGTTCTTTTAGTTTGGTAATAAAAAGTACTCTGTTAATGTTTTTTTTGTGATACTCGCATTCCAATTTTGCGACAAATATATATAGGTTTAAAAGGCAAAAATATAACAGATTGTTTAGTGCTGTTTAACCCAAATCGGAATAAAATGACCGATTTGGGTTAAACAATAGTTATATATTTTCAGAATAACCCCAAGGAATGTTGCCTGGCAATTAGCGGTTGCTGATTACCAATGCCGTACCCACATACGAGGCTCGATAGCGGAAGAGGGGCTTGCCACTTTCGCCTGTAGAAACAATGCCCAGATTATCCAGATTATAGGTGCGCTGACACCCTTTGCAATATGCATCGCTGCCTGATATGTCCAGGCGTTTGGTGATTCCACCGTATTGCTCGTAGCAGTTGGGACAACTGAGGTCAAAGCAGACCACCTGGCTCACGTTTTTCCCTATTTCGGGAAGAGAAGGTAGCCCGATGATAAGTCCTCCTAATCCCAAAACTGTACTCCCGTAGTTGTCGAGTGCGACGCGATTGAGCGTGGATGTTTCCTTGCTACCATGGAAGTAAATCTTTTGCCCATCAGTGGTCGTATAGCAGAATTCACCCAAACTGTTGCATGCCGTATAGAGGGCGGGAACCTGGTAGGTGTTGTCTACCACCAGGCGTGCGGGAAAGTTGCAATATAAGTTGTCGGGCTTGGTGCATGACACCAAGCCCGAAATGATTGCGAGGAAAACAAATAGATACTTCTTCATCAAGAGTCTTTTGTTGTGTAAGGGAACATAGGCTGTTCTTCTGACCATTCTTTCTGATGACTTTGCGTAGATTAGGCTTCGGCGTCACCTGTGGCCAGTTTCCGCTCGGCTTCCTCCATGCGTTCAAAGTGGAACTCATTCCATATCTGATCCATCAGAGCTTTGATTTCGGGGTTGCAAAGGTTGCCGATGCTGCCTTCGTGGGTGTGATGCACTTCTTTGTGGGGCTTGAAATGTCCAGCTTGAATATCCATTCCTACCTTTTTGTAAGCGTCTCGGAAGGGCATTCCTTCCGTAGCGAGACGGTTGACCTCCTCCACAGAGAACATCAGATCATACCGCGGGTCGTCCAGAATATGCTCATTGACCTTGATGCGCTGGATGATGTAGGTGGCCATTGAGAGACAGTCGCGCAGTTCCTGGAAACAGGGCAAAAATACCTCTTTGATAATCTGAAGGTCACGGAAGTACCCACTGGGAAGGTTGTTCATGATGAGCATGATTTGCTGGGGTAGAGCCTGGATCTTGTTACACTTGGCACGTGTAAGCTCAAACACATCAGGGTTCTTCTTGTGTGGCATGATGCTGGAGCCTGTGGTACATTCATCGGGAAGCTTCACAAAGGCAAAGTTCTGACTGTTGAACAGACAGGCATCGAACGCCAGTTTGCTTAGTGTACCAGCCACACTTGCCAGCGCAAATGCCACGTTTCGCTCCATCTTCCCACGTCCCATCTGTGCGTATACGACATTGTAGTCCATAGAGTCGAAGCCCAGAAGTTGTGTGGTCATGGTACGGTTGAGAGGGAAGCTACTGCCATAGCCTGCCGCTGAACCCAAAGGATTGCGGTTGGTCATCCGAAAGGCTGCCTGCAGAAACATCATATCATCTACCAGGCTCTCTGCATAGGCTCCAAACCAAAGGCCAAAACTGCTGGGCATAGCCACCTGCAGGTGTGTATAGCCAGGCATAAGTACCTGTTTGTATCGTTCGCTCTGTGCCTGTAGCTCTGTAAACAGGGTGCGTACATCCTCTGCCACCAGCTGTATTTGCTTTCGTGTGAAAAGTTTTAGATCCACCAGCACCTGGTCGTTACGGCTACGTCCGGAATGGATTTTTTTGCCCATGTCGCCCAGTTGCCTCGTGAGCATAAGCTCGATTTGTGAGTGGACATCCTCCACTCCCTCTTCGATGACGAAGTTACCTGCCAGTATCTCCTTGCGTATGATACGTAACTCTGCAAGTAGCGTCTTTAGCTCTTCCGCAGTGAGTAGTCCGATGCTTTCCAGCATGGTGATGTGTGCCATGCTACCCAGCACATCGCTTTCGGCTAGGTAGAGGTCCATCTCCCGATCCCTGCCCACGGTAAAGCGTTCTATCTCTTGGGCTGTGCTGAAGCCCTTGTCCCATAATTTTGGCATTGTGTGTTGTCCCTTTCTTCTTTTTATGCGTTTCCCCTGTTGGTAAAATGCCTTCTGGCGTTGAAGACTTTACTGCCTAAAATCTCATCAATACGGTATCTGTGTCAACATCTGAGCCAGCCCTTCCACTCCCTGCTCCAACTTCTTTCCCAGCATTTGCTTGATGAGGAAGTTAAGTTCTGCTTTTAGTGTCAGACGCATGGCACACTGATCTCCTTGTGGAAGCATCTGAATCCACAGGTTGGCTTGTATGGGCGCACCCTCCAATGCAAATTTGATACATTTGGGTTCTTCGCGTTCTATGATGCGTAGGGTTATAGGTCCCATAGGCGAGTCTGAAGTGATGCTGTCACGATCAAATTTCATCTGCCGTATTTTCTCGTTGGCTTTATCCAGTTGCTCTTCTGTCACTTTGCCTTGAGCCTGCTCCAGCATGCGACTACGCAATTCGGGGTTGTTAAGGTTGTCTTGTATGACAGACAGGAACATCAGGTCGGAGAGCCGCTCGTAGACTCTGTGTTGGGGAAACGGTGATACGTGAACCGTACTTTTATATTCAGCCATTTTATCGTTTTCTATGTTTCTGGTAAGTGTCTGATCTGGATTTACCTGGTTCAGCCATGATGCCCTCTATTCAGACCGTGGCCAAAGGGTAAGCTCACAGGGTTGAAAGTATTAGGCATTCCAGTGTGCGGGATCCTTGCGCCATTCATGAAGCATGGGAACTTGGTCTTCGGCAATATACCCTGTGCGTAGAGCCTCTGCCACAACTGCCTCATAGTTGGTAAGCGTAATGAGTCTTACCTTTGCATCAGCAAAAGCTTGCTCGGCGATGGGGAAACCATAGGTGTATGAAGCTACCATGCCCACAACCTCGTAGCCTGCAGCTCGTAGGGCTTCTACTGCCTTCAGACTACTTCCGCCTGTGCTGATAAGGTCTTCCACCACCACTACCTTGGTTCCTGGTTTCAGCTCTCCCTCTATCAGATTTGTCATACCATGGTCTTTAGCTTTGCTACGAACATAGGCAAAAGGCAACCCGAGCGAATCCGCAACAAGTGCTCCTTGTGCGATGGCACCTGTAGCCACACCTGCCACAGCTTCTGCTTCAGGAAAATTCTCCATGATGGTACGGGTGAGTTCCACTTTGACAAAAGTACGTAAGTCGGGGAAAGAAAGTGTCTTGCGATTGTCGCAATAGAAAGGACTCTTCCATCCGCTTGCCCATGTGAAGGGGTTAGTAGGTTGTAGCTTGATAGCTTTCACGTTCAGCAGTTTGGCTGCAAAGATAGATTCTACTGTATTCATAATCTATATAATATATTTGTTCTAACTTTCGCGCAAAGTTACGAAAAACCTTGCACACGTGGGACGAAAAAGGGCAGAGAGTGGAAAAACTCTCTGCCCTTGGTGGTTTATACATCGGACATGGACGAATCTGTACCCTTGTCTGATGTGAGGATGCGTGTGTTTACTTCACCAACACAGTCTTGCCATTGATGATGTAGAGGCCCTTCTGTGTCTTCTGTACGCGGATACCATTGATGGTGTATATGGCATCTTTCTGTGTCTTGTCAGACTCAATGCCATTGATGCCCACACCATTCTTCACATCGTTCCAAAGTGAGCTCACCTCCTCAGAGGTAAGTGCGTCATTGTAAACGCGTGCAATTACAATATCACCCTGCCAAGCATTGGTGGAGTTGTTGTTTGTTGATGGGTCGCCACCGATACCAAACCATCCGCAACCCTTGTTGGGGAAATGGAACGAACCAGGCAGTTCACCTTCGCCATCCAGCTTGCCGTCCACATAGATGAACGCTTTCTGCTGCTGCTTGTCCCATACACCTACGACATGATAGAAGACATTGGCCTCGGGAGACAGGTGACTGTCTATCCTGCCCCAGTTGCTTCCACCATTGGTGGATACATTGGGGTTGAAACGCAAAATGTATTTACCCTCGGCATCCTTGGCAGTCTCGAATCCGGTGCCTCCTGCTTGCATGGCAGAGAAGGGCTTGGTAATGGTGTTGAGAGCGTCACCCTCGTATTCGGCCTTGATGACCATTTCCAGCGAGTGTCCGTTGGCAAGTGCCTTGCTGAAGGTGCTGTTGTTTTCAAAGTCAACTTTGTAGAGTCCTTCTGGAGTAGCACCCATTTTTGTTCCGAACTTAGCCACGTAGCGGTTGAAGTCTTCATTCCAGTAAGTGGTGGGTGTAGTACCCAGAATCTCCACATTATTCTTCATAGGTGACATATCAGTGGCAGTACCATCTTCGTTGAATACGATATCCATCAACAGACGCATACCGTTGTCAATAAGTGTGGGATAACTGCCTTCCTGCATATCGCAGTACCATGCACGTCCCCAGCCAACAACAGTCTTCTGGAGCTCGGCAAAGTTGGTGCCGTCATAGTAGCTGATACCTTCCTTGCTATCAGCGGTGGCAGTGGTGCCAAAGTTGCTGTCGGTATTATTCCAGACTACGATATTCTTATAAGAGCTTGCAGGAACGCCGTCCTTGCTGCCGCCCGTCACACCTGCACCTGTACATGTGCCTGCCACGTATACATTCTCCACTGTGAGTGCATCGCTTATACGGCCAACCAGTCCGCCAACCAAGCTTGCCTCGCTGGTCACTTGCAGATTCGTGTAACAGTTCTTGATGATGGTGGGACCACCTATGTTGCCGAACATACCGCCACAGTAAGAACTTGCAACATGCAACTTACCTGTAACCCATACATTCTCAACGGTTGTAGTCAGCTTGTTGCCTGATGCATCCGTGAAGTTATTGTGGCCTACATATCCACCCAGCACACCGCTTCCAGTCTCTGTGCAGTCAACATCAGCATTCTCGAAGCCAATGTTGCGTAGGCTTCCGCATAGCACACCGAACACGCCTGCATAGCGATGACCTTTACTTGTGAGGTTGCTTATCACATGACCGCGTCCGTCAAGGTCAATCCAGTTCATGAAGCTCTTGCCATCAGCGATACTGTTATTTTCCCAGTTGAGAGGAGTCCACTCTTCACCACTCATATCTATATCCTCGTCAAGGATAGCGTAAGTCATCTGACCCGTAAGCATCAAGTCTTGTAAAGCCATCAGCTCGTTTGCATCAGAAATGGGGAATGGATCATCCTTTGTACCCTTGTGCTTGTCGAGATCATAAGTATCGAAGTTACGAGGCTTGCCATTGATGGTCAGAAGCTTGTCATACTCAGCGTCTGCTTTAGTCATGTGGTATCCATACTTCATGTAAGCAGAACCTGCCTCTGTAGCGGTCGTTACGTTGTCTACGGCTTTCGCTTCTGTAGCTCCAAGCCATATAATACCTTCGTCCAAAAGCGTTCTGCTGAACACGCCAATCAGACCATTGATAGAACCTGGCTTATTCACAACCGTTGAACCTGGGGTTATCTGAATATCATCAACGCTTTCGCCATCATATGCATTGTCCGAAATCAAGAAGAAAGGTTGACCTGCCTTGATAGGCATTTCTGCTTCTGTCAGAGCAATGTATTTGGTTCCATCCTTCTCGAATGTTCCCGCTGTGGTATAGGCTGTAGAACCTTCCACCTTCTTGATTTCTGTAGCAAAGCAGAGAGGAGACTGGTCACCACACAAGCGAGTCATCAAGAATGAAGGAGCGTATGCGCTCTCATCAATAGTCTCCACAGGCTCAATGATAAACAGACTGTTGTCAGCCTGTGCTGTGCTGACTGCGCTCCATGTACCAAGCTGGTTGGCAATCTCGTTGCCTTGACCGTTGAGGTAGTGGTAGGTGCCCAGGGATGCTCCAGTGATGTTACACAAATCGATGGCACATTGTCCGTAACCCAGAGGCTGGACGGTAGCCAGAGAAGGAGTCAACTGCATACTGGTTGAGCTTGACTCAGACCCAGAATAAATGAACAGTCCGCTCAGACGGTTCTGCAGAGCATACTTGCCCTTGCTTACTTCTATGAATCGCCACTGGGCTGCATGTGGTTCAGAGGCATCTATCTGATCTTTGTTGAAATAATAGATCTTGTTACCTACTGCCACATCGCTTGGAGAGAGAATTTCAGCTCCGTCTTCGCTACGGGTACCGGGTACAATGTACTGGTCATAGAAAGGATTACCTTCTGCCCACCAAGAGGCTGCGTCCCATCCGCGGCTTTCGTAGTACTCCTCACTTGGATATTTGATGGTGTACCATGTGTGAGTGTCCACACCAATCTGCGTAGCCTGGAATGCTTTCTTGGCTTCGGTAAGTAATGCAGTAGCCTCCTCAAAGGCTTTGCGGTCAACCTTATTGTAGTCAACCATACCGTTGGCTTTGTCGAGTGCGCTCTTGAGGCTCTCTACCGCAGTTGCAGGATGCTGTCCAACGTTGTTTCCTACATTGTAGGTGTCAGACAGTAACAAAGCTACGTCACCAGCCAAAGAGTTGTATTCGGTGGGGTCAAATACGAGTGCCTTCACTGCCTTCATTGCTGCATTGAGGCTGGCTGTGTCGCTCAAATCAACAGCCAATCCCTTGGCAACCTTTTCTTGCACGAGATCAATGATGCTCTTTAGGTTGTCTGTTGCATCTTTAAGTCCCTCTACATAATAGTATTGTGACTTTTCTGTGCTGGGGATGGTGCTATGGAACTGCAGTTCTGCCATGTTGAAGGTGTAGTCGTTGGTGTCGCTGCCCAAGGGGTAGAGACGCAGATACTGATAGTTACCACCCAAATTGATGTCTGGACTTAGATAGTGAGCATTAGGCTTGTTGGTGTCAAATCCCTCTGTCAGACCGATGATTCTCTTCCAGCTGTTCTCATCAGAGGCATCGTTGGATACGTATATGTCTATTGAGTTGGGGTTTTGGTAACCACTTGTCGTTCCATAGAAATCAAAGTTAACTTCATTCAGATCATTGCGACCAAGGTCAACCTGCAGATATACGGTACTCTTGTTCAGCTCACCAATCTGTTTGCTCTGGTAGAATGTGCTGAGGTTGTTGTCGATGAGGCTTGCATAGTCAGTACCGTCTTCTGGCGAGTTGCTGGTAATCTGTTCTGCACTTGTCAGCAGATTGTCATAGCTGAAAGCGGTCTTATAGATGGATGTTGCCTGCGTCAGGTATGAATTCAAGGTCTTGTTGATACCTGTACGGTCCACATACAGCGCGCTGATTTGGCGTGCCAGTGTGTTGATGATGGCTGTGTCACCCTTCTCGGCTGTCAGGTTCTCCACTTTCTCCTTGGCTTTGAGCAGTTCTGCATCCAGCTGGTCACACACTTCCTTCATGCCTTTTACGGTATAGTATTCTGAAGACTGGGTAGGTGTGGTGGCATACATCTGGAACTCACTCATGTTGAAGTAGCCAGGTCCGTTCAATGTGTTGAGTACCACGAAGCGTACGTACTGATAGGCACCACCCATAGCTACGATAGGCGAGGTGTAGTACTCGTGACTGCTTAGGGCAGGGAATCCACTGTTGATGTGTACTATCTTCTTCCATGCAGAAGCTGCTTCTTCAGCTTCGGTTGTTGGAGTTGGGTCTTCTACGGCGCTTGCATCGTTGGTTACCCACACCTCAATGTCATTGGGGAGCTGGTTCCAGCTGTCGCGCCAGCCACCGTCACCACGGCGTAGCATCTTGAAAATAAATTCGTTGATGTCTGTGCGTTTCAAGTCTACCTGCAGGTAATGATAACCGTCTACCGCGTTGGCAGGATAGCGTGAGTGGAAGTAGGTGTCGCTGCTACCATCGATGAGGTTGGCATAGGCACCCTGTCCGCCCGTTGCGGCATCCTTGTAGGTCCAGCGAGCGTTGCTGGAGAACTGGTTATGTTCGTCATCTTCATCGTTGGCTTCGAAGATGAGAGCCTCGTAGTCATTGGCTTTCTTGCGTACGCTTTCTGCTTTTTCAATTGCTTCGGAAAGCAATTTTGCGTATGTTACCTTCATGCCTTCTTGGCCCAGAGCTTCTGCTGTGGCGTCATCTACACGGCGCATGTACCAATAGTTGCATTGATTGTAGCCTACGCCAGCCGCGCACAAGTAACCACTCGTACCTGCACCATTGGCATGAGACAGCATGTGGTAGGTACAGCTATTCTTCTCGTTGTACAAGGCAAACCAAGGTTTGGTGTGCTCTGTGTCGGCAAAGATTATCTGGCCTGTCTTTTGCTCATCGGTGATGGCAAGATTGTAGGCTGCGGCTGTGTTGCAGGCATCGCCTGCCACCCAGTCGATGTATTTCTGATTACCCACGCATTGGATGCTGTAGGTGCCGTTGGCTAGTGTGGTCACCTTGAACACCTGATAGGGGCTACTTTCGTCTAGATCGCCCCATGCCATACGTTTTTCCAGAGTGTTGGAGATAATGGCTTTCTCCACGCCCTGCTGCTCCATGTATCCTGCATAGGAGCTCACGAAGCGGTAGTAACCATCGGTCACAGGGATGCGGCTGGCCTTCACGTCCTCAAGTGTCTGGCGCAGAGTCTTCTCTGCAGCCTCCAGCTCCTCTGCGGTAGCCGATGCTTTGCTTGCCAGATCGTTGCCTTTTGTCCATGCTTGGTCGAATGCCTTGACTTTGTCTTCAGCATAGAATCCAGGATCGGTACCAATCTCAAAGGCACCCGGGTCTGTGCTGTCGAGTAGAGTGGTCAGTTTGGTGAAGGGGTCTGTGATTTCCAGAACTGGATACATTTGGAACTCGCTCATGCACCAGTATCCGTTGCCACCAGCATATCTGGCATAGAAACGCAGGTATCTGTAGGCCTGAGGCATCTCCACCATGGGAGGTATGCAAGGCCAGGTGGCATCATCGTTTGATTCCACGGGGAGATCGTTGTGCAGGGCTACTGTCACCCATGAATTATTATCATCAGGGGTGTTGGTGGCTTTAATCTCAATTTTCGTCCACAGGACTCCTCTGCGTACAGCACCATTATAGACATCGCCACGACGGTTGTAGGCGTAGTAGAAGCTTTGGATGTCTGTCCGCTTTAGGTCCACCTGGATGTATAGGTCTTGTACGTTCAAGTTAGGGCCTGTTGGGTCGGAGTGCCAGTAAGTAGTCTCGTCGTTGTCAATCAGGGCTCCCAACTCGTTGCCGGCATCGATGTACACCTGATTGTAGGAGTAGTTGTCGTTGCTGGGGTCGGTGATTTTCCATGTACAGTTACTGGTCAACTGGCTTTCTGCCGGGTCTGCCACCACATTGGTGATAAGGGGGTGTTCCTCATCGGGTTGGTAGAGTTGCGCATAGACCTGCTGTACATTCCATACCATGCTGAGCAATAGCAACAACATGGTCGAGAGAGTCTTTCTTCTCATACGCGTTTGCTTTAGGTTAGTAGAAAATATGTTTATTAGAGTTTTTTTTTGATTCATTTAATGAATTTGCAACTGTGTGTCGTTCCACCGAATTTCCAGCTGACAATGTAAAGACCTCTGGGCAGACTGGCTGTGCTGAAGGTCTCTGATGAGGAGATTCTTCCGACAAGCATTCCTGCCGCATTGTGCAGATTGGCTGTGAAGGTTACTACCTTACGGTCAGAACTCTCACACAGGAAACGGAGTGTTTGGGCTTCAGCACTATATGCAAGAGCATAGTCTGTCTGTGCTTCGACCGCTTCTATGGGAGTAAGATCTGTCTTGCCAACGGTCATGAATTGCCATTGTCGGTTGCTACTTTCTGCATCTTGGTTGTTGCTCTCGGCATTGCAGACGGAGTTTCCCTCCATAGCCATCCCATCTTTATTATAGGCGATGCGTTGGGTTCTGACATTTCTGATGTTGTAATATCCGCCTACCCCCTGTGGAATGAGGTCCCATAAGAGACTTCGGTTGGTGCTGTCTGCTTCTATCGTTGTGAGTGGTTCCCCAACAGAGGTTCCTCTATCTGCTAAGGCAAGTCCTGTTTGTGCGTTGGTAATCAAGAAGTGACCACCTGTGGCATGGATGTTCCATTTCTGCTGGTCGTCTTCTTCGTCTTTGACTTTGCTGATGACTATCTCGTTGTCTGATGTGGCGGCAACTGTCATATCAGGGAAAGCCTTGCTGTATATCTTGTATGAGTATTCCTCGTCTGCTTGAAATGCTTTGGTGGGTACTTGACCACGGCGCCGCAGGAATTCTTCAGAAAGATACTCGTTGTGAGTCTTGATAAACGTTTTGATGTTTCTTACGTATTCATCGTAGGTGTTGAAGATGTACACTTCGTCATACGTTTTCGTGTTGATGCTCCATCGCTTGTAGTTTTCTATGCGGGAGGGGCGTATTACCTGAGCCATAGAATCTACAAATGCAATCATACGCTCGTCAAGTCCATCCGCTCTTAATTGCTGATACCTGTCGTATACAGCCTCCTTGAACCACGGGTCTTCCCACATGCGTGTGTACCAGCCTTTAATGGTGTAGTTACTTCCATACCCAAACTGGATGGCAAGCTTCTTGCTCACGTTTCCCATGCGCGAGCAGTTGTTCCAGCAGATGTCGAAATCCCAGATAGGACCGAAGTAAAGGTGCTCGTCTGCCTTGTCTTTGTATATGTAGGAGCACCAGAATCCATCTGCGTTGGCACTAATCTCTTGTACCAGATACCAGTCTATGAGTGAGGATACGTCTACGTATTGGCGGTAACCACGCTTTTCGTGTGTGAAGTCATCCCCGTAGAGAGAAGATTCGAATTTGTTGATGTAGGCTTTGATGTATTTCAATTGCCTGGAGTTGATGACATCTGGCTTAGGGTCGTGGATGCGGATGTGGCATCCTTGGTCGCTCATGAAGTAAAGACCATCTGGGGCTGTGTTGCCTTCTGGTTCCAGAAAATAGCCTCCGCTGATGTCGGTCGCAGGGTCTGTCACAAGGGTGTCTTGCTTGCTGATTTCTATGCGTCCATTCTGTACTTCCATCTGGTCCGTAATCTGGTAGTTCCCATCATAACGCCCATTCATATATAAGTCCGCAAACTGGTAGCAGGAGCAGAAAGGCATTTGCATAATTTCGCCCACTCTGGATGCCAAAGCATTACGCAACAATAGTTTGTCTCCTGCATTGGCAAGCAATACCCAGTCTTTGGCTTTGGCTTCTCCTTTGCCCAAAAGTCGTGTCTTACTGGGGAACTTGATGCGATAGGGTTTCTTGGGCAAGGTCCAGGTGGTATTGCCACGTCCGCGTATCTTGACAGAATCATAACGGCTCGTATCTGCTCCGTTAATGTATATGATGCGGCAGTATTTGTAATTATCGTGGTCTGTTACATCTTGTTCATCATAGGTTTCTATGTAAATCGTAGGCAAAGAAGTCTTTTGCGTGTAGCCGTTGCTTGCCAGAAGTTTCTGAGAGCACACGAGCAAGCACATAGCAACCAGACACCATATTGTGCCTGGTTTCCATGTACATATTCTGATGCTCTTTGTTCTCATATGACTTTCTTAGCTTCTTACCAAATGTCTTCGGGAGTCTCTGGGTTGTCGTAAACCTCCTTAGGACAATATTCCAGATAGTCCATGTAGAACTCTCGGGTCTGGTCGTCCAGCACGCTCTTGAAGCGTAGGTAGTAGACTTCGTCTGCCTTCATCGGTTCGCGCACGATGATTCGTCGTACAATAACAGGGTCAGCACGTGCCATCACCGACAGACCTTGTCCGCCATCGCAATATATTTCAGCTCCCTTCATGAAGCCATTGTTGCGCATCTTCTTGTCTACTTCGGCATTGTAGTCATCATCTTGGGTGTCTTTCTCCCAACCTACATTGCTGGGGAATACTCCGCTGGTGGTTCTGCGCTCGAGTCCACTCATACGGATGTCCAAGGGGATACCCATAGGAGCCAGATTGTTCTTATCGCTTCCCCAGTAGAACTGAACCATGCCACGGTTATATCCCTCGCTCTGAATGTTGAACCTTATCTCGTAGATTCCGTCTGCAGGCACAGGGGGGAGTCTGAAGGTGACATCCAGGAAGCCGCGCACGTTCAACTCATCGCCTTGATAGTTCTTCATCGTTTCGTTGTAGCCGTTATAGTAGAAGAACCAACTCTCGTCTCCAATGTATACGTCATCGAAGTAAGGGTACTGGCTGGTGAACGGGAATCCCCATCGCTGACCTATCGTATAGTATTGCAAACGAATGTCGTTGTTCATCATCTCTGGCATGGCTGACACTATATCAAAGCGGATGCGCTCTTTGTGCAGATTCTCCTTCACATCCTCTGTGTATGCCATGATTTGATCCAGGGGGTAGATGATTCCGTTTCTCACGTTGAATTCACCGTCTGTCTCTGGCACAGGAACTTTTATGCCTACTTTGTCAGGATCGCAACTTATCTCATGGTATGTGCCTCTACGTGTGTTGTCTATTTCTGGGAAACGGTTGATACACACACCATCGCTTTCTGCGCTTTCAAGGAATTTTATCAGCCGACGTTTACCCATACAGGTATAGTATTCGTACTGGACCACTGAAGGCTGCTTCCTTTGTGATGAATAGCCTTTCTCGTTCCAGTGGAGCACCAGGCGGTCAGAAGCCAGTCGCATGGGCAGGAAATGATAAGTGACAAACTGGTTGAGGATGTTGTTCTCGTCCTTGTAGTTGTCGTCTGTCTTGGCAGAAGGGTAGTATCCTTTATTCTTCAGCCAGTCTACCACATCGTCTACGGTAATGTCAAAACGGTTTTTGCCTATTTCCTTCTCCCATACTTCATCTTTTTCGGCAAAGAAGGTGAAGCCGTAATATCTGTGCTCAGGTAGTTTACCTGTTGTGTATCCCACACCAGACTCATGGGCTATCATTTCTGGTACCTGACCTGTCTGGTAAGCCAATTCATAATTGTCATCCCTATATTTCATCAGCGTGTCCAGCATACCCACTTCCCTTACAAGCATGGCTGATACGTAATAGCCAGATTGCTTCTGAGAGTATATGGTATTCAAGAGTGCACCGAGTGTGTTGTTTGTGGGAGCTACCACGGAATGAACGTTGTGTATGAAGCCGTTAAGCACTCTTATGTTGTTGTTGCGCGGATCCATTAGGGCACCGTTAATGGTCACGCTGTCAGGGTCGTTAAAATAGTTGACTATGAGCTTGCGATCATACATGTTGCTTAATGGAAACTCTCCACCATCGTTGATGGGGAACTGTGCCACGTCGTATGCTGCCACATTATCTCCGCCATTGATAATGCTGTTATACACAATCACTTTGCGGATAGAGTCCAGCGATACGCTATCCCTGAATCCCTCCCAGTTGGGCTGGTCTATGACCCCTTTGGCGCAGAGCGTATCCAAATACTCTTGGATAGCATCGTTGTCAGGAGCAAATACCGTATAGTTGCCACGCGCAGAGAGCAGAGAACCTACGGTAGAGGATGACAATTTACTTATGTGTACAATGTCAATCAACGAAACGAAATCGCTATATTGCTCATGCTTGCTAAGATAACTATATGCCGTCTCCTCTTTCAACACATAGCGTGCACTCATGTCTATGTGCTCTTTGCAAGCCACCATACCCAAGGCAATCAATAGGGTATAGATAAGTCCTTTTAACGCTCTCATTTTGTTAATCTTTTATAGTTTTTAAATTGAAGTTAGTTATAATTCTTAGCAGAATTTTATTCAAAATCCTAACGCAAGCATTGCAAATTTATAAAAATTAAGAATATAAAATACTTGGATTGGAAAAAAATATTTGTTGGTAAGGAAAATCTTGCAAGATTTATATTAACTTGTCTGTTTACTCGTCTCTTTTCCTTTTTCTTTGCCATTATTTTACGTGCTAAACACCCAAGATATTTATACCCCAATAAAATATTTTGATGTTCTATTCCCAGACGCGTTTGTTTATCCTTCTTTTCTTCGCCCATCCTTCTCCTTCCTTCCTTCCCCTTGCGCAACTATTAGAGACAAGTTTCCCACTTGTAGTTTTCTTCATCGAAAGTTATTCCCACGAACATGAGGTTCCTGCTGAGCCATCATTCCTCTCCCTCCCTCTCTTGCCGTGTGAGGCGAAAGACGACTTGCCGAAAAAGTTCCGTATGATTCCCGTGGAAATTCCGTATGATTCCCGTATTTGTTCTGTTAGGATTTCCTTTCTGGCCCGCAGCCCTCTAATTTTGCAAGTGGAAATCCTGACGCAATTTTCGCACAGAGCATCAGAAGACCAAATGAAAATAACCCATTAAAACAGTTCCGCAATGAAAACGGTCCTCCCCTCCATCCAGTCTCCATCGAACACTTTCCTCCTATCCGTTCCGTATCGTTTCCGTATCGTTTCCGTATCATTTCCGTATCGTTTCCGTATCGTTCTCCTATCGTTCTCCTATCATTCTCCTATCAACCTCCTATCACGAAGCGGAAACGATACGGAAATGATACGAGATGAGGCAGAAGACGAACGAATGAGGTTTGAAGAAAGCAGGATGGCCAATCAACCCTTGCTTACCTGTAGAAAGACTATACGCTCGCTGAATATTTCAAGCCCCAACCGTTCCTTAGCCCGAAACAAGGAACTC
>CAKRRN010000022.1 GCA_934394435.1 uncultured Bacteroidaceae bacterium
CATGTTCGTGGGAATAACTTTCGATGAAGAAAACTACAAGTGGGAAACTTGTCTCTAATAGTTGCGCAAGGGGAAGGGAGGAGAAGGATGGGCGAAGTGAGCTTTTGAAAATAACACAGAACGGTCAAAAAAATATTTAAAAAAGCAATGCCATCTGGAGCATCTCCTTCGCTCGTTTCACATCTACTGGCTTACAGGGTATTGCTTGTCAAAACAGGAGAACAATACGGAACGAAGAGGAAATCTGGCAAAGGATGCTTAAAAAAATATAGAATCTATAATTAAATGGATTTCTACTAAGAATAAGTGACTGAATTAGCCAAAGATGGACATTTTCTAAGTTTTTCAACAAAGAGAAAGCAGGGCTTTTTTTTCTTTACAAAAAAAGAGCATTAGGTAGTTTTATATAAGAAATTATACTCGTTTTTTTTCTTAAAAGCCCAGTCACATTTTTCTCCTCAATTCGCTTCAAATCTCGTTCCGAAGTTTTCTATTCTAGGCATCACATATTGGAAGCAAAAAACCTTACAACAAATCAATTAGCCTTTCTAACTCTATTTGCACCTACCTCATCATTCTCCGCATTTTTTCAGGTTAAGAATCAGTAAGCGAAAAGGTCCTTGTATAATATATTTTCACACAGTGGCTCCAATGGTTGCACTGGCCAACTTACGAATTGGGATGGAACACAATAGGATAGATTTAGGAGCATAATCAAGAAAAAAACAAGGGGTACAACAGCTATTAAAACTAAAAGTAATCTATTGACTTACTGTCAATATCACATACTCCGATTGGGTGCCTATACGAAATTTTCCGCCCCAGATACCCATGCCAGAACTGACGTAGTATTGTGTATTGCCTTTCTTCAGCGCACCATAAGCTTTTTCGTACAGGGCTTCTGTAATCCATGATGCTGGCCACACCTGCCCGTGGTGGGTATGACCGCTGAACTGAAAGTCGATGCCATTATGCTCTGCCTCCTCCAAATGATAAGGCTGATGGTCGAGAAGAATGGTAAATTCTTTTGTTCCGCTATTACCGTCTGTCGTCAGCTTCGCTTGCTTCATTATCTCCTGAAGCGAAAGCCGGCGTGTATTGGTCCTGTCATCCCTGCCTATTACTGCGATATTACCCATCTTAACCACACTGTCACGAAGAAGGGTTATGCCTGCCTTATGGTAAAACTGCTGCGCAAGCGGTTCTCCACTATAATACTCGTGGTTGCCAAGGCAAGCGTACACAGGAGCCTTCAACCGATGAAACTCCTCTGCCACACGTTCCTCCAGCAATGGGCGCACGCTGATGTCTATGATGTCGCCAGCTATAAGCACGAGGTCGGGCTGCTCTGCGTTTATCATGTTCACCCATCGCTTGAACTCAGAGCAACGGTTGTGGTAGCCCAAGTGAAGATCGCTGAGAAGAACAATTTTTGCAGCAGACTTGTCATTCAATGACACTTCCTTGTTTGTCTTGATGTCAATCTGCTCCCTAACCTTATTAGTATAATGTATGTTGCCATATACAAAGACAAGGAACATCACGGCAAGTATACCTAACGATGTATTGCCATTGCTCACAAGCCATGCCTTCGGAATGAGATGCAAGAGTCGTCCCAAGTCGAGCGCAAGGAATATCATCACCAGGTAGAGGAGGATAAAGATAAAGGAGTTTCCCACCTCATACATGACAGTAGCCGCATTGAGTGGCATCTTTTCTATCGCTCCAGAAAAGCCCATGAACATGGAACAAAACAAAGCCACGAATAAGGCAATAACTGCCCATCGCCAACCGTTAGCCAAGGGCAGCACGTGCCAAATGCGCCATGCGGTGTATGTTGCACCTATCAATGGCAATACAAGGAATATTATCAACCAGATATATTTCATACGTTTTCTTATTTATATTTCATTTCGTAGTCAAACAGCACTCATCCCCAAATTCATTGGATGAAACACCTACACGCTTCTTGAACAGGCAACAGAAATTCTTGCCTGTGTATTTGCGTAGCACGTAGGTGAGATTATAGCCTTCACCTAAGTTTTATCCTACTTACTGATGTCAACAACCCCGACGTTGCTTTTAAGCGCAGTGAAGAAGCATCGTCTGTGGCTACAAGAAATGAAGCTATCCCTGCCTCTGCCACCTTCCACTGAGGACCACATACTCGTCCGCCATCCAACACCTGCAGATGAACCTCCATACGGTTCTCACCAAAACACAGCGTGCCAGCCTCATCCTGAAGACGTACATACACGATGAGTAAATCATGGTGTGTGGCAGGCACTCCACTCTCAAAGTAACAGATATTCATACCCGACACTTTGCCTGGAGTGTGTACGACGTGTTCTGCCACAAGTTTTCCGTCCTTATATCCCAAAGCCTTCAACTCACCTGGTTTCCACTTAATGTTACGGAATGTGAAGGGAGGAAACTCCAGGTTTGTGGCATTGCCTCCATCGGGTTGTGAGACATACTCTTGAGTGGTTTTTCCGCTGTCTGGACTCTGTCGTGCCACGCTGTTTCCATTAACCAGTAGTTCCACTTCGTCTACGTTGCCATACACCTGTAGGGTGTTAGGAGTTCCCTCCATCCAGTGCGAACAGGCAAACACCTCATAGGGCATCGGTCCAGAGGGAAGTGGCATTCCTGCTGCCACTTGTGTACGGAAATAATGAAGGCTGAACTTAGGCAGGCGGAACAAATCGGCAGTACCGCTAAAACAAACATTGTCTGCATAGCCACGATTGTAGTCATACATGCTCCACACAGCCTGTCCAGCAGTCCACGGATATTGTGCACGATAGCGATTATGACTCCATTGGGCATTCCATGCGTTCTGCACCAAAGCTCGGTCACCCTGGCCACGCGACACACGCGATGTACTGTAGTGTCCCCCAAACTCCCAATCGTAATATTCGCGGATAAAGCCTGCTTTGGTGGTTTCATTTGCACGATGGAAGCCTTCTGCCCAGTCGTTATAGCACACATCAAACCCTTCATAGCCATAAGCGTCTCCAGAAGTATAGCACTGGCTACCTGGATATTCCTCATGTGCGGTGCGCACTGCTTGGTCTTTCCATTCTGTGGGTGGCCAAGCCTCGTTGAGTGTCGTTTCCCACATGACGATGGATGGATGATTGCGGTCACGTCGTATCAAATCGCGAATGTCCTGAAAGGTGTGTTCTGTAAAGGCTGTAGCCTTATTATAGAACTGCCACCCTGGTATGGGTTCAATAGCCAACAAGCCCAATTCGTCACAGGCATCCAGCACAGAGGGGTCTTGAGGATAATGCCCCAGACGTACGATACTGAATCCATTGTGGCGAATCTGCCAGATGTCACGATACTGTGCCGCATTAGGAAGTGCATTACCCACGTATGGATATTCCTGATGACGGTTGGTTCCCTCCAGGCGCAAGGGTTTTCCATTGATGACAAATCCATGCTCTTTGGTGAACTCAATATGGCGTATCCCTATGCGTGTGTCTTCAGCATCCATCACTTTGTTTCCCCGAAGTACCTCTGTGCGTAGCACATACAAGGAGGGGGCATCTGGGCTCCAGAGTTTAGGATTCTCCACAACTATCTGCTGACTTACGTGCTGTGACTCCCCTGTACGCAAAAGCAATGGTGTGTCTATCGAACCCACCTTGTGACCAATCCCCTTGGCTCGTGTCCATTCGTAAAGACTCTGACGCACGTGAAGATTTTCTGCTGAAGACAAAGAGTTTGCCACCTGAGTCCGTATGCTTATGTTAGCCTGCGTCTCCGTCACCTTTGGAAAGGTGACAAAAATGCCTCCGCCTGCCTGCTCTGCAGCCAAAATGGGATGTGTAATGTACACAGGATTCTTAATGATAAGATTCACGCTGCGATACAATCCGCTGTAATAACAGAAATCCAAATCCTCCACAGGCTTGCCAGGAGGTATGAGAGGATTGTTACGATTGTCCAATCGGACGAGTAATTCATTGGGGCTATCAGCACGAAGCAGTCCTGTCACATCCACCACGAAAGGCGTGTATCCACCCGAGTGCTGAGTGAGATGTTGTCCATTTAGCCAGATATCAGCCAAGTGCATGGCGGCTCCAAATTCGAGCCAACAGAGTTTTTTAGCGTCCTGCTTGCTTATAGTAATCTGGCGTCTGTAGTAACAGATTCCTTGCCATTGATGCAGCACAACTTGCGGCTCCATATGAGCTGTATGGGGCAGACTCACCTGTTCCCACTTGCCGTGGGCGAGTTGGTCATGCTCTTTTCGTAAGGTCTCTGACGGAACAGCCAATGTCTGGTTTATGCCATTCACATGTTCGATATTATACTGTGCACTCCAATCGGCCCCTTGGTTCACGATTTCTCTTCCAGACTGCTCGTCCGTTAAGCGTTGGAAATTCCAATCTGAATTTATCGATATTGTTTTCTGAGCTTTAAGAGAGGATAAGCAAAGAATAAAAAATGCAAGAAGTAAAAATCTGTTCTTATGCATGTGTCCTAACGTTAGTTTAACGGTTATGTTTATCAAGCACAAAGTTACATTTTTCTTGTAAAAAAGAAGTCTGAGCACAGTAGAAACTTAGTGAGGACAGACTAATATAGGTATCAGATTTTCACAAGTAAGGATGGATGATAAGGTAGTATAGCAAGGAATATAGTATTCAATGCCCAAATAATACGTATTAAATGGGCATGTATTATAGTATTACATTTTAGAGCCACTTTTATTTATTCCAAATCGGTCATTAGATTCCGATTTGTATGAGCCTTTATTTCGAGTAGGTTGTGGGGCAGGCGTGTCGAAGGCATAGTGGACTTTGCTGGGACAAGGTCGGAAGAAAGATGCCAGAAGAAAGGCTGGTAGGGATTGAAAAGAAGAGACGTAGCTGAGTTCACAGGAATTCAAGCCGAACATGTCTAATAGAAAAAGAGGCAAACCTCAACGGCTTGCCTCTTTTCTATTTTAATTTCATTTTCAACACGTACCCAGAAAGAGGGTACGGCTGAGTGGAGAAATTACAACTTATTGTTGCTGCCCAGCACATCCACAATCTTGTGGATATACATCTTCTTCATGTTCTCGCGAGCGGGCTTCAGATACTGACGAGGATCGAAGTCAGCGGGATGCTCTACGAAATGCTTGCGGATAGCAGCAGTCATAGCCAGACGTGAGTCTGAGTCAATATTGATCTTGCACACAGCGCTCTTGCTTGCCTCACGCAACTGCTCTTCGGGTATACCTACAGCATCAGGCAACTTGCCACCATACTTGTTGATGGTATCTACCTCGTCCTGAGGAACAGATGATGATCCGTGGAGCACGATGGGGAAGCCAGGAAGCTTCTCTTCAATCTGGTGCAGGATATCGAATGCCAATGGAGGAGGCACGAGCTTACCCGTCTTGGGGTCACGTGTGCACTGTGCAGGAGTGAACTTGTACGCGCCATGGCTTGTACCGATAGAGATAGCCAGAGAGTCGCATCCGCTACGAGTGCTGAAATCGATTACTTCCTCAGGCTTTGTGTAATGAGAAACCTCAGAGGCAACCTCATCCTCTACACCTGCCAGCACACCCAGCTCAGCTTCAACCGTAACGTCATACTTATGAGCATACTCAACAACCTTCTTGGTCAGAGCGATATTCTCCTCGTAAGGCAGAGAAGAACCATCAATCATAACGCTTGAGAAACCGTTGTCGATACAATCCTTACAAAGCTCGAAGCTATCACCGTGGTCCAGATGAAGAACGATCTGGGGATGCTCGCAACCGAGTTCCTTAGCGTATTCTACAGCACCCTGTGCCATATAGCGCAAGATTGTGCCGTTAGCATAGTTGCGTGCGCCCTTTGACACCTGCATGATAACGGGTGACTTAGTCTCAACAGCAGCCTGCACGATAGCCTGCATCTGCTCCAGTGTGTTGAAGTTAAAAGCGGGGATGGCATAACCACCCTTCACTGCCTTGGCAAACATCTCACGAGTGTTTACCAGACCCAATTCCTTGTAACTTGTCATTTCTTTGAAGTTTTATTTGTTATTGGAATATATGTATTTATTCTTTCTTTTTTCTTTATGCCCTGCAAAAATACCACAAATATGGGGAATATGCTCTGAGAAAAGACAATTTTTCTTTATCGTGTTCTGCTAAAAAAACAAAATACTCTGAAAAACAAGTTCGTTTTCCCGTAAAAACGTATAATGTTGGTGCCTGCCGAAATGGCACAAGAAGTCAAGATACCATATTATGAGTCGGTCCGCTTCGTTCACAACAACTGGTAATTGGCAGCATAGGATATGGCCGCTGAGATACTGTTCACGCCCAGTTTCTGAAATAGTTTTCGCTTACATGTCTTTACCGTATTCTCCGACTTGCAAAGCTTCCTGGCGATACAGGGAACGGTGTTTCCCCATGTTGAGAGATACAATATACAACGCTCGTGCTCCGTCAGAAGAGGTAATTCTCCCCTTTCCCACCTGTCTGTGCCATCATTGTACTCCATATATTTTCTTGAATTTCTATTTAACATAATCACATGTCCACAGGATATCTGCGAGGACAATGATATGGTGCATAGCAATAAATGGGGTCTTCCTTCTGCCGTCAGCGAAAGTGTAGTGAAAGTGTGATGCACCATATAGGCACCATTATCTTTTTTGAAACGAAAATCAAAATGTAAGGAATAATCCATGCACTGTTCGGGAGAAAGACTTGCCACCAGTTCCTTCCATTTGGGTCGTGCCCTCAACAGAATCTCCAAATCAGGTGACATGATACACTCATAGTAAAACCCATACCCCATTTTGCACACTTCAGCAGCAGACAGTCCACACAGAAACTCAAAGTTCCCAGAAGCAAATACAAACTTCTGACGTGTATAGTCAATGACTATGATACCTTGGTACAGGCTTCTGGAAAAAGCATTTGCTGTATTGACTATTGCCATTTCAAATTCTTTTTCATTCTTGTCTACAAGACCATATTGTCTCCCTACCATCTCCTCGCAATCTCTTATTTATTATCTATTTTGATTTTTCCGCTCCGCAATCACTGCTCACATGCCCCCTATCAAACGAATGGTTCATCATGCAAAAGACCATCAATATAGCAATGGTCATAAGAGCCATCACCCACGTGCCTACAAGGGTAAGTCTGGAAGGAGTCTTTTCAATGAACTCCTGCGACTTTTTACTTCTGAATTTGAAATTCTTCTGTATTCTCTGATTGTGACCTTTACACTCCATATCATTCCAATTCCAACTGGTTTCTTACCAGGTTATAATATGCTCCGTGCTTCTGTACAAGTTCCTCGTGAGTTCCTATCTCCGTCACTCGTCCCTGCTCCAACACAACTATCTGGTCGGCATTCCTTACCGTGCTCAACCGATGGGCGACAATAACCACCGTCTTCCCCAAATAAAAAGACCTCAGATTATCTACAATCTGACGTTCGTTGTTAGCGTCAAGCGAATTAGTCGCCTCGTCCAAAAATAAGAAATTAGGGTTGCGATAAGCAGCACGAGCTATGAGAATACGCTGTTTTTGTCCATGACTGAGTCCCTTTCCGTCCTGTCCTATTTTGGTATCAAACTTCAGAGGTAAAGACATCACATAATCCTTGATGCAAGCCATCTCTGCCACTTCCATAAGTCTTTTCTCATCTATTAAACTACTATCCACAACAATATTCCTGGCTATGGTATCTGAGAAGATTACCCCATTCTGCATAACCACACCACACTGGTTTCTCCACCACTCCTTATTAAGACTGTTGATATCCGTACCGCCTATGCTCAGAGTGCCCTCCTGCACCGGATAGTAGCCCAACATAAGGCGCACAAGGGTGGTTTTCCCGCTGCCAGACACACCCACAATAGCTGTCACTTTGCCTTTCGGTATATGCATACTTACCCGATCAATGGTCTTTGTGGGCGAAAACCTGTCGTACCGGAATACAACATCATCCAGTCGTATTCCACGTTCCATATTTTCTACTTCAGTGACAGAGGCATTCTCCGTATCCTCATCATCCATATGGTGTATTTCATTGATTCGCTCCAAACTGATGCTTACGTCTTGAGCTGAATAGAGGAAGGACATCAGTTGTTCAACTGGCGAGTTCAGTTGTCCAATGATATACTGCACGGCAAGCATCATGCCAAGCGTCATATGCCCATGGATGACAGCAGTGGCAGCCACCACTGTTACAAGCATATTTTTGAGTTCGTTGATAAAGATGCCACCAGCCTCCTGCGTCTGCTGCAGTCGAAGCGACTTCATCTGAACATTGAAGAGATCCACTTGGGCATCCTCCCAATCCTGGCGCATACGTACCTGACCATGCTGCAACTTTATCTCCTGCATAGAAGTAATGAGTTCGTAGGTCTTGTTGTTATTGACAGTTTGCTTTTCGAAAAATTCATAATCCAACATCTTACGTCTATGCAGGAACAGAGCCATCCAGCAACCATACAGGAAACTGCCAAGCAGGAATATCAAGAAAACACTTCCATTATAGTATAGCAACATTATAGAGAACACAGAGAAGGTCAACAGCGAAAAGGCGATGCTGAGTGTCTGCTGTGTAAGAAAATCGTTTACCCGTTCATGGTCACCCATACGCTGTATCAAGTCACCCATCTGTCGGGTATCAAAAAAAGACATAGGCAAGCGAAACAGTTTGATAAAGAAGTCGCTCACAAGTGACAATTCTATACGTAAGCTGACATGAAGCAACAGCCACCGGCGTATAAAGTCGATAACTGTACTACTGAAAGTTAGCATAAGTCCACCGAGTAACACAAGCCAAACAAACCCAATATTCTGATTGCTTATGCCGATATCCACTATTGACTGCGTAAGCAAAGGCAAAGCTAGCTGAATGCCGATGCCTACAACCAACCCTAACGCAATCTGCCAGAAATACCTACTGAACTGGCGTGTATAACCGAAAAGGAAACGAAAGGAGCGCGTTTCTCCATGTCCCGATACACCTTGTATCGTCTGCCGATAAAAGTCTGGTGTAGGCTGTAACATCATGGCGATGCCCTTTCCTCCCTGTCCGTTCTGCTGACTGCCTTCCATCCAGCGAGCCAGGAAATTCTCTCTGTCATAAGCCAGCAGACCTTTGGCTGGGTCTGCCACATAAAATTTCCGTTCCCCCTTGTTTTTATAAAGAATAACAAAATGATTCTGGTTCCAATGTAAAACACAGGGAGCTGTTGTCCGCGACAACTGCTCTACGGTGGTCTTCACGCATTGTGTACGGAATCCCAACTGCTCGGCTACGAACTTCAATCCATAGAGTGACACGCCCTCACTGGTTGCTGCACACGCATTACTCAGATAGTCAAGCGTATATCTACGACCATAATGCAGGCAGAGCATCTGCAGACAAGCCGCCCCGCACTGCATACTGTCGTGCTGCGGACAAAAGGGAAAACGATGCAGAAAAAAAATTCGCCATGCTCTCTAAACCTTTAGTCCAAGCGTTGTAGCTCGTCTCCTGACGCTCCCTTTCCGCGATACTCTTTCTTATTCTTATAATTGAAACTATATGTGGCAGACAATTGCAGCAGACAACTGCTACCCTTCTCGTATGCCTTGTAGCGAACCCCATTGGTGTCTATTCGATAGTGCATACGGTTGGTATGCGTAAAGTCATTTACAGCCAGCGATAGATCCCAGTTTCTTATGCTTTTACTCATCTGCAAATATGCGGTGAAGTTATGATGGTCATAATAGACAGTTGTCACATTACCCCTTCCTGTCCAAGTGGCTCCCACCCAAACATAAATCTTCCAGGGCAGGTCGAAACGATTCTTGGTGGTCAACAGGAAATATGGTTTCTTATATGACTTTCTCCAACCTTCCTCACCATATTCCAAATCCTCCAACATGAGAGTACCCTGTAATGACGGATGCCACCATTTCACATCAAAACTCTGCGATGCCTCCAGACGGAAATCATTAAATCCTGGCAGGTTTATATTCTGTCTCAGATTGACCTGCTGTTCGGGCAGATAACGATATATGGTCTGGAAATTTCTGAAGCGCCGACAATATACGAGAGACACATAGGTCTGTTTCCAGGAAAGACTTGCCTCCAGATTCCTTATGATATTGCTTTTCAGCAGAGGATTTCCTGTTGTCCATGAAGTGTGCGTGATGTAAGTGTAATTGTTGTTGAGATCGCTGTACGTCGGGCGATATGCCTTGCTGTCATACGTAAGTCCCAAAATCAAGTCCTTATACATATAGCTCACGCCCACCTCTGGTAGCCAGTCCACATAGTTCTTCGACTGTCCAGCGACCTCTTCATTGTCCTGCTTGTAGTCAAAGTCTGTCAGCTCACATCGCAGCCCAGCACTTAGTGCCCAATGTTCATTCACCTGCCACGCTGCAGTGCCGTATACGGCATACAGATTCTGTCGTTCACTGTCATCAGCAGATTGGAAAAGCGTATTCCCATCGCTTGCCTGGCTATCAAAAGCGAGTCCATTTTTTGTAAACGAGTAATTGACACCCGTCTGCAATGACCAATTGTTCCACGAGCCCTCCAGGTCAGCCTTGGCAGCTGCCATTTTGTAATCCTTCAGATTAGAGGTATTCATCAGCCAAGGTTCTTCGCCTTGGGCACGTTCCACAATACCTGTACGCGAGGGTGCCTTGCCCCACAGATAATCAGCATCAGCAGTCAAGGTCAATGGTTTGCTCAACTGTAAAGAGGTATAAGCATTGGCATAATGTCTCCAACTTTGTTTGCTCGTACGCGTACTTGTTGACAGTTTCTGAGTGGCCATACTATTTGTAGAAAGGTTATATGCATCAGACGTCAACAAAGAAGAAGGGGTACGGGTATAGGAATATCTGGCTCCCACGGAATGTCCTTTTTTAAAATCCTTGCTTCCCCCAACGTTGACGTTAAGGTTTTTGTTGCGTGCTTTGGATGTCCCATGGGTGTCCGAAGACACATTCTCTGGTGCATACCTATCACTATATGCTGTTTTGACACGATAGCCGTTACTGTTTCCGTTGGCATCTGCATACAGGCTCAGTCCATCGTGAAACGTGTAGGATAATTTGGTATAAGCATATCCAGAGAGCGTTTCCGCCACCGATCCTGTGCCAGACACATATCCAGCCAGTCCTGGATTCCTACGTTTGAGATGAATAATGATTACGGCATCTGTCTCTTTCTCATATTTCAGTCCTGGCTTAGCCAGTATCTCCACACTCTTTATCTCTGAGGGTTTCAGTTGCTGGAGTTCCGCTATGTCTTGCACCTTGCGGTGTTCGATGTAAAAGGTTGGCTTGCCTCTGCCAAGCACAGAGATATCTGCTCCCATACCTTCTATCAAAGGCATCTCCCTAATAGCATCTAACGAAGTGGGAAGCTGTGCCAGAGGATTACCCTCCATCTGAATAGTGAACCCACGCGGATTAGCCTTCACATACTTGCGCGCACTCGCCACCTGCACTTCCTGCATTGCTGCACCGTTCTCTTTCAGAATTACCGTTAAGGGGAAGGGTGGTTTGAAATACTGAGTCTGAAATCCTACCATGCTCACTCGCAGCAGACCGCCCTCGTGGTCAGCAGACTCCATTGTCCATGTCCCATCAACCAAAGTGGCGCACCCCGCAAACGCTGTTGAATCAGATTCCGACACAAGTGCCACATTCGCATATTCCAGTGGTTGTCCGTCCTCTGTCAACACCTTTCCCTGGAGTGTTTGCGCACAAAGCCCGCCTACATAAGTCAGCCACAAGCCCACCAGAGATACCAGATATTTTTTCTTATTCATAGATTCTTCCCTCTTCTTTTTTTTTATTCACTTTTCTTTCTACCCGACTCAATACGCCATGTTAGTCAAGAATTCCGGTGCGAATTCACATCTTGGGTCTGGATAATCACAATTATCCTGTCCGTATGCCTGCATCACCTTCACCACGCACTTCCTTCTATTCTCCTGACAGAACTCCAAGACCTTACACGAAGAGCATCTGCTCTTCGAGCGTATTCTCTTCTCTTGATTATAAAGTGCTACAGCTTGGGGCGAGTTCCATACCTCCGCTATAGAGTCGGTTCGCAAGTCCCCTACAAGGAACAGCGGATTCCAATACACAAGTTCACAGATACTCACTTTACCATCAGGCAAGACAAACAGACGGCTTTGCAATGCGCCGCAACTTCCGCCTTTGAAGTAAGCCTCATCGCGACTTCCTTTGTACGAAGGATAATCAAGTGCGTCATCGCTGAACAATATGGTGATGTCCGACTTGGGCTTGAGCTCCTCGTCCACAAACGTACGAAGACTCTCTATAGACTCTCTTGTAGCCCTAATTTCCTCAAAGGACTCTGGAGAATAAAGAGAATATCCAGGAACCCGTATTTCCCAATAGATCAGGTTGCTCAGAGTGTGAATATAGTCGTACAACTGCTGTATCATCCAGCTATGACTATTGAAGCGCGTCAGTATCGTATCTACCTGTATCTTGAAGCCATACTGTTCCAGCAGTTCTATTGTGGTCTTCATCTTCTGTACGTACCCTGGTCTGCTTCCAATGGTCTTTTCCAAAACCTCATCGTCCAACGAATCCAGAGAGAGCTGTACCACATTGTCATAGCCTGTCTCCTTCAGCATTTCCACATGATGCCTGTCAAGCGGCACCTTGGTTGATATATAACTGGGGGTAAGGTCAGCATCCACAAGTTTCTTGATGATTATAGCCCAGTCCTTATGGCAAAACACCTCCCCACCAATGACATCAATGTAAGACATGTTCATATCACGAGCTTTGTCTATGATACGCAGAATTTCTCTGGTGGGCAAAGGGTCGTAGGACGTTTTCTTATCTGCATAGCAATACTTGCACTTAGTCACGCATTGTGAAGTCATCATCAGCGTCATGGCCAGTGGTCCGCTGTACAGACGTTCTGACTTCACATCAATATTGTGACAAACAAAGTTCACATGACTATTGCGCCTTCCCTGATACTGTTTCCCTACCTTGTCATATGGAAGTAGCATATTCTTAGGAAAAACAATTTTGTCTCTGCCCCATTCCGTATAGATTGCTTCTTCATTCTCCACATATGGCTCTATCATCTCATTGACCTGTTCTGGAGTAAGACGATACTTATCCTTCAGATCTTCATAATGCCATTCCATTGGGTGAGGTTCCGAAAAAGAGAACAGGATTTGAGCTTGAACAGGATGCACGAAACTCATCCAATCTAGCGCGCTGTATGGCTGCACCCTATTGGTGGAATACAAAATCATCCTGTGAATATCATTTCTAAAATGATAATCCGGATTAAGCACGAAGATTCCTCGCATATGCCTCAAATAATACAAATATGTATGTGTGGGGAAGGATTATTAAAATATCCTCCCCACACACATACGGTGAAGGATTTTTAAATCACACTTTATCACCAGGCTTTGGTTCCGTTGGTAGAGCCGGAACTCCAGAACAATTAACAACGGCTGGTCCATTTGAGCACTTCACTGCGGATTTCAAGAAGCATATATGTCGAGGGTCAGCACCTCCCTTAACTTCCATCATTTCCATGATGTCCAAAGGTTCACTCGTGGTGAGCAATTCATCTTTTGTGTTCATAGATATAACTTTTTAATCTTTGCTTTCAGCATGGCGTGTCAGCATGCGCCCCTTTTGTCAGTAAGGTCTAGATTATGCAGCTCGTCATCCACATGAATCTTTATCTACGACCAGTCGCGTTTAACAACATTTGCAAAAATAAACAATATTTAAGAATCCGTACGATTTGGATACATTTATTTCACCATTCCCTTGTAAAAATCACCCTTTCGGGTGTCTTTTTTTTTTACAGGACAACATGGTTTCAAAGACTTCATGGTATAGAAATAGAATGCCCACTGCCTATCTGTACACCACAGCTATGCTGTCCGCTTCGCACTTTACGGCAGGTCCTGCTCCCAAACACCAACTTCTTCTCTCACTTCTCAGCGTTGCATGACTCTTGCCCTTACACTTTTTCTTCTTATGATTATCTACAACTGCTATGCTGTCCCCATTGCAGTCTTTAACACCTACACGGAACACGCAAACCTTGCGCCGACGCCCAGCCCCACCTTTTACTGCCATTAGTTCCATAACGTCAAGTGGTTCACCCATCCACTCTTCCTCTACTTTCTTTTCCATATTTTTATTTATTTTAATGGTTAATCATTTATACATTTATACGTTGCATCCTTCGTTTTCTCGCCATGGTAAAACTGAAGCGAACATCGCTTTACTCATTTGGCTTAACGGTCTCAAATATAGCGAATAGCCCTTACATAAAGAACATCTATCGGCACAAAAAAAGCCAAAGAGGGTATCAAAATCACCCTTTCAGGTGTTTTCGGAAGCATCTGATTCTCCCTCTACTCCAACACCAATTCCACAGGACAATGGTCGCTACCCATGATATCGGTAAGGATATTAGCCTCACGCACATGTGGAAGCATCCGCTCTGAAACAAGGAAATAGTCGATACGCCAGCCTGTATTCTTCTCACGTGCACGGAAGCGATAACTCCACCAGGAGTATATCCCCTCTTGAGTGGGATGTAAATGGCGAAATGTATCAACAAATCCAGCCTCTAAGAGTGTCGTCATCTGTCCACGCTCTTCGTCTGTGAATCCAGCATTCATGTGGTTTGTCTTGGGATTTTTCAAATCAATATCCTCGTGTGCCACATTCATATCGCCGCACACCACCACGGGTTTGCGCTTGTCGAGGTCCATGAGATATGCTCGGAAATCATCCTCCCAACGCATACGATAGTCTAATCGTCGCAGCCCATCTTGGCTATTTGGCGTGTACACACACACGAGAAAGAAAGACTCCAGCTCCAGGGTAATAACACGTCCCTCATGGTCATGTTCGTCAATGCCTATGCCATATGTGACAGCCAGAGGCTCATGATGACTGAAGACAGCCGTGCCACTATACCCTTTCTTGTCTGCATAGTTCCACCATGAGTGGTACCCTGGAAATTCCAAGTCCAACTGCCCTGCCTGCATCTTTGTCTCCTGCAAGCAGAAAAAATCAGCATCAAGCGACTGAAATACCTCACGAAAGTTTTTCCCCACCACGGCTCTCAGCCCGTTTACGTTCCAACTAATAAGTTTCATGATTACAAATTTTATTTAAAGAAAATCCAACACTCTATTATCGTTAGTCTATCGGGCATTCTCTCCCCCATCATCATCATTCCACCTCGTCCTACACCCGTCTTATATAACACATTCCCCTCACGCTCTCTTGCCACATCATTCAGAGTGCGTAAAATGCAGTGCCCCTTACGCGTAAAAACAGAGAGAAACTTGCCAAAGACAAAGATAGGCAATCTTACGGATTCTGCAAAGTATAAAGTACGAGGAAGGACTTTCACCATCATTCATTTTGTCAAACGAACAAGTTTTCCTACCTTCGCATCTGACTTGTCCTGTCTCCCCCCCTTCTAAAGGAATCAGGGTTGGTCAGGAATCGAAGAAAAGACTTATGAACATTGTACTGAAGATACTCCGCGCACTCGTAGACCTCCCCTCATCGCTTAGGCATACGCCCGATCCACGCCTCATCATGACTTTACTGGTCAAGAACGAGGCTGACATCCTGGAGCAAAACCTATTGTTTCACCATCGCATGGGGGTAGACGGATTCATCGTCACAGACAACTGCTCCACAGACAACACCTCGCAAATCATTAAGAAATATGTCGAAAAGGGATGGATATTGGAATACATACAAGAGCCATCCAGCGGATACGAGCAAAAAAAATGGGTAGACCGCATGATATGGATTGCCAAGACGAGATATCGAGCAGACTGGATTATCAATGCCGATGCCGATGAATTCTGGTACCCATCTCGAGAGAACCTAAAACAAGAACTGAGTCAGACACGTGCCAATGTGCTGGCTGCAGAGGTGCACAACGTATGCCCCGAAGAAGGAAAGCCCTACTGGGAATGGACAAGCATCATACGCGAAGTACCCTGTTTGGAAGAATACGACCTGTCGCCCTACAGTATCTTCTCGCGACACTACAAAAAGGTAATGCACCGCGCAGCTGGCTACATTCAGATATCCATGGGAAACCACAAGGTGACGATGCTGCCACACCACGAAAAGCAAGGCTGTCTGCACATCTTCCACTACCCCGTGCGAGGACGCGAACATTTTATGAACAAGATGATAAACGGAGGCAAACAGTTGGAGACACACCAAGGAAAACATGGGGGACGGCATTGGCGCTACTTCTACACACTCTACAAGGAAGGGCATCTGGAACAGGAATACAACCGTGTGGTAGGACTCAACTGCCGTGAACGACTCATCCAGGATGGTTTCATCATCAAAGACACCCGTATGCAGCAACTGTTCGCTGGCAAATAAGATACCAAACGTACACCCCCATCCAGCTGTTTTCGTAATATTCATAGAGGAACAGGCAAGGCGTATCCCACCGAAAGACTGCAATTTCCAGCACTTGTTTTTGTCATATCAGGAGAAATACGTAATTTTGCACGGTTTTTACCAAAATGTGCAATTATCATTTATACATCATATACTAAACAAGTATGAGCTTAAAGATTGTAGTGCTTGCAAAGCAAGTACCCGACACGCGCAACGTGGGTCCCGATGCAATGACTCCAGAGGGCACCGTAAACCGTAGCGCACTGCCTGCCATCTTCAATCCCGAAGACTTGAACGCACTTGAGCAGGCTCTCAGACTGAAAGACCAGAATCCAGGCACCACTGTTACCGTTGTAACCATGGGTCCCGGACGCGCTGCAGAAGTTATCCGTGAGGCTATGTACCGTGGTGCTGACGGAGGTTATCTGCTTACAGACCGTGCCTTCGCAGGTGCTGACACATTGGCCACCAGTTACGCTCTGGCCACAGCTATCAAACATGTGCAGCCTGATGTAGACCTCATCATCGGTGGTCGTCAAGCAATTGATGGAGACACCGCACAGGTGGGTCCGCAAGTAGCAGAAAAACTCGGACTGAACCAAATCACCTATACCGAAGAGATTCTGGCTTGTCAAGACGGTATCATCCGCGTAAAACGCCACATCGATGGTGGTGTGGAGACCGTGGAGAGTGCACTGCCCTGTGTGCTTACCGTAAACGGAAGCGCAGCTCCATGTCGTCCACGCAACGTAAAGAGAGTAATGAAGTACAAGCGTGCGAAAGCACCTATGGAACTGGCTCAAGGCACCACATGGGCAGACCAGCCTTATGCAGAGCAGTATGAAAAGAAAGACTACCTGAAACTGGGGCAGCTCACCTGCGCCGACGTGAACGCAGACCTGAAGCAATGCGGTCTGGCAGGTTCGCCCACCAAGGTAAAAAATGTGGAGAACATTGTCTTTAAGGCCAAAGAGAGCAAAGTGCTCACAGGCAGCGACGAGGACATCAACGCACTGGTTCAGGAACTCTTGGCCAGCCACACCATCGGATAAAGAGGAGGAAAAGACACATGAACAACGTATTCGTATATTGCGAGATAGAAGGCACAAAAGTGGCTGAAGTGAGCCAGGAACTGCTGACCAAGGGTCGCAAACTGGCAGACACGCTGGGCGTGCAACTGGAAGCCATCGCAGCAGGAAACGGCATTACAGGCCACGTAGAAGAGCAGATCCTACCCTACGGAGTAGACCGTCTGCACATCTTTGACGCACCAGGATTGGCTCCCTATACCTCTAAACCTCACACCGCTGTACTGGTGAACCTGTTCAAACAAGAACAACCCCAGATATGTCTGATGGGCGCTGATGTAGTAGGACGAGACCTTGGTCCACGTGTCAGCTCCGCTCTGCACAGCGGACTGACAGCTGACTGTACAGCATTGGAAATAGGTCCACATGATGACAAGAAACTGGGCAAGCACTATGAGAACCTGCTCTATCAGATTCGTCCAGCTTTCGGTGGTAACATCGTGGCAACAATCGTAAACCCAGAGAACCGTCCTCAGATGGCCACCGTACGTAGTGGCGTAATGAAGGCAGAAGTGCTCGATGCCAACTATAAGGGCGAGGTCATCATCGAAGACGTGGCCAAGTATGTACCCGAGACAGAGTATGTGACCCGTGTGCTCGACCGTCACGTAGAGGCTGCAAAGAACAACCTGAAGGGTGCACCAATCATCGTTGCGGGTGGCTATGGTGTTGGCTCACGCGAGGGATTTGGATTGCTTTACGAACTGGCACACGTCCTGCACGCAGAAGTGGGTGCAAGCCGTGCGGCTGTAGACGCAGGCTTCTGCGACCACGACCTACAGATTGGTCAGACAGGTGTGACGGTACGCCCCAAGGTATATATTGCTTGCGGCATCAGCGGAGCTATCCAGCATGTGGCTGGCATGAAAGAGAGCGGCATCATCATCAGCATCAACAATGACGAGAATGCCCCCATCAACCAGATTGCCGACTACGTGATCAACGGAACAGTGGAGGAAGTGTTGCCCAAACTGATTAAGTATTACAAGCAGAACAGCAAATAAGGATTGTACATTGCGGCTTTACGGTTGTGCGGTTATACAGCTGTGCGAATGGTTATCAAGCAACCATCGTAACAGTAAAACCACAAAACCAAGCAACCATAAAACCGCAAGAACATACAACCGCAAAACCGCATAAAAATGGCAAACTACTATAGCGACAGAAAAGAAATTAAGTTCGAGTTGGAGAACAGTCCGCTGATGGAGCGCATCGTAGAGCTTAAAGAACGCTCCTATGAAGACAAGGACCAGTATGACGAGGCACCTCAGGACTATGCAGATGCCATGGACAACTACGAACGTGTGTTGGATGTGGTGGGCGACATCACAGCCAATGTGATTGCTCCCAACGCAGAGGACGTGGACGCAGAGGGACCTCATTGTGAAAACGGACGAGTGCGCTACGCCAGCAAGACCTACGAGAATCTCAACACCATGGTACAGGCTGGCATGAACGGAATGACGATGCCCCGACGCTACGGTGGTCTGAACCTACCCGTTACCGTTTATACCGCTGCCAACGAAATCGTCTCCACTGGCGACGCAGGCTTTGAAAATATCTGGTCACTACAGGATTGTATCGAGACCCTGTTCTGCTTCGGAAACGAAGAGCAGCGCAAGAAATACATCCCCCGTGTATGTGCTGGCGAAACCATGTCTATGGACCTCACCGAACCAGATGCTGGCTCCGACCTGCAGAGCGTAATGCTCAAGGCCACCTATGATGAGGAGAACCAATGCTGGAGACTAAATGGCTCAAAACGTTTCATCACCAACGGTGACTCCGATATTCATTTGGTGCTGGCACGTTCGGAAGCTGGCACACGCGACGGACGTGGCTTGAGCATGTTCATCTACGACAAACGAGACGGTGGTGTGGATGTACGCCGTATTGAGAACAAGCTTGGCATTCACGGTTCACCAACATGCGAACTGGTGTATAAGAACGCCAAGTGCGAGATATGTGGTGACCGCAAACTGGGACTTATCAAGTACGTGATGTCACTGATGAACGGTGCACGTCTGGGTATCGCAGCCCAGAGTGTTGGTCTGTCACAGGCTGCATACGACGAGGCAGTGGCATACGCACGCGACCGCAAGCAGTTTGGACGCGCCATTATCGAATTCCCTGCTGTGGCAGAGATGATCAGTAATATCAAGGCTAAACTCGATGCAGGACGCGCCCTGCTCTATCAGACCGCTCGCTACGTGGACATCTACAAAGCATTGGAAGACATCGCACGTGAGCGCAAACTGACTCCCGAGGAGCGTGCCGAGATGAAGAAGTTCAGCAAACTGGCAGATGCCTTCACCCCTCTGGCAAAAGGCATGAACAGCGAGTATGCCAACCAGAACGGCTACGACTGCATCCAGGTGCATGGCGGAAGCGGCTTCATGCTGGAGTATGCCTGCCAACGCATCTATCGCGATGCGCGAATCACCAGCATCTACGAGGGTACAACCCAGTTGCAGACGGTGGCTGCCATCCGATACGTGACCAATGGCTTTTATTCTTCTGTAATTGAAGATTATGCCCAAATGGCAGTGGCAGCAGAGCTGAAGCCAATCAAGACACGAGTAGCGGCTATGGCAGAGGCATTCAACAACTGCGTTGCCAAGGTGAAAGAAGCAGAGAATCAGGAATTGCACGATTTGTGCGCACGTCACCTCTATGAGATGGCTGCCGATGTGATCATGTGTTACCTGCTCTTGCAGAATGCCACCAAGGCTCCCGAACTCTTTGCACGCTCGCTTCAGGTATTCGCCAACCATGCCGAGGCAGAGGTAGCCAAGCACTCATCACTGGTGGAGCGAATGAACGCCGAACAACTTGACAACTATCGCCAGGCTTAATGCCCAAGCGAGAACTTAATGACTACGAAAAAGGGAGCCACACATCAAGGGTTCCCTTTTTCCGTTGTCTAACGAAGCTTCCAAACGGACCTTCAAAACTGCGGAATCATCTGCCCCATAACGAGTATCATAACTCCCTGTATTTTTTGATTCGGACTTACACTTTGTTACTAAAGAACAATAAAATCAAAAAAAACAGAAACAATTCCCTCATTACATTAAACCCATAGACAGAGAACGAGTCAGACTTTCGGACACAAGAACATCATACAACCAATGGAAAAAAGAATCACTCTGGCAGTCATCATGCTACTCATGCCCCTACTGGCCATCGCACAGCGCATCACACTCACAGGCACAGTCACCGATGCAGCAGATGCCAGTCCACTTCCCGGCACCTCTGTGGTGCTACTCAACCAAAAGGATAGTGCACAGGTGACAGGCATCTCGACTGACGAGAACGGTAAATTCCGTATGCCTGCAGTAAAGGCAGGCAAATACATCATGCGACTCACCTTTGTGGGCTACATCACCCAATGGAAGAACATCACACTGGAGAAGGGAAAAAAGGAGATTGACCTGGGCACACTCAGCATGAAGGAGAATGCGAGCTTGATGAAAGAGGCAGAGATAGTGGCGTCTGTGGCACAGGTGGAGATGAAAGCAGACACATTCGTATATAATGCCGATGCGTATCGTCTGCCTGAAGGTTCCGCTTTGGAGGAACTGGTAAAGAAACTCCCTGGAGCAGAGGTAAGTGACGATGGTACCATCAAAATCAACGGAAAGACCGTAAGCAAAGTGATGGTAGAAGGAAAAGAGTTCTTCGACAATGATACGAAAATGGCCATGAAGAACCTGCCCACCAAAATGGTGAAAAAGATAAAGGCTTACGACAAGAAGAGTGACTACACACGCATCACAGGCATCGATGACGGTGAGGAGGAGACAGTGCTCGACCTCACGGTGAAGAAGGAGATGAAGGAGGGCTGGATTGCCAATATTGACCTTGGTTATGGTACCGAAGACAGATACACTGGAAAGGCAAATGTCAACCGTTTTCTTGACCATTCACAGTTTTCTCTTATCCTAAGCCGAAACAATGTCAACGACAACGGATTCGGTTGGGGAGGTCCACGCTGGGGAGGTGGTGGAGGCATCACCACCAGCACCATGGCAGGAGCAAACTTCTGGTGGGACAACGGGAAACGCGACTACACAGCAGGACTCTTCAAGATGGGGGGGAACATACGCTACAGCCACTCGAAGAGCAACTCTACCACGAAGTCCAACAGCGAGACCTTCCTTGACAACGTACACTCTACCTTCAGCAACCAGATGAACCAGAGCATAAGCACGAGCAGTAATGTAAACGTGGGCGTGCGACTGGAGTGGATGCCTGACAGCATGACCAACATCTTCTTTCGGCCCAGTTTCTCGCATTCAGAATCAGACCGTAAAGGATACAGTAGAAGTGTGACTTTCAACGATGACCCCTATGCCACATACAACGGTCTGACGATGACCGACCCACTCACCCAATACAACCTGGAGGAGAACCGCATGATACGCGACAGCATAGCCGTCAATGACAATCTGCGAGAAAGCATGTCAGACAGCCACAGCAATAATGTAGAAGGACGGTTGCAGATAAACAGACGCTTACAAAAGCCTGGGCGAAACGTCACTCTCAATCTGGGAGCCTCTTATCAAGACAGCCAAAGCGAATCATTCAGTCGCTCGCTCATCAACTACTACCAACGCAGGGACACGGCCTTCACCAATCAGTACATCACCTCGCCCAGCAAATCTTACAACTACCGTACACGCCTAAGCTATACCGAACCCATCATAGGTGCGCTCAACTTGCAGCTGAGTTACCAGTTCCAATACCGCTACAGCGACAATGACCGCAGCATGTACAGCATCGACAGTCTGCTCACCAAGTTCGGTGGCTATTATACCCAAGAGCAGCTCTATCTTGGCTACATACCAGGACTGGACTCTCTCAACTATTGTTACAACGCGGAGAACAGCCAGTATGCCACATACCGCGAGTACAACCACGAGGCCAACCTCATGTTCAGATATAACAAAGGAGAGAACCGCCTTAACTTCGGTGTCAGTTTTCAGCCTCAAACCACGCATATGGACTATGCACGTAACCAACTGGACACTACTGTCGTGCGTCATACATTCAACTGGGCGCCACGTATCGACTACCGTTGGAAGATAAGTAACACCAGCCAGTTACGTGCACGATTTAACGGATGGATGTCACAACCCAGCATGACCGACCTGTTGGAAGTCACAGACAACAGCGACCCTCTGAACATCAGCACGGGTAACAGTGGGTTGCGTAGCAGTTGGCAAAACAACCTCGACCTCTTCTACAACGCCTATGTTTCGGAGAAGCAACGAGGATGGATGATAAACGCACGCTATAATCAGACGCGAAACAGCATCAGCAGTGCCACCATCTACAACACAGAGACAGGTGCCCGATACACACGTCCCATGAACATCGATGGTAACTGGAATACGGGAGGAGCCATCATGTTCAACACCGCCATGGGCAAAGCCAAGCGCTTCAACATACACACCTTCACCAACCTCAATTACAGTAACAACGTGGGGTATCTGAGTAGCAACAGCGATGGAAACAACTGGGGCAACATATATCTGCCAAACGGAAGCGTCAACATGGACTATATCTTCAGCACCACGCCCTTGCAGAAGGCTACCACAAAGACAACAAACGTGAACGAGAACGTACGACTGAACTTCCGCAATGACCTATTGGAAGTGGGTGTGAACGGAGGCGTAAACTACCAGCATGCACGCTCGGACTTGCAGAAGAGTGCCAACATGGACAACTGGAGTTTCAACTATGGAGGCAACTTCACCATCAATGCGCCTTGGGGTACAAGCCTCAGCACCGATATCAGCGAACAGTGTCGTCGTGGTTACGAAGATGCCAGCATGAATACTAACGAACTGATATGGAACGCACAAGTGAGCCAGACGTTCCTCAAAAACAAGGCAGCCACCATTAGTGTGCAGTGGTACGACATACTGAGGGAGCGTAGCAGCATCAGCCGTTCTATCAGTGCCACCATGCGAAGCGACTCTTGGAGTAACGCTATCCACTCTTATGTGATGGTACACCTCATCTATAAACTCAATCTCATGGGCAGCAAAGGCGCACGCATGCAGGGCTTCGGAGGTCCTGATGGTCATGGTGGAGGTCCAGGAGGCAGAGGTGGAGGTCCAGGAAGATTCTGATTGTGCACCAATAGAGAAAAATCTAAAGCACGCGTATATAAAGACCAAATATGAATTGGATTCCAACGACCTATTTGGTATAAACGATAGGCACGAGAAAGCGGGGATATAGTCCTCCCATTCTCGTGCCTCTTTTCTTTTCCAACCTTATTAGACTAAGGGGGCTTACTTTTTCGAGAAAAATGTCCGCAACGCCTGCTTATGGGCATTGCGGATAGGTATTCTATGCTATTTTGAGTTTTAGCGGACAGCAGTATAAAAATCACCTCGGACTTGTATTCCTCTCTGAAGGAACACAACAATCTGGCTTATCTTTAAGAGTAGAGCAGCCTACTGCTCGTCAGAGTCCTTCTCTGTCTCTTCTTCTGCTTTCTTCTTTGCCAAATATTCTGGTAGTGAGAGTCCAGCCTGATCAAAGAGTTCGCCCAATGGAGGTATGCTCTTCATAAGTCCAGACAGGAAATTGGCTGTGCTGGTCTTGGCATCTCCAGCACCACCTCCATTATCCCATACGGTCACCTTATCTATATTGATACCCTTAATGGCATCCACCTGAGTCTTTACGAGTTCGGGCAACTTCTCCAGCAGAAGCAGTGTGTAAGCCTTGGTAGCATCGCCTCCAGCAGCCTTGATCATGCGGTCATATCCCTCAGCCTGCTTGGTCAGAACCTGATAGAGTCCGTTTGCCTCAGCTTCCATCTTCGCATAGATGGCATCTGCCTCACCCTTAGCGTTTACTCGCTTCTGCTCTGCTTCTGCCTCAGCCGCAATCACCAGTCGCTGTTTTTCTATCTCCTGAGCCACAATCACATTGGCTTTCTGGCTTGCCCGTTCACGGTCAGCACGCGCACTTTCTGCCTTCTGCTCTGCAGCATAAGCCTCCTCCAGTGCCTGAGCTTGGGCCACCTTTTCGGCTGCCACTGCCTTTCGCTGTGCTTCAGCCTCACGCTCGCGACGTGCAGAGTCACTGTTGGCAATAGCTATTTTCGCTTCATTCTCACCCTGTACGGCTTGCGCATTGGCTTCCGCAGTACGTATGCGCGTCTCACGTACAGCCTCTGCCTTACCGATTTCTCCTATCTTCTCCTGTTCTGCCACTCGCACCTTTGCCTCGTTGATAGCCTTGGCAGCTGCCTCCTGTCCAAGTGCTTCTATATAACCAGACTCATCTTTGATATCGGTCACATTCACATTGATGAGTCTCAAACCTATCTTTTTCAGTTCCACTTCCACATTAGCAGTGATAGCCTCCAGAAACTTGTCGCGGTCAGAATTCAGTTCCTCAATACTCATTGTGGCAATCACCAGACGTAGCTGACCAAAAAGTATGTCGCGTGCCAATTCCTGTATCTGCTGTGCAGACTGACCTAACAAACGCTCTGCCGCAGCCAACATACTCTCTGGGTCTGTGCTGATACCCACCGTAAACCGGCAAGGCACATCCACACGGATATTCTGCTTGGAAAGGGCATTAGTCAGATTGGCATCAATACCTATAGGGGTAAGCGACAAATAAGCATAATCTTCAATGATAGGCCACACGAAAGCACCACCGCCATGCACACACTTGGCACTCTTAGACGAGCCTCTATTACCATAGATGACCAACACCTTGTCTGAAGGGCAACGGCGATAACGATTGACAATCGCAATGAACAGGAACACCAAGATAACGGCTCCTATCAGAATAAAATAGAATGGGTCCATAACACTTAATCAATTATAAAAACAAAAAAAAACGATTTCAGATTGGAGAGAAAGAGGGAAGAGCAGTTCAAATGCGCTCAACAAGCAACACCTGCGAGTCGATTACCTGGGTCACACGTACTTGCGCGCCAGTGGGAAGAGCAGAGCCATCGGTGAGAGCAGGAAGTTCCTGCACAGAACCTTGAAAACTGATTTGCACCTTGCCCATGCCACCACGCGCTGCAGGTATAGGCACATACACCGTGCAAGACTGCCCCACTGCCTCTTGTATGCGGTAAGAACCTGTTGACTCAAGACGAAGCAACTGGCGAAGCATCACCACAAAAGCTGCCACCAAGACACTACCACACAGCAATGCCACCAGAGCCAGCAAACCAGGATTGTGCACCACACCCGAAAAACACACACCGCCCCAGCCTATTCCAAGCAAGAAGTTGACAGCATTACGTATGGTAAAAAGTTGCATAGCGCCACCCGTATCAAGCGTATCAGCATGTGCGTCAGGCATATCCACACTATCAGGAATATCACCAACGAAATCCACATCCGCATCAGTATCACCGATACCAATAAAAGTCAGAATCATCTGAATGGCAAAAACCACACTCATAACAATAGCGATTCCCCAATAGGGTTTCACCAGTGGGTCAAGCGACTGAAACCAGTCAATCAGCAATATTTGTGTCATATTCATGTTAGGTTTGATTAGTAGAACGTAAAGTTACGAAAAACATTCAACTTCAGTCATTCTGTGCAGAAAATTTTCACAAAAAAGTACGAAAATATATTTGACAACCTACGCCGAAACTTATTTTTCGCACCCACAGATAATATTTCAGCCCAAAACGTTCGTTAAACCCAAATCAGTCGTTAGACCGAAACAAAGGGCCCTTTCTTGCTGACGAATAGTTCTTTCTAATCCCTATCTTTCTTTATTCCGCCATCTAATGACCGATTTAGGTTTATTCAGAGAGAGAGAGAATTTTATTTCAGCTGGGGTTTTCCATGATGCCATGTCACACGTTGCTGTGAGAGATACCAGTCACGCCCATGCGTTTTATTGCCTTGATAAAAGAGATATGTCTTCCCGTCTGTGTCTGTAAAAAGATGAGGATGACCGCTTTCGCTCTCATTCCATGTTCCAGGCTCCCCATTGCGCAGAAACGGTTCCTTGTCAAGCCTCTTCCAGTTGATACCATCCCGACTCACGGCAACGCCTATCTGCTGTGGCTCATTGTTATATCCTCCTGCGTAGAACATATACATACGCTTGCCACGAACGGCTATTGAGGGAGCCTCTATACACTTGCGTTCCCAAGGGAGCGAGGGAGCAAGTATGGCACTGTCTGCAGCCTGTGTCCATTCCCCCCTGCTAAAATCAGTCCCCTTAGGGGCAGTGGCAACCCCCACCTTCTGAATCTTAAAATCAGGGTCGCGAGTAGCGAAATAGAGATAGTATGTATTTCGGAAAAAGCATACCTCCGCATCAATCGCACGCCCACACGTCCATGTTCCTGTGGGTGCGAAGATTGGGTTTGTAGCATCTCGTTCAAAATGTATTCCGTCTGTAGAGGTGGCATGGCAGACGGCATCCTTACGTCCGTTGCCATAAGTCTGATAAAAGAGATGTACCACTCCATCTCTGACAAGTGCGCCTGGGGCACAGAGTCCGTTCCGCTCATAGTCTGCACCAGGTTGTGGAGTAATTTCCCCTACTTTGCTCCAGTTAATCAGGTCATGGCTTTCCGCTATGCCTATGTTCCACCCACCAGCCTTGTCACCCTTGCGTGGAGGTATGGAGTAATACATCAGATACCTACCAAGGAAACTCACCACATGTGGGTCTTTGGCAAAAGGAACTCCTTGACGCGAGTCATCGCCATACATCATGGTCTGGCCCTGCACGTTTATTATGGGAAACAGGCACACAAGTGCAAAAAGGAGAAAGTTTCTTAATCTTGTCATAAGTATCTCTATTAAATCTTTAGTATATGCGTTCGGATATTATCTCGAAGATTTCTTTCCGTCATGCTTGTCAGAACGGCTTTTAGACTTTTCCCTTCCCGACATAGAAGCAGACGGTGAGCTTTTCTTTCTACCACTCGAGCCTCCAAACTGACGGAAGCGATAACTAACAGAAGCCAGGAAGTAACTATTCACCATACTTGTCCGTGTATCTGTGCGTGCTGTGGTAGTGATGGTTCTGCTCACATCGCTACGTCTATCCAGCAAGTCTACGGCTCGCAGACTCAGCGTAAGATTCTTCTTGGGTAGTAGACTTTGGCTTATCTGGAAGCCCCAAATCAGTTCGTTGGTATTCATATTGGAACTGGCATATCCACGACGACATTGCTCGTCTATGCTGGTACTCAACGTCATATTCCAAGGCAGACGCACCAAAGCACTGCCTCCATAATTGAACCGATAGGTATCCATCTTCCCTGCACTGGTGCTGGTACTATGGGTATGGCTGTAGCGGAAGGCTCCTTGAGCATTCAGCTCCAACCAGTCTGTACGAAAGGTCAGACGCAGTCCCTGTCGCACAGATGCTCCACGGGTTTTGTTCTTCAGCGTTTCTGCCAGTTTGCTTCGATATACATAGCCCACAGCGTTTGTCATGCTACCCTGCGTGTTACTATTGATTCGGAAACGCTTGTCTCCGCGCAATGCCGTGTTGAAATTGAAGCTTGCCGATCCATTCCAGTTGCCATTTACATTCTGCGGAGTGGTCACACGCCCACCTGTCAACTCGTTATATTCCGTACGACTGCTCACACTGTTTTGTGTAACGTGGAAATCCATATTAGCAGCATACGACCTTTGCAGTTCAGTAAGGCTCTTGCGATAATCGGCATGTATGGTCTGCGTGAAGGATGGCTTCAGTCCTGGATTACCCAAACGGATATTCAGTGGGTCGGCATTGCTAAGTGTGTCGGGTATGAGATCTGTGATTGTCGGCTGTCCGGTGCTGGCATGATACCGTGCATTGAATTGTTCTCTTTTTGAGAAACGATACTTAAAGTTGAGTGTCGGACTGGCATTGACAACCGTACGTGCCACCTCATAATGCCGTACACCTTTCGTATAATCTACCTGACTGCGCTGTGGCTGCACCGTAGCTCCTACGGTCAGCAGATAGTGTGACCTCACTATTCTCAACTGCAAGTTTACATTATGATTCTGATAGATATTCTCCGTTCGACCTTGCTGCGCGGTGTCTGGAACGGAGAGATATTCCATACCGCAATAGTTATCCTGCGTGACGCCTCCATACTTATTATCCAGTCCGAATATAGAACTTACGTTGCGCTCGCGTTCAGAATGCCTCCATGAATACTGATAACTGGTCTGCAGGTATATCTGGCGTCCGATCGGCTCCGTATAGGAGAAACGTGCCGAAGCATTGCGACTACGGTTGTCCGCATTGTTAAACTGTGTCTTCTGATAGACTGAGTCCTCTCCGCTTACAGCCCTAAGCAGATAATAGTCTGTTTGCGAATAACTGTCATTATCTGACGTTCCATGCTGGAATCCAGCATTCAGATTCATTGCCACGCTGCGTCCAGACTTCTTCAATCGGCGATGTACCTGAACGCTCCCACTGGCCTGCACATTGTCCTGTGTGACGTGACTTGCTCCCAACCGACGGTTGACACGTATGCTGTCTGGCACCATCGACCAATCCTCCAGCACATCTCTCATTTCTGGCACTAATGGAAGCGGATCTTTACGCATGGATGCGCCCAACCGATTTGCGTTGCTGCTACCCTTGCCCCATTGAAAATCTGGCCTTACAAGGATATTGGTGAGCGTATCTGGTGTCCACTCTATTTTGTACTGCAGATGTAGATTTCCACTGTGGCTGGTCTGTCTGCGTGCTTGCGTCTGATAGGCAGCACGCTTGTTTTCGAAAGATTCTGTGGACGAAGCGGTCTCGCTCTTGCTCTTACGTAGGCTGGTCTGCAGTCCGCCATTGAGCTGCAGACGATCCTTGCGCTCGTAGTTTTGCGTCAGTCCCACATTTCCCGATGTGGTATTGCCATTGCCTCCCGTATTTCCTGCATTCCCCACAAGCGTAACCTTCTGGTCCTTAATAAAACGGCTTACCATCAGTCTTCCGCTCATGCGGTCATGGGTGCCATATGCTCCCTGCAGGTTGCTCATCCATCCGCGTTTACGATTCTTTTTGATACTGAGGTCGAGCACCACTCGTTCCTCACCATTATCAATGCCCGTGATACGTGCAGCATCGCTTTGCCTGTCGTAGGACTTTATCTTATCAATCATGTCAGCAGGCAGATTATCGAGGGTAGCCTGCATGTCACGTCCAAAAAATTCTTTTCCATCCACCAGCACCTGTGTTACAGGACGTCCGTTCAAGGTATATTTGCCATTATCGTCCACCTCGATGCCAGGCAACTTCCGTACAAGTTCGTCCACCATGGCACCCTCCTGCAGTTTAAATGCCTCCGCATTATAGACCAAAGTGTCAGCACTCACGGTCATCTCCGCCATCTGCCCATGCACCACAGCCTCACGCATCAGGGTGGAGTTTTCATGCAAATACACATCGCTGAGCATTAGGTTAGCGGACTTGCGAGTAACGTTCAGACGAAGACTCTCCTCAAGAAATCCCATACAGGTAAAGCGCATCGTGTATTGTCCCACAGCCACATCAGCAAGTACATACTGTCCGTTGTCATCTGTCTGCGTCATTTTCACGACCTTGCCATCTACCGTGAGCAAGCGAACATGCACGCCTGGCAGACTGTCTTGCAGAGTGGCATCGAGTACACGTCCGCGCAACTGCAACGTTCGCAGAGAGTCTGTACGCTGGGAGGTGACAGCCTGCTTGTGTCCACGCGGTTTCTGTGCCACCATAGCCAGTGGCATCAGCAACAACGCGAACAGGAAAAGAATACGTTTCATATACACATATGACAGATCCGCCAACAGAAGGTTTAGTCACAAGGGAATATTCCTTGTACGTTCACCAAGAGCACATCAGCCCTTATCCAGCTGCCAATCTGTATAGATAGGATCTCCTTTCTTTCCGAAGCATTCACACGGACGTACACAGAAACGATAGCGGAAATTTACAGGTACCTCGTTTTCGCCAAACACACAGGTCACCTCGCTCTGGTCATGCTCTTCGCTAAGAAAGAAATGTGGCGACATGACACGCTTCTGACATACGATACGGCTCACGTCAGCCATTATTTCCTCCAGTGTAACCTCAAAGTCGAAGGCTCTCTGACCATTACGTGACTTGAGCACATTGGGGAAGTGTACCGTGGTTTGCATCTGTTCCTTTCCCTGACGATCCTTACCCTTGGCTCTGCTGACTGTAGCTCTGTCTCCTCGTGCGAACTGAGGGGCTACAGCTTTTCGTGCTCGCTGTTCAAAGGAGAGAGGCTTCTCCGTGCTCGTGGTTGGCAAAGGTATAATCCAGTTGTCTGCCAACGGACGCTGATACATAAAGTCCCACCGTTCAAGCGTCACAGCATTGTCATACACGGTCATCACCATACCTTGCTTGCCTTCGCTTTGATTGATACTGGGCATCTGTGTAGGATAGGCAGGACCACCATCAATATAAGTATTCTCACGTCCGCCAAAGGAATATGTATAACTGAGCGAAGCCGTGCCCACACTGGTAAATGCTCCTTGCCAGATGGTTCGCTCATCGTTGAGTATCTGATGTGAATGACCGCTAAAAGCTATGCAATTAGGAAAGTGACTCAATGCCTCTGTCACCTCACCATTGTCTTGCCCCCATGCCCACTCACCAGAACAGGTGTTCTTGGGATGAGGATGCTGAAAATAGAAGAAAGGTTTACTGCCCTGCAGTTCAGCGGCATGAGCAGTGAGGAAATCCTGCAATCCAGGTGTATTCTGCCAGTTTGTCCAATGTGCGCCAATGAACTTGTATCCCTTTACCTCCTTTATATATATAGGTTGGAACTTTTCATGATAATACTTTTTCCAAAGTTGCTCCCTACGATCACATATTGCTTCACGCGCAAGGGTCTGCTCACGGTCATCACCCTGCAAAGCCTCGGTAATGGTGCCATAGTGATGTCCCTCTATGTCGTGGTTGCCATATACGAAAAGACGTTCCACATGGTGTCCGTTTGGCAGTCGGTCCTTGGGAAAGACTTGAAACCAAGTGGTGGCTACCAGCCTCATCTGACGTTCCAGTCCAGTATCAGCCATATCACCAGCAATAAGCACAGCATCCACCTCGCGGTCACGAAAATACTCAAACGTACGCTTCAGCACAGGCAGGTCGCGCTCCAGACGAATATGTATGTCACTCAATATGCCTACACGCAAATGTGGTTTACCCATAGCAGTGGTGGCTTGAGCAAATGATTTCAAGTCTAAGCACAGGGCACCAGCAAGCATGGCACCGCTTCGTAGAAAATCTCTTCTATCCATGTTAGTTCCTTTTAATTCATATTACAAACTTCAGTTTCTGTCAGTTTCTCCTTCCGACATCTCCTTTTGCAAACTCTGAGTCAGCTGAATAAACTCCTGCACGCTCAGCTGCTCTGGGCGTTTCGTGAAAAGGTCTTGCGAGAGCCATTCCGCATGGTCTTTCGGTTGTATGCCTTTGTTCTGGAGTTCTAAATCTAACTGACTGAGCAGAGGACGTATGTTGTTGCGCAGAGTCTTGCGTCGCTGATTGAAAGTGGTTTTTACCACCCGACGGAAAAGATTCTCATCACAAGGCAACGAGGTGACATCATTGCGTGTCAGACGGATAACGGCACTCTTCACTTTTGGGGGTGGACAGAAGACATGTTCATCTACGGTAAACAGATATTCCACACTATACCATGCCTGCACCAGCACACTCAGTATACCGTAAGTACGGCTACCAGGACCAGCAGCCATACGCTGAGCCACCTCGCGCTGTATCATACCCGTACAACAAGGTATCAAATCTCTATACTCGAGCATCTTGAAGAATATCTGACTGGAAATATTGTAAGGATAGTTGCCTGTCAGCACAAACGGCTTACCGTCAAAGGTCTTTTCCAAAGGCATGCGTAGGAAATCATCCTCCAGGATATTGTCTGCCAGTTGCGACATATTCTCATGCAGATAAGCCACCGACTCGGTATCAATCTCCACCACCCTCACCAACCTGTCCTTGGTAAGCAAGTATTGTGTGAGCACACCCATTCCTGGACCAACCTCCAAGATGGGCAATCCCGGACAGGCATCTACGGTGTCTGCAATCCGTCTCGCCACCTCCTGGTCTGTAAGAAAATGCTGACCAAGCTGTTTTTTGGGTCTTACTTTTTTCATCATAATATTGTTTTGAGATGCTTGGATTCAAGAAAAAACACGTCTCAGAGCAGATCGGGAAGTCGAAAGAGCCCCGTACCATTGCTACCCTTGACCAGTATGGTGTGATTTGACAGAGGATGAGTCTTCAAATACTCTTCCACCTGACGCTCGTCAGTGAAAGTATGGCAAAGGTCACAGAAGTCTTTTTCGGTCTCCATTCTATGCAGTTCCTCCAGTGCCGCAGCAAACTCACTGCCCACCAGCCACACTTGTTCGAGTTTCATTTTCTGCAACTGACGTAGCACCTTCAGATGCTCCTTCTGGCTTTCCTCTCCCAACTCACGCATATCACCCAGTATGACCATCTTGCCCACAGAATCCACAAAATCGAAGGCTGTAAGAGCTGCCTCCATGCTTGAAGGATTGGCATTATAGGCATCCACCACCAAACGGTTATGCTCCGTCATGCGATACTCGCTACGGCTGTTTGTCGGCTGATATGCTTCTAAAGCGTGATTTATTTGCTCTACGGGCACGTCAAAATGCAACCCGACCGTGATGGCTGCACGCACATTGGCTATGTTATAAGCACCGATAAGATGTGTCTGTACTCTATGCCAAGGCTCATCCACCTCAGCACGCCACTGTACACACAGGAAAGGAGAACAGCTTTCGACTCTTGCCTCCACGTATGGGATAGCACGGTCGCCTACCGTCAGTCCACGACTTTCAGCCATCTCCCGAAGGTCATCATCCAAGGCATTCAGAAAGATTTTGCCTCCTCGCTGACAAAGGTCGTCATAGAGTTCGCCTTTGGTACGTTTCACACCTTCAAAAGAGCCAAAGCCCAACAAGTGTGCACGTCCAACATTAGTTATCAGTCCATAATCCGCATGTACCAGTGAGCAAAGAAATTTTATCTCTCCGGGATGGTTGGCCCCCGTCTCCACCACTGCCAGTTCGTGTTCGTCTGTCAGACGGAGCAATGTACGTGGCACACCAATATGATTGTTCAGATTGCCTTGAGTGTACAATACCCGATACGACTGGGAAAGCACCGCCGAGACGAGTTCCTTGGTTGTAGTCTTTCCATTGGTACCCGTTATCTGAATAACGGTTTTTCCCCAACGCATCCTGTGCATGGATGCCAACTGTTGCAAAGTATCCAACACAGAAGGGACCACTACATAGCGGTCATCTGTTGCCACTTCAGGATTGTCAACCACAGCAGCGGCACACCCTTGTTCCAACGCACGGGCAGCAAAGAGATTTCCATCAAATGATTCGCCACGCAAAGCGAAGAAAAGCGAACCAGCAGGACAGTTGCGGCTGTCCGTTGTCACCTGCGGATGTTGCAGGTACAGTTCATAGAGTGAGTCCAAAGTGGTCATATACTTATCTATTCTTTCTTTTTTTATTTTCTTATTCTATGTTGTGCAAAGGGAGCATTCCCTCCGTTCCTTGACATACAAAAGCGCGTCTGCTTCTGGTCAAGTACAAAGTTAGCGCATTTTTCCCGTTTCACTTGTCCATTCCTCAAATAATGAATAACTTTGTCCGTCAGAACGATGAAGACGCACAGACAAGATGAACAAAATTTCTCCCTGCACAATCAATGTTGGCGGCACACTGCTTGACTTGAGTACCCCTCGGGTGATGGGTATACTCAATGTCACTCCAGACTCGTTTTACGCACAGAGCCGCAAGCAATCCGACGAGGAGATTGAAGTCCGTACCCAGCAGATTATAGAACAGGGGGCTGATATTATCGACATCGGAGCCTACTCCAGCAGACCAGGAGCAGAGGATGTCAGCATCCAGCAAGAGATGGGTCGTTTGTCTCGTGCACTGACCATCGTAAGGAGACTGGCACCTCATGCCATCATCAGTGTAGACACATTTCGAGCCGATGTGGCACGCATGTGTGTAGAGGAGTTTGGGGTGCAGATCATCAACGATATTTCTGGAGGCGAATTAGACCAGAAGATGTTTCAGACTGTAGCACAACTGGGAGTTCCCTACATCCTGATGCACATGAAAGGCAATCCGCAGACCATGCAACAGGCTCCACACTACGATGACTTGCTCACCGAGATGCTACAATACTTTGCACAACGCATCCATACCTTGCACGAACTTGGAGTGGGCGACATCATTCTGGACCCAGGATTCGGATTCGCCAAGACACTGGAGCATAACTACGAACTACTCCATCGCCTTGAAGACCTACATGTGCTAGGACTTCCCATGCTGGTGGGTATTAGTCGCAAATCTATGATCTACCGTTTGCTGGGCATCACACCGCAGGAATCACTCAACGGCACAACCGTGCTAAACACTCTTGCCTTACAAAAAGGGGCATCCATCTTGAGAGTACACGATGTGAAGGAAGCGGTAGAAGCTGTTAGAATATTCAATATGATGCACGCATGTTAGACATGGGAATCAAGGATGTGATTGACATCCTACTGGTGGCCATCATCCTGTTCTACTGTTACAAGTTGATGAAGCAGTCACGCTCCGTAAACATATTCTATGGCGTGTTGGTATTCATCAGCTTTTGGATTGTCATCAGCAAGGTACTGGAGATGAAACTGCTGGGCAATATACTGGACCAATTGGTCAGCGTAGGAGCCATTGCCATCATCGTACTTTTCCAAGAAGAGATACGCCATTTCTTTTATAACATTGGCGCACACCAGCGTGCACGCAAACTGATACATCTGTTCAAACCAGAAAAGAGAAAGGGTCTGGAGGGCATGGCACATGACAGAGAAGACATCTTCCCCATTGTTATGGCATGTCTAAACATGAGCAAACAAAAGGTAGGAGCACTTATCGTCATGCAAAACGACCTTCCACTGACAGATTTCATACGCACTGGAGAACTCATCAACGCACGCATCAGCCAACGTCTCATAGAAAACATTTTCTTCAAGAATAGCCCTCTGCATGATGGAGCAATGATTATCTCTGGAGGGAAAATCACAGCAGCAGCATGCATACTCCCCATCAGTCATGATATGGACATACCCAAGGAGTTCGGACTGAGACACCGCGCTGCAAAGGGAATCAGCAAGGAGACAGATGCCCTGGCTATCGTGGTGAGTGAGGAGACAGGCAACATCAGTGCCGCATACGACGATACGTTTCGGGCACACCTTTCCGCAGAGGACCTGGAACTGCTACTGATGAAGGGACGGTTCTAAAGAAAGGGGGAAGAGTCGAAAGACGATTTTCCACAAACGCTTTGCAAAAGGCATATAACTAAGGAAAGACATTATAAAACAATATAACAAGGAGTAAGCATCATGAGCTTAATGGACAAAATCATCCTCCGTGCACAGCAAAACAAGCAGAGAATCGTGCTGCCTGAAAGCCTGGAGGAACGTACACTGACCGCTGCCGACCGTGCTTTGGCAGACGGACTGGCAGACATCATCCTGATTGGCAACAAACAGGAGATCATGGCACTGGCAGACAAGCTGGGGCTGAAAAACGTAGACAAGGCCACTATCATCGACCCTGCCACAAGCGAGAAGACAGAGGAATATGCACAGTTGCTGTTCCAGCTACGCCAGAAGAAAGGCATGACCATCGAGGAAGCACGCCGCAAGGTGATGGATCCTCTCTACTTCGGATGTCTCATCATCAAAAACGGCGATGCTGACGGACAGATAAGCGGAGCATTGTCAACTACAGGCGACACCTTGCGTCCGGCACTACAGATTATCAAATGCGCACCAGGCATCTCCTGCGTAAGTGGTGCCATGCTACTGCTTACCGAAGCTCCCGAATATGGTGAGAATGGAGTCTTAGTGGTTGGTGACGTAGCCGTAACTCCTGTTCCCGATGCAGCACAGTTGGCACAGATAGCGGTATGCACCGCCCAGACTGCCAAGAGTGTTGCAGGATTCGAAGACCCACGCGTGGCAATGCTGTCATTCAGCACCAAAGGTAGTGCCAAGCATGAGGTAGTAGACAAAGTGGTTGAAGCCACAAGACTGGCTCACGAACTGGATCCTAATCTGAAACTGGACGGTGAGCTACAGGCTGACGCAGCTCTTGTACCATCCGTTGGAGCCAAGAAAGCACCAGGAAGCGATATCGCAGGAAAGGCAAACGTATTAGTATTCCCTTGTCTGGAAGTGGGCAACATCGCCTACAAACTGGTACAACGACTGGGACATGCAGACGCCATCGGTCCCATCCTGCAGGGCATAGCACGTCCTGTCAACGATTTGTCACGCGGATGCTCCGTTGACGACATCTACAAGATGGTAGCTATCACTGCATGCCAGGCTATGGATGCAAAATAAGACAGCACTGACGCACGAAGAGGAAAAAGAAAGAAAAACAGATAACAAACATAAGTGATATCACTTAAAAAGAAATGAAGATATTAGTTCTTAACTGCGGAAGCAGTTCCATCAAATACGCGCTCTACAATATGGACAACCACTCTGTAATCACCAGCGGTGGTATTGAGAAGATTGGTCTGCCCGACTCATTCATCACCGTGAAGCTCAATGGTGAAAAACATAAGATGGAGCGCCCCATACCCGAACATACAGCTGGAGTACAGTGGATATTCGAAGTGCTGACACAAGGTGATTACGCTGTATTGAAAGATCTGAATGAACTGGGCGCAGTAGGTCACCGCATGGTGCATGGAGGCGAGAAATTCAACAAGTCCGTTCTTCTCACCCCCGAGGTGATGGAAGCGTTTGCAGCCTGCAATGACTTGGCTCCATTACACAACCCTGCCAACATCAAAGGTGTAAATGCTGTAAAAGCTCTGCTGCCCAACATCCCTCAAGTGGGTGTATTCGACACAGCATTCCACCAGACCATGCCTGACTATGCTTATATGTACGCATTACCCTACGATCTATATAAGAAGTATGGCGTGCGCCGCTATGGTTTCCACGGAACCAGCCACAGATATGTGTCACAGCGTGTGTGCGAGTTTCTGGGACTGAAGAATGCCGAAGGCAAAAAGATTATCACATGCCATATAGGCAATGGTGCTTCTATCGCTGCCGTTAAGAATGGAAAATGTGTAGACACCTCCATGGGACTTACTCCTCTGGAAGGTCTTATGATGGGTACACGAAGCGGTGATATTGACGCTGGTGCTGTCACCTTCCTAATGGACAAGCTCAACTTGGACACTCACGGTATAAGCAATCTGCTCAACAAACAGTCTGGACTGGCAGGTGTGAGTCAATTGAGCAGTGACTTCCGAGACATTCTGGCTGGCATCAGCAACGGTAACGACCAAGCACGCTTGGCAAAAGAAATGTACACCTACCGCATACGCAAATACATCGGACAGTATGCTGCAGCCATGGGCGGAGTAGATATCATTGTCTTTACAGGCGGTGCAGGCGAGAACCAATGGGAGGTACGCGAGGGTGCCACACAAGGTCTGGAGTTCATGGGCGTTAAAATGGACGAGACCAAGAATCGTGCCTGCAGAGCTACTGAAGCCATTCTCTCAACAGAGGACAGCCAAGTAACCGTATGCTGCATACCCACTGACGAGGAACTGATGATCGCTTTGGACACAGAGTCTCTGGCTTCGTAATTCACATACACACCCCCATAAGGAAATATCAAGCATAAGCCCCAGAAGTATTCATTTTACTTCTGGGGCTTTTGTTTTTTTTCAGAACTTACCTTACTTGAGTAAGTTTCCCACATCCTCTACACTCAAACCTGTCATCTGAGATACAGTCTCCTCAGACATACCATTTTGAAGCATACCTTTTGCCAAATTACGTAAAACAGATTTCTGCTTCTCGATAAGACTGTCTTTTTCCTGAAGCTGGCTCTTCTGCTCCTGAAGCTTGGTATTATTCTTGGCAATGGTCTCGTTATTCTTGGCAATGGTCTCGTTATTCTTGGCAATGGTCTCATTATTCTTGGCAATAATCTTGTCAAGGTTCATAATGGTGGTGTCACGGTCTTCTATGGCAGAGAAGTACTCATCCTCAACGTTCATCTCCTGACGCAGTTCGGCATTCACAGTGGCACTACTGAGACGGTGCAGGATGTACATCATATCCTCGTCTCCCTCGTAGACCTTCTCATCCACATTGATCACCTGCCTGTTCTCTCTGGCACAGAGGGTCTGGTCAAACACGCTGAGCACTTTGTCCAAGCGGTTGTTGATCCTGCCGTGCAACAAGGGGATCTGTACGATGATACTGTCATGCACCAGACTCCTGATAAAGGGATCTTTCCGCCCCTCCTCCACCGTCCTTCCCTCATAGTCGTAGGTATCGTGGGTCACATATACCACGGGCTTGTCTATCTTGCCCACACGATGCCCGAGCAGATAAACGGCTATCATAGGCACACCGTAACTCTTCCTCTCCTCTTCCACACGATACATATTCTCCTGAGCGTTATACTGCGCCCCCAGATATTGTCTGAAGCGAAGGGTCTCCGTCTCAAGCCAGGTCTTCTGGAGTTCTATCAAAACGAGTCTTATGCTACCGTCTTCCTCGCGCACACGGGCAGCAAAGTCCACTCTGAACATTGATATTGTATCACGTGTGATATTGGTATGCTCGTGTCTGCGCATCTCCACGCTCACCACCTGCTTCTTCAGCAGGGCTGAGAGTACGGTCTTGGCTATGCGTTCATCCTCCATGAGGTATTTAAACACGGTATCATAGATGGGGTTTGCAACACTCAGTATCATAAGTCTTTCTCCTCTTTTGGTACATTGATGCAAATCTACGCTTTTTATTCCATCCGTCCAACTTTTTCTTTACGAAAGATTTTCCTTACTTCCCGTTCCACAGACCGTAAGTTAAACCCAAATCGGTCATTAGACAGAAACAAAGAATCCATTCCTCCGATGGATAGTTCTTACCAGAAACAAAGAGCGTGCACTTGTTGGTGAACAGTTCTTTCCGAAGCAGAGGTACAAATCAAGTGAAAGATAAGAGCAAAAAAAATGCCGCGAAACTCACGTTCCACGGCATTTCCGCACTACAATATTGTCGTTAGACTTACTTTACCATTACTTTCTTAGTGCTTCCGTTAACATATCGTATGATGTAAACTTGTCCTTTCTCCGCACGACTTACTTCCTTGCCAGACAAGGTGTAAATCTTGCTGATATTCTCAGAACCCTCAACGCCCTCGATAGCAGTATCGATGTCGTGCTGTGCCTTCTTGGCGTCAGCCTTCAACTGGTCGATAGCTGTTTCAATAGCAGTCTTAGGAGCCAGAATATTCACGATCTCAGCAGTCAGAGAACCATCAGCCTTGGCAGCCTCGATAGCCTCAGAGAGAGAAGCGATCTGAGCCTCGATAGCAGCCTTACCGTCTACTACGAGAGCAGAATCCTTCACGTCGGGGCAGAACTCGTCAATAGCTTCCATAGCAGTAGCCAACTTCTGGTTCAAGCTGTTCACCACGGCTGTAGCCTGAGCGTATGCAGCATCCAGAGCTTGCTGAGCCTCGAAGTCCTTCTGAGCCTTCTGAGCGATAGCGGGCAGCTGGCTGATAGCCTCTTCCACTTCTGCCTTCTTGCTCAGCAGTTCATCCTTCTTCTCTATCAGAGAACCGTCAGCCTTGGCAGCCTCCACAGCCTCAGAGAGAGTAGCGATCTGAGCCTTCACAGCAGCCACAGCAGCTGTTACTGTCTCACCGTCCTTCACGTCGGGGCAGAAGGTGTTGATAGCATCCTGTGCAGCAGCGAGCTTCTGGTTCAAGCCATTCAGCAACTCCTGAGCCTGAGCGTAAGCAGCATCCAAAGCCTTCTGAGTCTCAAAGTCCTTCTGGGCAGCCTTAGCGTCCTCTACCATCTTAGCGATAGCAGCCTCAACCTCTGCCTTCTTAGCAACCAGCTCGTCACCCTTGTTCACCAGAGAACCATCAGCCTTAGCAGCCTCGATAGCCTCAGCAGCTGCGGTGATCTGAGCCTCAATAGCAGTAGCAGCAGCTACAACAGACTCGCTCTCCTTCACGTCTGCACACTCCTTAGCAATTGTCTCCTGTGCAGTAGCGAAGCTTGACTTCAGAGAAGCCAGCTCCTGCTGAGCATAAGCATAAGCAGCATCCAGAGCAGCCTTCTTATCGTCTACCACCTTCTGGGCAGCCTTAGCGTCCTCTACCATCTTAGCGATAGCAGCCTCAACCTCAGCCTTCTTAGCAACCAGCTCGTCACCCTTGTTCACCAGAGAACCATCAGCCTTGGCAGCCTCGATAGCCTCAGCAGCTGCGGTGATCTGAGCCTCAATAGCAGTAGCGGCAGCTACAACAGACTCGCTCTCCTTCACGTCTGCGCACTCCTTAGCTATTGTCTCCTGTGCAGTAGCGAAGCTTGACTTCAGAGAAGCCAGCTCCTGCTGAGCATAAGCATAAGCAGCATCCAG
>CAKRRN010000023.1 GCA_934394435.1 uncultured Bacteroidaceae bacterium
CGTGGGTGCGTGGATGGAAACATCACAGGCAGACTCCCCTGCCAGATAAAACCCGTCGCACCCTTCGTGGGTGCGTGGATTGAAACCTATCCACTTAAATTGAGCACCACTCTCGATATAGTCGCACCCTTCGTGGGTGCGTGGATTGAAACGTCCTTTCGTGGCAAAGTTCGGATAGTCGTACAGTCGCACCCTTCGTGGGTGCGTGGATTGAAACACATCAATCTCCGACATGGTCAAGTCTGCATCATGGTCGCACCCTTCGTGGGTGCGTGGATTGAAACCCTGAAAAGCTAGACCTTTTAAAAGTGAGGTCTTAATCGAACCTTTATGGAATTGAAATTAAATTCCTCCGCCAGTTGAAATGATTTTGAATTTCCAAACAAAATGAGCAACAAGATGGTTCTCACACCACAAAGACGAGATTTTTAGAGTAAATCACAACTATATTGCAAACAATGAGGGTTTACAAAGGAGGATTCTTTAGCCTGTAAGTGGAGAAAAATAACCCCCAAAACTTTTTAGCCATGAGTATCAAGTGGATTTTGAAAGTTTGGGTTTTCAGACTGGAGATTAACCTATCCATAAAGTGAAGATCCAGGGGTGGTGTTCCGAGCACCGCCCCATTGGGGGTTATCTTTTGCAAAGGTACGAAATTATGGAAGAAAAGAAGAATGGCTGGGGCGGAAGATGATTCTCACACGAAATATATTTTATGATGACAGTGATGATTCATAAAGGTTCACTCCTCATTCACTTCTATTCACTCCTCATTCATTTTCGTTCACTCCTCGTTCATAAAAACACGACAGCTTGATGATGCGGATGTCATGTCGTACGACATGAAAACCTCATAAAAAGCATCCCGAAGAAGAGGCTTTTTATGAGGTTGTAAGTTTGTGATTTTTAATATCACTTATGGATATCCACAATCGTTGTGGGAGGGAGTTGACTATTGCGACGGTCAGTCTCAGTGACCACACGTGCAGCCAACTGCATAAAGGCATGACCTGTGAGGCTGGTGGGGTCGAGTGCTGCAGGTTTACCATCGTCACCACTCTGACAGATGTCCTGCACTACGGGTATCTGACCAAGCAGAGGCACCTGCATCTCCTCAGACAGACGCTTTACTCCCTCTTGACCAAAGAGGAAATACTTCTCGTCAGGATGCTGGACGGGGGTAAACCAGGACATATTCTCTACCAAACCCAGTATAGGAACATTGACCTTGTCGTTCTGATACATATTGATACCCTTTCGTGCATCAGCCAATGCCACTTGCTGAGGTGTACTTACAATGACAGCACCTGTGATGGGCAGGGTCTGTACCAAGGTGAGATGGATGTCGGATGTGCCAGGAGGGGTATCAAGCACAAAATAGTCGAGATCGCCCCAGTTTGCATCACCGATAAGCTGCTTGAGAGCATTGCACGCCATGCCTCCACGCCACAGGGTAGCTTGATCGGGATTGACAAAGAAACCGATGCTAAGCACCTTCACGCCATACTTCTCAATGGGCATAATGAGGTCACGACCATCGATGCGTTCGCTATAGGGACGAGCATCTTCTATCTGAAACATTTTAGGCATAGAAGGACCAAAGATATCGCAGTCGAGCAATCCTACCTTCAATCCCATCTTAGCCAGAGCCACAGCTAGATTGGCTGCCACGGTACTTTTACCAACGCCTCCCTTACCACTGCTTACGGCTATGATGTTTCTTACGCCAGGAAGCAAGTCGGGAAGATCGGGACGTGGAGCTTGCAGTGCCTTAGTTTTCACCTCCACCTCCACATCCTTGCTCACATAAGCATGAATAGCAGCCTCGCAAGCCTTCACCATACTCTTCATAAAGGGATCGGTGGGCTTGTCGAATATCAGTGTGAAGCTGACGTGCATGCCTGCTATACGCAGATCATCCTCCACCATCTTCATCTCCACCACATTCTTTCCTGTACCAGGATAACGCACGGTAGAGAGTGCGTCCATTATCAGTTTGGGATATAGTTGCATATTCTTATTTTTTTAATTCGACATAGTAACCTGACGTCTTATCGTCCGACTTCAAGCCCAGAGCGTTTCTGACGACTATAAGAGCGATACTCATCGAGTGGTATTTCCACATCTGGTTCCACCAGTGGTCCTTGGAGGGGCAAATGGAAACAGAGATACTTGATATCGATGCCACGTGCTCGCCACATACTCTCGTAATAGGTCTGTATGGACTGAGCCAGAGCAAAGACTCCCTCAGAAGGTTCTGCATAGAGATCACGCGTCTCTACCACAGGAGTGATGTCATTGGCAGAGAGCATTTCGCGCGTATAAGTATAGAGAAAATTACTATCAGTCTTGAGATGTACCAGTCCATCTTCCTGCATGAAAGCGCGATAACGCTGCAGGAAGGCTGTACCCGAAAGCCGTTTGGTGACTTTCTTCATCTGGGGGTCAGAGAAGGTGAGCCATACCTCGCTCACTTCTCTTGGAGCGAAGAAGCGATCGATAAACTCGATATTGGTACGCAGGAAACCCACATTATCCATTCCTGCACGCAATGCCTCTTGGGCTCCAGTCCACATGCGTGCACCCTTAATATCTACTCCGATGTAGTTCTTGTCGGGGAACATGCGTCCCAGTCCTACGGTGTACTCGCCTCTGCCGCACCCTAACTCAAGCACGATGGGACGTTCGTGATGGAAGAAGTCTTTGTTCCAACGTCCCCTTAAAGCGACCTCATCCTTCTGAAGTAGCGCAAAAGGACATTCAACCACCAACGGATTGGCAGCCATATCAGCAAATTTCGCCAGTTTACCCTTTCCCATACTTACTTCTCTATGGTGTAAGAAGAGGTACCGATATTCTGTCCGTCAGCAAAGATATCAACGCGATAGGTACCTGCGCTGAGTGTCTCGTTCACGTCCCAGTAAACGGTTACGCTCTGCTCTTCGCCCGTATACTCAATATCCTTGCGTATGCTGTATTCTAACTGTCTGTTTTCGTACTTGAAGGTTCCTCCGCTGGTAAGTACGCTGCCCATAGGAGTGGAGATGCGAAGATAGATGCTACGCAAACCTGTACTGGTGGTTACATTTCGTGCAATATTGAAACTGATGGCAAACTTCTTAACATCTTTCACTTTCTTTGCATTCTTCCCCTTTTTGTTACGTGCCTCAATGCGTATGCCTGTGGCATCCAGCTGGCTGGCAATCTCTACCTTTTCAGAAAGTGACTCATTCTGACTGCTCAAGTTGGAGATGTGTTGCTGTGCTTGCTGATTTTGCGTCTTCAGGTTGGAGTTTTCCTGAGTCAGCTCTTGATTCATGCGGTTAAGAGAGTCAATCTGCAAGACATAGCTACGTAGCACCTTACGCAACGTTGCCAATTCTTTCTTCAGTCGCATAATCTCTGCAGCATCACTGCTCTTCACGCGCTTGAGTTCTTCTAACAACTCTTCAGTACGCTGCTGTTCCTGTTCCAGTTGTGCCACAAGTGAGTCGTTGTTGATTTTCATCTTCATCTCATTGTACTGCATGGCAAACTGCTCATACTCGTTCTCCATCTCGCGTTTGTCCATTTCAGCCAACTCGAGCATTTGTTTGTTCTTCACATTCTGTTTGTGCATACGGAATGCCAGAAAGCCAATTACAGCCAAAAGTACTGCTGCCACAGCCACAGACAGCAGGATGGTTTGTTTCTTATTCATATCCTTATCGTATTATTGTCGTTAATATATAATTTCATCAACGTCATATGACCTGCAAAGTTAAGCATAAAGTCTGGAATGCGACCCATGCTTCCTTCGTTTTTGCATTTATACTTATACGCGAATAATCAAGATTGTCCACCCAACGAGATAGGCATCAAATGCGGATAGCATACGCTAATAGCAAATTACGGCTACAGAAAAACATCCCGAAAATATCCCGAACGACAAAGGACGTTGACGACCTAAATATTTGTCAATGGATATAAATGTTGTATATTTGCAGCCATAAAGAAACCCTAAATAAATTACCTATAGGTTACGCGCGAGCACTATAAGAAAAAAACTAAAGCTCGCAGCGAACCGACAACAACCCATCTATGAAGAAAACAATTACTTCTATTATGCTTCTGATTACCACAATGGCTGCAGGAGCACAAACATTGACACGGATGAATGCAACCACCGTGCAAGCACAACTGGACAACGGACAGACGCTCTACGTTGATTTCTACGGACCGCACATATTTCGTCTCTTCCAGGATCCGCAAGGAGGTATCATTCGCAATCCCGAGGCAACCCCACCAGCCCAGATCCTCGTTGATAATCCAAGGCACAAAGTGGAGGGGCTAACCATAAAAGGAAGCACCATCAGCATCAGCGACCTACAAGTGGAGATAGGCAAGAATGGAGAAATCAGCGTAAACCGAAACGGACAGGAAGTCATTCGCCAGAAAGGTGCCACTGATTTTGGACGTAGCAACGTAAGTCTGACCTTCGAACAGAGTCCTACAGACTGGTTCTATGGAGGCGGTGTACAAAACGGACGATTCAGCCACAAAGGGCAATCTATAGACATCAGAAACACGAACAACTGGGTGGACGGAGGTGTTGCCAGCCCTACTCCTTTTTATTGGAGCACACGCGGATATGGTATTCTATGGCACACATTCTCCCCTGGCACGTATGACTTCGGCAAGACAAAGGCTGAAGAGACACGCTTGAGCCATGAGACAAAGTACCTGGACCTTTTTATCATGATAGACAATGGTGCCGTAGCCTTGCTCAATGACTTTTACCAACTGACGGGCAACCCTGTGCTACTGCCTAAGTTTGGTTTCTACGAAGGTCATCTGAATGCATACAACCGAGACTACTGGACAGAAGCCGAAGCAGGGAAAACAGGCTTTATGACCTACGAGGACGGCAAGCAATATAACGAAAGCCAAAAGGATAACGGAGGTATCAAGGAAAGCTTGAACGGAGAGAAAAACAACTATCAGTTCAGCGCACGAGCTGCAATAGACCGTTATCTGGACAATGATTATCCCTTGGGGTGGTTCCTACCCAACGATGGATATGGGGCTGGCTACGGACAGACAGGCACGTTGGCAGGAAATATCCAAAACCTAAAAGAGTTTGGAGACTACGCACGCAAACGGGGTGTAGAGATAGGGCTGTGGACTCAGAGCGACTTGCATCCTAAGGAAGGCGTAGAAGCACTGCTGCAAAGAGACATTGTGGGAGAAGTGCGCGACGCTGGTGTAAGAGTGCTAAAAACAGACGTGGCATGGGTAGGAGCTGGCTATAGCTTCGGACTAAATGGTGTGGCAGACGTAGCACAGGTAATGCCCTACTATGGCAATCAGGCACGTCCCTTCATCATAAGTCTGGACGGATGGGCTGGCACACAACGCTACGCAACAATATGGTCTGGCGACCAAACAGGAGGTCAGTGGGAATATATCCGTTTTCACATCCCCACCTACATCGGTAGCGGACTCTCGGGACAGCCGAACATAACAAGTGACATGGATGGTATCTTCGGAGGAAAGAACATACCTGTGAACGTACGTGATTTCCAATGGAAGACCTTCACCCCCATGCAACTCAACATGGACGGTTGGGGCAGCAACCCCAAATACCCACAAGCCCTGGGTGAACCAGCCGCAAGCATCAACCGCTACTATCTGAAGCTCAAGAGCAGACTGCTTCCCTATGCCTACAGTATAGCACGCGAGGCTGTGGATGGGAAACCCATGATGCGTGCCATGATGCTGGAAGAAGAGAATGACTACACACGTAGCCCACGCGCTGACTATCAGTTTATGTTCGGACCCAACGTACTCGTAGCACCTATATATAAGGAAACGCGCGCGAAGGAAAACGGTGACGACGTACGTGACGGTATCTATCTGCCTCAAGGAAAATGGATGGATTACTTCACAGGAGAAGTATATCAGGGTGGACGCATCATCAATGATTTCCCAGCTCCGCTGTGGAAACTGCCTGTGCTGGTACGCCTGGGAGCCATCGTACCGACACATAAGCCCACCAACAATCCAAGTGAAATAGACTCTACACTGCGCTGCTACGACATCTACCCCACCCTGCAAGGCAACAGTTCGTTTACAGAATATGACGATGACGGACGCACAGACGCATACTTGCATGACGAGGCTGCACGCACAACCCTCACTCTGTCATCCGACAAGAAAGGACAGGTTCGTGTCAACATCCAAAAGACAACAGGATCCTACGAAGGATTCACACACGAGAAGAGCACGCAAATACGCATCTATTGCAAACAGGAACCAAAGAAGTTGACCGTAAAGGTAGGAGGACGCAAACAGACGCTCACTCGCACTGATGACTACAGCTCCTGGAAGCAGACTCCCAACTCTTACTATTACGGAATGGGCGAAGACACCTATCGCAAGGTATCTGCCTTAATGGTAAACATCGACAAGACAAATGTAACGCAAAACGAGATTACACTTGAGACACAGGCGTACATTGATACCACCAGCCATCTTCTGAAGAGCAAAGAGCCTCTCACCAAGCCTACTTGCCGCATCACCGATGAAGACTTACAGGCTTACACGCTCACCCCATCATGGGATGCCGTACAGGGTGCAGACTATTACGAGCTACAGTTTGAAGGACAAATCTATTCCACCATTCAGCAAACACGCTACACAATAGATGGGCTTCAACCCAAAAGCGACTACGAGATAAAAGTACGAGCCGTGAACGCTCAAGGAGAGTCAGAATGGACAGACATATATGCCACCACCACAGAAGATCCTCTCAAATATGCCATCCATAACATGAGGGGCACCACCACGTGTGCAAACCAGCCTGGTCAGAAAGTAGGACATCTGTTTGACTTTGACGAAGGAAGTGTATGGCACACGGCATGGAGCCAGAAGGCCGTTCCATTCGACCTCACCATCGACACACGTAGTGTGAGCCATCTGGAAAGCTTACGCTATATTCCAAGACCCGACGCTGGCAATGGAACGCTTCTGAAGGGAAGCATAAGCCTAAGTATGGACGGAGAGAACTGGACCGATGCCGGAGCGTTTGACTGGAAACGCAATGGAGAAGAAAAGGACTTCGACCTAATCCCCTACGTGGACAAAGCATGGCGTTACGTACGCTTGCATGTTACCTCTGCAGTAGGAGACTTCGGTAGCGGCAGCCAAATCTATATCTTCCGTCAACCCGGAGCACCTTGGTACATCCCAGGAGACATCAATCAAGACGGCAAAATTGACGAGAACGACCTGACCAGTTATATGAACTACACAGGACTGCGCCAAGGAGACGGCGACTTCGCTGGATACATCAGCAAGGGCGACCTAAACGGTAACGGGCTCATTGATGCTTTTGACATCAGTGCCGTTGCAACGGAACTCGAAGGTGGAATCTACGGTGAACCCAAAGGCGAACTTAAAGGATCTGTAACCGTTGAAGCTGATAAGAAGCAATACAACACAGGCGAGACTGTAACTCTGACCGTAAAAGGTAAGGACCTGCAAAACGTAAACGCACTTAGCATGTGCCTACCCTATGACGCCACAGAACTGGAATACATAGGCGTGGAACCACTGAGCGTAAAGGACATGTATAATATGACCTATGACAGACTACACACCAACGGGCAAAAGGCACTCTACCCCACCTTTGTCAACCTGGGCATGCAAAACCTGCTGGAGGGTAACTGCGAACTCATGCGCATCACCTTCAAGGCACGCAAGAACATGAAATGGAACGGTCTGGTAAACGATGGTCTGCTCGTAAGTAGGTATAACAAAGCAGTAACGTTCTGATATTACACACCTTTCATAACAACAAGAAACATTTTGGAAAACTTTTTCTTTAAGTCAACTAAAAATAGCTTTGAATATCAGACATTTATGATTTGATATAGAAAACTTTAAAAAGAAAAGCAAAAGAAAAGATACCAAAATTAGACAATTTCTTGCATAAGATTATTGCGTATTAGCAATCGTTTACATAACTTTGCGAGGTCATTCAAAACAAGCGAATGACCTCGCATTGTTTTTATCCAGAATGCGAGTCACACGACAAGATACAACTTACTTTAAAGCATAACACAAACAAACGACATACCACCTATGATACAGACTGTAAAGAAAAGAGACGGACGTATCGTTGGATTCAACGAACAAAAGATAGCTGCAGCAATACGCAAAGCAATGTTCACCACAGAACAAGGTGAAGACGAGGCACTGATAGGCCAAATTGCAGACCGAATTTCCATGAAAGGAAAGACACAGATGACCGTGGAGGACATCCAAGACATGGTGGAGAACGAACTGATGAAAAGTTCGCGCAAGGATGTAGCCAAGGCTTATATCAAATACCGCAACGCACGTAGCGTTGCACGCAAAGCTAAGACAACGGATATCTTTCTGGAAATAATCAACATCAAAAACAACGACGTAACGCGCGAAAACGCAAACATGAACGCAGATACGCCTGCTGGAATGATGATGAAATTTGCGAGTGAGACAACCAAACCTTTCGTAGATGACTATCTATTGAGCGATGATGCTCGTGAAGCAGTCAAAAACAACTACTTGCATATTCACGACAAGGACTACTATCCAACGAAATCACTCACCTGCATACAGCATCCACTCGACCGCATACTCAAATACGGATTCCAGGCAGGTCACGGTGAAAGCCGTCCTGCTAAGCGTATTGAAACTGCCAGCATACTGGGATGTATCAGCATGGAGACCGTCCAAAACGAGATGCACGGCGGACAAGCAATCCCTGCATTCGACTTCTACCTGGCACCTTTCGTACGCGCATCCTACATAGAAGAAGTCAAAGTACTGGAAGACTTGAATGCAGAAGACTACAGCGAACTATACCATGCCCCCATTGATGACTATCTCAACATACCTCTGGCTGGTTTCGAAGGACGTGAACGAATCAAGCAGCACGCCATCAACAAGACAGTTGGTCGGGTACACCAAGCAATGGAAGCATTCATACACAACATGAACACCATACATAGCCGTGGTGGTAATCAGGTGGTATTCAGCAGCATCAACTACGGGACAGACACCAGTGCAGAAGGACGCTGTGTCATCAGAGAGATTCTGCGCAGTACCTACGAGGGTGTTGGCAACGGAGAAACCGCCATCTTCCCCATACAAATATGGAAGAAGAAACGCGGAGTGAGCTATCTGCCTACAGACAGAAACTACGACCTCTACCAATACGCATGCAAAGTAACCGCACGTCGTTTCTTCCCGAACTTCATCAATCTGGACGCTCCCTTTAACCAAAATGAGAATTGGAAGGCAGATGACCCCGAACGTTTCAAGTGGGAATGTGCCACGATGGGTTGCCGCACACGTGTATTCGAGAACAGATTTGGTCCCAAGACAAGTATTGGTCGCGGAAATCTAAGTTTCAGCACCATCAACATTGTTAAGTTAGCTATTGAATGCATGGGCATCAAAGACAAACAAGAACGCATCAACGCATTCTTTGCAAAACTGGACAATCTGCTCCAAATTACAGCCCAGCAGCTACATGACCGATTTGAATTCCAGAAAACAGCCTTTGCCAAGCAATTTCCCCTGTTGATGAAAGGACTCTGGATAGGAAGTGAGAACCTCAAGCCTAACGACACAATAGCCTCTGTCATTAACCAAGGCACACTGGGTATCGGCTTCATCGGACTGGCAGAATGTCTGGTTGCACTGGTTGGTAAGCATCACGGGGAGAGCGAAGAAGCACAAGAGCTCGGCATAAAGATAGTATCCTACATGCGAGACAGAGCCAACGAGTTTAGCGAGCAATACCAACATAATTATAGTATCTTAGGTACACCCGCAGAAGGACTCTCCGGACGCTTCACCAAATTTGACCGTAAGCAATTCGGTACACTGCCAGGGATCACAGACCGAGAATACTACACCAACAGCAACCATGTGCCCGTCTACTATCACTGCACCGCCCTACACAAAGCACAGGTAGAAGCCCCATACCACGACTTGACACGCGGCGGACACATCTTCTACGTAGAGATAGACGGAGACGCTACCCACAATCCTGAAGCAGTAATGCGAATTGTGGATATGATGGACAAATATGACATTGGATATGGAAGTGTAAACCACACACGCAACCGCTGTATGGACTGCGGCTACGAGAATGCAGAAAAGCATCTAACCAAATGTCCTAAGTGCGGAAGCACCAACATAGATCGTCTGCAACGCATTACGGGCTATCTGGTTGGTACTACCGACCGATGGAACAAAGCCAAGCTTTCAGAACTCAATGACCGAGTGATACATGAAAATTAACGTACTAAGAGTACTACACGACACAACTGTAGATGGTCCGGGATTCCGCACAAGTATCTATTGTGCGGGATGCCGCCATCAGTGTCCGGAGTGTCACAATCCCCAGTCATGGGAATTTGGCAGCGGGACAGATATGACCACACAAGCACTTCTTGACGAGATTCTTGCCGATCCCTTTGCCGATGTCACATTTACGGGGGGAGACCCCTTTTACCAGGCAGACGCCTTTGCCGAACTGGCAACCCTCATCAAGAAGTCATCCAAGAAAAGCATTTGGTGCTACACTGGATTTCTTTACGAACAGATCATCAAGAACGAGAGCAGAAGAAAACTGCTCGAAAACATAGATGTGCTGGTAGATGGTCCGTTTCGCATCAGCGAACGAGACGAAGATATCCTTTTCAGAGGAAGCAGCAACCAGCGAATCATATCTATTCCAGAAAGTCTTCAGACAGGAGAAATCACACTATGGAAGGCACCTAACTGGGATTTATGAACGAAGGAAAACAGGTCTTTTTCATCCGAATAAAACACAACACAAACGCGTTTTACGAGAAAAATCATTACCAGACAAGCACAAAAGAGAAGCAACATTTGCCTATTTCCCCAAAAAGCCATAACTTTACACTCAGAAAGTATATCATCCGCATCCACGCCATGCTATTTAGCTGCAAAATTGTGGAAAACACACAATTTAGGAACGAGGCGAAAAGAAGGAATAACAGGAAAGAAGAACAAAAAAGATGAAGAAGAAAACAGAAGCCTCGATATGGGCAACAATGGCTTGCGCAGCTACAATAGGCGGTATGTGGTCATACGGAGAATACCAGGCATTCTGCAATGACGAGGCCAACACAACCAACCCATTGCTGATAGAGAATGTTGAAGCTTTGACAGGCAACGAAACAAATACAACCTGGATGGTACGGGAATCAAAATGCACCGTATTCATTGGCAGAGGCAAAAAAATATGCCTAACAGACGGCACGACACTCGAAGCTGACGCTGCAGGGTTTGTTACTATAGATGGCAGACTTGACTACGAAGAAGGAGGAGAAGCCTCTTTCCGACCAGTGTCCTGTAGCGACCTCTACGAAAAAATAGGGAACTAAAACAAGGCGCGCCAAACAAGAGACGCGCCTCTTTTGTTTATCAACCAAATAGAATGCAACAGACAACTACCATACTGACTATCTCTATACTACTCCTTCTGCTTGCGGCATGCTCGCAACAGGAAAAAGGAAGTGTACTGACAACCAGTGTGGACGTAACGCAAGACCTATCTGCTGACAGTTTTATTACAGACTATTCTTACATACAATTAGATTCTGTAACATCGCCCATGCTGTCAGAAGTACGCGACATACGTTTCCATAGAGACAATATATATATACTTGATTCAGCAGGACGTATCTTCACATTTTCCAACACAGGACACTTCACAAACGTCTTAGATAGCATGGGGACAGGAAAAGAGCAATACGTCACAGCTGACGCTTTCGACATAACAGATGCTGGCATATTTGTATTATGCAGACCACAGCAACAAATACAACAATACAGCCTCCAAGGAAAGCATGTACATACCTTCAAACTAAACGATTATTACCTGGACTTCAGAATCCTGCCAGACTCAACTATCATACTGGCATCAGGAAATACCAATAGGCGCATGAACAATTTCATTACCTATGATATTGCTTCGCAAAACATCATACACGAATCAGACCCGTTTGAACGTACAGAATCATTGATACCTGCAACATACCGACCATTCATAGGTCAACATGATGACAAGCTATATGTTACAGATCCATTCTGCACAAAAGTGAAAGTATTTGACAAAGGAAATATACACACCCTGAAATCATACACGTTCAATACTCCAGAACAATTACCGCAAAACATCCAAGAGTACACCTTCGATGAGTTGGCACAAATGACCAAGCATAAGCCTGTAGTACGAAACATATCACTCTACTACAGCACAGCAGAGTCGGAATATATCGGATATGAATTATTCGGAAAATGTGGACTCTCATACATAATCACACGAAGTAACACAATTGGTACAAGCCAAAGTTTCACAATAATGAATAACCCTGAGCCAAAATTTCCATACCTCAGCGCTCCACTTTGTGTACAAGAGGGAAAACTGGCAAGCATCCTACCAGCATACGCTATACTTCAGATAGAACAAGCATATGAAGCCAAGACATTCACATCAAAGGGAATGCACGCGACAGACAACCCTGTAATTTTTCTACATAAACTCAGATAGTCTGCCTTGCATTGACAATACACCCTTGCCCCCCAAAAAAAGGACTGGAACAACCTAAAAATGGACAGAGAACATACGACAAAATCGCATACCACTCAACAACTAATACGTTGGAAAAGGGTACTCAGCATTATCACACTGGCACTGATAATACTGTGTGCCGCTATATCCCTATTCTACGCAAGCGGAGTAGCCTCCGAGTTGTTTAACATGTCGACCCTCTTTGCTGTTTACACAGCAATATTCTCCGTGTTAGTGCCCTGTTGCATATGCCTTACCCTTATGACATTATCCGAACCCACGGAGAACACCCCAAACACCGTAGAAATAGAGGACGAGAAAAAGCGAGAGGAATTCCCTCTCTATGTAGACCTACCACACGGAGAACTAATCTACCAAGACACACGCATAAGATGCCGTCAGCAGATTCTTCTCATCCTAAACCATCTAACAACTCAAGAAGACAACTTTATCAGTAAGGAAGACTTCGCACAGGTACTCAACGATGACAGTTACAAGAATGCAAACGAAAGTACAAATGCGAAAATCAACACATTAGTTTCCAATATTAGGGTTGTGCTACGTACGCTACCGTTTGAAATTGTAAACGTCAACCGGAAAGGGTACATCCTAAAGAAAAAAAACAACGTATGACTTCCTAACTACGTATCTACAGAAATCAATAAAAATCGCTCTAATACGCAGAGACAGGACTACAGAGATTGTTGTCTAATATCGTATCCAGTACTACCTATGTGGTACTGCAGTTTTATATACTTGGTACTGGAGTATCAGCCTACTGAAACTCCAGTACCACCTAACTGGGTACTGACGGAACTGGTAATATGCTTGCCTATACCAGTGGCATACCAAGGATTAGACATCTATAAAAACCCAAATCGGTCATTGTTTTCCGATTTATGTGAGTCTTCATTTTGAGTTTTAGCGGGCAGCGATAATTACCTATTACTTGCTATACGGTCTTACCATTTATTTCTTACTTACGTAAAAAAAACTGTTGTCCTCAATAGGCTATCCCCACTAAATTTCTACTACCCAATTTAGGGCTCACCCAACAAGCCAAGGGGACCTTACAGCTCACCCGATAACCTTAAACAGGTCATTAGACCGAAACGAAGAGTCCGCTCCTACTGAAGAATACTTCTTTCCAATCCCTACCAGCCTTTCTTTCGGTATCTTGTTTCCAAGCTTCTCTCCACATAGCCCACTATGCCTTCGACACGTCAGAAGGCAAATTACTCAAAACAAAGACTCACATAAATTGGAATACAATGAGCGATTTGGGTTAACAACAGGGGTAAAGACCTATATTTTATACTAAAATCGCAACTATTAAACTATTAAATCAAACTATGTAATTTGCTGTTATATTACTATTTTTATAGTTAGGATATAGAAATATAAGAGTAATATAATAGCAGCAAATATTGCACACCTAAAAATCAATATTATCTTTGCATCAGAAATAAAGCAAATAGTTTCTAATTCATATATAAAAAGCAATGTCACCATGAACGCGCGAGCGCCACGACATGCGAAATAAGGGTTAAAAGACCAAATGTCAGAATAACTACCAGAGGAGACCAAGCTAGCATATTTAACCACATCCTAAAGAAAAAAAGAACATACCAAAAAGCCGGCATTGGAAAAGGAGAGCACACAGCCTCCATCACTTTTAATAAATAATGCCCACCATTCAAAATAAGGCTTGGTCTCCTGCTGGATTTAACTTCAAACAAACTTTTTTACAATAGAATGCAAAAATAATATGAATAATCATCCATTCGTATTATAATATGCCCTAAATTTGTGTCGTAAGAGAACTAAACATATCAACTTCAAACGACCCTTATCATGAGAAATTACATTCGATGTACAATGTTTTTGCTATTGATAGGCATCTGTTCAAGCACTATTTGGGCAAAAGGAAAGAAGGACACCCAAGAAACAGCTATTACACACCCTTGGTATGGCAAGAGAATTGCCTATATTGGAGATTCCGTGACGGATCCTAATCAAGGTGGAGGGCAGGTTATCCACTATTGGCAATATCTGTCAGACTGGCTTCACAGCACCCCCCTTGTATATGCTGTTAGCGGATACGACTGGACGCATGCCATAGGGCTTACAGACAAGATGAACAAGGAAGTGGGACAAGACGTAGACGGAATCATCGTTTTCCTTGGAACAAACGACTATAATGAAGACATACCCTTAGGCAACTGGTTCGTAGAGAAACCAGAGGAAGTGGACAGAGGAAAAGGAAGAGATTTCAGAGACACACGCATGCACCGCACACTCTGTATGGAACAAAACACACTACGGGGCAGAATCAATGTAGCCATGAATCACATAAAGAGTCTCTACCCTACCAAACAGATTATCCTTCTGACACCTCTTCATAGAGGATATGCCTTCTTCGGAAAAGGAAATAGACAGCCAAGCGAAGACTACCGAAACGAGCAAAATCTATACTTAGACGACTACGTAAAGGTTATTCAAGAGGCGGCACATGTGTGGGCAGTACCCGTTATCGACATCTTCTCACTCAGTGGTTTACTTCCAACCATGCCTTATCACTGGCAATACTTTTGCAACGAAAAGACAGATCAGTTGCACCCTAATTCTGAGGGCCACCGCAGGCTTGCAAAAACCCTGCTTATGCAGTTGTCATCATTACCATGCACTTGGGAATAGGTTTTCTTAACTGCAAGAATAAAACAAGCCGTATCAAACTCTATTAATGAGTAATGATACGGCTTGTATTTTATCTTTAAGAAGGCTCCGTTCTCGTATCTCTATTCACACAAAAAAAGACCTTAGTACATAGCTCGTCATTTCGACTCCACTCTCACTTCTCCATTAACGAGTACAAAACTATGTATTCCAGACTGTAACTCATACTGAGCCACTTGTCTGCCAAAATGAGAACAGACACCTATAAATCTTACGCCACGAACTGAACGGTAACGAGTTGCGTTCATAGGCAGATAAAGTGTTGCCGTAGTGTTAGCAGGAACGGTAGTTTGGAAACTCTGCATCGTGCCTTCCTTTTCCGCGGTCCATTCACTTTTGATATCACCATAGCAAGAACGATAGCTACCAGAAAGCGATTTGTAAGGAGCAGACGAAGTGGGCTGCAGAATGAAGTGACTATAACCACCATCAGACCCAGAGACGATACCTAACTGGTATTCATACATCCACTGTCCCACTGCGCCTAATGCAAAATGATTGAAGGAATTCATTGTATTCTCTTGATGCTTTCCAAAGGCACACTCATATCCATTCCATCGTTCCCAAATAGAAGTAGCTCCATGCGACACAGGATAAAGCCATGATGTGAAGTCCGTACAGCAAAACATGCGATAAGCCTCATCCCAGTGCCCAGTACGGCTCAATGCGGGTAAGATATTGGGAGTTCCAGAAAAACCGGTAGTGATAGTGTAGTCCGAAAAGCTCATTCCTCCATTACCACTCTGGCTTGGATGCTCTGCCAAGACAGCTAACCATTGCTCAGCACGCTTTATGTTTTTATCTGAGAAACAATTAAAATTGATTGGTGTTGCATACGAACTCTGTGAGTGAACCAAGGTACCATCCGCTGCCTTTGTCATCCCTGTTGCCTCATCCACATAGCACTCGTTCCATTCCTGTTTGGCTTTGTCGTGCCTCTCGTTTAACATTCGGCAGATATCTGTACGACCAACCGCATCTGCCATTATTGCTGTCACCTCCATCATATATATATAAATGGCATTGTTCACCAGGTCAGCAGGGGTTCTGGCATCCATAGCCAGCCAATCTGCCAAACCAGAAGTCTTGCTTGACAAGTGTGGGAAACGATTGTCCATGGGGTAAGATGCCATACCATTGAGCCAGCGCACCATAGCGTCCAGATTATCCTCAACAATTCTCTTGTCGCCATACTGAGAATATAATTGCCAGGGTACCATACAGATTGCTGCACTCCAAGTAGTGCCATCAGGAAATCCTGTAGGTCTTTCACAAGTATACTCTGGTATAGTAGACCCTATCCCTCCTTCTGCACTCTGGTCTGCACGTAACGAACGCATCCACTGTCGGAAGAATCCATACACATCACTGTTATACGTAGCTGTACGAGTATAAGCTTGCGCATCACCCGTCCATCCCATACGTTCATTACGCTGGGGGCAATCAGTGGGCAATGTAAAGAAGTTGCCCAACTGGGAACGTTGTATATTTTTAAAAAGTTGGTTTGCCAACTTGCCTGTGACCTCATCGTAAGTCTCCGCATGATAAATACCCGTAGGCAAAGAGTCTGAAGAGAGTACGAGTCCCTTTATGGAGTTCAAAGGCAAAGCTCCTTGATGCGAAGGCAAGGTAATCTGAATGTACTGATACCCACGATAAGTGGTTCGTGGGCTATAAGTGACCTCATCTGCTCCGTCAGCAATAAAGAAATCCGTCACAAGTGCAGCCCTCAAATTTGCTTGCAATATACGACCCGCGATGTTTTTTCCTTGAGGACCATATTCTGCAGCATACCATTTTTCGTCTTCTGATTGAGCGCCCTCCTTATAGAGTCCTGGATAAATCTGTTCTGCATAGCGTATGATTACCGTGTCACCCTTGTGAAGAACCCCTTTAGGGAAAGTAATTTCTGGAACACCCACCATATTGACTCCCATATCATACGTATATGTATGACCATCAGCACTGTGAACAGGAGTAACTCTCTGCGCATCCAATGTCTGGCACAACCTTACAGCCCTATCATAGCGACCCTCTATACGAGGTTTCTGCCAATCACGCATGGCAATAACTTCTGCCCGCTTCCATGCTTCTCCTTCGCGATATGCTTTTGTTGTCCATCCGCGCATAGCTGTTTCTCTAGAAGCTTCATAAACTTCACCATTAAAGAAAGACCCATAACGCCAAGGACCTTCATTACAGCTTTTCCATGTGTTTGGTGACGAAACGAACACATAACGTCTACCATCTGCATAACGTACAACAAGCTTGGCAAGTAAAGCTTCATGATCACCCCAGAAGTTATAATTGCGTGTGGTATACGACATATTACCCGTATACCACCCTGGCATCAACAAGGCTCCTATGGCATTTTCACCCTTCTGAAGCAAAGAAGAGACATCGTATGATGCATACCCCAGCACCTCACGGTACTGAGAACTACCTGGAATGAATCTATCCTGCGAAACAAGTCTTCCGTTCATATGTAGCTCACATGCCCCCATAGCTGTAACGTACAGCCGTGCTTCGCTGACCTCTCCATCAATATTAAACACAGAACGTAACTGCGTCAACGATCCATGACTTGGATCAGCATGAACCATGCGTACAGACGTCTCTGGATTATCCACATGAATGCTATTACCCTTGACATCCACACACGGCAGCGAAGCAAAACATTTATATTGCTCAGGCGAGAAAACCACGTTATCCTCAGAAGCACCTCTATCCAGAATCTTGTAATCCATATATACGACCTTACTCTTGGGCATGGCAGCAAAACCTACCTCGCACAGATTAGGATAGGAATTATAGTCATGTGTCCCTCCCCACTGACCTATAGTCACTACTTCCGCTATGTTTCCTTGATTGTCCTTGAGGGGTTGTAGATGACCTGGAAATCCATTTCCGCAAACTGTCAGTGCCTGTCCGTCTATCAGAAATGATATATTGCCTGTCTCTATACAAATTGTCAAGTCATGCTCTTTATAGGTACCTTCTTCCGTCAGCAAATCCTTAATATTGCTTTGCGGAAAGGATTTTTCAGAAACCTCCAATAGGGGAACGTTCTCTCTATCTTGTGTAGCATAACCAACACGATAGACCTTCAATGCTCCCACCCGTTCACTTTTCCTATTAGGGAAATCCAGTTCCACACGCACGTAATTTGTTCCGCTCATATTATCAATATTCTGATATGAGTCACGCAAACGGAAGTCATTGGCACCAAACAGCAATGAAGCTTGGTGTCCACGTTCGATACGGAAACGAGTTCTGATACAATAGCTGAAATCAGAAGGAGCTGAAAGACGCTTGGCGGTAGAGCCTATCCACTGTGCACCTTCCCATGCCTGCAGACCACTATTCATCAAACCTGTAGAGAAGAAAGATTCAGCCTGATGCTTTTTTCCCTTGCTGTCCCATACAGTCAGAATCCACTGATATGAAGATTCTGCTTCCAAAGGCTGTCCTGAATAGACAATACCCGTTGAAGCATGGTCTTTTACCTTTCCAGTATCCCACAAGACTGTGCTTTCGTGCTTTTTTCTGAGTATGATACGATAAGCCTTCTGGCTTACACCTAACTGCTCTGAATTCATAGACCAGCTAAACAAAGGTGATTGGTCTTCAACAGTCATTGGTTCACAAGCATGTTGCACTCTCATATTAGCGATTTGAGTGTGCGCCCATGAAGAAATACACAGCAATAAGCTAACAACAATACACGTCAGTCTCAGTTTCATCTTTCAAAGTCTTTTTGGTATAATTGCAAATAGGTAACTATCAAAAAAAAATACTATATAATGGATCGTGTTTTTTGAGGTTCCACTTAACTCAATCTTTCTAATGTGAGCACCTGTGTACAATAATCCACCACCGCAGGACGATGCGTCACACAAATGACTGTTCGTCCCTTTTGTTCCGAACTCAGATTGCACAACAGTTGCTTCTCGGTTTCCACATCCAAAGCACTTGTTGCTTCGTCAAGAAGTAGCACACTACCCGTACGCAGCAAGGCACGTGCGATTGCTATGCGTTGGGCCTGGCCTTCACTTAGTCCTGTACCCATCTCACCACAAAGAGTATCCAGTCCCATTGAAGACTCCCTAACAAAATCAGCACACGACAAATGCAAGACATTCCACATCTGCGATTCCGTAGCATTAGGGTTCCCCAAGAGCAAGTTATCTCTCACTGTACCACTGAGCAATGTATTACCCTGCGGCACATACACGAGGTTGTTGCGGGTTTGTGGCGAAACCTCTATCGTATTTTTCTTATCATATATTTGTACTCTTCCCTGCGAAGGTTTCACAAGAGCCAGAATCAAACGAATAAGAGTAGTTTTACCTGCACCTGTCTCACCCAACACCGCAGTGATGCTTCCAGGAGGGAAATCATAAGAGAAGTCCTTTAAAATATTCCTCTGAGCAGAAGCATATGCACAGGTAACCCCTGAGAATCTGACTCCTGCCGTCCCTTCCATTCGCACATACTCTCCTGTGGGTTCCAGAGGTATCTCCTGGAGTTCCATAAGACGCTCACAAGCCGTCATAAAACTTACGATAACAGGCACATAGCGAAGTGCCTCGCGAAAAGGTCCCTGCACCTGTCCCACTAACTGCAAGAAAGCAGCCATCATACCGTATGTGAGCAGTCCATCCTGCAAACGATAGGCACACGCCACAAAAGCCGTCAGATAGCCAATGCCAAAACCGATAGAAATCATGGCAGAGGAAACGCTGCTGAATACAGTACGCCTCCGCACTTGACCACTGAGCCTTTTCTGTTCCTGGCCAAGTCTGCCAGTCATCGTATCACATTGCTCTAAAGTCTTAATCACCATGCTATGTTGCACACTCTCTTGCACAAGGCTCTGTATCTTGCTGTCTGTTTGTCTGATTTCCTTTGTTAAGGCTCGCATACGTCTAATATAAAGCCTACTCAGTACGACGAAACAGGGAGTGATAAATAGGATAAGACAAGCAAGCTTGACATCCATGGTACAAAGAAAGAAGAAAGCCCCAGCAAGGCGCACCAACACGCAAAAGACAGACGGGATGGTTTCGGTAATCGTACCAGATACGTCATATACATCGCGCTCCATTCTATTGAGGATGTCACCACTATGATACCTTTCGCTTCCTGACCACTGGCTGTTTAGGAGATGTGTAAACAATCTCATCTGTAAGATATTCTGGGAACGTACTCCCAAAATAGCAGTAATCCATCTACGCGAGAATGCAAGACTGATCTGTATCAGAAGTAGACCCAAAAGCAGGAATGCCGAGAGCATCAAAGAGGAATGGCTACGACCTGTAGCAATATCAATAGCCCATTTAGAAGCGTATATAAAGGAAAAGTCAACCGCAACGCCCACCACACCCACCAAGGTGTTCAGCACGGCTTGCAGGCGCAATCCCTCAGAAATTCGCCAAATCCATTGTAACTGTCTTCGCTCTATCTTTCTCATCCTTGACCGAAGTGAGTTATTTATAATACCAGAATCTCTGTCATACAATCAACATTCATGGGCACGTGTATCATTTCCCCACATCAATTTATCCCTCAAAGTACGAAAGAAAGATCCACCAGAACGCTTTAGTACATTCACACAGTACGGTGCCTTCCGTATGGTCAGGCTCACTCCCTCTTCACATGACTCGCTGCGTCCGTCTATTGCCACCAGGAAATTATGATTCCGGCTCTCAACAGAAAGGCTAATACATGCATCAGCCGTCAGCGTCAGTGGTCGAGCACTAAGACTATGTGGAGCCACAGGCACTAAGCCAAGGATATCGCTCATAGGTGACATGACCGGGCCTCCTACACTCAGAGCATAACCTGTGCTACCCGTAGGAGTATTGATGATAAGTCCATCTGCTTGATACGTGGTCAGATATTCTCCATTTATCTCCACCCGTATACTAATCATGCTGCTTACGTCACGCTTCAGCACAGCCACTTCATTCAAGGCAAAGGGATACCCATGTGACTTTCCTGCAGAAAACTCCACATGAAGAACACTGCGTGACTCTATAGGCAATAGCCCCCGACAAGCCTGATCTATCGCAGTATCTATCTCACATGGAGAGAAATCTGCCAAGAAGCCCAAGCGTCCCATGTTGATACCCAAGATTGGTGTTCCACTATCACCCACCCGCTTGGCAGCCTCAAGAAACGTACCGTCACCGCCCACGCTGATAACAAGGTCTGCGTTGAAGTCACGCTCAACAGCACACACCGAGGCAGGCATGCGCACATGAAGTTTCTGAGTCAGATTATCAAGAAAGGTCTTATCCACTTCTATGCGAGCGTTATGACGCTCCAAAGCATCCATCAAGCACTGCACAGAAACACGTCTGGACGAATCTAAAATCCGGCCAAAGAGGACCACCCTAATTGGATTTTCCATATTTATATAGCTATTGGAAGAGCAAAGTTACCAAATATTTTCTAACTTTGTGGTAAATACAATTCATTATCGTATCTACACATTATATATATAATATATGATTACCGTATTTTTGGCAACAGGCTTTGAAGAGATTGAAGCAATTGCCCCTATCGACATTATGCGACGTGCAGGACTGGATGTACACACCGTATCCATAGAAGACAGTCTGATGGTAAACGGCACACATGGTATTCCTGTACAAGCAGACCTTATGCTGAAACGAGTAGATTTCAGCAAGGTTGACCTAATGGTATTGCCAGGAGGACTGCCAGGAGCCACCAACCTTGACAAATGTACAGCCCTGCGCGATGCGCTCAGTCAACATGCCAGACAGGGTAAAGCCATTGCCGCCATCTGCGCTGCCCCCATGGTATTAGGGCATTTGGGGATTCTAAAGAACAGAAAAGCGACATGCTATCCAGGAGTCGAACACGAACTGGAGGGAGCACACTGTACCGGCAATCTGGTGGAGGTTGATGGAAACATCATCACAGGAAAGGGCCCTGCAGCTGCCTTCGAATTTGGCTATGCCATTGTGGAACTGCTGAAAAGCCCAGAAGCCTCGCTTCCCCTACGAGACGGAATGATTTACTCTCAGTTGATATCATGATGGACCGCTATGCCATATTGGTGGCAGGAGGACAAGGATTACGCATGGGAGGCGACATTCCCAAACAGTTCATCCTACTGAATGGACGTCCTGTGCTGATGCACACCATCGACAAATTTGCCGAGGCACTCTCAGGCATACACATCATCGTGGTACTGCCAGCAGGTCAGCATGAGTATTGGAGAGAATTGTGCAAAACGCACAAATTAAAGAGCACGGTAATGATCGCACCTGGAGGAGAGACACGCTTTCACTCAGTTCTCAACGGTTTATCAACCATACCTAAAGACTGCGAGGAAGCACTTGTCGGCATACACGATGGAGTAAGACCATTCGTCTCAGAGGAGACATTAAGGAACTGTTATCAGCAGGCTGAACTGACAGGGTCAGCAGTTCCCGTGACACCTGTAGTGGAAACGCTCAGAGAAATAGATACGAATGGAAACAGCCATACCGTGCCCAGACAGAACTACAAGCTGGTACAGACACCACAGGTCTTTAGGCTATCTCTTCTACGTCAGGCATATAGTCAGCCTTACTCGCCCAGGTTTACAGATGACGCCTCTGTCATAGAAGCCATGGGGCATCAGATAACTCTGGTGGAAGGAAACCGCGAGAACATCAAACTGACCACACCATCAGACCTTTTGTTGGCCAAAGGAATCTTGGGCAATATATAAGTAGAGGAAACCCTCTTGTTTTGATTTCATCCTGATGCAAGACCTACGAGAAACCGAACTCACCTATCTTCCTGGAGTAGGGCCCAAACGTGCAGCCCTCCTTCAGGCCGAGATGGGTATACGCACATGGCACGACCTGCTCTATTGCTTTCCATACAAGCATATAGACCGCAGCAGGTTATACCGTATCAGTGAGCTGTCAGCAGACATGCCTTTCGTGCAGTTGCGAGGTAGGATTATGAGTTTTGAGCAAATCGGTACAGGAAGGAAGACACGCCTTGTGGCACACTTCTCAGACGGAGAAGGATTTATTGACTTGGTTTGGTTTCAAGGTATCCGCTACATCACATCCACCTTAAAGTTAGACCGTGACTACATTGTATTTGGCAGACCAAACGACTTCAACGGAAGAATCAACATCGCACATCCAGATGTAGATCCTGCAGAATCACTCTCCCTAAACCGCATGGGTATGCAGCCCTACTATAGTGTAACGGAGAAAATGAGACGTTCGGGGCTGACCTCACGTAGCATAGAGCAATTTACGGACAAACTATTCAGCCTACTGAAGGAACCCATACCTGAGACTCTGCCAGAATCTCTTCGAGACCATCTTAAGCTGATGCCCATAGACGAGGCACTTCGCTCGGCTCACTATCCTCATTCCGCTGCCCAACTGGCCAGTGCTATGGCTCGTCTAAAATTTGATGAGTTGTTTTTCATCCAACTCAGCATTCAACTTTATGCCAATCAAAGAAAGAAGAACAGACAGGGACATCCCTTCATCCACGTAGGACCTCTTTTCAATGAGTTCTACTCTAAGTACCTGCCATTTAGCCTGACCGACGCACAAAAACGTGTCATACGCGAAATGCACAATGACATGAAGCAAGGGCAGCAGATGAATCGTTTGTTGCAGGGAGATGTGGGTAGCGGAAAGACATTGGTTGCTCTGATGGTTATGTTGTTAGCTGTTGATAATGGACACCAAGCATGTATCATGGCACCAACAGAAATCTTGGCAGAGCAACATTTGAAATCCTTTCGCGAATTGTTGGGCAACCTACCCATCCACGTAGAACTTCTCACAGGAAGCGTCAAGGGTAAGAAACGACGTGAGATATTAGAAGGATTGGCAGATGGTTCGGTGAACATGTTAGTGGGCACGCATGCGATTATTGAAGATAGTGTCTGCTTCAAGAGTTTAGGACTTGCCGTCATTGATGAGCAACACAGATTTGGAGTGGCACAGCGTGCACGTCTATGGATTAAAAACCATATAGCCCCACACATTCTGGTAATGACAGCCACCCCCATACCACGTACTCTGGCAATGACACTCTACGGTGACCTGGATGTTTCCGTCATAGACCAACTGCCTCCAGGGAGGAAACCCATACGAACTATCCACATTCCAGACAGCAATCTGGATCGGCTCTATTCCGCGGTGAGTACACAGATTGATGCAGGTAGTCAGGCTTATTTCGTTTTTCCACTGGTAAAAGAAAGCGACAAGATTGCTCTGCGCAATGCAGAAAACGAATACCAAACACTTCAGAAAGTATTCCCCAAATACAAGCTCGGACTCGTTCACGGACGTATGAAGCCTGCAGAAAAAGAAGAGCAAATGCGCCTCTTCAGCCACGGAGAAACTCAAATCCTGGTAGCTACAACAGTCATAGAAGTGGGAGTGAACGTACCTCGTGCAACGGTAATGGTCGTGTTTAATGCAGAACGCTTTGGCCTGTCGCAGCTTCATCAACTGCGAGGCAGAGTGGGCAGAGGAGGCAATCAGTCATGGTGTATCCTTGTAACAGGCAGTAGCGCAGGAAGCGATGTGCAGCGCAGGATGCAAGTGATGACAGAGACCACAGACGGTTTCCAAATAGCAGAAGAAGACCTCAAACTGCGAGGACCAGGCGATTTGGAAGGAACACAACAAAGTGGCGATGGACTTCATTTGCGTCTGTCCAATCTTGCCAAAGACGGAATGTTGGTGCAATGGGCACGTGATGCTGCTACAGAGGTACTGCGCACAGACCCCACATTAAGTAGCCCTATGGGGAAAAGCCTCAAGCACCAATTGGATTTAGAGTATCCGGACCGCAAAGAATGGGGAAAGATTTCCTGACAAGGAAACCATTCCTTTCAGACGAAGTCACACTTTGCTTCCATAACATTAGGAAACCAAGGGGGCATCAGAATCCATAGAATACCCCATTCTGCTCTTTTACCTTTCTTTGACAAAGGACTAACTCATCAGTCTTTTCATGCAAAACAAATTTGTATCTTCAAGGATTTTGCCTAACTTTGCATTTAAACCAAAATCGGTCAGTAGATTCCGATTCTTACAACTCATTATTTCGAGTAGATTGTTTTTAGGCGTGTCAAAGGCATAGTGAGCTATGACGAGACAAGGTCGGAAACAAGATGCCGGAAGAAAGGCTAATAGGGATTGGAAAGAACCATCCTTCACAGCAGGAACGGGTTCTTAGTTTCGGTCTAATGGTCGGTTGGGGGTTAAAGCATTACGACACAAAATAGATACAGAATTGGACAAGACGCATATACCATTGCTCTCAGGCATACATTTGCCAGCAGACCTACGTAAACTTCCACGCGAAGCACTTCCACAGGTCTGCCAGGAGTTACGTTATGCCATCATAGAATCATTGGCAAATAATCCTGGGCATTTTGCCAGCAGTTTGGGTGTTGTGGAACTAACAGTAGCTTTGCACTATGTGTTCAACACCCCATACGACCGTATTGTATGGGATGTAGGGCATCAGGCTGCAGGACACAAAATGCTGACAGGACGTTTGGATGCATTCTGCACCTACAGACGTTTACATGGCTTACGACCATTCCCGTCACCCGAGGAAAGCGAATACGACACCTTTGCATGCGGACATGCCTCTAATAGTATCTCGGCGGCATTAGGAATGGCGGTTGCTGACCAGCAGACTGGACAGACAGACAGACATGTCGTTGCTGTAATTGGCGATGGAAGCATGAGCGGAGGATTGGCATACGAAGGGCTCAACAATGCGAGTGCCACCCCAAATAACGTTCTTATCATACTGAACGACAACAATATGAGCATTGACCATAGTGTGGGTGGGATGAAACATTACCTTCATCAGCTTCATACAAGCAGGCTCTATAATTGGCTCAGGTTTCGCATCTCACAAAGGCTTTTAAGATGGGGCATACTTAGCGAAAGAGGTAGACAAAGGATGCTGCGATTCAACAATTCTCTCAAATCTTTGCTGACTGACCAGCAAAACATTTTTGAAGGGATGAACATCCGCTACTTCGGTCCGAGCGATGGACACAATGTCATAGAACTTGTCAACACGCTCATGCAGATAAAAGACATGAAAGGTCCGAAACTTCTGCATATACACACCATAAAAGGTAAAGGATTTGAGCCAGCAGAGCAAAACCCTACGCTTTATCATGCTCCAGGACGTTATAATCCAGTAACAGGAGAATGCTTACATACTGACACAGACGGGCTTCCGCCTAAGTATCAAGATGTATTTGGATACACCATTCTGGAACTGGCAAAAAGAAATCCACGAATCGTAGCTGTGACACCAGCTATGGCAACAGGGTGTGGACTGACTCCGATGAAAAAAGAAATGCCAGACAGGACATTCGATGTTGGTATTGCTGAGGGACATGCTGTAACCTTTTCTGGTGGCATGGCCAGTGCGGGTCTACTACCTTTCTGCAACATATATTCCAGTTTCTCACAACGTGCCTTCGACAATATCATCCATGATGTAGCCCTATGTAAACTTAATGTAGTGCTATGCTTGGATCGTGCAGGACTTGTGGGCGAAGACGGACCTACACACCACGGAGCTTTCGATCTCTCCGCCCTGCGTCCGATTCCCAATCTAACTATCTCATCGCCTATGGACGAATGTGAGTTAAGACGACTCATGTTTACAGCACAGCAACCCAACATGGGGGCTTTTGTCATACGATACCCACGTGGAAGAGGAGTGCATACAGACTGGAAATGTCCTCTTGAACAAATTCCTGTAGGCAAGGCACGCCTCATCCACGAAGGAACTGACATGGCGGTCTTAAGCCTTGGACCTGTCGGCAACGACGTTGAAGAAGTCATACAGGAACTTGAAAAAGAAGGCAAAAGCGTGGCACACTATGACATGCGCTTCCTGAAACCCATTGACGAAGACACACTCAAGCTGGTGGGAAACAAATACAAGAAAATTGTAACAGTGGAAGACGGTGCACTAAAAGGTGGACTTGGTTCTGCTGTATTAGAATACATGTCCGACAATAGTCTCTCACCAAAGATTGTTCGTTTAGGACTTCCTGACCATTTTGTGGAACACGGAAGTGTGAACGAACTACATCATATTGCAGGTATTGATAAAGAAGCAATCAAAAAAGCTCTCTTATGAAAATTGTTATCGCAGGCGCTGGAGCCGTAGGTACCCACTTGGCAGAACTGCTTTCGCGCGAAGACCAAGATATCATACTTATCGATGAAGATCCCGAACGTACAGCAGAACTCTCCAACTCTGGAGAATTTGATTTGATGACGCTCAATGTAGCACCGACAAGCATCAATGGACTAAAAGAAGCTGGTGTACCACATGCAGACCTCTTCATTGGCGTCACACCAGAGGAGACTCGAAACATAACCTGCTGCATGTTGGCTCATGCCTTGGGATGTCGCAAGACAGTGGCTCGTGTGGATAATGCAGAATATACCCGTCCTGAATACAAGGATTTCTTCCAGCAAATGGGTATTGACAGCATTATCTATCCAGAATGTCTGGCTGCACAGGAAATTTTGGATGGCATCAAACGACCTGGTGTAAGACAATACTGGGAAGTACACGGTGGTGCTCTGGTGATGATGGGTATTAAGCTGCGAGAAACAGCACGGGTACTGGACAAACCGCTTAGAGAACTATGCGGACCCGAAACACCTTACCATGTAGTTGCCATAAAAAGAGGAGAGAGCACTATTATACCAGGAGGTAGTGACAGTCTGATACAAGGAGATATTGCATATTTCATGACCTTGCGAAAACACGTACAACACATACTTCAGATTACTGGCAAGGAAGACTATGGCGAGGTACGTCACATGATGATTATGGGTGGAGGATTAACAGCATTGCACGTTATACAAGATAAGCCAGATTCAGTAAGTGTGAAGGTGATAGAGCGAGACGAAGAACGATGTCGGCAATTTGCAGATATGCTTGACGATCCTGATATCAGCATCATACAAGGTGACGGAAGAGACACAAGTATGCTGGCAGAAGAAGGACTTCGAGATATGCAGGCCTTCGCAGCTCTGACCCCCTACACAGAGACCAATATTCTGGCATGTCTTGCCGCCAAGCGAATGGGCGTCAGAAAGACTATTGCTCTAGTAGAGAATATGGACTATGTGTCACTGGCAGAAAAACTTGATATAGGAACCATCATCAACAAGAAGACCATTGCTGCTAGCCACATATACCAAATGATGCTGGATACAGACGTGTCCAATGTAAAGTGTCTGACAATTGCAAATGCTGACGTAGCAGAATTTATGGCAGGTGAAGGAAGTCTTGTGACGGAAAAACCTGTACGTGACTTACGGCTTCCACGGGGGGTCACATTAGGTGGTCTGGTACGAGATGGAGTCGGGCAACTGATTTACGGAAACACACAGATTCAAGCAGGAGACAGTGTTGTTGTATTCTGTCTGAGTGGGCTCATAAAGAATATGGATCGTTACTTCTGCCGGCCAACCTCTGTCATCAGCCGTGTAATGTCTGCTTTGAGCAACTGATAAGGAGGGCTCTGGCGATAACCAGAACTCTTCTTTAACATTACGTCAACCGAACATATACTATGTTCATAACTTGACCATTCGTTTTGCTTTTGAGTTTCATGAATGGCCAAACGAGTAATTTCCCGCTCACGTTCTCTACGCAAGATATTACATACTGGTGTCAAAAGTGGCATCACCACTCCATCAAAAAGCGTATGCCCCTGCATATAAAGATAGGTGGTTTCTGGAGTGAGTCCCATGCTCAACAATTCATCACGCAAAGGAGCATATGACTTACGGGCTTGTGGAAAACGCCTTTGCAAAAAGCTTACACTCTTATTCACCTTGTGCCGAAGCGCATCTAAAGAAGCCTGACACTGTCTTGCGATACTGATATTATGAAAAGTCACAATATCAGCAAAATGACTCATACTGAACTCTCGAAAGTATCCATATCTATAAGCCCACACATTCCAGACAAACAAAGGCCAGATGATACGGCTATATTCTTCCATGAATGCCTCCAAATCAAGCACGCTTCTATCGTTCAAGGTACTCATGACACAAGCTGTGTGCAAATTAGGTGCATAACACTGGTAGTTCTCTATAGCATAAACATAAGTATGCAACACATGTGGATTAGAGCAGACCATACGACTTATTTCCGTAGCACCCTGCATGAGCCAATCGTAATCAGCATCCACACACGCTATCATAAACTCACCAAGTCCAGGACCAAGTTGGTTCATCAAAGCTGTTTTCTTGCCTCTTTCCAAGGTGGTTCTACTGGGCAGCATCACCTCAAAATAGAATGACTCATTCTCAAATTCTTGTAAGACGGAGCGCCAAAAGAATACATCATCATAACTCTCCACATAAGCGATGATTCTGTGTCTGGATGATTTTGGGCGCAATTTATTGGCTGCGGAGAAATAGTCTGAAGTCAGACTGTCCTGCAGGTACTTCACCTTCTTCCCCATAGTATTCCTTGCTATTGGTTGCTTTGATGACCCAAGAAGCATCCTTGCTCCGTCTTGACTGTTCATATGACGATATCCTCAACGTTAGTAACACAATCTGCCCATCCATCCATAATCACGGCTGGACTGTGTGTGGTAAGTATCACCTGAACATTTGGATTCAAGTCTCTTACCAAAGCCACTAATCTCTGTTGCCATTCTATATGCAAACTGACTTCTGGCTCATCCATAAAGAGTACATACGGTTTGCGGTTCTGTACCAGTACAGACAGCAGGATGATAAGCATTTGTTTCTCGCCGCTCGACAATTTATACGAAGGAATTACTTCATCCATCGAATGAAAATATATTTCATTACAGTCCCGACAGATTGTCTTACCCGTATCTTTAAACAGGCTATCCACCAAGTCCATAAAGTGCGTTTTTTCTTGTGCTATCTCGCTTGCTTTCTTTTGAGCATCTGGTACCTGGCGAGTAAATAAGTCAACCATACGGTTACTCATATTGACCTGATAATCCAAATATTTACGCTGCAACTGATAAAGATGCAAATCCAATTCAGACTGCAACTGGGCATCAGCCACCTTCCCCAGCAAATCACTGGACATCAAAGGACGGTCGAAAGAACGTATGACATCAAAATCAACACTATCAGCATCCTCTGGAGCAAAAGTCAGTGTGACACCATCCAATTGCTTCTCCAAGCGATCTATACCAACAAGCTGACGTATGACACGATTTAGGATGGTGCTCTTACCCACTCCATTCACACCGCTCAGAATATTCACATCGCTTCGCAGACTCCAGTCAATCCCTTTTCTTCCGCTCCACAAAGCATCAATCTGTATACGTTTGATGTACAAACCTTTATTATTATTCATTACCGCCTCGCTTTCAAGAAAAAAAGTAAAACAACTTAGAATATGGTGGTTGAATTCCAGGGATAAGTCCCTGTCCTCACAGAGAAGAAACCCAGTGCACGCTCCAGTTTGTCGCTTGTAAAGGGAACATGAGCCATGCGTGCGCTGTCAAGTCCAATATATTTTCTCACTTTGTTTGGCAAGTTAGCCCAATTGTCCCGTACTGAATCCTGTGTCAAGCTATCAAATCCGACATAAGCCACCACAACAGGCAATCTGAATCGATTTACCGCTCTGCTTATCTGCCAGTTCAGCGTAGGACTCTCCACGTTCATCACATTACTGGCAAGCACCAGCAAATTATCGGCTTGCTCCATCAATCGTAGACAATTTACCTTGAAAAGGCTATCTATCAGATCATCGTGCATTGACGAGAAGTTTATATCCTGCATATTCAAGAAATTAAACCTCAGGGGATACAATCTTTGCCATTCCTGCATTTGTTTGAAAGAATGTAGATTGCTATGTTCATGGTCAAAAACTCCTTGTGAGTCAAATGCCACATATGTCTTGTTCGTATTCATAGGCGATCTCTTTTTTATACCATAATAATATAAGCAAAGTTAAGAAATCCGCTTCAAACAGCCAAGCTATCATAGCAGACAAGAGGAAAAATTGCTACTTTTGCATCCATGATTCAAGAATTGGCACTGCAAAAACGGCTTCTGGAACTGGAATATACTTATGAGCGCGAACAATTTCAGAGGCAAACCGAGAATATGGGAGTAACTAAAAAAGTGCGGAGAGGGCTATGCTGGTTTCCTTTGCACCTTGGCAACAGTTACTATAATTCCCAAGATAGTCTTGTTTTAGAAATATATCAGACGGAAGGGCAAGACATTGAACACCAATTCGAACCTGGAAAACCTGTATGCTTCTTTTCAGAAGATGCATCGCACATGATCACATACATGAACTTCATCGGACAGGTAAGTTACGTAGAAGGGAATCGTATGATTGTATGTATGCCTGGAAGTGGAGCTATCAGCCAAGTAAGAAGTGCAGACCGCATAGGTGTACAACTCTATCTAGACGAATATACTTACCGTCTGATGTTCGAGGCTCTCGACAGAGTCATCTCTGCCAAAGAAGGACGCCTGGCACTCTTGCGCGACATCATCTATGCCCATTCACCACTGCATACACGTAAAATCACTCCTCTGGTCATGCCCTGGCTAAATGCCACACAGCAAAGTGCCGTCAACAACGTCATGGCATGCAAGGAGATCGCTATTCTGCACGGACCTCCAGGAACAGGCAAGACAACCACCATGGTGGAAGCCATCTATGAGACACTCAAACGTGAGACTCAAGTGATGGTGTGCGCACAAAGCAACATGGCTGTTGACTGGATAGCACAGAAACTAAGTGAGCACGGGATAAACGTCCTGCGAATCGGCAACCCGATAAGGGTTACCGACCAGATGCTTGCCGACACCTATGAGCGACGCTACGAGGCCCACCCTCTCTACAGCCAGCTATGGGCTATCAGAAGAACCATAAGACAGTTATACGACAGCGCACAAGGCAACCGAGAAAACCGTCATCAAAAGATTTCCCGATTACGAGACAAAGCCACAGAGATTGATTTTCAAATACGAGAGTCTCTGTTTTCCGAGGCGCGCGTAATAGCCTGCACACTCACAGGAAGCGCATCACCCATATTACTCGGAAAGCGTTTTTCCTCACTCTTCATCGACGAGGCCGCACAAGCGTTCCAAGCTGCCTGCTGGGTTGCAATGCAAAGGGCTGATAGGATTATACTGGCAGGTGACCATTGCCAATTGCCACCCACCATCAAGAGTACAGAAGCTCAAAAAGGAGGATTAGACAAGACTCTGATGCAGGTGATTGCAGAAGCCCATCCTGAAGCGGTCTCACTATTGGGGGTACAATACAGAATGACAGACTCCATCATGCAGTTTCCCAATCAAGAATTCTACGAAGGAAAACTGGAAAGCGACCCATCGGTACGTTACAGGGGCATTTTGGACTGGGACACAGCCATAGAATGGATTGACACACCCCAAGAGGAAGAATATACCGAACAAGTTTCGGGCGACGGACAGAGCAGACAAAATCCCTTGGAAGCTCGCCTGGCATTGGAAACACTCAAGAAATATTTCGAACGTATAGGCAGACATCGAATTCTCGACGAACGACTTGACGTTGGAATCATAAGTCCTTACAAAGGACAAGTCAGACTCTTGAAGCAACTCATCAGACAAGATCCCTGGTGGAAACCTTTCCGAAACCTTATCAGCATCAACACGGTAGACGGATTCCAAGGACAAGAACGCGACATCATCCTCATCAGCATGGTAAGGTCGAACAGCGATGGGCAGGTGGGATTCTTACGTGATTTACGAAGGATGAACGTTGCCATCACTCGTGCCCGAATGAAACTCATACTGATAGGTAACAAGCAAACGTTATGCAAGCATCCTTTTTACAAAAGGTTGTGGAACTATGTAGAAAAACTCTCAGAATGGTAAAATTTTAGCAGGTCACATGCTTTTCCTGCAAAAATAAGCGTAACTTTGTTGCAAAGGGAAACAAAAAAAGAAGTCAAACCTAAAGGACTCATCATGAAAAGAAGAAACTTTATCAAATCTGGAATGGCAGGGATAGCAACCATGGCTATAGCCTCGATGCCTATAGAAACATTGGCAAAGGGGACATCTGAGAAACATTCCAGCAACAGCACCATCAAAAAACCTGTGACAGAGGAGGAGTTTCACCTGGGCATGGCAGGCTACACCTTTGTAAAATTCAATTTGGAGACAACGCTCAAGACCATGCAAACCCTCGATCTGCACTACCTATGCATTAAGGATTTCCATCTGCCTCTCAACAGCAACGAAGAACAGATAGCTGACTTTCACAAGAAATTAGCCAACTATGGTGTCATAGGCTATGCTGTCGGTCCTATCTACATGAAGAGCAAAGAGGAAGTAGACAGAGCCTTCGCATATGCAAAACGGGTAGGTGTGAAACTTCTGGTGGGTGTGCCTAACTATGACCTTTTGGACTACACCGAAGAGGTGGTGAAGCAGTATGATATCAAACTGGCCATACACCTGCATGGACCAGACATGCCACTCTATCCCGATGCAACCGACATCTGGAACCACGTGAAGAACCGCGATGAACGTATGGGCATGTGCCTGGACATCGGGCATAATCTTCGCTATGGATCAGACTCACTGGCAGATTATATCAAGTACCACAAGCGTGTCTTCGACATGCACCTCAAGGACGTTACGGCTCCTACCAAAGCCGGCAAGCGTGCAGAACTGGGTAGAGGTATAATTGACTTCCCACGTTTCATCAAGCTTCTTCGCAAGTACCACTATACAGGCTCCGTGAGCTTGGAGCATGAAAAGGACATGGACAATCCCTTCATGGGCATTGCTGAGAGCATCGGATTCTTCCGAGGAGTATGCCAAGCCACGCGCTGAACGCAATTGTCTTTATCCCCTCACACACAAAGCAGCCCCACAGATTTTCTTCTGTGGGGCTGCTGTTGTATAAGTAAGGGAGAAAAGTTACTTCGCTTGAGTCGACTTCCACTCATCATAGAGTTTTGAGAAGATAGCAGGACTGTCATGCACCTGTTTGCGCGCAAGCGACTTATCCTTGCTCCACCATTCCTGTATATAGTCTTTCAGTCCATCATACTCTTCCTTGCCCTTGAACTGTGTTTCGATAAACAACTTGATGATGGGCACCATGTCGGTGGAGGCGTTATAGAGCAAAAACGCTCGCTCCTGTCCGTTTGGCTTCAAGGCGTACCAGGTTGCCCAGCTGCCTCCTGTATTCACTCCATTTCCAGGAAGATAAATGCGTGCGTGATATACTGACGCATTCTCTCCACGATAAAGCAACTCCAGCAAGCACTCTTCTTTCACGGGCTTAAACAGGTAGCGATAAATCGTCTGACAGCGTTCCCACACCTCACCTTCGGGATGTTCTTCGGTTGGTGTGAGCCACTCTATCTTCTGCAGTTTCTCGGCCTTATACTTCTTGCCCTTCTTGGTGTCGGGTTTGTCAGCCAACACCACTTCATACTCGGTGGTCCAGGTCATGTACTTGCGGGGAATCCACCCCTCCACTTGTTTGCCGTCGTTCAGCGTCAGTCGCACATGACGCATGTCGGGATCATCATTCTTGCGTGCCTGAGCCGTCAGTCCAAACACAACGGCTGTCAGCAATAGCAGCCAAAATCTGATTGTCTTCATTGTCTCGCTTCTCGTTATGATTAGGTTTGTTTACATCAATAAGCTCAAGCACATTTAGGATGACATCGCTTCGATTGGTCTCACCCTCCTCTATTATCCGCTTCTCCTGTTCGGAGCTTAACCCTGCATACTGACAAAGCTTACGCACAAAACTTTTATCGCACTTTTTATACGCATCACCCAGACAGACTGGCTTCTGACCTGGTTGTCGTACATAAAAGTCACAGGCAGTCTTGCCTGGGATAAGAAACAAGGCAGACACTCTATTGCCTTGCCAAGCCTTGATACCACCCTGTGCATTGAGCGAATAGCCTTGCGACGCATACACGTACACTTCCAAACGCGAACAGGCAGCATAGAGCCAACTCCACCCAACGCCTTCCAAAGGAACCAGTATACGCACACTCTCTGGAGTGGCACTGTTCCATACCACCACAGAATCTATACGCCCCATGGGTAGCTTGTCTTTCTGGCAATCACGCGAGAAGAAGCGACGATAGACCTGCAGGTCACGCTTCTTGCTTGGCATCTCCATACGGTCTTCACCGTCATACAGCAGACGCGACCCGCTCTTAAGACACACACGTCCCACACATGTCTGGGCCTGCAGACCAATCACTCCCGCGTACAAAAACAAGAGCGCAGAGAGAAGGACTCTGGCTTTTCCGAATGTAATAGTCGTCATTCTCATACCACAAATTTACGTATTTCTTCCCATATACTCATCTGGGGGGGGCAAATTTTCGGAATAGGCATCATTTTTTCATTTGGTGGCAACAATTACCAAATAAACTTAGCTCCAAATGTTTGATTTTGGTTTATCCGATAGACCAGGAGAAACTTCGGATGCAAACACTGGCATTACTTGTGCTTATAAGCCAGTTTGCTTGCCTGAGGATTATACGTGACCCAAACGTTTCACGTTGTGAAATATATATACCAAACTTTGAAATGTATATTTCACACCACGATATATATATTTCAAAGTTGGAAACAAGTGAGTATCCTAACTTTTTCCTGTAAAACCCGAATCATTCAACAGCCCCAAGCAAGATATCAATTCGGCAGACGGGTAGTTCTTTTTGATCCCTATCAGCCTTTCTCCCCTCAGCAGATTACTTTCACTTGAGCCTCATCGAAACCGACTATGCCTTCGGGAAAGACTCTATCGTCAAAAAAAAAAACGATATGGGCTGTACCCACATTAGGGTACAGCCCATATCGTTCGTATATAATTATGAGGAAATCTCATCCTCATCATATGGTCAGCTTACTTCACGCGACCCAGGTAAGAACCATCGCGAGAGTCAACCTCGATAATCTCGCCCTCTTCAATAAACAAAGGTACGCGTACCTCAGCACCAGTTTCCACACGAGCAGGCTTCAAGGTGTTGGTGGCAGTATCACCCTTCAGTCCAGGCTCAGTCCATGTCACCTGCAGGTGCACCTTAACGGGAACATCAGCATAGAGCACTGTCTCTGTGCTGGCATCCACTACAACCTCCACGTTTTCGCTCTCCTTGAGGAAGTTCACACCATTAACTTGACCTGGAGCAATTGTGATCTGTTCGAAAGTCTCATTATTCATGAACACCAGATCATCTCCATCCTTGTAAAGATACTGGTAAGGACGACGCTCAACACGCACATCCTCCAATTTTTCACCAATATTGAAGCGACGCTCCAGAACTCCACCGTTCACCACGTCCTTCAGTGTTACGTTCATAATAGTGTTGCCCTTGCCCGGCTTGCGGTGCAGAAAATCAATGCAGAAATAGAGCTTACCATCCATACGGATGCAGGTGCCCTTCTTGATGTCCTGTGAATTAATCATAAAATGCAGTTGTTTGTATTATAGTTACATATTTTGGTGTGCAAAGATATGAAATTATGAGAGAAGTAAGAAGCAAAAGACGAAAAAACACGGTCCTTCTTTTGGAGAAGAAGAAAAAAAGGAGTAATTTTGCACCCCGAAACAAAGTGCGTAACAACAAAATAACGAAAGCAAAATATGAAAAGAACATTTCAGCCCCACAACCGTCGCCGCAACAACAAGCACGGTTTTCGTCAGAGAATGACCACAGCTAACGGTCGTCGCGTATTGGCATCACGTCGTGCCAAAGGTCGCAAGAAACTAACTGTGTCTGACGAACGACATGGCAAGTAATTTAAAAAAAAGATTAAAACAAGAAAAGAAGTAGAGGCAACTTTACTTCTTTTCTGTTTTTATTGCTACCTTTGCCTATAAGTAGTTGTTTTAAAAAAATACAATTGTAAAACTTTAATAAGCGAATGTTCCTTTCATATTCATCATCATCTTCACTTCCAGACATCCACCCTGTTCTGGGATATCGCTTGAAAAGAAGGTTGCTTCGCTCCATCAAGCAGAAGAGCAGATATCGTCAACAGGGCCAGCGGTTATGATGATTGACATCCAACAACTACCTATCTAAGACAGAGTAACACTCTAACACCAGACGACAGAAAAGAAACAAAATGAGCATAAAGGATATTCTTCACAAATTCACCAGTCCAATTGTATACGGAAACCTCATAGCAATGGTTATAGTCAGCATATTGGCTGTAGCTGGGCTTTGGTTTTGGATGAACCACTTCACGCATCATGGAGTTGAGGTAGAAGTGCCAAACGTAAAAGGAAAGCCTGTGGCTGATGCAGAATACGAATTAGGACTGGCAAACCTGACTCCCGTCAGGACTGACTCCGCATACAATAGAAATGTGCCGCCAGGTACCGTTCTGGAGCAAATACCCGCCTCAGGAAGCCACGTCAAAGAAGGACGTGAGATATACTTGACCATAAACTCCTCACAGACGCCAACCATCACTCTGCCTGATATTGCAGACAACTGCTCACTCAGAGAGGCTGAAGCGAGACTTAAAGCTTTGGGATTCAAATTAGGACCCAACGAATACACTGAAGGAGACAAAGATTGGGTAATGGCTGTAAAATGCAGAGGAAGGAATGTATGTGCAGGTGAACGCATCCCCATAGACGCTCCTGTAACGCTGGTGGTGGGCAATAGCGAACCAGACAGCGGTCTGAACGAAGACGAGTTCGACGATTGGGAGAACGCAGACACGATACTGACAGATACAGAGGAAGACGAATGGTAACAACTGATGAGAGAAGACTCATCAGTGAGGAAGATGAGTTACTGGAAGAGGATGATTTGTTGAACACTGCATCCGACAAAGAATCAGAAGAGCACGAGCACTGGCGCATAGAGGTTGACAAAGGGCAGAGTGCCATGAGGATTGACAAATTCCTCATGATACACATGGGCGACACAAGCCGCAACCGCATACAGAAGGCAGCAGAGGCTGGCTGTATCCGCGTAGGAGGTAAGCCTGTAAAGAGCAACTATAAGGCTAAACCTGGAGACGTGGTGACACTGGTGCTCGACCGTCCAAAGCGAGACTGGGAGATAGTGCCAGAGGACATCCCCCTGGACATCACCTATGAAGACAGCCAGCTGATGGTCATCAACAAACCCGCAGGAATGGTGGTACACCCTGGTTGTGGTAACTATAGCGGTACACTGGTTAATGCCATCGCATGGCATATGAAGGACTGTCCTGACTTTGATGCCAACGACCCTACAGTGGGACTCGTACATCGCATAGACAAGGACACCAGTGGTCTGCTGGTCATCGCAAAGACTCCAGAAGCCAAGACAAGCCTGTGCAAGCAGTTCTTCTACCACACCACACGCCGACTCTACAACGCTCTCGTATGGGGACCTTTTGCAGAAGACGAAGGAACCATCGTAGGCAATATCGGGAGGCATCCCAAAGACAGACTGCAGATGGCAGTCTTTCCACCAGATAGCGAAATAGGCAAACCTGCCGTCACTCACTATCGAGTACTGGAACGATTCGGACCAACCACCCTGGTGGAGTGTCGCTTAGAGACAGGCAGGACACACCAGATACGTGCACATATGCGACACCTTGGACATCCACTCTTTGCCGATGAGCGATATGGGGGCGATCAGATTCTAAGGGGAGAGAAGACTGCCTCGTACAAGGCATTCATACGCAACTGCATGGAAATCTGCCCACGTCAGGCATTGCATGCACGAACACTGGGATTCAGACACCCATCCACAGGAGAGGAGATGGATTTCTCGTCACCACTACCAGATGACATGACAAAACTTTTAGAAAAATGGAGAAAGAAAATATAATACGAAAAATGAAAACCATAGCCATCGTATGCGGAGGAGACACCTCCGAGCACGATGTCAGCATGCGTAGTGCTGCAGGCATCGAATCATTCTTGGACAAAGAACGTTATATTATATATAAGGTAGAAATTCACGCTCGCCACTGGGAGGCAATCTTGCCAAACGGATCACGTAGCCGTGTGGACAGAAACGACTTTACTTTCGATGATGAGCAAGGAAATCACGTTCGTCCAGACTTCTGCTACATAACTATTCATGGAGTTCCAGGCGAGAATGGAATCCTGCAGGGTTATCTGGACCTCATCGGCATGCCCTACTCTACCTCTGACGTACTTGTGGAAGCTATGACCTACGATAAGTTCGTGCTCAACAACTACATGCGCTCCTTAGGGGTATCGGTTGCCGACAGCATGCTTATTCGCCGTGGGCAAGACCAGGAGGTGAAGGACGAGGATATCATCCAGCGTGTGGGACTGCCCTGTTTCGTAAAACCAGCCAGTGGTGGCTCTTCGTTTGGTACCACCAAGGTAAAAGAAGCATCCGACTTGCGCCCCGCCATCAATCTGGCCTTGCGCGAAGGAGAGGACGTGATGGTGGAAGCCTTCATGAAAGGAACCGAAATAACCTGTGGTTGCTACAAGACAAGCGAGCACACCGTTGTGCTTCCTATCACAGAAGTAGTCACCACACGCGAGTTCTTTGACTATGACGCAAAGTACAATGGAGAAGTATCGGAAATCACACCAGCCAGACTCTCAGAGCGAGTGACTGAGCGCGTGAAACAACTCACATCTGCCATCTACGATATACTCAACTGCCGTGGACTTATCCGCATAGACTACATCATCACCGAGGGCGACAAGATAAACATGCTGGAGATAAACACCACACCAGGCATGACAGCCACCAGTTTCATCCCACAGCAGGTACGCGCAGCTGGACTGGACATCAAGGATGTGATGACCGACATC
>CAKRRN010000024.1 GCA_934394435.1 uncultured Bacteroidaceae bacterium
ATGATAGGAGAACGATAGGAGAACGATACGGAAACGATACGGAAATGATACGGAAACGATACGGAAACGATACGGAAACGATACGAAGAAATCGCATGTTGGAAACGCGCTGGAAGTAGAGAGCTTTTTCATTGAAGAAAAAATTTTAAAGGTTTAATTTTATTTTACATTCATACGTTTTTTCTAAAGAATCCGTCAGTTCTTTCAGTTACAAAAATAGACAGTCTTAGACTGGAAAAGAAATCTTGGTTGTGGAAAAACGGGAATAATACGGAATTGTTACGGAAAATATTCGAGATAATTTCGTCTAATTTAATAGACCTTCTTCTCAATATCGGCTTCTCTTTTTCATATCAATAGATCTTATCCGCACTAAAGATATTCAGCAAGGACTATTATATTTATCAAAAAAAACGAGATGTTGTTTCAGTAATATTTGGTAACTTTGCAGAGTGACGGATTTCTACGTATAGCAGGCTACAATATCTGTATCTGGAAAATATCCGTTCATGACATCGTGGGTAAACAAAAAGCATTCGCTATTATTTCGCGTTTAGCCAAGAGCCTCGGAAACTCAAATTGGATAAGATAGGCTTCACCTCAGCAATTCAAGTAAACTTGATTGCGTTCGGTTTGCACTATCTTTGGAATAAAAAGCACGAAAATAATATGTGACAGGTGGCTCGTATAGTAGCCTCTGAAGTACAATGAGCGATGCACACGCTATAGGCGTGATGCATTCTTATGTACTTCCGGGGCTCCATTCCGAGGCCGCCCCGTGCTAAACGCGATAAGAGGCATCATGCCTTTCTTATTACCCTATCGCGTTTGCGGATTGATAGTTGGGTGCCAGCTAATAACAACTATCAAATTTTATGACAAACAGTACTTTATCCAATGCTAAGGCTGCCAAGAAAGACGAGTTCTATACCATGTTTTATGATATAGAGACGGAAATGGAAGCCTACCTTGATTACAATCCTGATGTGTTTCGAGGAAAGACCGTTCTTCTGCCTTGCGACGATCCTGAGTGGAGCAACTTCACCAAGTATTTTGCTCAGAACTTTGAGGAATTGGGATTGAAGAAACTCATCTCTACAAGCTATGCCCCAGAGAGTATGACCTATAAAAACGGCATACAGTTGTCTTTGTTTGAAACAGAATCTCCCAAGTTTGACAAAAGGAAAACTCATACTCATGGTAAAATCTTTGTCTTAGAAAAAGATATGACAGGCGATGGTAAAATCGACCTGAATGATTTGCAATGGGACTATTTGAAAGGTGATGGTGATTTCAGAAGTGAAGAAGTCAAAAAGTTAAGAGATGAATCCGACATCATCGTAACCAATCCACCTTTTTCTCTTTTCAGAGAATTTCTCGCATGGATTATGGAGGCAAACAAGCAATTCGTCATCATTGGCAATATCAATGCCATCTCTTACAAAGAGGTATTTCCAAGCCTGAAAGATAATAAGATGTGGATTGGAGCAACCAATTTCAATACAGGCATGTACTTTCGAGTTCCCGAAGATTTCGTGTATGCATCCACATACAAATTCGAAAGAGAAATCAATGGCATGAAAGTGAACCGAGTTCCAGCAACATGTTGGTTTACCAATTTAGAGCATGGGCGTCGCCACACTCAAAAGCCTTTAATGACAATGGCTGATAACATCAAATATAGCAAGCATAGCGAAATAAAGGGGAAAGGATATCTGCATTATGATAACTTTGATGCGATTGAGGTCAATTATTTCGATGCAATACCTTCTGATTATAAAGGAATTATGGGTGTGTCTTTAACTTATATGGACAAATATTGTCCTGAACAATTTGAGATTTTATGGCTAGCATGTGGAAATACAAGAGCTTCTGCACCGAAGGAAATTTTACGACAAATAGGGTATCATGCTCATCCCGAAGATAGAGGCGGATGTGGAGTCGTAAACGGAAAGAGACAATATGCCCGAATATTAATCCGAAAAAAGCAATAACAATGGAAGCTATATTACATACGTATACAATAAAGGAGCTATGTGAAGGATTCACTTATAGCGAACTTGATGGAAAAGGTCTATATGGTTTAGCTGGCAAGTTAACAATCCAGCCTGAGTATCAACGCAACTATCTCTATAGTGAGAACAAGGGCGAGAAAGAAGTTGCCGTCATCGACTCCGTCATGAAGAAATATCCTTTGGGATTGTTATACTTCAATAAGCTGTCAGGCGATCGTTTGGAGGTTCTAGATGGACAGCAACGCATCACCAGTCTTGGAAGATACTTAATAGGCAAATTCTCATACATCAAAAAAGATGGCCTTCCTTATAAGTTCAAGTCTTTGAATAAGGAAGACAGAGAGCTCATCGAGAACACCAAGCTGCTGGCTTACATCTGTGAAGGTACAGAGACAGAAATTAAGGAATGGTTTGAAATCATCAATATCGGTGGCATCCGTCTCAATGAGCAGGAGAAGTTGAACGCCATTTACTCAGGTCCCTTTGTAAGTGCAGCCCGAAAGGAGTTCAGTAACAAAGAGGATGCTCGTTTGCAAAAATGGAGTTGCTACATCAACGGCTCTGCCAACAGACAGGAGATTCTTCAGGAAGCTTTGAGATGGGTGAGTCATGGAAATATCAAAGACTACATGCAGGAACATCGTCGTGACACCAATATCAATGAATTGAAGAATCATTTTACGGATGTCATCTCCTGGATAGAGCAAACCTTTGATGAGGTTTATCCTAAGATGAAAGGCTTGGATTGGGGTGACTTATACGAACGATTCCATTCCACTCCTTATAATCATGTAGAAGTGTCGGAAAAGGTAAAACAGCTTTATGACGACCCTTGCGTCACAGACAAGAAGAATGTGTTCGAGTATGTGCTTGGAGACTGCGAGGACAAGAGACTATTGAATGTCCGTGTATTTGATGACAATATTAAAAGGCGTGTCTATTGCCGACAGACGGATGAGGCGAAAGCCAAGCATATCAGTAATTGTCCTCTCTGTGCCATGGGCGATGGTGTTAACAAAGACAAGATTTGGACATTGAAGGATATGGATGCCGACCATGTGCTGGCATGGAGTAAGGGTGGTGCTACAGATGAAAGCAATTGCCAGATGCTTTGCAAGACACATAACCGAGCGAAAGGAAATAGATAGAACTGCTATCCCATAAAACTTTTTATTTTACCACAGTGCAATTATCTGCTAATTTGTGTTCAAGTTTACTCTTGATTTTCTTCACCACCTGCATTTTTGCAGATAACAGTCCTGGAGATATAGTCTCTTGCTCCAACATATTCAATGCCATCCTTAGCTCTTCAAGAAGTTCAGGATAATATTTCATTTGCTCGTAAGCAAGTTTAATGCAATAGGCTCGGATAGCATAGGGCTGGGCGTAGGCTGTAATCTTGGCTATGCAGAAGTCTATGAAGTCTGAACGGAGGGAGTCTTTCTCGAATGGTTGGTGGAGAAGGATGTTGAGCATTAGGCGGCACTTGCCCACATGTTTCTCCTTCATCACTCGGTCTATTAAGTTGCCGTGCTTGCTGTAAAGCCACTCATTGTTGGCTATGTCAAAATGTGACAAAGCATGCAAGGCGTTAAATGCCACACGTTCATCCTCATCGAAAGTAAGTTGGTATAGTTCTTCTTTCCGATAGTCATTTCCTTTACTTTGTGTCATATAGCATATCTCACAGATGCCGTTCAATCCTATTTTCCCTAATAGTTTTTCTCTCATACCGTCTTTACTTCTCAGTCCAATGAACGATTTTGGTTAAATTAGCAAAAAAACTCTGCCTAAGTGCAACACATATGCACTTAGGCAGAGCTTTATTTGTGTCGTATTTGTATATCAACTCATAGTTAGAGAGTTGATATACAAGACTGCTCACTCAGGCAGATTCACCGAGATAGCCAATTCATCAAGTTGTGACTGGTCAATAACGCCAGGAGCATCCAGCATCACGTCACGTCCGCTATTATTCTTTGGGAAGGCAATACAATCACGTATACTGTCAAGTCCGGCAAAGAGACTTACGAAACGATCGAGACCATAGGCCAAACCTCCATGTGGGGGAGCACCATACTTGAAGGCATTCATCAAGAAACCAAACTTACGCTGCGCCTGTTCTGGAGTGAAGCCAAGAATCTCAAAGATTTTCTGTTGCAGCTTAGCATCGTGTATACGGATGCTACCTCCACCAACCTCAACACCATTGATAACCATGTCATAAGCATTAGCACGCACACTCGCAGGGTCTGTATCGAGCAATGGAATATCCTCTGGTTTGGGCGAAGTGAAAGGATGGTGCATAGCCATAAGACGCTGCTCCTCATCACTCCATTCATACATAGGAAAGTCTATTACCCAGAGGCAAGAGTACTTATCCTTGTCTCTCAATCCCATGCGGCTACCCATCTCCAAACGAAGTTCGCAGAGTTGCTTACGTACCTTCATGGCATCATCACCGCTCAGAATAAGAATCAGGTCGCCTGCCTTTGCCTCCATGCGGTCACGCAACTGAACAAGAGTATCTTGAGAGTAGAACTTATCCACACTGCTCTTCACACTTCCATCATCTTGGACACGTGCATAAACGAGTCCTTTGGCACCCACCTGCGGACGCTTCACGAATTCAGTAAGCTGATCAAGTTGCTTACGTGTATAAACAGCCTGACCCTCACAGCAAATGGCACCTATATATGCAGCATCATCGAATACTCCAAATCCTGCAGGGAATATAGAATCTACCAACACACGTGATGCATTATCGGGCTGCTGATTCTTAAGCTCGACAAATCGCATACCAAAACGTGTATCGGGCTTGTCACTGCCATAGTACTTCATCGCATCAGCCCATGTCATACGTGGCAACGTAGGAAGGTCAATGCCCTTAATCGATTGGAAGAGATGACGAGCCATGCCCTCAAACATCTGCAGGATGTCCTCCTGCTCCACAAATGACATCTCACAATCAATCTGAGTAAACTCAGGTTGACGATCAGCACGCAAATCCTCATCACGGAAGCATTTCACAATCTGGAAATAACGATCCATGCCAGAAACCATAAGCAACTGTTTCAGTATTTGAGGACTCTGAGGCAAAGCATAGAACTGCCCCTTGTTCATACGGCTGGGTACGACAAAGTCACGAGCTCCCTCTGGAGTACTATTGACCAAAATAGGTGTCTCTATCTCCAAGAATCCCTGCTGATCGAGATAACGACGAACCTCGAAAGCAAACCTATGGCGCAACTCCAAATTCTTGCGTACGCATGCTCGGCGTAAATCCAGATAACGATACTTCATTCGCAAATCATCGCCACCATCGGTATTCTCCTCTATGGTAAACGGCGGAACGAGACTCTCATTAAGAATCACCAACTCATCCACAAGAATTTCTATCTCTCCTGTGGGGATGTTATGGTTTTTGGAATGACGTTCAATCACTTGCCCTGTGGCCTGTACCACAAACTCACGTCCCAAGTGACTGGCCTTCTGCCGCAAATCGTCAGAAGCATCTTCATTAAACGCTAATTGTGTGATGCCATAACGATCGCGCAGGTCAACAAAGGTAAGAGCACCCAGATTATGAATACTCTGTACCCATCCTGCGAGTGTAACCCTCTCGCCCAGGTTGGCAAGTCTTAGCTCACCACATGTTTTTGTCCTGTACATTATTATATATATGTATTTACTTTTCTTCCCTTATCACTCTTTATCTTTTTTCTGCCCCCTAACACTGTGACCTCATATATCCAATCACCTATAGATGAGGACTAAGACAAACAAAAAAAGGATGAACTTCTGAAAAGTCCATCCTCTCTTGTGCCTCTTGGCTTCTTGTACGCCCTCAGGGGCTCGAACCCTGGACCCATTGATTAAGAGTCAATTGCTCTACCAACTGAGCTAAGGACGCATACAAAAACATTAGGATTTCTTTTCCTTCGTACGCCCTCAGGGGCTCGAACCCTGGACCCATTGATTAAGAGTCAATTGCTCTACCAACTGAGCTAAGGACGCATACCTTTTGTTTTTGCGATTGCAAAGGTACAGACATTTTCCGAAACAGCCAAACGAGTTGGCAATATTTTTACGTTTAAGGAGTCAATTCGTACATTTTTGATGGAATTTTCCGCTTAAGGATGTCTATTTCAAAATCTATGCCTGGCACTATACCATAACTGCGACATACCGTCTCCATTGTCTTGCGTGCTAATTCGGGATGATTATTTTCCTCACTTAGATGACAAAGCCATACATGCTTTAACCTCGGAGTGGCATGCTCTGCCAACAGATGAGCAGAGTCTTCATTATTTAGATGTCCTTTCGGACCTCGTATGCGTCCTTTCAGATAAGCAGGATAATTGCCCATCATGAGCATATCTTCATCATGATTAGACTCTAAGACAATATAATCGGCAAGTGAGACTTGTCTTTCCAGCTCTTCCGTAACATGACCGACATCTGTCAAAAGCAGAAAAACAACTCCTTCCGCTTCTACCCTATATCCCACACAGTCTGTACTATCATGAGGAACCTCGAAAGCTGTAACACGAAAATCACCTACCTGATTCTCTATCCCTTTCTGTATAATACGTATATGCTCAGGAGTCAGTTTACTGGTAACACAGAAATTCTTATTTATTCCCTGATGCACCAGTTCGGTGGCATACACTGGCTTGTCAAGGTCGTTGGCCATATAGCCTACAGCCTTGATATGGTCTGCATGGTCATGTGTTATAAACACTGCATCTATATCCTCAAGCGCCACACCCACGCCTTTCAGATACTTTCTCATGGTTCGGGGGCTGATACCCGCATCTATCAGCAGTTGGGTGTTGCCTGCTTGCAGATAATAGCTATTTCCACTGCTCCCCGAACCCAATGACATAAACTTAACCATTGAATTATAATTTTCAACGCAAAGTTACGGAAACAATGGCATTCTGACAAGGAAAGAGATGTGCTTTCTTCATGCCTTAACCACAATTCACATTAAACCAAAAACGGTCATTAGACTCCGATTCATAGGGGTCTTTATTTCGAGTAGATTGTTTTCTGACGTGTCAAAGGCATAGTGGACTATGTCGAGACAAAGCCAAAAACAAGATGCCGAGAATCATCAAGCATATCTCGCTTTCTATTTCATCTACAGCATTTTCAGAAGGGCAAACCTACGGCAAAATGCAGGCTAAAGTCACGATTAAAATTAGGATGTATTATCGGATAGTGCCTACGGCTGTCTGTATAAGCAGGATGGATAGCCTTCATTCCTCCATCGAGACGTAAAATAAAATATTCGAAATTAAGTCGTACACCTAATCCGTACGCCACAGCTATCTGACGCCAGAAGGTGTCCACCTTAAACTGTCCACCTGGCTGATCAACATAGTCACGCAAGGTCCAGATGTTTCCTGCGTCAACAAACAATGCTCCGTCAAGCTTCCAAAAAAGATGAGCGCGATACTCAGCATTCATATCCAGCTTGACATCTCCTGTCTGGTTGATAAAATCTATACGTCCATCATTACCGCGAAAAGATCCTGGTCCGAGCCCCCTCACATTCCATCCTCTAACGCTATTTGCTCCTCCGCTGAAATATCTTTTCTCATACGGCAATATGGTTGAATTACCATAAGGATACGCTACCCCCAGTCCGAAATGTAAAGCCAGAGAATTCCTTTTATCGAAATAGAAACTTTTTGAATAATCGAAATCTGCCTTCACGTACTGAGCATAAGCAATATTGAAGAGCGTATACTGCCCCATGGAATTATGCGATGAGAGTCCGGCTTTCGATAGTCCATAGAGCAGATTGCCCGATGACTCCACTCCAGCACGTATGATGTACCCATTGGTTCCATAGTTTGTACGTCCGTCCTTAACAGATCTTGAGTTATAAATGACATTATACCCCCATTTCATGATAAAGAGGTTCTCATAGTTATATCTCAAGATGGCATTGCGGTTTTCTGGGTCGTCGAGGTAGAGTTTTCTGAATGTACTGCTTATCCATGGCATAAATACATAATTGAGGTCCAGCAAATCAACACGATGCTGAAGCCTTCTACCAGGGCGATTCCACCTATATTTCCATGCTGCGGTAACAACTCTACGATGAAACTCCGGTCTATCCTGAGAGTCATACATAAGGCTCACCTCACTGGTTGCCACCACCTGACGCCTGAAGTCACGCGATATAAAGGGTGCCCGGAAGCCAGGAAAAGCAATTCCCATCTCCGCACTATATTCTATGTAATTCTGATCCTGATAACCACTCAGTCCTTTGATTGCCTCAAATGCTCCACGCAATTTGGCATTAAAAGTCTCACCTCCACGAAAGACGTTACGGTTCTGATAAGAAGTAGAAAGCGCTGCTCCAAAATCACCTGCCGAGTTAGTACCCTCAACCTCAACACCAAAAGAGTTGCGCTTGCCACGTGTCACCTGCACCACAACATTTAGCATTGTGCTATCCTTCGTGTCTGGTTGGATGTGAATATTAGTGCCAAGCACTCCACCCAAGCGTATCATTCGAGCATAAGTCTCCTGAACGTCCGACTCACGATATAAATTCCCCTTTTCCAAACGAGATGTCTCGCGCAACACTCTTGTACGTAAAAAAGGACGTCCGCTATGAGTAGAATCCGCACGGAACATTACATTCCCAAGATAATATTGACTATGCAGAACTGTATCTCTGTGGGAATTGACATTGTACGGAAGCACCATCATACGAAGATTGACCAAATGCTGACCAATAGTTGTATCTGCCTCAAAACGGACAAAATCCTTATTAAAGCGGTAGTATCCCATATTAGAAAGCGACTGAGAGAGTCTACCTCTTTCTGCATCCAGAACGTTCAGATCAAAGTTCATGCCTCTTTTCAGATTAGGCAATGCCTTTGCGTTAGTCAAATTACGCTTCAACTGCGAATCCTGAATATCAACCGTCAGACTATCTACCCGATACCTGTCACCTGGCTTCACTTGATAACGCAGTCTCAAACGGTTATGTTTTATCCTTTCCTCTAAAAGAACCCTGGCATTCAAATACCCCATACTGCGTACAGCCAACTCCATATTTGCACGAGTACGTTGGCTCTGAATCGAATCATATATAACTGGGGCTTCGCCCAAACGACGCAGAAAACGATTGAATCTCCGTGTACTGTCACGTCCCGATAGACAATAGACAGACAAAGGAACAGGAATAGAAGAGAACCACCGGGAATTAGGACGCTGACGTACATATCCTTGTAAAGGCTGAGTATTAAGTCCTGTACTATCAACAATACTAACGCGTTCCAACAGATATGCTCCCTCTGGAATAAAACGATTCACGCTGCAGGAGGCAAACACAAGACTTACCACCAGCCAACACAAGAATCTGAAGAAGCTTTGCACGGATTTCATCTGTGCAAAGGTACCACAAGCTTAGCGTAACACAAAATAATTCGTTGGACATTTGCATAAAAAAGCCTACCTTTGTCTCACATACGCAATCAGGCATAGCAGTACGCAACAAGAAAAGACGAACTATGATATCAAAAACAAGAATCAAGCTGATACACTCGCTGGAAATGCGCAAGCACAGACAGAAAGAAGGGCTATTCATCGCAGAAGGTCCTCGTCTGGTCAATGAGATGTTGCTAACCACCCGACCCACTTACATAGCAGCCACTCAGACATGGCTATCAGAAAACAACCAACTGATACCTCAAAACTGTTTGTTTGACGAGGTTACAGAGAAAGAACTCCAACAGGCAAGTCTGCAAAGAACCCCCCAACAAGTACTGGCATTATTCCCCATACCTGCTCAGAGCCTCAGCCTATCCCTGCCTCAGAGCAATCTTTGTCTTGCATTAGACGGAGTACAAGATCCTGGCAACATGGGTACCATCATACGCATTGCAGACTGGTTTGGTATTAACGATATTATCTGTTCAAACAATACGGTCGATGTCTACAACCCCAAAGTTATACAAGCTACAATGGGAGCCATAGCGCACGTACGAGTACACTATACGGATTTGCCCAACTACATTCGCCAAACAGGAGCACCCACCTGGGGCACTTTACTCGACGGTAAAGATATCTACACACAGCCACTCGGCTCAACCGGTCTTATCATTATGGGCAATGAAGGAAACGGAATATCAGACGAGGTAAAATCATTAGTCACCAACCGACTGCTCATTCCCTCATGGCCTCCAAACAGAACAACGACAGACAGCCTAAACGTGGCTATTGCCACCAGCATCGTCTGTGCTGAATTTCGTAGAAGACAACAATAGAAGAAGAAACACCAAAAGTCCATTGACCATCAGAAGTTCGTAGCCGAAACGATAGTCCGTCCAAGCACGCACAAGACGGTCAAGCCCATAGCAAGCCAAAGGAGAAGCCACACAAATAAACGGCACAAATTTCGAACGTGGCACCCGACGAGTAAGCATACCAAAAGCAAAAAGCCCAAGCAGAGGACCATAGGTATAGCCACAAACCACATAAACAGCATCTATCACACTACTACTACCTACAGACCTGACAAGCATTATCACCAAAAGCAAACAGCAGGCAATACAAAAATGAACAATACGTCTGAAGCGTACACTATCAGGCTTACGAGCCAAATCCACACAAAAGCACGTAGTAAGACTTGTCATAGCTGAGTCTGCACTGCTAAAGGCTGCTGCTACAACTCCTACGGTGAAACATGCCATGGCTGCCTTTCCTAAAATACCGGTCGAACACAACATTGGCAATAAGGCATCACCTGTCTGAGGAACTGCAACTCCATTCTGACGACACAGCATAACAAGCAAGCCACCAAGCATCAAAAACAGCAGATTGACAGGAACATATAGTAACCCATTGATACACATATTAAGTTTGCTCTGTGCGAGGGTTTTACAAGTAAGATTCTTCTGCATCATATCTTGATCTAACCCAGTCATCACAATGGGGATAAAGATACCGCTAAGAAACTGCTTCCAGAAATATTGTCTACCATGTGGATCTGTAAATTCAAAGATACGGCTCATAGGATCATCCCAAATACGGCTACAAGCCATCTCCAAAGAAAGACCCAGCCCCTTGCATGCCTGCCACACTATCAAGATCAGAGAAGCAAGCAGAACAGTCGTCTGCAAACAGTCAGTCCAAACGATGGCTTTGATTCCACTATACATTGTATAAAGCCAAATCAGCAGAAGTACCACAGCCACGGTGACAACAAAATTTACGCCCAATCCATCAAAGATAAATTGCTGTAATATCATGCATACAAGGTACAAACGTATAGAAGCACCTGCCATTTTACTCAAAAAAAAGAAAGAAGCACCTGTCAAATAGCTGGAAAGACCAAGCCTGCGATCAAGATAAGTATAGATACTTGTCAAATTCATCCTGTAATATACAGGGAGCAAGAAACATGCTACAAATACATATCCTAAAAAGAAGCCCATGCAGGTTTGCAAATATGTAAACTGCGTGGCACTAACCATGCCTGGCACACTCACAAACGTAACACCACTGATGCTTGCTCCTATCATGCCATATGCCACCGCCCACCAAGGAGATTGTCTACCAGCTCTGAAAAAAGTGTCATTATCACCTTTCCCTCCCACGAGTCGTCCTATCAACAACAAAAGCAGAAAATAAACAACAGCCAATAGGGCTAACCATGTTCCATCCATATCTTACAAAATTATAGTAACAATTCCTTGGGCTGCTCCCTTCGTTTTCTCGCCATGGTAAAGCTGAAGCAAGCTTCGCTTTACCCATTTGGCTTAACGAAAACGTTGGATAAAAGCAGAAATAAAGGCAGTCTCCACAAGGACTTTGCCTAAGAAGACTGCCATCACATATTTTTCCCGATTACCGTTTCATTACTCTATTTCCAAACCCTCTTCCTCAGCTTCATCTGATTCAGCCTTTGCGTCTGCCTCTGCAGCATAGCTACTATAGAAGGTATCGTCAACCTGTCCCTCCTGCTCGTCCATATCGCTTTCATGCTCAGAGATAGGATTCCCATCTTCATCATAGCGAGTCTCAGGAACCTCTAAACGAACTTTCATCACAGGATCTTTCTTTCTTGCGAATATAGCCTCTGTCCAGGTGCCACGGGGAATCTCTAACACATCAAATCCCTGTGCCACTTTCTTTGACAAAGTGCCACCTGGTACATGTATACGACTCGTAGGCAATTGAGTAGTACTAATATCAAATCCGCTTTCTATGATATCCTTCACTTGCAAAGAAAGAGACTCCCATCCGCCACCAAAATTACGCTCAAGCAATTCAAGCAGTTCTGGAGCAGTAATATGATGAATATTCTCGTAACTGAGATCTGAGATTCTGGTAATAGCCTTACGCCGTATAGCCACCACACCACGCACGGGATTGCAGTGCTGTATCTTTACCCAGCCCCCACTCTCATATTTCTTTATATCACGAGGGTCGTTGGCATTGTAGTGAACCACATCAAAGGCGAGCCTGATGATATTAAGCAGTTTGTCTTCGCTGCCAGAAAAATCTTCCTCCTTACGATCTCGCTCCCACAAGTCCCCTATCTGATAATCACTCAATTCCCATACGTTATTAGCATTCAAGTCGAGTATAGACTCCACCATAATGGGTTTCTTCCTTGCCTCACTGTTTCCGTTTGTCATAATATACCATATATAATTATGTGTATTAGCACACATATATTTTTCTTGGCAAAGATAAGAAATTATCCGTATTACAAATGTTAAGAATACTTAAAGTTGTTTTTCCTTACCACATCATTATACTTCTGACAACAAGACAAGACAAACCTTTCTTTGGGAGTAAAAAGGAAAAAGCGTACCTTTGCAAACATAAAAAATACAAAAGCATCATGCAAACAATACTATATATCCACGGTTTTGCATCTGCAGGTAGCTCTGGAACTGCCATAGTAATGCGAAATTTGCTGTACACTCACAAGGTACAAGTCATCAGTCCAGATGTACCTACAAGTCCCGTTGATGCTATGAAGACACTACATAAATTGGTGGATGAAATTCATCCCGACCTTATTGTAGGTACAAGCATGGGGGCTATGTATGCAGAACAATTGCGTGGTACAACACGCATTCTGGTCAACCCTTCCTTCCATATGGCACGCCTGCTTACATTCAGAGGAATGGGAAAAATGGAATTCCGCAATAGGAGGGAAGACGGTGCCAAGGATTTTAAGGTTGACAAAGACATGATACAGGAATTCAAGACGGTGGAGAAGAATAGTTTTCTGGGTATAGACGCAAAAGAAAAGGAACTTGTATGGGGACTTTTCGGAATACACGACAAGACGGTGAACTGTCAGGCTGACTTCAGCAAGCATTACGGAAAGGGTCAGATGCGTCTGTTCGAAGGTGAGCACTATCTGAACGACCATGTGTTGAGTCGTGAAGTGATGCCACTGATTATGCAGCTGCTTGGGCTAAAATCATAAAGAAGCACCATTTTCCTCATTGAAGTAATGATAAGATAACAGAAGAGAATATAAACGTAAAGAACACGCATATATATGTTTGAAAATTTAAGTGAACGACTTGAACGATCGTTTAAAATACTAAAAGGTGAAGGCAAGATTACAGAGATAAACGTTGCCGAAACACTAAAGGATGTGCGCAGAGCCCTACTGGACGCGGACGTGAATTACAAGGTTGCTAAAGCATTCACCGACACAGTCAAGCAGAAGGCTATCGGACAAAACGTGCTTACTGCAGTCAAGCCCCAACAGCTGATGGTTAAAATCGTACACGACGAGTTAGCCTTACTGATGGGAGGAGAAACCACAGACATGAACCTCAAGGGGCATCCTGCCATCATCCTTATGGCTGGTCTCAACGGTGCTGGTAAAACCACCATGAGCGGTAAGCTTGCCAAAATGCTAAAAGAAAAGCGTAACATGAACCCACTGCTGGCTGCCTGCGATACATTCCGACCTGCTGCCATGGAACAGCTACGCGTACTCGGTGAGCAGATTGGAGTTCCTGTGCATATCGAACCCGATGCTAAAGACCCCGTACTAGTTGCCACAAACGCCATACAAGAGGCCAAAGCTAAGGGAAACGACGTGCTTATCATAGACACAGCCGGACGGCAGGCCATCGATGAGGAGCTTATGCAACAAATCAAGCAAATCAAAGATGCAACGCAACCTACAGAGATTCTCTTTGTGGTAGATGCCATGACTGGACAGGATGCAGTAATTGCTGCTAAAGAATTCAACGAAAGGCTCGACTACACAGGAGTGATACTCACAAAACTGGATGGCGACACCCGAGGTGGTGCGGCATTAAGCATACGCTCAGTAGTTAACAAGCCCATCAAATTTGTTGGAACAGGCGAAAAACTGGATGCCATAGACCCATTCCACCCAAGCCGTATGGCAGACCGCATCCTGGGCATGGGCGATATTGTCTCATTAGTAGAACGCGCCCAAGAACAGTTTGACGAGGAAGAAGCCAAGCGTTTGCAGAAGAAAATCCAAAAAAACCAATTCGACTTCAACGATTTCTATAATCAGATACAGCAAATCAAGCGCATGGGTAACTTAAAAGATTTGGCAAGCATGATACCCGGTGTAGGCAAAGCGCTGAAGGATGTCGACATTGACGATAATGCCTTCAAAGGCATTGAAGCCATCATACAAAGCATGACCCCTGCTGAACGCAGCAAGCCCGAATTGCTCAACACCAGCAGACGCAACCGTATTGCCAAGGGATCAGGAACAAGCATACAAGAAGTCAACAGGCTGATAAAGCAATTTGACCAGACGCGCAAAATGATGAAACTGGTGACCAACAACAGCAAGATGGCACAGATGGCGCAAATGATGAAAGGTCGTATGCCTGGTATGTAATCCCCGTAAAGTATCACAACAACGCGAAACTCTAAAAAGAAATGGAACTGATAGACGGCAAAGCCACTGCAACTGCCATCAAGGCAGAAATCAAGCAGGAGGTGGAAGAGATGGTGGGAAAAGGCTTGCGCAGACCTCATTTGGCAGCCATTTTGGTTGGTCATGACGGAGGTAGCGAGACATATGTCAAAAACAAGGTACTGGCATGTGAAGCTTGCGGATTCAAGAGCACTCTGAAACGTTTCGAAGAAGACATCACCGAAGAGCAGCTTCTTGCCGAAATAGATAACTTGAACAAAGACGCTGAAGTAGATGGCTTCATCGTACAATTACCTCTGCCCGAACACATCTGCGAACAGAAAGTAATTGAAGCAATAGACTACAAAAAAGATGTCGATGGATTCCATCCCATCAACGTTGGTCGCATGGCCATCGGACTACCAGCCTTCATCAGTGCTACGCCACGAGGTATATTAGAACTTCTCAAGCGATATAATATTCCCACATCAGGACAAAAATGTGTCATATTGGGCAGAAGCAACATCGTTGGGAAACCTATGGCACAGCTCATGATGCAGAAAGCATATGGTGACAGCACCGTAACCGTATGCCATAGCCATTCAACCACCCTTAAAGAAGAATGCCTGCAGGCAGACATTATCATAGCCGCCATCGGAAAACCAGCATTTCTGACGGCAGACATGGTAAAGCGCGGTGCCGTCGTCATTGACGTAGGTACCACACGCGTGCCAGATGCTTCTCGCAAAAGTGGATTCAGACTATCAGGCGATGTTGACTTTGAGCATGTCGCACCACTCTGCTCATACATCTCTCCCGTGCCTGGAGGGGTAGGTCCAATGACCATTTGCATGCTTATGCAAAACACACTGGCAGCTGCAAAACATGAGTATTACGACTAACAAGAGTACAAAATAATGCTTTGCTCTTAAAAAAAGTCCGTTTCCTCTTGCAGGATTCCAGAAAAAGGTATACCTTTGCACTCGCAATCAAGAGAGAGAGGGTAACGCCTCACTTTAAGATACGCTTAGATGGTGACTATAGTTCAGTTGGTTAGAGCGTCAGATTGTGGTTCTGAATGTCGTGGGTTCGAGTCCCACTAGTCACCCACACAAAAGAAGAAGCCCAGATGTGAAGCCTCACATTTGGGCTTTATTTTTAATACTACAAACAAATATTTAATCAAGGTCAACACTATCGCTTGACCACAGCAATAGCATCCTATGATAAACGCAGAAGAAATCATACATCGGTACTGTGCAGATAACACAGAACTGGAAGCTCTCTTACTGAAACACAGCCGCGATGTGGCACGCAAAGCACTCCAAATAGCCGACAGACATCCCGAACTCAGTCTGGACAAAACTTTCTTGCAAGAGGCGGCTTTACTCCACGACATAGGAATAACAAGGGTCAATGCACCTGGAATACACTGCTATGGTAAAGAGCCTTATATCCGACACGGTTTAGAGGGTGGAGAGATACTACGCCAAGAAGGCTTACCCAAACATGCCAGAGTTGCCGAACGACATACTGGCACAGGTATCACACGCAAAGCCATAGAAGACCAAGCACTACCGCTACCACCTGCAGATTACGTCCCAGAGACACTGGAAGAGCAAGTGATTTGCTATGCAGACAAATTCTTCAGCAAGAGTCATCCCGAACACGAAAAAAGCTTCGAAGAAGCCATTCACAGTCTATGGAAGTTCGGCCCCGAATGTGCAGAGAAGATGAATGAATGGAAAAAGAAGTTCGAGTAAGCCTAACATCTAATCCACCTCAAAATATCATGCTAAAGAAGAATACAGACGCTTAAACATCTAAAAAAGCATAATTCAAGCAGCAGAATCGCTCTGTTTCGCTTGATTTTTGTACTTTTGCAAACTGTTTGAGAAAGCATATATTGAAGACAAGAATACTGGCTTTAGCCTTCACACTATGTGTCATACTCCCCATGGCATCTGCCTCCGTAAACGAGATGCTACGGGGTGACACACAGATGGAAGATACTCTGAATGCGAATTCCCTGCCCGACTCTATGCAGGGGAAGGAATCTTCTATACCCGTCTCCACAAAACAATCAGACACACTACACACAGACTCCCCAAAAGCAGCGACTACAAAAGACAGCATTCCACAACACGCATATACAATACTGCCAGATACCACCAAACGAGACACTGCTAACGCAGATTCTGCCCACAAAAGCAAATCTGCACTGGACGAGCCCGTAACCTATTCCGCTAAAGACTCCATTACCTTCGACTACAGCAACTCGCGTGCCCATCTCTACGGAAACAGCCAGGTGAACTATCAGAACCTGCAACTGACGGCAGATGACATCAGTCTCAGTTTGGACAGCAGTTTGGTACATGCCTCTGGTCACCTTGATAGCGTAGGAGTCATTCAAGGAAAGCCCTTGTTTAAACAAGGAGACGATGAGTATGAGCCAGACAAAATCAGCTACAACTTTAAGACACGAAAAGCATTCATCTCCAACGTCTACACCCAAGAAGGAGAAGGTTTTATGCAAAGTCGCGATGGAAAGCGTGACAGTAGCGGAGTTATGTACGTACAGCACGGAAAATACACTACGTGCGATGCCGAACACCCACACTTCTACTTCAATCTGACAAGAGCCAAGATGCATCCTGGCAAGAACGTAATCTTCGGTCCTGCGTATTTGGTCGTAGAGGACGTGCCACTACCTCTGGCCATTCCCTATGGATTTTTCCCTTTCAGCAGCAGCTATAGTAGCGGATTTATAATGCCCACCTATGGTGATGAGTCAACACGTGGTTTCTACCTCAGAGATGGCGGATACTATTTTGCTATAAACGACAAGATAGACTTGAAGGCATTAGGGGAATTCTATACCAAAGGTTCATGGGGAATCTCGGCACAAACCAACTACAAAAAGCGATACCGATTCAGCGGAAACTTCTATTTCAGTTACCAGAACACCAAAGAGGGAGAAAAGAACATGCCTGACTACAGTGTGAGCAAGAGTTTCAAGGTCACATGGAGCCACCGTCAGGACAGCAAGGCAAATCCGACACAGAGTTTCTCAGCCAGCGTAAACTTTGCAACCAGTAGCTATGAGCGAAACAATCTGACCAGCATGTATAACCCAGAAAGTTATACGCAGAGCACACGCACCAGTAGTGTTTCGTACAGTAAGACATTCAGCAACATCGGTCTGACCCTAAGTGGTACATTCAACCTCAGCCAAAACATGCGTGACAGCAGTATTTCTGTCACACTGCCTACACTCAACATTTCCCAAAGCCGTTTCAATCCCTTTAAGCGCAAGAAGTCTGCAGGTCGCGAACGGTGGTATGAAAAAATAGCCATGAGCTACACGGGCACACTGGCAAACAGCATCAACACAAAGGAGGACCAATTATTCCACAGCAGTCTTGTCAAAGACTGGCGCAACGGAATGCGTCATCAAGTACCAATAAGCGCATCCTTCTCGGTATTAAACTACATAAACGTTACACCGAGTTTTACCTTCACAGACCGAATGTACACCAACAAAGTGATGCAATCATGGGACACTGGACGACAGGCTGTACAGCGAGATACCACTTATGGCTTCTACAACGTATACAACTACAACATGAGCTTGAGCGCAAACACCAAGCTCTACGGTATGTATCGTCCACTTCCATGGTTCGGTGGGAAAAAGATACAAGCCATACGTCATGTGTTCACTCCTACCGTAAGTTTTGCTTATGCGCCAGATTTCGGCAAATCGCGCTATGGTTTTTATGACTCGTACGTCAAAACAGATGCTAACGGAAATGTATCTACGGTCAGTTACTCACCTTATAGTGGAATGATGTACGGTACTGTCAGCAAGGGCATGACGGGAAGTGTTTCGCTGGATGTCTCAAACAACTTGGAAATGAAGATACGCACCGATAAGGACTCAAGCGGATATCGAAAGATAAGCCTTATTGACGAGTTGGGAGCATCACTTAGCTACAACATGGCAGCGAAGAGCCGCCCATGGAGTGACCTAAACTTACGTGCACGTATCAAACTTACCAAGAAATACACTTACTCATTAAATGCCGTATTCGCCACATACGCATATGAGAAGGACGAGAATGGAAGAGTTTTCGTAGGAGAGCACACCGAATGGTCTCAAGGACGTTTCGGACGATTTCAGGGCACCTCCCAAAATCTCTCGTACTCCATCAACAACGACACATTCCGCAAATTGTTTGGTGGAAGAAAGAACAAGGGGAAGACAACCACAGAAGGAGATGAGGAAGACATAGATGAAGAGGATGAAACAGATCCCACTATGCAGAATGTAGACCCAGACCGTAAAAAAGCGAAGAATGGAGCTAAGTCTGAGACAAACAGTGACACAGACGAGGATGGGTATTTGAAGTTCGGACTCCCCTGGAACTTCAATGTCAGTTATGGTGTAACCATACGCGAAAACACGCAAGGAAAATTCAACGACAAGCGTATGCGTTACCCCTACAAACTGACTCACACACTGAACTTCTCTGGAAACATACGCATTTCTGAGGGATGGAACATCAACTTCTCCTCTGGTTACGACATGAACATGCACAAGTTGAGTATGACCACTGCCTCACTATCGCGAGACCTTCACTGCTTCCAGATGTCATGCAGTGTTGTGCTTGCACCCTATACCAGCTACAACTTCACCTTTGCTTGTAAGGCTGGTACACTCACTGATGCTTTAAAATGGAAAAAGCAAAGTTCCTATAGCAGTAATATAGACTGGTATTAGTTTATATTACTACGCCTGTCGTTTTGCAATAGCTATTCTAATAGAGCACGTATACTGCTCCGATAAACTATGAGCAAAACCATTTGTTTTGCCTCATGACCCAACGAAGTCAACTTACTTTGCCCATGAAGCCGACTTCGTCGGACGATGAAGTCGGCTTCATGTAAGCTTTGAATCTCATGCGTATCTACAAGGAAGAGAGCAGGACAGGGAAAGTGTCAAGAATCGTCATCTTCTTATCCTTACAGGGTAATGGTTTTCTCCTGGACTGACGCCCTTTACCTCTGCCACAAACAATCCACCGCTCTGTGGATATTTTTCCAAATCTGTTTTACTTAATCCGTCACGAGCAGTCGTTATATAAAGTTTATCATTAGCTCCAAACGTACATGAAGCGACATTGGGCACAGGCACCTCCACTTTTCCTTCAAGGTTTCCTGTCTGCGGATTCCACACATATACGCCATAGCCACCCCAATGAGCTACCCACAAACGTCCGTCAGCATCTATGGTCATACCATCTGGAACTCCATACTCTGAGGGTACCTTCACTGCAATACGTTCATACTTTATGCTTCCATCATCCGTGTAAGAGTATTCCTCTATGCATCTACGACCAGAATCGGCATAATAGAGTTTATGGGTCTGTTCGTTCCAAACAACTCCATTCGGTATACTCTGCTTGTCAAGAATCATGGTTGAATGTCCTTGGGCATCCACTGATGTCACCCATCCGGTCTGGTTTTGATCTGTCATGCGCATGACCCCACACCATATGGTACCATATGGGGAGCACTTACAGTCATTGGTACGCCACTGTGGACCTCGTGTGTCCACTTCTGCAAGATGATGATAGGAGTGTTTTTTAAGATTATAAACCACAAGACGGTTTTTCATGGCAAGCACTACGTCATCAGGCTTTCCCCTAACAGGGATGATAGACGTGATCATTTCGGGTAGCTGGTTGTCCTCTACCTTCCCATCAACAGGATTGTAACGATGTAGCATACCAGCATTGATATCCACCCACAACAATTCCTGCCTTTCTTTCAGCCATGTTGCCCCTTCGCCAGTACAATCAGTACTGGCAAAGAGCAACGTAGCTGTAATAAGGATGTCTAACATAAGACTTTATCACATAATATTCTTACACCATCAGAATGTGTAACCGATGCGCAGCAAGTGGTCTTTATGGTTACCGTCCTTGAACAAACCGCCAAATCCATAACCGAGATAGAGTCCCTTGTACACCTGCAAGCCGACAGTGAAATCAAGTGCGAAACAATGAGCCGCATCACTATATTTGTTGGTGATACCTCCATAACCAAGGTCGAGGGCTGCAAAGGCTTTCAGCTTGGGACCGAAAGAAGGACTATATGCACGCAAACCTGTGGTCACCTCCCACTCATGGCAGTTTACGTCTCCATAGTCAAAAGCGTACTTCAAATTCAACACGTCCCATGCCAAATATTGGTTAAAGCCATACTGTGCACGACCGCCCAATTCCAGTTCGCTACCGATACCACCTTCTACAGCCCATGTCATGCCTTTCTCTTTCTGAGCCATCACTGCTGTGCAACTTACCAAAGCCACAATCAGCAAACTAAAAATTTTCTTCATAAAAAAAAACGTGTTAATTATTGAACTATGTCTTATTCTCACTCCCAAGGATTATGCACACTCCTCAACATCCACATGGTTCATATGACAAGGAATGTGTCTTATCCCTATACAAAGATAAGGAAATAATGATACACGCAATTCCGTATTAACCAATTTTATAATTTTAGCAAAAGAAGAATCTACAGACTTAGGGTGGCGGCATCCATCCTTATCACAGAAGTATCAATGCTTTTCCTTTTCGTCATCGAAAACCACGGAAGCATAACCCAAAGAGTGGAAAAAATCTGTGAGCTGCTTTCGGGCTGACTCCTCCGCTATGCGCATATTGTCAGGTGTAAGACATCGACGTCTCATAGCAGCTTCTGCTCGTCGCAGCATGTCCGCACGTGTTGCTGCATCCCAGTTCCCATGTTCATAGAAACTACGTACGCGAGCTTCATCTATAAACAAATTGTCAAGCAGATGAACCTTTGGTAAGCGTATGCGAACCGTGTCACCATATGCCATAGCCCAATTATCGGCACACTGATTGAAATCTATACCTATACGGAGTGTTCCCCGATAAATACGTACCAGACGATCGTCCGTGGAAAGCCAATGGCGACGTATCGTATCCACAATTTCCTCATCATCTATGCTCAAAAACTCCCACTGCCCTATCTCGCGTACAGCCTCTACGCGCATAGGAGTCGGATCAGCATTCATAGGATGGCTTACCGAAAAGCCGAAAAGCGTACCGATAACAGGCTTTCCTCTCCAATAGCGGAATCCACATATCACAGCAACCACAACAACGATCAACAGAAGTAGGCGAAGCAGAAATGTACGTATGGTCTTCATTGCTTTGCACCTCCTTTCCAACGAACCACAGAATGCTCGTTATCATAAAACATTGAGGGATTTGACAAATCAAGCCCTTGACGAAAAGTGACAACCACATGATCAGGTGCGTAACCCAACTGCTGCATCAGTGGGATGATTATACGTGCAGCATGCTCACGCGCATGTTCAATCATATCGGTCTGTCCTATGTTTGCAATAATACTTTCTACTCCCTGCTCAGTCAAACTTGCCATCTCACGGTCGGTATACCCACTACGGAACAAACTTGTATACTGACGCACACCCGCATGGTCGACTTTTGAAGAAGTTAGGACGACACGTGGATCGGGCAACACAATATGTACAAAGGTGCCCTGTCGCTCTACATTATCCTTAGAGAAGGAAGAAAAATCCACGTATGCCTTGAAAGTGGCATCAATGGGAATAGCAATCTTACGGTCACCCAAATGAAATGATTTATCATAAGAATAGCCTAAGACACTGCCCTGAAAGCGAATCAAATCATCATGAGTAACAATCTTATGTATCCGATACTCTGAGGTGTAAAGACGACTTTGAGCACGTAAACGCATTACGACATCAAGACTGTCTACAAGAGCAGAATCAGCTGTGCTAACGCTCTCTGTAAGTCTCCGACGACAATGGGTCAGACCTCCCAAGGCAAGAATGACTACCAAGGCTATAAAAGCTACATACAAAAGTGCCTGTTTCATTATGCAACAAAGTTACGACAAAAAGCAGATAGCAGCAAGTCCGTCTTGCAGCAAAGAGTTTTTTTTAGTAACTTTGTAACAACGTTTAGACATATTCGACAACACGCACAAACAGAAATGGACAAAAAACACCTCTGGATACTGGCACTGCTGATGGCTGTTCTGGCATCATGTAACGGAAAGAAAAACAAAGAGACGATAGATCTATTACCTGCCATTGAGCAGGACACTGTAACGCACAGTATGGCAGGCTGCGATTTCAGTGATAGCACAAAGGCAGGAAGCCATACGATGACCTTCCTCATTCACCGCGAACCAAGTGACTCTCTGCCTATCGTAACCGATGAATATGGCACGAAATTCAAGGATAACGTATTCGACTTGACTATCCAACGTGATGGACAGCCTTATTTCAAACACAGATTTTCTAAGAAGGAGTTTCTCTCACAGTTGACTGACGAATTCCGCAAACACGGCATGTTAGATGGATTTCGCTTTGCTGGTTATGAGAATGGCATTTTGACCTTTGGCACTTGCATCAGCTATCCTGAGAGCGACATGTCACAACCATTCTTTATCAACATCAGTGCAGACGGCTCTTTCAGTATCATTCCAGACAACACACCCATCGATGGTACGGAAACTGACTCGATGGACATGGAGTGAGTTTGCTTAAAGATAAAGCAAATCTCACATCTTTCCAAAGAACAGATCAGCAGACTCTGCTAAAGCCTGTATACTGGGGAGTACACAGTCTGCACCAGAATCCGAAAGAGCCTTGTCAGATAAAGGTCCCGTATTGACAGCCACAGTAAAAATACCTGCGGCATGCCCCGCTTGCACTCCCAAGGGAGCATTCTCCACCACCATTGCCTCGGAAGCCTTTACACCAGCCTTCTGCAAGCCAATCAAATAAGGCTCTGGATTGGGTTTACCATGAACCACATCGTATGCTGTGACCATAAATTCCTTACGAAAGACATTTGGAAAAGCATGTTCCAAACGCTGAAGCAAAGAATGTTGCCCACTGCCAGTCACTAAAACAACACGCAGACCTCGCGCGCGAACATTATCTAATAACACGCGTGCGTAAGGCATGGGACTCGCTTCTGGTAAGGTATTGAAGAGCTGGCTCTTGACCTGATAGATAGAATCTTTTTCCTGCTCTGTGGCAAGTCTGCCCCACGTACGCATGGTTAGCATGTCGACAGTTCCACTACCCGTACGCCCCTCGTTCATATAGACATCTTCTGGAGTCATATGCAATCCGAATTGCTCTGTTGCCTCACACCAAGCCTTTACATGATTAGGCATAGAGTCAAACAACACTCCATCCATATCAAAAAGCACGGCCTTGAGGTTTTTTACCTCAAAGCCGTCCAATCTTAGTTTATGTTCCAAATCAACTTATATTTATAATTTGAACTTAATATCCGTATACACTCTTTTCCCATGGGAACAAGAGATGTCGACCTCACTTTAGAGTCTTGCCTTGATAGCCTCTGTTTCCTTTTCGTAACCAGGCTTGCCCAACAAGGCGAACATATTCTTCTTGTAGGCTTCAACACCTGGCTGGTTGAAAGGATTCACGCCCAATACCAGGCCGCTAATACCGCATGCCTTCTCGAAGAAATAAATAATCTGACCCAGATAATATTCGTTCAGACGAGGAACGCTCAATCGAATATTGGGAACACCTCCATCGACATGTGCCAACTGTGTGCCCAGTTCAGCCATTTTGTTCACCTCGTCTACACGCTTTCCTTCCAAGAAGTTCAAGCCATCAAGGTTTTCGTCATCATGAGGGAAGAGAAGTTTATGCTCTGGCTCTTCAATGCTAACCACAGTCTCGAAGATGGTACGTTCACCCTCCTGAATCCACTGTCCCATTGAGTGAAGGTCTGTGCTGAAGTCAACAGCAGCTGGGAATATTCCTTTAAGGTCCTTACCTTCAGATTCACCATAAAGCTGTTTCCACCATTCGTTCATATAATGAAGCTTTGGCTGGAAATTCACCAAAATCTCTATCTTCTTTCCTTGAGCATAGAGTGCATTGCGAACAGCAGCATACTGTGCACTTGGATTCTCGCTAAAAGGAACATCTACAGATGTAGCTTTCTCCATGTCAGCAGCACCCTGCACAAGACTGGCAATATCAAAACCAGCCACTGCAATAGGCAACAGACCTACTGGAGTAAGCACGCTGAAACGTCCTCCCACATTGTCGGGAATAACAAACGATGTGTACCCTTCGCGATCTGCCGTTGTGCGTGCAGCACCTTTCTTGGCATCTGTCACAGCCACGATAACCTTGCGCGCCATCTCTATGCCACGCTGCTGCTCACACTGTTTCTTGAGCAAGCGGAAGGCCAGAGCTGTTTCTGTGGTAGTACCGCTCTTGGAAATATTTATAACGCCAAATTTCTTATTCTTCAGATATTCGGTCAATTCGTAAAGGTAATCCTCACTTATATTGTTGCCAGCAAATAAGATATTGGGATTCTCACCCTTGTTGGTCAGCCACTGAAAACTATTACCCAAGGCTTCAATCACTGCACGAGCACCCAGATATGAGCCTCCGATTCCTGCTACAACAACGGAATCACAATTCTCGCGAAGTGTGTACGCACAAGCCTGCAACTGCTGAAGAAACTCTGGAGTAATCTGACTTGGCAAATGGAGCCACCCCAAAAAATCATTGCCTGCACATGTTGCATTTTCCAATGCCTGCTGAGCGGAAGCGACAGCACCCTCGTAAGCTGCAATCTGCTCAGGAGTAACCAGTGATTTACTGATGTCTAATTTAATCATAACCTAACTTTATATTTTATAGACCTTGTTTTCTATTTTTTCCTATTTCTGGATTATTGTCGAACCATCGTCTTACGTTATCATCCACTAAGGCGAAGGGCTTAGGCAGTCCACTGTGAAATAGCCTCCTGTGAGGGACGCTCGATATCCAACTTGTATTTCTTCACAATTTCTATAATCTGCTGTTGAATCTTGGCAGGAGCCACGCCTTGAAGCGTAGACACGAGATTGTAGCCAGCCTTGCGCAGAATAGGGATGTATTCTTCAGGAACCCCCTTCTCTAGGAAAAGTTCATCTTTATCGCGCGGAGCCTTCACCTCAGGCTTCATTTGTGGGAAGAGCATAACCTCACCAATGGCAAACTTCCCTGTCAGCAACATCACCAGACGATCGATTCCAATACCTATACCACAGGTTGGAGGCATACCATACTGCAAGGCACGCAGGAAATCATAGTCAATAATCATGGCTTCGTCATCGCCCTTATCGGCAAGCTTCATCTGATCAACGAAACGCTGTTCTTGGTCGATGGGGTCGTTAAGCTCACTATAGGCATTAGCCAGTTCCTTACCATTCACCATCAGCTCGAAGCGCTCTGTCAGACCTGGTTTGCTGCGATGCATTTTGGTCAACGGTGACATCTCTACTGGATAGTCTGTAATGAAGGTTGGCTGGATAAATGTTCCTTCGCAAGTTTCTCCGAAAATCTCATCAATAAGCTTGCCTTTACCCATAGTCTCATCCACTTCAATGTCCAGTTTCTTGGCCACCTCACGAATCTCATCCTCGTTCATCGGATAGAGGTCGTAACCTGTCTTTTCCTTAATGGCATCCAATATAGGCAATCTGCGGAAGGGGGCTCTGAAGGAAATCACGTTACCATCAATCTCCACCTCTGGTTTTCCATTTACTGCCGTACAGATTTCCTCGAGCATTTTCTCTGTAAATGACATACCCCAGTTGAGATCCTTGTAACTGACATACAGTTCCATACAAGTGAACTCAGGATTGTGTGTCTTGTCCATTCCCTCGTTGCGGAAGTTCTTGCCCATCTCATACACCCCTTCAAAACCACCAACGATCAGACGCTTCAGATAAAGCTCTGTGGCTATGCGCATGTACATATCTTGGTTAAGCGCATTGAAATGGGTAATAAACGGACGTGCACTTGCACCACCAGCAATATTCTGCAGGATAGGAGTATCCACTTCTGTATACCCTGCCTCATCCAATATCCGACGAAGTGTACGTACGATGGTCGCACGCTTTAGGAAAGTGTCCTTCACGCCATTATTCACAATCAGGTCAACATATCGCTGACGGTAACGCAACTCAGGGTCATCGAAAGCGTCAAAAACATTACCTTCTGCATCTGTCTTGACAATAGGCAGAGGACGAAGACTCTTAGAGAGAACTGTCATCTCCGTCACATGTACGCTTATCTCACCTGTCTTTGTACGGAACACATAACCCTTCACTCCGATGAAGTCGCCCAGATCCAAACACTTTTTGAACACGATATTATACATATCCTTGTTCTCATCGGGGCAGATGGCATCGCGCTGTACATAGACTTGAATACGTCCCTTACTGTCTTGCAATTCTGCAAAACCAGCCTTACCCATAATGCGCTTACTCATAATACGTCCGGCAATACTTACATTACGGCTATTCTCTGCAGTAGCTGCGATGTGAGGACGTTCGCCATTTTCATTTGGTTCTGCCGTTTCATCGATAGGAAGATCGACAAAAGACTCGCGTATTTCTGTACTCCAAGCGTTCACAGGATACTCGGCAGCAGGATAGGGGTCTATGCCCAAGTCACGCAACTGTTGCAGGTTGTTTCTTCTGACAATTTCCTGGTCGCTTAATTCAAGTATATTCATTCTTCTTATACCTTATTTATATATATACATTTTTTCTGGGCGCAAAGTTACGGATAAATCCCTGATGGGACAAGAATTTCGCATGAATGTCTTCCGTTCACAGTTCGTTTTGATTCAAATTCCCTTACATGCGGTGCGTGTATATTCCGAGAAACATTCATTCTAACAAGAAACTTGCTCATTATTCAAGCAACACGATATTTTTTTCCTGGTATCTATAGTATGTCAGTCTGCTACTTGTCTTCAGCATCAGAGTTAGGCAGAAACAAGTAGCAGACTGTAAAGGGGAGAGGCTTCAGAGCCTTACGTTCTTTTTTACAGCTTTCGACTCGTTCTGCAATCTATCAAGAGCTGTCACCACGTACACATATTCTGTATTACCTCCTTCATAGGGAAGAGAGAGGAATGTCTGGTTTGTGATAGCCAATATATGAGAAGAATCGTCCAGATTGACTTTCTCGCCCTTGTGGAAACGATAAACCACATATTGACGTGCCTTTTGCATCTCCTTTTTCCCTCGGGATGCCTTCCAAAAGAGTACGGGACCATTCTCTGTCCACAACACCGTGGTACGACGTGGTTTCTTCGGACGCTTTGAGTCTATCCAAGGCATGATTGGCTGCAGGGCTGGCGTACTATGATACACTTGACGCAACATATCTTGATAACCTTGAGGATTTCGGCATACGGCGGCAGCATACCATTGGCAACTACCATAGATACCCGGCAAGCTACGCTGGAGATTATATTTCAGTGCCATCTGATGCTGATCGGGATTGGTGGGGTCAGCAAATTTCACGGTTCGTTCTACGTCCTGCCCCACATAGAGCGGACGACCTTCCGCATGATTGCTCCACCAGCGAACAAGTGTCTCATAGTCGGCTGCACGGTTTCCCACCTCCCAATAGAGTTGTGGCAAGTTATAGTCTACCCACCCTTGGCGTACCCATTCGAGCACATCCGCATAGAGGTCATCATAGTTCTGAAGCCCTGTTGTTGCACTTCCATCAGGATCAGTACGTTGATTACGATAAATACCAAAAGGAGAAACACCAAACTTCACCCAAGGTTTTACCTTACGTATAGCTCGGCACATCTGCTTCACAAAGAGGTTCACATTCTGACGACGCCAGTCACCTCTGTTCATGCCATTTCCATATTGGGCATAGGTAGCATCATCGGGGATGGCAAGGCCAGCTACTGGATAGGGATAGAAGTAATCGTCCATATGAATTCCATCGACATCGTAGCGGCGTACAATATCGCAGGCTACTTGACAGATAAAGTCGCGGTTCTCTGGACAACCAGGATCAAAGAGCAACAGTCCATCATAGTCAAAGAAGCGTTCGGGATGGCGAAAATACTCATGTGTATTTGCCATCTCTGTGGTTCCCTTTGTCTTGGCACGATAAGGATTTATCCATGCATGCAGTTCCATCTGACGTGCGTGGCACTGCTCTATCATCCACTGCAGAGGATCCCAATAAGGATCGGGGGCTAACCCCTGTTGCCCTGTCAGATACCGGCTCCAAGGCTCCAACTCACTTGGATAGAGAGCATCCCCTTCACAACGCACCTGAAAGAAGATGGCATTGATACCGTCGCGCTGCAAATCATCCAACTGACTGGTGAGTACTTGCTGCATACGGTCCTTGCCCATACCCTGAAACTGTCCATTCACACTCTGAATCCAAGCTCCACGAAATTCTCGCTTAGGATTTCCTGCCAATGCCACTACCGTTGCCAGCAGAAGCCATACAAATATACACTTTCTCATAACGACTACAAATTTACAAATATTTTATGAGACAGAAATATTTATTAACTAAAACAGGAATATTTATTAACTAAAGATATAAGCCCAAATTCCTTTCATCCACAATCCCGAGCTCCCCACACGTCTCAAAAGCGAAATGTAAGCAGAATAGCTTTGTCAAAATTACAAATTGTCGTAATTTTGCAGAACAAAGTTACTTCTTATAAGTCAGACTGACCAGGAAGCAGCACAAGAAAAAGCAAACGCAGAATAAGAAAAATCATAATTGCAAGATATGAAACACACGCTCAGAAGTGCCGTTTGCACCCAAGGCAGGCGCATGGCAGGTGCTCGCGCCCTATGGGTTGCCAATGGAATGAAACGCGAACAGTTTGGCAAGCCTATCATAGCTATCGTCAACTCGTTTACCCAATTTGTACCAGGTCATACCCACCTGCATGAGGCTGGGCAGATTGTAAAAGCCGAGATAGAAAAGTTAGGATGCTATGCAGCAGAATTCAATACCATAGCTATTGACGACGGTATTGCCATGGGTCACGATGGTATGCTCTACAGCCTCCCAAGCCGTGACATCATAGCAGACAGCGTGGAGTATATGGTCAACGCACACAAGGCTGATGCCATGATCTGTATCTCCAACTGCGACAAGATTACACCAGGAATGCTAATGGCTGCCATGAGACTAAACATCCCTGCGGTATTCGTAAGTGGAGGACCTATGGAAGCTGGGCAACACAAGGGGGAGAACCTTGACTTGATAACAGCAATGATAAAAGGTGCAGACCCTACTGTGAGCGATGAAGAACTGGCAGAAGTGGAAGACCGAGCATGTCCGGGATGTGGTTGCTGCAGTGGTATGTTTACGGCTAATTCCATGAACAATCTAACAGAGGCTATCGGTCTGTCACTCCCAGGAAACGGATCCATCCTTGCCACACACACAAACCGCGTAAGACTGATGCAAGATGCAGCACGTCTGATTGTTAAAAACGCATTCGCATATTATGAGGATGGAGACGAGAGCGTACTGCCTCGATCCATAGCCACCAGACAGGCTTTCTTGAATGCCATGACGCTTGACATAGCTATGGGAGCCAGCACAAACACCGTGTTGCATCTGCTGGCTGTGTCACAAGAAGGGGGTGTAGACTTCACCATGAAGGATATTGATTCCTTGAGTCGCCGCACGCCCTTCCTGTGTAAGCTATCCCCCAACTCACAGAAATACTCCATACAGGAATACAACAGAGCTGGCGGCACGCTCAATCTGTTGGGAGAATTGGCCAAGGGAGGACTGTTGGACACAAGTGTAAAGCGTGTGGATGGCGCAACACTGGCTGAAGACATTGAGAAATACAGTATTCTGAAGCCACAGGTTGATTCTGAAGCAACCCGTATCTACACAAGTGCTCCCGGCGGAAAATTCTGCAACAGATTAGGAGCACAAAGCAGCACTTACCCATCGCTTGACACAGACCGCGAGAAAGGTTGCATACGCGACATTGAACATGCCTATACTAAGGACGGTGGAATGGCTATCCTCTTCGGCAATATAGCCCAAGACGGTTGTGTGGTGAAGACGGCAGGTGTAGATGAAAGCATCTGGCATTTTGAGGGTCCAGCCGTAGTATTCGACTCACAAGAAGATGCATGCGAAGGCATTTTAGGTGGAAAAGTAAAGAAGGGCGATGTTGTCGTGATTACACACGAAGGTCCAAAAGGAGGTCCAGGAATGCAAGAGATGCTCTACCCCACCAGCTATATCAAGAGCATGCATATGGGTAAAGAGTGTGCCTTGATAACAGACGGACGTTTCAGTGGTGGCACAAGCGGACTAAGCATCGGACATATCTCGCCCGAAGCAGCCAGCGGAGGTAACATCGGCAAGATTGTGGATGGCGACATCATCGAAATAGACATACCCTCACGAAGCATAAACGTACGCCTAACAGACGAAGAACTGGCTACACGCGAACAACGCCCCATGACACGCAAGCGCGAAGTAAGCAAAGCCTTGAGAGCGTATGCCCAGAGTGTTTCAAGCGCAGACAAGGGCGGAGTGAGAATTATTGACTAAGTAAGTAAGAAGAAACCTCTCTATTCCCCCCAATTGGGGGAGAAAAGCATATAGGAACAGATATAAAATATGAGTAAAGACAACATACAGACGAGCGGTAAAGAACGTATATCAGGCGCCGAAGCCATGATGCGCTCTCTGGAACATGAAGGCGTAGATGTGCTTTTTGGATATCCTGGTGGCGCGATAATGCCCACATACGATGCTCTATATGATCACAAAGACACCTTACACCACATTCTGGTGCGTCATGAGCAAGGTGCAGTACACGCAGCACAAGGCTATGCACGTGTATCAGGAAAAGTGGGGTGTGCCATTGTGACAAGCGGTCCTGGAGCAATGAATACAATTACAGGCGTGGCTGACGCTATGATGGACTCCACGCCCATGGTGGTCATTTGCGGACAAGTAGGTGCAGCCATGTTGGGTACAGATGCCTTCCAGGAGGTGGACGTCATCGGGGTGACACAACCTATCACGAAATGGGCATTCCAGATACGTCGTCCAGAAGACATCGCATGGGCTGTAAGCAGAGCCTTTTATATAGCACGTAGCGGACGTCCCGGACCTGTGGTGTTGGACTTTGCCAAGAATGCACAGACAGGCATGGTGGACTACGAGCCTGCCCATGTAGACTTCATTCGCTCTTACAAACCAGTACATGTGCCAAACGAAGAAACTATCGAGGAAGCGGCAAGACTTATCAACAAGAGTGTAAAGCCCTTTGCCCTGGTAGGTCAAGGTGTAGAACTGGGCGACGCAAGAGAGGAGCTAAAGGCTTTCTTGGAGAAAGCACAGATTCCTGCAGGATGCACCTTGTTGGGACTAAGTGCCTTGCCATCTGACCATCCACTGAATATGGGTATGCTGGGAATGCACGGAAATCTCGGTCCAAACGTGATGACCAACCAGTGCGACCTACTTATCGCCATTGGTATGCGTTTTGATGACCGCGTGACAGGCAAGCTAGAGACTTACGCCAAGCAGGCACGCATCATACACTTTGACATTGACCCCAGCGAGATAGACAAGAATGTGAAAGTTGACTTGGCTGTCGTGGGCAACTGCAAAGACACTCTGGGAAGAGTCACCAAACTGGTGGAGCAGACACGCCATCAAGCATGGGTAGACGGATTTAAGCCTTACGAAGATAAGGAAAACTACAAGGTGATCGAACCAGCCATACATCCCCAAGAGGGACCATTGCTCATGGGCGAGGTTGTGAGAGCTGTCAGCGAAGCCACTAAACACAAAGCCATACTGGTGACAGACGTAGGACAGAATCAGATGTTTGCCTGCCGATACTTTCAATTCAGCCAGGGACGCAGTGTAGTAACGAGTGGTGGATGTGGGACAATGGGCTTTGGACTGCCAGCAGCTATAGGGGCTACCTTCGGTGCACCAGAGCGTACAGTTTGCATGTTCAGTGGTGACGGTGGACTTCAGATGACCATCCAGGAATTAGGAACCATCATGGAGCAGAAATCCCCTGTAAAGATAATCCTGCTCAACAACAACTTTCTGGGCAACGTGCGCCAATGGCAATACATGTTCTTCCAGAAACGTTACTCATTCACACCCATGCTGAATCCAGACTACGAACAGATAGCCACAGCATACGGCATTCCGTCGCGCACGGTGATAGAAAGAGCGGACTTAAATGATGCTATCAAGGAAATGCTGGAAACAGACGGTCCTTTCTTGCTGCAATGCGCCATCAAGGAAGAAGACAACGTACTGCCCATGACACCTCCAGGAGCAAGTGTGGATGAAATGATGCTGGACATCAAATAAAAAAACGGCAAGAGTAGAAAAAAAGATGGAGACAAACAAAAAAATAGGAGCGGCAGAGTGTGGCGACTGTAATACATGTGGCAAATGCGGAAGCACAGAATGCCCAGAGGGACTGACGCTGTACACCATGATTATCTACAGCGAAAACTTTGCAGGCATACTTAACCAAATAACAGCTGTCTTTACCCGACGTCAGGTAAACATCGAAAGTCTCAACGTGTGCGCGAGCAGTACACCAGGTGTACACAAGTATACCATCACATGCTACTGCACAGAGGAAATGGCTATTATGCTCACCAAACAGATAGAGAAGAAAATAGACGTACTACAGGCAAATTATTTCACAGACGACGAACTTTTCATTCTGGAAGCCTGCTTGCTAAAGCTCAGCACGCCTAACGTATTGGAAAATGCATCCGTAGGTCAGATTATACGACAACACGGAGCACGCATTGTGGAGGTGAATCCCACCTATACCATCGTAGAGAAAAAGGGCGACACGGCAGAGATACTTAACCTCTACAATAAACTCAACGATCTGAATGTTGTGTTGCAGTTTGTTCGCTCGGGACGTATTGCCGTCACAAAAAGCCTGGTAGAGACTCTGGACCGCTATTTGGAAGAGAGAGAAAAAGAACAATAGAAATGGCCAACTTACCAAAGATTGATACATACGATGTGCTGGTAGAACCCTTCCATGTAGACTTCACTGGGCACATATTTCTGGGGGTATTGGGTAACCACCTTCTGAATGCTGCAGGAAAGCATTCACAGAAGAGAGGTTGGGGTATCGGTGCACTCAACGAAACACAACATACATGGGTACTCTCGCGTCTGAGTATAGAAATGAACGAAATGCCCCAGCAATATGAGACTATCCAGATAAAGACATGGGTAGAGGGTGTGATGAAACTATTCACAAGCCGAAACTTTGCTATCTTACGTCCTGACGGCACTGCTTACGGATATGCAAGAAGCATTTGGGCAATGATAGACATCAATAATCGTAAGCCATGCGATCTGCTCACGCTGTACGATGGAGATATTCTAAACTACGTGGTCTCCGAGGAGGAAAATGTGTGCCCTATAGCTGGACACGGTCGCTTCCGCTTCAAAGAGCCCAAACTCGTGCGAACCATTGATACGTACTATAGTGATACAGACATCAACGGTCATGTCAACAGCATTAAGTACATCGAACATATAATGGATTTGTTACCAAAAGAGAAATTTGAGAACCAACATCTCAAGAGATTTGAAATCGCATACAAATCCGAAGCGTATATGGGTGACAAGCTATCTTTCTATATACAAGAAGGTAACAGCAATGATGAATTGGAGGTTGAAGTACGAAAGAATGAAAGTGAAGTAGCCTGTCAAGCAAAAATATGTTTCACCTAATGGTCATTTAGATTATAATTTGTAACTTTGCACCCGAATCAGGAAAGTAATGCGCAACAAATGTAAAACTCATGAATAGGGCGCACAGACATGATTAAGAAAAAAGTTTAAAAATATATACATTAAGCTAAAAGTATTTAGAAACTATGGCAAAAATGAATTTTGGTGGCGTTATCGAAGAGGTAATGACACGTGAGGAATTTCCTCTTGAAAAAGCACGTGAGGTGCTCAAAAACGAAACTATCGCTGTTCTTGGCTATGGCATTCAGGGTCCTGGCCAGGCATGCAACCTGCGCGACAATGGCTTTAATGTAATTGTTGGTCAGCGCAAAGGAAAAACATATGATAAGGCAGTGGCTGACGGATGGGTTCCAGGAAAAACACTGTTCTCTCTGGAAGAGGCTGCAGAAAAAGGTACCATCATCTGTATGTTGCTCTCTGATGCAGGTCAGATTCAAGTATGGCCCACAATCAAGCCTTATCTGACTGCAGGCAAGACTCTGTATTATTCTCATGGCTTCGCAATCAACTGGAATGACCGCACAGGTGTGGTTCCTCCAAAGGATGTTGATGTTATCATGGTTGCTCCCAAGGGCTCTGGTACTTCACTACGTACCATGTTCATGGAAGGTCGTGGTTTGAACTGCTCATACGCAGTATATCAGGATGCATCTGGTCATGCAGAAGAAAAGACACTTGCATTCGGTATCGGCATTGGTGCTGGTTATTTGTTCAAGACAACTTTCCAACGCGAGGCTACCAGTGACTTGACAGGCGAGCGTGGTTCACTGATGGGTGCCATCCAGGGATTGCTGTTGGCACAGTATGAGGTTTTGCGTGAGAATGGACACACACCTTCTGAGGCATTCAATGAAACCGTTGAAGAACTGACCCAGAGCCTTGGCCCCCTCTTCGGTGCTAAAGGTATGGACTGGATGTATGCCAACTGTTCAACCACCGCACAGCGCGGAGCGTTGGATTGGGCTCCTCGATTCCACGACGCCATCAAGCCCGTTATGGAGTGGTTGTACTACTCTGTAAAGACAGGCAACGAGGCTCAGATTTCTATCGACAGCAACTCTAAGCCCGACTATCGCGAGAAACTCAACGAGGAGTTGAAGGCAATGCGCGAGAGCGAAATGTGGCAGGCTGGTGTAACAGTGCGCAAACTTCGCCCCGAGAATGACTAATCAAGCTGTAAAGCTATTATAACCCAAGAGGGGAAGGAACGCGCTTTAGGGTTCCCTCCCCTCTTTAATTTATGTTATTAACCACATAACTGCCTCCCCCAAAACGACTGCACAATAATGACAACCTCTCTATTATCTCAGACATCCATCCTGCGAGTTTTATCTCTTACAATTGCACTTATTCTTGTACCCAAAGTACAGGGACAGGAAAAGGCATACGGACTTATCAACGTGTCTGTATGCAACACACGTTCCGATGCAGACTACAATGCTGGGCAGGAATCCCAGGCTCTCTTGGGCATGCCCGTAGAAATACTCGGACGCAAAAACGAATGGACACAAATAAAAACTCCAGAAGGGTATGAACACTGGACCCTTTCCTCTACCATTAAAAAAGTGAGCAATGAAGAACTCACACTATGGAACCACTCACAGCAGGCAGTTGTCACAGCACTCACTACCTGGATTTACAGCAAACCATCCAAACACGCACAGACCGTAAGTGACGCAGCAGGAGGAAATCGTCTGAAGCTTCTTGGCAAAAAGAAAGGATTCTACCAAGTGGAGTATCCTGATGGAAGACAAGGCTTCATCAGTAAGAAAGATGCCATGCCAATAGATTTGTGGAGAGAGAAAACGCCCAAAGACGCCGAGTCTATACTGAAAACAGCTTACAGCATGATGGGAATACCATACATGTGGGGAGGCACATCGCCCAAAGGAGTGGATTGCAGCGGTTTCGTCCGTACGGTTCTCTATCTGCATGATATCATCATTCCTCGCAATGCGTCCCAACAAGCCAAGGTTGGCTTGCACATCGACATAGCCCCCGACTTCTCTAACCTGCAACCAGGTGATTTGCTTTTCTTCGGATCGAAGAACGCAGACGGAAGCCCCAAACGCGTGGTGCATGTAGGATTCAGTTTGGGTGGCAGAAGATTTATACACTCTTTGGGGTGCGTGCATACAGGCAGTTTCGATCCCACAGACAGCAATTACGACGAATATGAGCTGCACAGACTATTATATGCGGTACGCATCCTTCCCTATGTGAACCAGGACGCACAGATAAACACGACTGACCGAATTTCATTATATAGACTATGACCACACGAAGAACATTCCTCCGCAATAGCGCACTTGCAACGGCTGCACTTGCTGTAAACCCAACACCCATGTTTGCGGTAAACAGAAAAGTGAAAGCACGCAAAAGGTTAGAACTGACATTTGCTCCATATGAGCTTAAATTACGTCATGTTTTCACCGTAGCCACATACTCACGTAGCACAACGCCAGACATACAGGTGCAGTTGGATTACGATGGATTTACTGGCTATGGAGAAGCAAGTATGCCCCCTTACCTATCGGCAGAACTGGGCACCACAGAGAGTGTGATGGATTTTCTAAAACGAGCTTCTGAGACAATTAGCCAATTTAGCGATCCATTCCAAATGGAGGATATCCTCACCTCTATCGACCAGTTAGACAAAGGTAACGCGGCTGGAAAAGCAGCCATAGACATCGCCCTGCACGATCTTGTGGGCAAAATCATAGGACAGCCTTGGTATCGCATCTGGGGACTCAACCCAAATAATGCTCCCTCAACCACATTTACCATAGGCATAGACACACCTGACGTGGTCAGAGAAAAGACCAAAGAATGCGCAGACAAATTCAACATCCTAAAAGTGAAACTGGGTAGAGATAACGACAAGGAGATGATAGAAACCATACGCTCCGTCACAAAACTGCCCATTGCCGTAGATGCCAACCAGGGATGGAAGGACAGACAAAAAGCTTTGGACATGATACAATGGTTACACGAACAGGGAGTAGTGATGGTGGAACAACCTATGCCTAAGACCCAATTGGACGATATCGCATGGGTGAGCCAGCAGTCTCCACTTCCTGTATTTGCAGATGAGAGTATACAGAGACTTGCTGACATACGTGGCATCATGGGAGCCTTCACTGGCATCAATATCAAATTGATGAAGTGCACAGGTATGCGAGAAGCATGGAAAATGGTCAGCACAGCACGAGCTCTTGGTATGAAAGTTATGGTAGGTTGTATGACGGAGACTTCATGCGGAATTTCAGCTGCAGCACAATTCTCACCAGCAGTGGATTTTGCAGACCTTGACGGCAATCTGCTAATTGCCAATGACCGTTTCCGAGGTGTACAAGTAAAAGAGGGTAAGCTGAAGCTTCCTGCTGCGCCTGGCATTGGAGTGGAACTTATCTAATGAATAGCCTGAATTGAAGATTTAACTTGAAATACTGGATTTAACAGTATAAAACTTCTGAGCTTACATTTAACAACACAAAGACATGAGATATACATTCAAATATGCGAAGGCCACACTCTCACTCGTATGCCTTCTCATGACCACGTCAGCTACAGCACAAAAGTATAATTGGGAAGATGACCTGCACCACCGGCTGGAATGCGACTTCACACAAAGTCGTGAGAAAGTGGTAAACTACATCAAGCGATACATTCCCACTGTCACCGACGAACAGCTAACTAAGTGGGAAGCATCGGGAGCGTTGGAGTGCATGGAACTCAACGGCAAGAAGCTATATTTCCATTCCGCAGGGAGAAACCTATTCCGCATAGACCCTAAGTGCAGGGCGATATGGCAAAAGGCACATCCCGGCGAAGGCTATTCAGAGGTGGAACTGGCAGACATGAAAAATCTGCCACAAATTCTGCGAGATGCTCCACACACGATTTACCATACGGCACAAGCTAGACACATGCGCGTCACTTACACCCTCACGGTGCCTGCCGATGCTGTGCCCGACGGCGAGAAGATACGATGCTGGCTTCCTTTCCCTCACAGGAAAATAGGCAGACAGACCGACATAGAACTGCTCTCTACGTCACCAGCTAAATATAAGATGTCAGCTCCTGGCGAGACGCACAGCACCCTCTATATGGAACAGAAGGCAGTGGCAGGACAACCCACAGTGTTCTCAGAAACATTTGAATATGTGAGCCACGGACAGAAGTTCAACCTTGACTCCATACAGCCTTACGACACCAAGTCGGTCATGTACAAACACTACACAGCCGAACGTCTGCCACACATAGCCTTCACACCCGAATTACGCAATTTGGCTGACAGTCTGACACACGGCATCAGCAGTCCTGTGGAGCGTGCCCGTAGCATCTTCACCTATATCAACGACCATTTTCCCTGGGCATCCGCACGTGAATACTCCACCATCCCCTGCATACCGATGTATGTGTTGCAGAACCGTCACGGTGACTGTGGACAGGTAAGTCTACTCTTCATCACACTGTGCCGTCTGGCTGGGATCCCTGCTCACTTCCAGAGCGGATTTATGATGCACCCAGGAGCATCCAACCTGCACGACTGGGCAGAGATATACTTCGAGGGCATAGGGTGGGTACCTGTGGACCAGTCCTTCGGTATTCCTGACTATGCACATGACGATGCCGAGCGTTACTTCTTCCTGGGTGGCATCGACTCCTGGCGTATGGTAGTCAACACCGATTACGGCATGACTCTCTCACCCAAGAAGAAATATCCACGCAGCGAGACTGTAGATTTCCAACGCGGAGAGGTGGAATGGCGTGGAGGGAACCTCTACTTCGACCAGTGGAGTTACGACTGGAAGATTGAGTATCTTGACTAAACGAAAGCACAATCATCTCGATACCCCATTTGACCCAACCTATATTACTTGCCCAAGTATCCTAAGATACATTGCAAAGTATCCTAAGATACTTGGACAAGTATCCTAAGATACTTTTTTATGAACGTTTTCATTAAGCCAAGTGAGTAAAGCGAAGCTTGCTTCAGTTTTACCATGGCAAGAAAACGAAGGATGCAATCCAACGTTTTCATTAAGCCAAGTGAGTAAAGCGAAGCTTGCTTCAGTTTTACCATGGCAAGAAAACGAAGGATGCAATCCAACGTTTTCATTAAGCCAAGTGAGTAAAGCGAAGCTTGCTTCAGTTTTACCATGGC
>CAKRRN010000025.1 GCA_934394435.1 uncultured Bacteroidaceae bacterium
TTTCGCATGAATCTTATTATATCCTTTGCACAGACAAGCAAGCTGGCTTATAAGTACAGGTTACGCCTGTGGATTTATGTCCGAGACTCCCCCCCTGATTTATCGGGTGAGCCAAAGTATCTTAGGATACTTGACAAAGTATCTTAGGATACTTGGCAAAGTAATATAGGATACTTGGCAAAGTATCTTAGGATACTATTTTAAGAGGTCTATCGGGTGAGCCGTAAAAGTTCCTCTGGTTTATCGGGTGAGCCCTACTTCTTTCGGTTGACTAAGGAAGGTCTGTCGATAAGTTTTAGAAGCATCATTCGTCTGACTCTTGCCTCGTGTCCCCGCAATTACCTTTTCGCTCGCATGAAGCTTGGGATGCGTTCCGATAGGACTCGCATTAGGCCTGGGATGCATTCGGAAAGCGAAAAAGATTCTACGCTTCCTTTTTCTGTATCAAAACTGTAGCGTATGCAGCCATTCCCTCTTCTTTACCAACAAAGCCAAGACGCTCTGTGGTGGTGGCCTTTATACTCACATCGTCAACGTCCACTCCCATCACCTGCGCCAGGCATTGTTGCATGGCTGGTATGTGAGGTCCTACCTTTGGTACCTGGGCACACAATGTGGCATCAATATTGCCCACCTGCCAACCGCGTTCTGCTATGAGCTTTACCGTATCGCCAAGCAGGATTTTACTGTCCACGCCAGCATACTTTGGGTCTGTATCAGGAAAGTGGAAACCAATGTCGCGCATGTTGGCAGCACCCAGAATGGCATCGCAAATGGCATGGATAAGCACATCGGCATCACTATGTCCGAGCAAACCACTACTGTGTTCAATTCTTATCCCTCCAAGCCATAGTTCTCTGCCGGGAACCAAACGATGGACATCATATCCAAAACCGACTCTGATTTTCATTTTTCTTATTCTTGCTTTTGTTTCTGGTAATATTTTTTTGCTTGAATTTCCGCCCACACTTTCTGGGGCAATCCCTCACCGTTGTATGTGGACGCAGATATGCGACTCCTTATCTCCGTGGAACTTATGTCGAACAATGGGGTATCCGCCTTACGCACGTCTGGAGGCATTTCGTCTAAAGTGTATCCGGGACGAGGGAAGACAATGAGTGGATAGTGTGCCAAAATCCAGTCCGCCTCATGCCACTGGGGAAAACGTTCCCAATTGTCTGCTCCTATAATAAGGGAGAACTGATGCTCAGGATGACGAAGAGAGAGTGTACGAAGCGTGACAGACATAAACGAAGGACGAGGTAACGAGAACTCCACATCAGAAACCTCTATGCCTGGTTCGTCCTCTACTGCCAGACGAGTAAGATGGAGTCGCATTCGCTCATCCAAAAGTGCAGCATCTGCCTTGAAGGGATTTTGGGGCGAGACCACAAGCCAAACCTCATCCACCAGCCCTTGCTGAAGGATGTGTCTCACCAGCCCTATATGCCCATTGTGAATAGGATTGAAAGAGCCTCCATAGATGCCCGTCCGTATCATTCTGGTTGCTCTATGAAACGGCGTATAAGAGAAGCGGTCTGACTGACAGCCTCATCAAAATCGTCATTCACCACCACATGGTCAAACCGAGGAGCAAAGGTAAGCTCGTGAGCGGCTTTCCCTAAGCGTTGTTCTATCTGTTCCTCGCTGTCTGTTGCCCGGCTCCGAAGCCTGCGCTCAAGTTCCTCAAGCGAAGGTGGCTGTACGAAGATGCTCATGGCCTGAGGTCCATATATCTCGCGTATGCGGCATCCTCCTGCCACATCCACATCAAACACCACATTTTGCCCTGCCTGCAACTGCCGATCAATCTGACTGCGGAGGGAACCGTAAAAACGATCTGGATAGACTTCCTCATACTCTAAGAACTCGCCTCGTTCGATGCGCTGGCGGAATTCTGCGGGAGAGATAAAAAAGTAGTCCACCCCATCTTTTTCCGTTCCACGTGGTGGACGACTGGTGGCACTAATGCTAAAAGCCAGATTAAACTCAGGATAGTCCTCCATCAAGCGATGCACGATGCTACTTTTGCCGCTTCCCGATGGAGCGCTGAATATAATTAGTTTGCCCATATAGACGATTTAAAATAGTTGTTGCGAGGATGTAAGTTACATTACATTAAGTACCTGCTCCTTTATCTGTTCCAGTTCATCCTTCATCATCACCACCAGATTCTGCATTTCAGAAAGATTGCTCTTACTGCCTGTCGTATTGATCTCACGTCCCATCTCTTGAGCTATAAAACCAAGTTTTTTCCCTTGTCCATGACCTTCCTCCATGGTCTCACGGAAATAACGTAAGTGATTGGAAAGCCGCTGCTTCTCCTCGCTGATATCGAGTTTCTCTATGTAGTATATCATCTCCTGCTCCAGTCGTCCTCTGTCATAATCAACATTTGGAATGGCAGCCAAGCCATCTTCTATACGCTGTCTGATTTTGGGCACACGGCTCTTTTCGAAAGGTTCTATGTCCTGGAGCAACTTCCCGATGCGATCCAGTTTCTCCTGGAACTTGTGTTGCAACGCCAGACCTTCCTGCTGACGAAACTGTACCAGCGCATCAATAGCCTTCTCCACAGCACCAGACACGACCTTCCACTCCTCGTCGGAGAGTTCCTGCTGCGGTGCCTTCTCCACGGCATCGGGCAAGCGCATAAGCAAAGGCCACCAGTCTTGAGGCTCATCGAGCCCCAGCTGTTCAGATGCCTCGCATATCTCCTTCTTGTAAGCCATCAGAATAGGCACATTGACGCGTGCTGCCTCCTGCATTCCATCCTGCTCCACCCAAAGGCTAAAATCCACCTTTCCTCGCTCCAAACGACGAGCTATCAAGGCGCGTACCTCCATCTCATGTTCCCTATACAGAGGTGCCAAACGAGTACTCAAATCCAATGCTTTACTGTTCAACGATTTGATTTCTGCAGTAATTCTCTTACCCTGGTATTCGACAGTACATTTGCCATAACCAGTCATAGATAATATCATGGGTGTATATGCTTTTGATTATTCTAAGCACAAAAGTACGGAATAAATGGCAAATTATCGTATCTTTGTCCCGAAATAACATCAAAAGAGCGCTTTCCCAGCCAGAGGTGGAAAGACAAAGTAAGGAGTTAAGATTATGTCTTGCATTCTGCATATTGAGACAAGTACACAAGTTTGTTCTGTGGCACTAAGCCAGGATGGTCAACTGATTTATCACGACGAAGATTTCAACGGGCCCAACCATTCCATCCAATGTGGCGTCATGTCTGAGGCTGCATTATCATTTGCAAACAGTCACGCCATCCCCGTAGATGCCGTAGCGGTAAGCAGCGGACCTGGGAGTTATACAGGACTACGCATAGGGGCATCTATGGCTAAAGGCATCTGCTACGGGCGAGACCTGCCTCTGATAGCTATCCCCACCCCACAGATAATGTGTGTGCCTGTGTTGCTCAAACATGACGACCTGCCAGAGGATGCCCTGCTGATACCCATGACCGACGCACGACGCATGGAAGTGTATGCAGCCGTATATGACCGCAGTATGCATGAGATACGCGCCATTGGAGCAGACGTGGTGGAAGCGGACACCTACAAGGAATATCTGGACAAACGACCCGTATACTTCTTTGGAGACGGTTCGGCAAAATGCCAAAAGACCATCACACACCCTAACGCTCATTTCATTGAGGGGATTGTGCCACTGGCCAAATACATGTACCCATTGGCAGAAAAGGCTATGATGAACAGTGACTTTCAGGATGCTGCATACTTTGAGCCATTTTATCTGAAGGAATTTGTGGCGCTGAAATCCAAGAAACTATTGTAGAAAAAAAAAGACCAAATAAGCATACATGCAATACAACACACAAAAGCCCATCCTGATAATGCCAGAATATGGCAGAGGAATACAGGAGATGGTAGACGTGGCTATAGGACTGCCGAACAAACAAGACAGAGAGCGATGCGCACGAGCCATCGTTACCATCATGGCACGTATACAGCCCCAACAGTCGGGACAAGCCGACTATGAGCAAAAGCTATGGAATCACTTGGCTCGTATCTCGCAATACAAACTCGATATTGACTATCCGGTGGAAATCGTGAGCGAAGAAGAGGCATACGCACATCCCCAACCACTACCATACCCCATGAAGCGAATCCGAAGCAGACATTACGGGCACCTTGTGGAAAGTGCATTAGAATATGCGCAGAGCCTTCCCGAAGGACAGGAACGAGACACCCTGGTGGGCATGGTTGCCAACCAAATGAAGCAAGACCTATTTATGTGGAACAGGGACTCTATGGACGACAGACTTGTGGCAGCAGACATCAGCAGATATACACACAACGGAATCCAACTGGACCTGAAGAACCATCGCTTTGCTCCCGTAGGAGTACCCAATCTGCAGCAGATGGCCAACATGCAACGTAACAACAGAAAAAGAAAAAGAGTATAAGAGAGATGCCATCGTTCATTATCGAAGGAGGACACAGGCTAAAAGGTAACATCACACCACAGGGCGCCAAGAACGAGGCCCTGCAAGTGCTTAGTGCCGTATTGCTGACAGCCGAGCCTGTCACGTTGCACAACGTACCTAACATTCTGGACGTAAACAACCAGATAAAACTCTTGGAAGATATCGGAGTGCGCATACAGCGCAGTTCGCCACACGACATCACCTTGCAGGCAGATAGCGTCGACACAACTTACCTGCAAAGCGATGAGTTTCTGCAGAGATGTGGAAAACTGCGCGGAAGTGTTATGCTGATGGGGCCTCTCCTTGCACGATTCGGCAAGGCTATGGTAGCACGTCCAGGAGGCGACAACATAGGTAGACGCAGACTTGACACACACTTTTTGGGACTAAAGAAGCTGGGAGGGAATTTCCTATACGACCCTCACAGACAGGTATTCTCCATTACAGCCAAGCGTCTGCAAGGCACATACATGCTGCTGGACGAAGCGTCCATCACAGGCACAGCCAACATTCTAATGGCAGCAGTAATGGCAGAAGGAACCACCACCATCTACAATGCGGCCTGCGAGCCCTATGTGCAGCAACTCTGCCACATGCTGGTACGTATGGGAGCACACATCAGCGGAATAGGGAGCAACCTACTCCGCATCGAAGGTGTAAAAGAGCTGAAAGGCACGGAACACACCATCCTGCCAGACATGATAGAGGTGGGATCATTCATAGGCATGAGTGCCATGGTGGGCGATGGAGTACGCATCTGTAACGTAGCTTATCCACAACTGGGCATCATCCCATATACGTTCCGTCGCTTGGGCATTGAAGTGGAGCATCAAGACGATGACATCTTCATCCCCCGTCAGGAACATTATCAGATAGACACATTTTTGGACGGTTCGTTTATGACATTTGCCGATGCACCATGGCCAGGACTCACGCCCGACCTGCTGAGTGTGCTACTGGTAGTGAGTACTCAGGCAAAAGGAAGCGTACTGGTGCATCAGAAGATGTTTGAGAGCCGATTGTTCTTCGTAGACAAGCTTATCGACATGGGAGCGCAGATTATCCTGTGCGACCCACATAGAGCTGTGATCGTGGGACACGACAACCAAAAGAAACTACATGCTGGGCGCATGACAAGTCCAGACATAAGGGCTGGCATCGCATTGCTTATTGCCGCCATGAGCGCAGAAGGCACAAGCCGAATCGACAATATCGGGCAGATAGACCGAGGATACGAACATATAGAAACCAGGCTGAATGCCTTGGGAGCTAAGATAAGCAGAATAGACTGATGATAAAGGAGGAAGACGTTTACAAGATAGGTTGCATCACACGCACACATGGCGTGAAAGGTGAGGTTACACTCAGCTTCACCGATGATGTGTGGGACAAGGCTGATGCAGACTATCTGGTATTGCGCATTGACGGCATATTGGTGCCGTTCTTCATGGAAGAATACAGATTTCGTTCAGACACGACCGCTTTGATAAAATTCGAAGACTATGACAACTCCGAACAAGCGACGACCCTCTGCGGATGCGAAGTATACTTCCCCCATAGCCTTACTCCTGAGGCCAATCCGGAAGATGAATATACATGGCGATATTTTACCGGCTTCAAAGTCATAGAAGAAGGAAAAGGCACACTGGGCTTCATTGACCATGTGGATGACAGCACAGCCAATGTACTCTTCCAGGTGGGAGACAGGCTGATACCTGCCGCCGAAGAATTCATTACTGATATTGACCATCAAGGCAGAAGCATCACCATGCGTCTGCCAGAAGGACTTTTGGACTTATGACAAAGAAAAAGAAAATTTGCATACTGGGCAGTACTGGCAGCATTGGTACACAGACTCTACAGGTAATAGACGAGCACCCAGACCTCTTTGAGGCATACGTGCTGACAGCAAACAAGCAGGCTGACTTGCTCATACAGCAAGCAAAGAAGTACCAGCCGTCTGCAGTGGTCATCGCTGACGAAAGTAAATATGAGCAAGTACGCGATGCATTGGAGCAAGACCCCATACAAGTCTACACGGGAAGTGACGCACTATGCCAAGTGGTACAGATGGAGCCTATTGACATAGTGCTGACTGCTTTGGTGGGATTCAGCGGTCTCAGACCGACATTAAGCGCGATAAAAGCCCACAAGACCATTGCTCTGGCCAATAAAGAGACGCTGGTGGTGGCAGGAGAACTGGTAACAGGACTATGCTTGAAGGAGAGAGTTGCTATGCTGCCTGTTGACAGTGAGCATAGTGCCATCTTCCAAAGTCTGATGGGGGAAGTCAGCGATATTGAAAAGATTATCCTAACCGCCAGTGGAGGTCCGTTCCGTAAGTTCACCATAGAGCAACTGGCAACGGTCACACCAGCCATGGCTCTGAAACATCCCAACTGGGAAATGGGTGCAAAGATTACCATCGACTCAGCCAGCATGATGAACAAGGGCTTCGAAGTGATAGAAGCCAAATGGTTGTTCGATGTAAAGCCACAGCAGATACAAGTCGTGGTGCACCCACAAAGCATTGTACATAGCGCGGTACAATTTGCAGATGGAGCCGTAAAAGCACAGCTGGGAGCACCCGACATGAGAGTACCCATACAGTTAGCCCTTTCTTATCCAGAAAGGTTGAATAGCAATTTCCCACGCTTAGACTGGTGGAAGATGAAGGATCTCACCTTTGAACAGCCAGACGAGAAGAGATTCAGATGCCTAAGCATGGCATATGAGGCCATCCACCAAGGTGGAAATGCAGCATGCATAGTGAATGCAGCAAACGAAATAGCCAATCTGGCTTTCCGACAGGAACGATGCTCGTTTCTGGCAATGGCAGACATTATCGAATACACCTTGGCACATGTGAGCCACCAGGATTGCCCCTCATTAGAAGATTATCTGGCAACAGATGCTGAAGCAAGACGAATAGCAGAGGAGCGAATAAGCTGCCCAAAATAATGCTTCACACATTATATAATAAGTATACAAGACCCCACAACAAACATGAGTATCATACTAATCAAAACCCTGCAACTTATTTTTTGTCTGTCCCTGCTGGTAATCCTGCATGAATTTGGGCACTTCGGTTTCTCAAAACTGTTTCACGTAAAGGTACTGAAGTTCTATTTATTCTACAACCCATATTTTCATTTGTTTAGCACACGCGACAAGTGGTTCACACGCATCTTCCCTTATTTCAAAGATAATGAAACGGAATACGGTATTGGTTGGGTACCATTAGGGGGCTACGTGCAGATAGCAGGCATGGTAGACGAAAGCATGGATACCGAGCAACTGAAAAAACCTGCACAACCATGGGAATTCCGTTCCCAAAAAGCATGGAAACGCTTCTTCATGATGGCTGGTGGCATCATAATGAACCTACTGACAGCATGGGTCATCTATAGTGCTGTTATGCTCACATGGGGCAGAGATTACATCCCTATGCAGAGTATAAAACAAGGATTTCAATTCAATGAGTATGCTCAAGGATTGGGCTTTCAGAACGGGGACATCCCTATAGCAACTGATGGGAAACAAATTGGCGAGTACTCGGCAAGCATCTACCGTTCCATATCTAACGCAAACACAGTCACAGTGTTACGAGATGGAAAGAAAAAGGAGCTAAAAATGCCTTCTGAAGGCTTGAACATGGTACAAATCCTTAAGATGACTCCCAGCTTTATGACGCCTGTGGCACCTGCTATCGTTGACTCAGTAACACTTGGTTCGGCAGCCCAAAAAGCAGGAATGCACGCTGGTGCACGCTTAATAGAAGTGAACAAGAAGAAAATATCTACTTGGAGTGATTTCGACTTTGAGATTACCCTGCGCAGACAAGATGTCTTGAGTGCTCCAGGATGTACACACCAAGACAGCATCCGGATGCGTCACATGCAGGTGGTTTGGACCGCAGATAATGGGCAGACCTTAGATACTGCACAAATAACATTAGACGAGAACTATCTGATGGGAGTTACACGCAAACTACCAGACTTTTCTACCGTACACCAGAGTTACACTCTGATGTCCTGCATTCCTGCTGGATTGCAACGGGGATGGAAGCAACTGTCAGGCTATGTCAACGACCTTAAATACATGGCATCTGCAGATGGAGTGAAGTCTGTCGGCTCATTCATTACTATTGGAAGCATTTTCCCAAGCAGTTGGGACTGGCAACAATTCTGGCTTACCACAGCCTTTATCAGCATCATTCTGGCAGTAATGAACCTCATACCCATTCCTGCCCTTGACGGTGGTCATATCTTTTTCCTCATCGTAGAGGCGGTCACTGGCAAACAGCCATCAGAACGCGTCATGCAATGGATGGAGATGATAGGATTGGGTATTTTGGCACTTCTGATGCTCATCGCATTCAGCAACGACGTCAGAAACTTCATTTTGCCCCTATTCGGATTCTAAAGAAACAGGCATCAAAGTAAATTCCTATGGTTAAAAATTTCACACATCATTACACAGAATTACCATCGGACCCAATAATGTTGATGAGTTTCGTCAATACAAAACTGCGAGACGAATTCAATTCTCTCGAAGAACTATGCTCAACGATGGGCATTGACAGAGAAGATTTGGAACAAAGACTCAAACAGGCAGGCTTCGAATATAGCAAGGAGAATAATAAATTCTGGTAAAGAAACACATGCTTATGAATATACCTCACCATACAAGCCATATGATATCAGCAATTGCTTTACTCTTTATTATCATACTGGTCTCTTGCAGCAATGGGAGCGAAGAGGGAAAAGCACAACTGATGCTTCAAGAAGCACGTACAGCACTAAGGCATCGGCAATATGCCGGTGCACGAGACACTATTATATCCCTCCGAAAAAAACACCCAACTGCCATTGAAGCACGTAAGCAAGGAATTCTCTTATTAGACAGTATCGAAATGAATGCTGCAGCGGACAGCCTAAGAAATGCAGAAGGAACCGAATGGGAAAGACTGAGTGTGAAGCGTAAGTTCTACGAACGTAAGCTGCAAGAAGACCTAAAGAGAGCTACGCAGGATAGATGAACATAAATGCAGAAAAATTTTGTTATGAGACATCTATCTACTTCCGAACTTAAAACTCTGCTGGATACACCTCTATTCAGACAAATCGGTAATGCTGCTGACAAACTTGGCATGGAATGCTATGTGGTGGGAGGATACGTACGAGACCTTTTCCTCGAACGCCCCTCCAAGGATATTGATTGTCTGGTTGTAGGCTCAGGAATTGCTGTCGCCGAAGAATTAGGCAGACAGTTGGGCAAAGGTGCACACATTAGCGTATTCAGAAATTTTGGCACGGCTCAACTGAAATACCACAAACAAGAGATCGAATTCGTTGGCGCACGACGAGAAAGTTATTCACGAAACAGTAGAAAACCTATCGTTGAAGACGGTACATTGGAGGATGACCTTGACAGACGAGACTTCACCATCAACGCGCTGGCAGTATGCTTGAACCAAAATCGGTTTGGAGAACTTGTTGACAGATTCGATGGTATGTTCGATCTTGAAGACGGCATTATCGCGACACCTCTTGATCCAGATATCACTTTCAGTGATGACCCATTACGCATGATGCGATGCATACGTTTCGCTACACAACTGAACTTTCAGATAGAAGACGAAACAGAGCAAGCACTTGGACGCAATGCCAAACGCATCTCCATAATATCACAAGAACGTGTCATAGACGAGTTCAACAAAATCATGCTCTCACCAACCCCAAGCATTGGACTGGTGGAACTAAGTAGAAGTGGATTATTGCCAATCATATTCCCAGAACTTGCCGCACTCGAAGGAGTAGAGAAACGCAACGGAAAAGCGCACAAAGACAATTTCTATCATACATTAGAAGTGCTCGACAATGTATGCCACCACGGAGGAGAGCGTGCCACACTCTGGCTGCGCTGGGCAGCACTCCTACACGATATCGGCAAGCCAAGAAGCAAAAAATGGGAAAACGGCATCGGATGGACATTTCACAATCATAATTACATCGGGCAGAAAATGGTGCCAGGCATATTCAAACGTATGAAATTACCAACAGACGAACGAATGGCATACGTAGAAAAACTGGTTGCATTACACATGCGCCCCATTGCTATTGCCGATGCCGAGGTCACAGACTCTGCCGTAAGAAGATTACTCTTCGAAGCTGGAGAAGATATTGAGGACTTGATGATTTTATGTGAAGCTGACATCACGAGCCGCAACCAACAGAAGAAACAGAGATTTCTGGATAATTTTCAACTTGTCAGACAAAAATTATCTGACTTGCAGGCACGAGACAACTATCGCACTTGGCATAATCCCATTTCTGGAGAAGAAATCATGCAGACCTTTAACATAAAGCCTTGCAAAGAGATTGGACTGCTCAAGCAACAGGTTAAGGATGCCATATGGGATTCCTTAATACCCAATGATCACGAAGCTGCATTTAATTATATGCTACAGAAGGCTGCGGAAATGAATTTACATCCTATAAAGACGATAAGCCCAAACTGATTTTGGGCTTATCGTCTTTATAGGATGCATGAGTATATCCTGCGTCCAAACAAAAGCTAATACTTGCGAAACACCAATGTTAGCGTATCTGCACTTGACAGTACCATACGCTCTGAATTAAGCACCTGAATACGAAAAGAACCATCAGCTGGCACACCGTATCGTGCAAGATCGGAGATACTCACAAGACTATCTTTGGCAGAGTAACTCGTGGGATGGTATATAATAAGGCTATCTGGCGTATGACGAAAGTAGCACTGAAAATAGTTGCCATCTGCATCGTTATGATTACGAAGTCGTATCAGTTTGAGTTGAATACTATAGAATATACGACTACGATTATCTGTCACTATCTTATTTTGGGCATTTCTCCATTCAAGTAACTGCCACATGCCGCCTAACTCACCATTCTCATCACGTTTGTTCTCACATGATACCAACAATACTGCACCAAGAATCAAGACTACATACAAAGAAAGACGTATACGATAAAAAAAAGTTCCTCTATCCATATTTATTTTCTATTGAAAATACCTTTGTATGCCAACGTTAACATTCCACCATGACTTCGACCGATAAGAGAGCCACCATTAAAACCATAAGCTCCCGTTACGGAAAGCCCTGGCAGGAAGTTTGGCATCCAAGATACCTCCGCCAGCAGATAATTGGCACCCTTGGGATTTACCACCGGTATGTGATAAGTTCCTAACGTACGCAAATGTGTGTAGAGCATACGCCAAGACATCCATGAAGCGGGCTTGCCCTGCAAACCCATATGATGTGCATTGACACGATTAAAATAGCAATATATGCGTCCCTCCTTATTATATATAGGAGATAGTATGAGGGGATTTCCCATCACATAGCCTGCATGCTGCCATGCTCCATATACATGATGATTATAGTATTCATCCAAGCCACTGATCTGTTCAGGGAGATTCTCGCGCGAGTCATGATACAGAGGTCCACTCTGATCCATCGTGCCCATATGCTCGTAGACAAACGTACTAAGGAAAGGATTTTTAGGTAGATTCACTTCCACACCAAGCAAATAATCCTTCCATCCGTATTGCCAGAAGAGTTGGCTCTCATCCTCGAAGAAATGTTCCATATAAGCACCGACGCTCCAGCCTTTACCTTTCCAGTCCGCACGCAAATGCCATGAACCTAATTGATTTCCCTCTGCATTAGCAAAATCTCCATCGTCTGCATCACCGCCACCTGGGATGATAGCATGCCATATAGACTTGAAACCATTAAAGAGCTTGCGATGATCGGAAAGCTGCGATTTATCATCGAGCCTTTGCCCCATGTACCATCCCTCTCCGCCAAATTGCGTACTCATCTCAAATCCACCTGTCAAAGTAAGTGGGAAACGCTGAACGTTTCCTATACGAAGGAATAAAGCCTTACTATGATAAAGCGAATTATTAGTATAACTAAGCCCCTGACTTCCTGCTGTAGAGCGTTGCCACTTGTTGTCAGTATAGGCACCAAAAGAGAAATGAGCTTTCAAAGCAAGCCACTTGTGGGTACCTGGTATGGCGAGAAAATCTGGAAGTTCGAGTCTCACCTGTGGCAAGGGTCGTGCATTGATGCCCGTAGTCATAGCTCCCGAACTCAGTTCTGAGTTTTTCAGTTCCAAAGGTCTTTCCTTCTGCCCGACACTCAGTCGCAAAGCCTTCCATTGAACCTCTGCGAATAATTGCTGTAGGATGAAATGACTATCCATCCCTACTGCTCCAGCCAGGTCTATTCCATAGCCCACCTTCCAACGCCTTACGCTGTCTGCCTCTGTACGTCTGTTTGCGGAAAGCCGCAACATAAGGCTTTGGTTGTTAGGTGTAGAAAGTCCGTAACGGTTTGCTGTAAACCAAAAGGGTGCATAATCTCCGTTGGAAGCCACCCCTGTCATGCTTGCCCCATAAGAAACATTCTCTCCCAAACGGCTTATCTGAGAGAACACCGTCAGGGGGAGAATGCCTAATATAAGAAAAAATAATCTTTTCAATTCCTTTTATTTCTCTGTATGACCCTGTTTTTCTGAATGCTGGCCATAATGACCATAAACGCCATAGTGACCATAATGACCGTACTTGCCATACTTACCATAGCCATAATAATAGCCATACTTACGCTTCTTCAAGTCTACGCCATTGAGTACAAGGGATACTCTAGGCAGTTTGCTGGTCTTTTGCAAATCATTGATAAGCGCGAAATTCGAACGTGGTGAATAATCAGCACGGCAAACAACCAAAGAAACATCCGCTACACGCGCAATGGAAAGTGTATCGCTTACCAACCCTACTGGAGGAGTATCCAAAATCACATAATCGTAATGTTCTTTTAGCAGAGAGATTGCAATATCCAATTGCTCACGTGTAACCAACTCACCTGGATTGGGAGGAATGATGCCGGCAGGCAACACATCCAGATTGGCATTTACCACACCATGCACGATTTGTTCATCAAGCAGATCAAAACCATGATCCGAGCTTGACAGGAAGGTCGTAATTCCACGCTTGTTGGCAGGAAGACCAAACAGTTTCACAAGACGTGGCTTACGGATATCCAAACCGATTACAATTACCTTCTTCCCAGACAGAGCCAAAGACATGGCAAGGTTTGTCGACACAAAACTCTTTCCCTCTCCGGGGATACAGCTGGTACAAAGAATGACCTTCTGCTCATCTGACATGACAAATCGCAGATTGGTACGTAGCCCACGGAAGGCTTCCTCCATCATGTCATTTGTATTCTCGCGCACAGCCAAAGCACGTTCTCCGTCAACAGTTTTTCCAGCCATAGGGATATCTGCCAGAACTGAAATCTTAGTCAAGCGTTCGACATCCTCACGGCCCTCAATCCTATAGCGCAGAAGATTTAGCAAGAATATCAATCCTACGGGGAAAGCCATGCCCAAAACCAATGCTACCAGCATAATCATATTGCTCTTGGGAGCTACTTTACCCACATACTGAGGAGCATCTACCACACGCGCCTTAGCAGCTGTGCTGGCCAAAGAGATATAGTTTTCCTCACGCTTTTGTAAAAGCATCAAGTACAACTCTGCCTTTATCTCCTGCTGACGTGTGATGGTATTCAGACTATGCTCCTGTGTGGGCACATCGCTTACCTTCCTGCTAAACATGCGGAACTGACTGTCAGCACTACGCTTCTGTGTAGAAATATCATCCCTTACGGTCTTCAGACTAAGTCGAATGCTGGGCCACATTTCCTCCATCTGCGCTGTAATGCGCTTCACAAACGGATTATCCTCACTTGAGGACTTCAGCAAGCGATTACGCTGGAGTACCAAATCATTATATTTATCCAGCATATTACTCATGTCCGCATCCTTGAGACCGAGGTTCGAAGGAATCACATTCAAGGCATTGCGAGGATCGTCCATATAATCAACCAAAGCATTGACGAGATTCAACTGCGTCTCCAACTCAACCTGCTGATTCTGATACTCCGTACTCTTAGTAAGCGCATTTGCCGCATCTGTGGTCAGATTAACCAGATCGTTACTTTTCTTATAACTTTCCAGTTTATTCTCCGTCATGTCCAATTCAGAGCGGATTGCCTCAATACGGTCTTTAAGAAACTCTTCTGTCTTGAGTGCAACCTCGTTCTTATCTTCATTGGCATCCTCGTTATAGCTTTTGAAAAGCTCGTTCAGATAATCAATGCTTCTCCCCTGCTGGGTATCACGAATCCGCAATTCTGCCACTGTCGTTGTTTTACTTGTAGCAGAAATCGTTAGTCGCTTTCCATATGACTTTGCAGCCAGACTCACAGGCATAATGGTGGCAAACATATCCTTGTCTGTCTGCTTGGCACTTGGATTTTTCTGCAACGTCACCATGCCTACAGGTGTGTGGAACGACCCTGGCAGGGTATTCACATCGTGCTCAAGCAAGATTGGCTCGTCTGACTTCGGCACGAAAATCTTACCCTTCACATGCAAGCCCTTTCCTCTACGGCTCACTCTGAAACTTATCACAGATTTCAGTTCATCCAACTGACTTTCTGGCATATCCACGATATATGGATTATCCTTGTAAAGCTCATGATTGCGGATGCCGCCTTCCAGTTCATAACTTACATATAACTTCAAAGACTTCACCACGCGCTCGCTGATATTCGAACTAGACAGGATTTCCAGCTCATTGTCAAAGCCATTAGAATTAGAGATAACACCCATGCTCTCCAATGCCATTTGACCGCCCCTGTAACGAGCCTTACTGTCATCATCCTTCACAAGAATCTTCATACACGACTCATAAACAGGACGCGTATACTTAAGATAACAGAAAGAGATGCCCAAGGCAACAACGGCAGATGCCACTATCCAGTACCAATACAGCACCACAATCCTCAATAAAGCCGCCGGAGTAAAAATACTTTCTTCCTCCTGTTTGTTTTCTTCGCTTGCTATAATCTCAGCCATATTTTACGGTTGTTTTTATAATAACGTTACTCATTTAATTTGCAAATTTAGACATTTAAGAACAAACCACAAGACTTTTCAATGTTTTTTCTCAAAATCACAGGAAAAAATGTGCACAAACTTACTCGAACCAAATAAGTATTGTATTTTTGTATATCAAAGAGAAAGATACAATGACAGGCATTAAACAAGAATTGTCAATTTGTCATATACTTTTCTTAGAACAGTTACAAAAATGAGCAAAAAATACTTAAAGGATTCCCATATATCCAGAATTACAATCAACACATGTGACTGTCTGCTACTATGCGCCAGTTTTTTTCTGGTTTACAAGTTTAGCAGTAGTCTCCACCTTGATTGGGTCACTTTGCCAGACATCACAAGATATCTGACAATAGCCATACTCTGCTATCTTCCGGTAGCTGTTTACCTTCCCCCCATAGCACAGAATCGAACAAGCAGTACAGACAGAATTATCGGTAATGTTTTCAAGACCACAACCACACATTTCTGTCTCATCCTGCTTTCTACTTACCTATTAGGTGAGCCACTTCCATCCAAATCATTTTTCCTGTCCGCCTTTGTCGTATTTACGATACTGACAGCGTCTGGACGGATTCTCTTTTTCAAGCGTGCGACAAAAAGCCGAAGGAGGGGAGAAAAGACATCTAACGTCATTCTGATTGGCAACGGAGAAGAAACACACAACCTACGCAACGATTTGGAAACCACCGATTACGGTATCCATATAGACGGATTGTTCACCTCCGAAGTGTCAGAAGACACCTGCTATAAGGGACTGCCAACACAAGCCTTAGAATACATACAGCAACAAAGCGAGCACATTGACGCGGTGTATTGCTCCACAGACTCGCTGAAGAAAGAGGAGAATATGGAGCTATACAGACTCTGCGCGGACAAGATGATACGGTTCTATGTAGTACCAACATTTGCAGGTCTCATACACCACCGTATGCACATCACCCAGATAGGTCCTTCCTTAATGCTTTCCACAGACGCAGCTCCCCTGCAAGCTTGGACCAACCGAGCCTTCAAACGTATCACAGACCTGCTCATCAGCGGCATTTTCCTGCTTACAGTATTTCCCATCATATACATTATCGTAGCCATCATAACGAAATGTCAAAGCCCAGGTCCGATTCTCCACATACAGAAGCAAGCCGGATTGCGTGGAAAGACTTTCCAAAAGATAAACTTCAGATCAGAGCCATTCTTGTCAGGCGAACACAAGGATTCCGATTCCGAAAACATCCCCAAGCCTTTCCCCTTCGGAACATTCATGCACAAGGCAGGCATTGACAAGCTACCCCAATTCATCAACGTCTTTTTGGGAAGCATGTCTATAGTGGGACCACAACCGCACACGCCCGAACAGGCAGAAAGATACCAGCAAGTGCTCCACCATTACAGGATACAGGACCAAGCAAAGCCAGGCATCACAGGATGGGGTCAAACACAAGACTCTGGAAATGCCCCACAACAGGACAGATTGTTTGAAGACCAGGCTCTTTCAAACATCTGGTATCTGGAAAACTGGAGCTTCTGGTTAGACCTGCGAATCATAGCATCACCCTGCTCCAAAAGAAAAATGCGTCACCATACGACACACACAGTTTTAAACACTTAACCATTACAATAAGAAATGTCATTTTTTAGCAAACTATTCAAGAAAAAAAAAGAAGAAAGTGAAAATATAGTAGGAGGTATGGAAGACTTCATGCTTCTCATACGTGTCTATTACCAATCAAGTATGGCAGCCCAATTGGGTATCAATAATCTGGCAGCCATGCCCGATTTAAGGATATTCAAACAGACCTACCATGTGGCAACTGTCAACAACAAGCTGGGCATCGGCGAAAAGAAACACTGTCGCAAGCTCATGCAGGAAATATACGGAACATCAGACTCTTTCTTCACAGAAATAGATAACAGTCTGAAGAAGAAATGCCGCAAGATACAAGATGTACAAAGTTATCTGGCAGCATTCCAAGGATTCAGCCAAGACCTCATGATGCTGATGAGCAACTTGATGCAATGGAAATTCAGACTTCCCAACTTTATGAGGAAAGCCCTAAAGGAAATGGTTGCCAAGCAAGTACATCAAGTGCTAACAAGCAGCAATTGGAAAGACGAGGGCGTGCGCAAGGCATGCGTATCCATACGTAAATACCAAGCCATGCTGGGCTACAGCGAGCAGTGGATGACAGAATATGTACACACGCTGGTCATGCTTGCAAAGAAAGAGCCAAGGAAAAACGTGGAAGAATAACTTGTGAGCCACAGAAAAAAAGACTAACTTTGTACCAACGAAAGGAGTTTCTGGACAACTATGAACGAACAGATGAAGGATTTGCTGATGAAGGTGGAGACAAGAACTCGCCAACTCATCTTGCAGTACAAGCAACTTCAGACAGACAACAAAAGCCTGTCTGAACAGATTCAAGCGCTGCAACAGGAAATAGATCATCTGGAAGAAAAAAACAAAGAACTCCAACAGCAATATGACCATCTAAAGATGGCCAAATACATAGATATGGCCGACAGTTCCACCAAGGATCTGCGTGGGCGTATCAAAAGGATGGTGCGAGACATTGACCAGTGTGTGGCAATGCTAAAAGCAGAATAAGCATGGATAGCAGCACATTATCAATAACTCTCCATTTCGGAACAATGAGCATTCCAATGACCATTCCACGGGAACAGGAATATGCTTATCGGCAAGCCGAAATATTGATAAAGGAGAGATACAACTTCTACACGAGCAAGTATCCAGGTCAGAACATGCAGATTTATCTCATCATGACCATGGTAGACATGGCTGTGCAAGCCAAGCAGAAGGAGATATCGCTTGACCTTACCCCTATTAAGGAAAGGCTTACACCACTGCTTGACGAGTTGGAGTCCGCACTTAGTCCAGAGAAGTGAGTTGCTCGCGCATTGGCTTCATAGAACAATGCAAAGGCTAATATACTCACGAAAGACAAGTGACCCCAATAATTTTTCAAATTTATAATTAAGAAATGGACATTATAATCGGATTAGCAGTCGGCATCGTTGCTTTCCTCGCAATGACCGCCGCATGGTATTTTCTCATCATACCAGGCAAGCGTGAAGCCCTGACCCGCGAGGCTAAGGAAGCCGCAGAGAAAGAGGCAGAGGTAGTAAAACAAAAGAAACTGCTGGAGGTAAAAGACAAATTCCTAAGTAAAAAAGCAGAACTGGAAAAGGAAGTGCGACAGCGCAACCAGCAAATCCAACAGGCAGAAAACAGAATCAAGCAACGCGAGATGACGTTGAATCAGAAGCAAGACGAACTGACTCGACGTAAACAAGAGACAGAATCCCTACGCCAGCGCATCGAGGCACAACAGGGATTGCTGCAAAAGAAAGAAGAAGAACTGGAAGAGCGTAAAAGCAACCTGGTAGAACAGGAGCGGACGAAACTGGAAGAAATCTCAGGTATCAGTGCTGAAGAAGCAAAAGAGCGACTGGTCGAATCCCTCAAGGACGAAGCCAAGACCAATGCACAAGCATACATCAACGAGATAATGGACGATGCGAAGATGACTGCCAACAAGGAAGCAAAACGCATCATCATACAGACCATACAGCGTGTAGCCACAGAAACCGCCGTTGAAAACAGCGTAACCGTATTCCACATCGACAACGATGAGGTTAAAGGACGCATCATTGGACGAGAAGGCAGAAACATTCGTGCATTAGAGGCAGCAACAGGAGTTGAAATCGTGGTAGACGACACTCCAGAGGCTATTGTCATCAGCGCATTCGACCCCGTACGCAGAGAAATCTGCCGTCTGGCTATGCACCAACTGGTAGCAGACGGAAGAATACACCCTGCACGCATCGAAGAGGTGGTAGCAAAGGTAAAGAAACAAGTGGAAGAGGAAATCATCGAAACAGGCAAACGCACGACAATAGACTTAGGCGTACACGGTCTGCATCCCGAACTCATCCGCATCATCGGTAAGATGAAATACAGAAGCAGTTACGGACAAAACCTTCTGCAACATGCACGCGAGACAGCCAATCTCTGCGCTGTAATGGCAAGCGAGCTTGGCTTGAACCCCAAGAAAGCCAAACGAGCAGGATTATTACATGATATCGGCAAGGTGCCCGATGAAGAGCCCGAACTACCCCACGCTCTCTATGGTGCCAAGTTGGCTGAGAAATACAAAGAGAAGCCCGATATCGTCAATGCCATTGGAGCTCATCACGATGAGATGGAGATGACTACACTGCTGGCTCCTATCGTACAGGTCTGTGATGCCATAAGCGGTGCACGTCCAGGTGCACGCCGCGAGATTGTGGAGGCATATATCAAACGACTTAAAGATTTGGAAAACATAGCCATGAGTTACCCTGGTGTTGTCAAAACATATGCTATCCAAGCAGGACGAGAGCTACGTGTCATCGTTGGCGCAGACAAAATTGACGACAAACAGACAGAGGAACTGAGCAACGAGATAGCCACCAAGATTCAAAACGAGATGACCTATCCCGGACAGGTAAAAATCACAGTCATTCGCGAAACAAGATCTGTGTCTTACGCAAAATAACTCAGAACTACTTCTTGACAGAAAAGAAGCAAAAGAGAATTTAAATCAAGTAGGAGGTAAATACCAATCACAGGTGTTTATCTCCTACTTCCATATATACTACCCCACACACACCGCTATACGTACCATTCAGGACTAACCCGATAAACCAGGGGAGTGTCGGACACAATTCGCAGGCATAACCTGTACACTTATAAGCCAGCTTGCTTGTCTGTACAACGGATATAATAATAAGATCCATACGAAATGGCCCAGTTTATTTTCCTAGTTGGAGAAAAATATTTTCCCAGTTAGGAAAAAAGAAAAGGGCTATTATAATGGTCCGCTATTACCATTTCATAAAATGGATAGTGCGTCTATCTTTTTACCCTGTTTATACTGCGAGAAAACGTATCTAAGGAAATCAATAAAAAGTCACTCTAAAAAGTAATACGGCTTCAATGCCCAACGAAGACGACTTCAATGACCAATGAAGATGGCTTACTTGGCCATCGAAGACTATATTACCAGAACATTGAATATTTAACACCTAATACGTGTTACTTGCTACACTATCTTACCATCCATCCTTACTTGCGAAAACGGTTTCCTCTATTAGCCTGTCCCCACTAATTTCCTGCTGAACCAATGCTACCTTTTCCCTAACTTTGTAGTGTCTGTAGCCGTAACTCCACTATCCATCGAAAGTAGTGCAGGGAAAGCATGTGGTCAAGAGATCACCCAGTCACATCACGTCATGCTCTCATGACTAAGTGAGATGAGCTGTCTGTGGGTCGCGCAAACTATGCATGCAAGCTGTTGCCTGCTCCAGTCGCATGAAGTCCTTGGGACGACCAAACAGGCGGAGCAGACGGATGCAGTCCTGCATGGAGGCAAAGCGGATGCCATCTCGATGACACACCTCTTCCACCGTGACCGCTTGCCACTGGTCACCCTGCTGAATCTGCAGGTCACCGCTCAGATCCACCTCTACTCCTTTTATATATATACGCGCGTGAAGTGAGCGGAAGCGACTTCCTGGCTTGTCCCCACCGAGCATCTCAGCCAGAGGAAGGTGTCGCAGGAACATGCGCAGACCGTTGACCGACATCATCACGTCCACATCGTGCGCTTCGATGCCCGTCACACCATGAAGTACAAGGGCAGCTGAGCCATACACGCACCAGTCTGCATCAGCCTCATCAAGCAAGGGAACAATCTCGGCAAGTGCCTTTCTTATCTTTTTCTCTGTCATTGTTTCTTTCCCAAATAGCCATTCTTATAAAAGGAAGGCTTCACCTGACAGCCCAGTCCTATGCGGGCTGCACGGGTGAAGCCTGTAATCCGTGCAAAGGTAGGGATTATCCTAACATATACCAAATATTCATGTGCATGCCTGTACGGTCATCTCGCACTAAAGGCGAACTTTCTGCCTCCACAGATATAGATGCCGCTGTCTGGGACTGAGGACAGGCGATGCCCCGTAAGGTCATATATCGAGGCATCCCCCAGGAGCGTGTCTGTGCCGGCGGAGGCAGCTGTCACCCCAGTACCAGTGGACAGAGGATGGATGGTAATGCGGTCGAAGTTGGGTGCCCACTTATCTTGCAGTGTCTGAATGGTGATTGTATTCGTGCCAGCCTTTAACCTAACGGGAATCATCTTCCAGCCCATGCCTTCTGGATTATATGTACTGGTTACATCGCTGTTGCCATGGAAAACGATGGTGTCACCCACCTGTTCACCGTTGACCAGAAGTTTGGAATAACGTGTGTCTTGAGTCATATAATAGAGGGTGAGCAGGTAGTCTCCCTCCTGGCTGACCTTCACACTGTTGAACTGAAGTTTGTTGCCCAACCCAAGATAGCCGACGTACCCTCCACCTGAGGCGTGCAATGCATCGTAAGTATTACGTCTGCCATTACCTGTGAGTGTATTACCAGTAGCCTCAGCCTCATAAGTCATACGCTCGGCAGGCACATCCAAGTCGTCACGGGTAGACACCTGCATGAGGAACCCTCCCTCAGAGAGTTCGGTCACATTTACGGTCTGTCCCTTGGTCACCTGCATCTTGGTGAACTTGAGATCGCTCCTGCAACTGCCATCCCTGTAAATGTAGGCAGTGTAGGTCTTACCCTCGTCGAGGAAGTCAAAGGTGAGGCGACAATTACGCTGGCTGGTGGTGACACCAGCCACCCACCAATCCTCGCCCGAACGGCGTGCTATGGTAGCGTACTTCTGCACAGCTCCCTCCAGCAGACGGCTCTCATCCCATGCCGTGGGAAGCCGCTTCATGATGTCCTTGCCCAAGAAATAGCGGAGATTCTGGGGACACTCGGCAATGTGTACAAGACCACTTTCGAAGGCCGTGAGCAAAGCCATGTGATGCCCCATGCTTTGTCCTGTGAGGATACTTCCATAGAACGTAGCAAAATCACCAGGCGTATAATCGGCAGCTCCCACCACATTTCGGGTAAAAATCATGTCGAGGTGATGTTTGGCAGAGATGTTCCTTGCTGCCCAGAAGTTGTTTTCTCCCCCATAGATACCCTCCTGTGTCATGAGGTAGGGATAAGTGCGGCGCAGACCTGATGGACGTGTGCAACCATGCAGATTGACCAGCATCTGGTACTTACCACACAACTTGAGCAGGTTCTCCATGCGCACCATAGTCTCGCGCGAATCATCTTCCCAGAAGTCTATCTTGATACCCTTGATGCCCCACGAAGCCCACTGCTTTAGCGTACCCTCCATATTAGCGTTGGAGAAGGCCTGACTATCACTGAGTTTCGCGCTCTGCCACAGCAAGCACTCCACCCCATTTGATTGGGCATGTTTCACCAGTGTAGGCACCCAATCGGCACTCCATCCACCATCTATAAGCGTATAAGGCCAGCCCATCTCGGCAGCAAAGTCGGCATGGGCGTATTCGCCCTCCCGAATGCCTCCATAAGCCTTTTGGATGTCATTCTTATTGCCATCGGAACCACCCCAATACCATGCAACCACCCCAGGCTTTATCCAAGAGGTGTCATCAATGGTAGACGCGGGGCAAAGGTTCTCAGGCATGGTGGTAGCAAACACCGTAGGCAGATCACCTGCCACAACCATTCGCCAGGGAGTGTAGGCTGGCAACGAGCACACGATACTTTGTTCCTTGTCATCAGCGTAGTCCTTGGTCTCGCCTGTCCACGAGTAGGAGAACTCTCCCTTCCGGCTCTCTGCCTTGACAAGCGAGAGACAGAAGATGCCACGGTTGTCTGCCTCGGAGAGTAGAAGATAGTCTGTGCCATCACCCACAAGCACGGGAGCATTGAAGCGATCATCAGATCCACTGATAAGCGAAGACCAAGTGTTGAACATCGTACAATGCCCCTCGTAAGGATAGTTGGGCGAATGGATGTTTCCCATAAACTTGCTTGCCAAGCAACTGGAGAACTTCGCTACTCGCACGCGTGATGCCTCGCCTGTAAGCGTGACCCTGGCATTAGCCCCATACTTGGGAATGATGTAGCGAAAGGCGAATCCATCATCGTAGAGACGGAACTGAACGGTCTGCCTCAGTCCTTCCTTCTCTGTCACCACTGAGAGTATGTTGCAATGGTCTCTATAATGCGATTGTTTTCCCACAGGCAAATCATACGGAGTGTCTACCGTTGCCGTTGCTTTTGACACAAAAGTCAGACCCTCTGTAAGGTCAACAGAGGCTGTCTTAAGTCCCAAAGGAGATTCATCAACAATATTACGACCATTTTTCTGTACACTATAGGTAAGCGCACCGTTCTCGAATTGAACTGCTGCAGAAATTTTCCCATCTGGAGAAGACACAGAAAAAGTTTCTGCCATAAGAGCATCGGGAAATACAAAAAATCCCACAAAAAACAGAAGTCCCAACCTATTCTTATTCATTGCTTCAAATACCTTAGTTGTGGTTTTAAAAAAAACAGAAAGCCCTTCCCCGTTTTCCTTTTTTCAAGGGAAACAGAGAAGAGCCCTTCTAATTATTTCACCAGTACCTTCACACCATTGATGATGTAGAGACCGCTACTCAGCGACTTTACATCACGCAGGCTGGCGTTCTGGCGCACGAGTTGTCCGTTCACGTTGTACACGTTTCCACGCTTGGCTGCGGTCTGGAGAGTGTTCTGAATGCCCGTCCAGTCGTTGAACTTACCGTTTATCTCGATGGCTATGTCGTACTCAGTACCCTCAGGCATGGTCACCTCGCCATACTTCAGATAAGCCGAACCTGCAGGCACACTGAAGTTTCGTCCTGTATCAAATCCCTCAATACCCTTAGCCTCATTGCCTGTGAAGCACACGTATCCAGTGCCAATCCACTTGTCTACGAAGGTTCCTATCAGTCCAGCATTATTCTTAGGTTCTGAGGTCATTTTCTTGCCAAGATAGAAGGACACGTTCTCTGTGGTCTTACCATCATATTCACCTTCTGGTATTACAAAGAAGGGAGTGCCCGCTTCGATGGATGCATCTGTATTCCTTAGAGCAAAGTAAGACTTTCCTTCTTTCTCAAAACATCCAAGAGGCATGTATACGGAGCCATTATCTGAAGCAACCTCATAGGGGAAGCACAACGGTGTGATGTCTCCAACGTTCTTTGCCATGATTCTTTCTGGAGTATACGCATCGTAATCAATATCCTCAACAGGCATGATGAGGAGGCTTGAGTTGCAACCAGGATTGCTGTCGCTCCAGGTACCCACATAGCTGCATGATGCATCCCAGGCATTAAGATGGGGGTAGCTCACGGTGGTTCCGTCGATAGTGGTCATGTACAGTACATTCTGTCCGTAGCCGATGGGCTTCACGGTGAAGGCTGCAGGAGTCCACTGCATGGTAATGCCACCACTTGTATTGAGGGCATTGCGGTAGATAAACAGACCGCTAGCACGGTTCTGCACAGCATAGGTAGAGTCATTGAGAGGCACGAACCGGAACTGCGTCGCATTCTCATTGGTCACTTCCTCATCGCTGAAGTAATAAAGTTCGGTGCCAGGAGTCATCTCGCTGTTATCAAGCACTCTGCCCACGCCATCCACGCGCACACCGAGGGCGATACGCTGACCGTAGAGGGTGCCTGCCTTGATGGCATGATTGTCCCATCCGTATGTATCAAAGTTCTCCTTACTATCAAACTGCAGATGATACCACTTAGTGGTGTCCACCCCCAGAGCCGAGGCAAAGATAGCATCCTTAGCTGCCTTGATATCAGCAATATACTGGTCGCTCTGTTCCTGCGTAAGCACAGACAGGCTGTCGTAGCACGCGGCATTAGCAATCACCTTAGTCATGGCAAGGCCACTCTCTTCGGAAGTCCAGAAGCCAGGAGCATCGCCCACCTTCACATAGTCAGGATACTTGCGGTTGTTGCTGATGGCATTGCGCAAGGGAGCTGGGTCAACCAGTTTCGCTGCGAAGGCATCATAAGCCTGCACCAATGTGTTGTACTGCTCGATGGTCAGTGCATTCATGTCCAGCGTGGGATAAGCATCCACCAGAGCATTGAGCGTGCTGGCCACGTCACCCAGTGTCTCGTACTGCGAGGGTTTTTTCTTGTTTGCGGGATATATCTGGAAGGTGGCATAGTGACCGATGTTGCGATAAGAGTCCTGATCCTTACCGCGCGCATCCTCCTCGTAGAAGCGCAGATACTTATAGGGCTCTGTGATGGCGAAGGGCTGTGAGTACACATCCTGCTGTCCGCTGTACCAGGGCATGGACACATTGTCGCAAATAAGTGTCCACTTGGTATCGGCAGTCTCCTGCAGGGCTGTTTCGTCATTAGAGCCATAGAGACTGGTGCGTGTGATGTGGTTATTGTCGGTGTTACGACGCACGACATACACCTCGTACATGCCCACCAAGGGTTCGTCCACCGTCACATCCAGGCTGGCCTGATGAGCTCCTGTGGCTGTACCAGAACTCCATGCACTATGCCAGAAGGTGTTGGGGTCACCGTCCAGCAGATTGTCCAGCGAACCTTCCTTGACCTCGGTCCACAGTGAATGGAACTGACTTGTCTCCTTGATGACAGGGTTCTCGGTGTCGGGTGCATATACGTTGCGTATATCCTTGGCCACATCCAACCCTATCTGAGCCTTGCTAATATATTCCTGATAGTTGAGCACCAACTTATCGTGGTTCTTCACCAAATCAAAGGCATCCAACAATGCTTGAGCCTCCTCATCACTCACAGGCTCAAGATACCATTCTGAAGTACCCTTGTCACCTGTATAAGCCTCGCCCTTGTTCCATGTGGCCTGCCACATACAGAGCTTATGGGGAGCCTCGCCAGCGCCCTTACCGTGTCCCCACTGGTGGAAGTAGGTGCTTCCATTGGCATTATAGTCAGTGGGTGACGATGCGTAGCGGATGTAGAAGATGTCGTGTCCGTTCTCTGTGCCCACATAGTCAAAGCCCATAAGCGTGTCCACCTCGGCACTCATGCTGATAGCTCCATCACTGAGGCCAGCGCATTGCATGTCTGTGGCAGCATTGACCATCTTGACATCCTTACCCACCATGCTGAGTTTCCAGAGCTGACGAGCATCCTTCTCATCCTTGGCACCCCACCAGCACCAGCCGTCCAGACTGCCAAACATGGCGATGTCGTAGTAGGACTTTTCCATGACGGGATTTCCCTCCAGGTCAGTCTCACCGCTCTCTTGCTCGGTGTAATACTTCATGCCACCCACGATGCGGTAATAACCATCCTGCATACTAAACGTTACCAGACTCGCAATGATAGCCTTATAGTCCGCCTCTACTTTTTCGATGATAGCATTGATATCCTCTTCCGATACTGTGCCGCCATCATTTAAGGTTTCAGCATATGCCACAGCAGTATCCATATCCTTTTGGAAGTCTTCCCATGCCTTTGTGTCGGAATACTGACCAAAGCCACTACCGATATTCAATTCCTCGGGATTGAAAGGAAGGTAACGGTCATAAGTCATAAGCAGATCATCAATGGCTCCTGCGAGTGCAGCCTTCTTGTCAGCCATATATACCTGCAATTCTGCACAGTGCCATGTGGCATTTCCGCTGTTATTCTGGGTGCAGGTAAAGCGCAGATGAGTAGCTTCGCTCAGTCTAAAGAAATCAGAAATGACATATTTACCTTTGTCTTCATCACCCTCCCAAGGCAAGTCCAGTGTCTTCACACTCTGCCACTGGTTGCCGTCAGTGCTCTGTTCCACCAACATCTTGAGGGGCTGGCACGTATTGCTGCTGTTTCTACGACCGAACACAAGCTGATAGTAGCCCGTAGTCGCCTCGTTGAGATCTACCTGCACATAATGCGTACCTGCGTACTTGCCATGCCAGTCACTATGCCAAAAGGTACCGATATTGTCATCGATAAGGTATTCTATGTGCGTCCCCTCAGCCTCGTCGCTGGCAGGGCTGCTCAACTGCATCGCACTCGTAATAAGTTTACTTTCGGGGTCGAAGCCGTTTGCTGTAGCATCAAACTGTGCCCAGCCAGGCAACGAACCCACCACGACCATTATAGCAATGGTCAGAAATTGGATAAATACTCTCTTCATACTGTTTTTATTGGTTTGACATTTATTCTCTTTTTCAAAAGGTAGAGGTCCTGCGGACTTCTGTACAATTGTGCAATTAAGTTTGTACACAGCCATACCTATTAGTTTTAGTTAGATCTCATTTCCTTCCATTCACAAAGTTACACTTTTTTCAACAAGCAGGAAATAACCACGTATAGATTTTTCACATGCCATAACATTTTGCTCCTCATATAGTACCCACACATTTTCTGGGTTAAATAATGTACAAAAGTCCTTTAAGGAAAAATAAATATGTATTTTTGCTACATGAACAGACTTTTTTTTCTTCTTCTCTCCTTTGTTTTTGCTGCCTATTTACAGGCACAGACTTACCAAGACAATGTAAAAGCTGCTCTTGAGGCACTGGCCCAAGATAGTCTAGACCAGGCAGAAAGTCTTTTGCGTCAGGCGCTCCGACAAGAACCAGCACTAAAGTCAAATGCCATCCTATTTCAGCATCTTGGCCGCATCCAGGAACGCAAAGGCCTGTACGATGCAGCATTGGAATCATATGGCATGGGATTGAATCTATCACCAACCACCATGGGACTGCTACTCGACCGAGCATCCCTTTATTTGAGAAGGGGGAATGAGAAACGGGCATTAGTAGATTACAACGATGTACTTGACCTAAACGTAGACAACCCTGAGGCACTCTTCTTCAGAGCTTATATCTATACACGGCAACGCCTTTACAAACAGGCACGCATAGACTATGAACACCTGATACGCTTGCAACCAGAAAACGTAGAAGCACGTATGGCTTTGGCCTTGCTGAACGATAAAGACAACCGACCTCGGGAAGCAATGGAGCAGATAAACACTCTGCTGGAACTGTATCCCCAGCGTGCCGACCTCTACCTTGCACGCGGAGGGATGGAACAAGACCGCAAACAGTTCGAAGCCGCACTACAAGATATGAATCACGCCTTGGAACTCAACCCCAAGAATGCCGATGCGTATCTCTCAAGAGCCGCACTCTATATGTCTATAAAAAAGAAGAAACAAGCCAAGCAAGACTGTCACACGGCCATCACTCTGGGGGCAGACAAGGAGACCGCATTACGCATACTGGTAGAGTAACACACACGCCCTTTCCGCACACACAGCTTTGCCTTTGCACGTGTAAAGGCAAAAAACACATTGTAAGAAGCGAAAATCTGCATCTTTTTTCGTAAGTTTGCAAATCAATTTAATTGTAATTGTATTTCGATATAAAAATTTATGAGAAGAGTCCTTTTTCTGTTAATAGCTTTTCTGGTCGCTTACGTGCCAGGTCTGGCACAGTTTCAAAACCCAGTCAAGTTTTCTGTGGCAGAAGAAAAAACTTCTGATGGACAATTGCAGATACGTTTTACGGGTAAGGCAGACGCAGGATGGCACGTATACGGGACAGACATTCCCGAAGGCGGACCTACAGCCGCCACACTTACAATAGAGAAAATGCAAGGTCTGAAGCCAAAAGGGAAATTACGTGCAACAGGTAAGGTTCATCATGCAGAGGATGCCATGTTCGGGATGACGGTCTCTTACATGGAAGGAAATGCCACCTTCGAACAGACGTTCACCATCACAGACGAAAAATATTCCGTAGAAGGCTACCTGACATATGGTGCATGCAACAACGAAAACTGTATGCCTCCCACGAATGTTGAGTTTTCGTTTAAAGGGAAGGCAGATAAAAAAGACAACGTGCAGGCAGACTCTCAGGAAGACTTATCTGCCGACACCAAGCTTGACACACAAGACAGTTTGCTATCTGATACAACGGCTTCAGATTCCACCACTCATCTAACAAGCAACGAGGATTCTGATTTATGGAAACCAGTTATACAGGAATTGAACAAAGCTGAGTCTAACAACAGCATGACAGACAAAAGCCTGATGACCATCTTCTTGCTGGGTATGCTGGGAGGACTCGTTGCTTTGCTGACTCCCTGCGTATGGCCCATTATTCCAATGACAGTAAGTTTCTTCTTGAAACGTAGCAAGGATGACAGAGGAAAGGGCATACGCGATGCCATGACTTATGGCGCAAGTATCGTAATCATATATGTGCTATTGGGCTTGCTCGTGACAATATTCTTCGGTGCAAGCAAACTGAACGAACTGAGCACAAATGCCGTCTTCAATGTATTCTTTTTCCTCCTGCTGGTATTTTTCGGAACCAGTTTCTTAGGAGGTTTCGAAATATCCTTGCCCAGTAAATGGACCAACGCAGTCGACCACAAGTCAGAGACATCCAGAGGTCTATTAAGCATCTTCTTGATGGCATTCACACTGAGCCTGGTAAGCTTCTCATGTACAGGCCCTATCATAGGTTTTCTTCTGGTAGAGGTGAGCACAAGCGGAGCACTACTCGGTCCTACTGTAGGTATGTTTGGCTTTGCCTTGGCACTTGCTCTTCCGTTTACACTCTTTGCACTATTCCCCGCATGGCTGAAAAGTGTGCCCAAGAGTGGCAACTGGATGAATTGCATTAAGGTTTGCTTGGGATTTGTGGAACTTGCCTTCTCGCTGAAATTCCTTTCTGTGGCAGACTTGGCTTACGGCTGGCACATATTGGACCGAGAGGTATTCCTGAGCCTTTGGGTAGTACTATTCGCTCTGATGGGAGCCTATCTGATTGGCTGGATAAGATTTCCGCATGATGAGGACGAATACGACGAGATGGGAGAAATAATCGTAAACGCCCGTACAGGTGTCACACGTTTCCTACTCGCACTTCTCAGTTTCGCTTTTGCCCTGTATATGGTGCCCGGTTTATGGGGAGCCCCCTGCAAGGCTGTGAGTGCATTCGCCCCCCCCATGCAAACTCAGGATTTCAAGATGGGAAACTCCGAAGAAGTTCACGCACAGTTTACAGACTACGAAGAAGGCATGGAGTATGCGCGTCAGCATCACAAGCCCGTTCTACTTGACTTCACAGGCTATGGTTGCGTAAACTGCAGAAAGATGGAGGCAGCCGTGTGGACAGACCCTCAAGTGGCAGCCACAATAAAAGACAAGTATGTGCTTATTTCGCTTTACGTAGACGAAAAAACTGCTTTACCTGCGCCCATAACCGTAACCGAAAATGGCAAAGAGACAAAGCTGAGAACGGTAGGTGACAAATGGAGCTACCTGCAAAGAGTAAAGTTCGGTGCCAACGCCCAACCGTTCTATGTATTGTTAGACAATGAGGCAACCCCCCTGGCTCCAGCGTATGCGTTTGACGAAAGTGTGGATGCTTACAAAAACTTCTTGCACCAAGGTTTAGCTACATATGAACAGGGAGACAAGAAATGACCTACAGAAACATATTAGGCGGAAAGGCAGAGAGTGTCCCAAATAGGTAGAAGATTGGTTCAAATATCAGAAATTGACATTTTTTAATTCATTCGCAATGACAACAAACAGTTGAAAATGTCTAATTTAGCAATACCCAAAAGACGCTCTGTACAAGATAAATAATAAAAAAGACAACATAGAATATGGAAAAGATTCAAGAACTGACAGAGAAACTCTATCGCGAGGGAGTGGAGAAAGGCCAAGCTGAGGCAGCGAGAATAGAGGCTGAGGCACACGATAAGGCAGAGAAAATTCTTGCAGAAGCACGCCAACAGGCACAAGCCATCGAGACACAGGCAAAAAAGAAAGCTGCTGAATTGGATGCCAACACCAAGAGTGAGCTAAAACTTTATACCAGTCAGGCACTGAATGCCTTGAAGAGCGAGGTTACCAATGTACTGACAAACAACACGGTGGAAGATGCCGTAAAGGGTCTGACCGAAGATTCTGATTTCCTGGCCAAGTTTGCGGTCGAACTGGCAAGCAAATGGGTGGATGATGAACCAGTCGTGCTAAGCTCCCCTGAGGCAGAAAGTCTAAAGAAGTATTTCGCAGCAAAAGCAAAGAACCTGCTTGACAAAGGACTGAAGATAGAGAAAGTCAGCGGTCGAGATGCTCTGCTGACAATAGCTCCTGCCAACGGTAGCTACAAGGTAGAGTTTGGAAAAGAAGAGTTCGAAAACTATTTCAAGAGTTTTCTGCGCCCACAACTCATAGAAATGCTTTTCTAAAACAGAAGAGACGCAAGTGCAATCATCCCGAACGAATTCCAAAGAGCATCCCGAAGGAAAAGGCAGGGAAGATACACATTATTAGATAAGGTAAAGAAATAAGCAGACACATGGGGAATTATTATTGCCTGGCAGCAGGATTGCCAGACATAGACTTGACGGATACAAAGCCAGGTTTCACATTTCAGGAACTAAGGGACTGGTGTGAGGGTGAGTTGTCAGACCATGACAAGAAAATCCTTTCTTACTTTTTCCTTCGATTGGACTGCCAGAACCTTGTGAAGTTGCTCAAAGACCCAGAGGCCAAAATTGACCTTTACGGCAACTATACTCTGGAGCAATATCAAGACTTGATAACCAGCGCACGTGAGATGAACTTCAATGTGCATCGCTTCCCAGCCTTTATGAGCATATTCGCCCGAGAATTCAATTATAACAAGGACAAGAAAGGCTACTTCCCTGAGGATGAGATGGCTTTCCAATTTCTCAACTATGCCATCAAGACTTGTCCAAACCAGATGATACGCCAATGGTATCAGCTAAACCTGGACGTCACGAATATTCTGACTGCCATGCTGGCTCGCAAACAGGGGTGGAATGTGGCAGACTACATAAAAGGTGAGGGCGAAGTGCAGGAGATGATCAAAGAAAATAAGACACACGACTTTGACCTTACACACGAATTCGATTACGTAAAGGATTTGATGAAAATCGTAGATGAGAAAGACCCCGTGAAGAAGGAGAAGATGATTGATGCCTTCAAATGGGTATGGCTGGACGAGCGTACGTTCTTCAACCCCTTCTCCATCGAATCAATTTTTGCATACCATTGCAAGTTGGAAATGCAGTACCGCTGGGCAAAATTGGATGTAGAGACAGGCAAAGAGACCTTCAGACAGATTATCGAGAATCTGCGTTCTGAAGCCAAGGTGCCAGAAGAATTTATTCAGAAATAAAAATATAAAACAAGCATATCAAGATGACAAAAGGAACTGTAAGTGGTGTGGTTTCCAACATGGTCACTATCCGTGTGGACGGACCCGTGATGCAGGGCGAAATCTGCTACATAGAAACAGGGGGCGACCGTCTGATGGCTGAGGTCATCAAGGTGACGGGACAGGATGTCTACGTGCAGGTGTTCGAGAGCACCCGTGGACTAAAGGTGGGAGCCACCGCAGAGTTTACCGGACACATGCTGGAGATTCAATTGGGACCGGGAATGCTCAGCAAGAACTATGATGGTTTGCAAAACGACCTGGACAAGATGGAAGGCGTTTTTCTGAAACGGGGCCAATACACAGAACCTCTTGACGCTGACCGCGAATGGGACTTTTCACCCTTAGCTAAAGTGGGCGACCGTGTGCAAGAGAGCGACTGGTTGGGACAGGTAGAGGAGAATCATCAGGAACTGAAAATCATGGTTCCATTCCAGATGAAGGGCTTTGCCACAGTGAAAAGCATAGTACCCGAGGGCAAATATAAGATTCACGACGTAGTGGCTGTGCTGGAAGACGAGCAGGGCAAGGAAATAAAAGTGGATATGGTACAACACTGGCCCGTGAAATTCGCTATGACCAACTATGCGGAAAAGCCCCGTCCCTTCAAACTGCTTGAGACAGGCGTTCGCACCATAGATACCTTTAACCCCATCGTAGAAGGCGGCACAGGATTTATCCCTGGACCTTTTGGTACAGGAAAGACCGTGCTTCAGCATGCCATTTCCAAACAGGCAGAGGCAGACATTGTGATTATTGCAGCTTGTGGTGAACGCGCTAACGAGGTGGTGGAAATCTTCTCAGAGTTCCCAGAACTTGTAGACCCCCATACAGGGCGCAAGCTGATGGAACGTACCATCATCATTGCCAACACCAGTAACATGCCTGTCGCAGCCCGTGAGGCATCTGTATACACAGCCATGACCATGGCTGAATATTACCGTTCGATGGGATTGCGTGTATTGCTGATGGCTGACTCCACATCCCGCTGGGCACAAGCTTTGCGTGAGATGAGTAACCGTATGGAGGAATTGCCTGGTCCCGATGCATTCCCAATGGACTTGGGCGCACTGATATCTAACTTCTACGGGCGTGCTGGATATGTTCGCTTGCGCAACGGACAAATTGGTTCTGTAACATTCCTAGGAACCGTATCACCAGCCGGCGGTAACCTAAAGGAGCCTGTCACAGAGAACACAAAGAAAGTGGCACGATGCTTCTATGGACTGGAACAAGACCGCGCCGACAAGAAGCGCTACCCTGCCGTAAACCCCATCGACTCGTATTCTAAATACCTGGAATATCCCGAATTTGAAGAATACATCAGCCAGCACATCAATAGCGAGTGGATTCCCAAGGTAATGAAACTCAAGACCCGTATGCAGAGAGGTAAGGAAATTGCCGAGCAAATCAACATCTTGGGCGATGATGGAGTACCTGTAGAATATCACGTAACCTTCTGGAAAAGCGAGGTCATAGACTTTGTCATACTGCAACAGGATGCCTTTGACGAAGTGGACGCAATGACTCCTTTGTCAAGACAGGAAGAACTTCTTAACCTCGTAACCGAAATCTGCAACAAGGATGATTACAAATTTGAAACATTCCTGGAGGTGACTGACTATTTCAAGAAGATGATCAACCTCTGCAAGCAGATGAACTACTCCGTATACCAAAGCGAGCAGTACGAAGACTACAAGCATCAGGTAGAGGAAATGATTAAATAAGGTTTGGCACGCGATTGTCAGTAGCCCGATGGCAAAATGAGATCGCAAACCACAAAACAACATATTATGGCAACAGCATTTCAAAAAGTATATACACAGATAAGCCAGATAACCAAGGCTACCTGCATGCTCAAAGCTAAAGGTGTGGGATACGATGAACTCGCACGCATCAATGGCAAGTTGGCTCAGGTTGTCCGAATCTCTGGCGATGATGTCACCCTGCAGGTATTCGAAGGCACAGGTGGTATTCCAACCAATGCCGAAGTGACCTTTTTAGGCAAGGCTCCCACTCTGAAAGTAAGTGACCAGTTGGCAGGACGATTCTTCAACGCATATGGTGACCCTATTGACGGAGGACCAGCCATTGAAGGTAAAGAAGTTGAGATTGGTGGACCAAGCGTAAATCCTGTTCGCCGAAAGCAACCCAGCGAACTGATAGCCACAGGTATCGCAGGTATCGACCTAAACAACACATTGGTTTCTGGACAGAAGATTCCTTTCTTTGCTGACCCAGACCAACCCTTCAATGAAGTAATGGCCATGGTGGCGATGCGTGCAAAAGCGGACAAAATTATTCTCGGTGGTATGGGAATGACCAACGATGACTACTATTTCTTCCGAAACACCTTCTCCAATGCAGGTGCACTCGACCGCATCATTTCCTTCATCAATACCACAGAGGATCCTGCCGTAGAGCGTTTGCTTGTGCCAGACATGGCACTTGCCGCAGCCGAGTACTTTGCTGTTGAGAAACACGAAACAGTACTGGTGCTTCTGACAGACATGACCTCATACGCTGACTCACTCTCCATCGTGAGCAATCGTATGGACCAGATTCCCTCAAAGGACTCTATGCCCGGTTCGCTTTATTCCGACTTGGCAAAAATCTATGAGAAAGCTGTGCAATTCCCCGAAAGTGTAGGCGGTGGCTCTATCACGATTATTGCTGTAACCACACTAAGCGGTGGAGACATCACCCATGCCGTACCAGATAACACAGGTTACATCACAGAGGGACAGCTTTATCTGCGTAGAGACAGCGATGTAGGAAAAGTCATCATCGACCCCTTCAGATCTCTCTCACGCCTAAAGCAACTTGTGGCAGGAAAGAAGACCCGAGCAGACCATTCCCAAGTTATGAATGCCGCCATCCGGCTCTACGCCGATGCAGCCAACGCTAAGACAAAACTGGAGAATGGCTTCGACCTGACAGACTACGACAACCGTTGTCTGGACTTCGCAAAGGATTATGCAACACAACTCCTTGCTATAGATGTGAACCTCAATACAGAAGAGATGCTTGATGTCACATGGGCTTTGTTCCGCAAGTATTTCAAACTGGAAGAGGTCAACATCAAAAAAGAGTTCACAGACATATACTGGAAGTAATCATTTGACAAAAGAGGCCCTTCCAGACACACACCTATATGATACGTCTGGAAGAACGGTCTGGTACATTCCAAGTGAATGGACGTGAACAGGACTGTAGAACAATAACAACATCTCCCAAGTAACACTGGCATTCACAGTGTGGGAGCGTGGGAGATTTACCATTATGGCAATAAAGTTTCAATATAATAAGACTTCACTCCAACAATTGGAGAAGAATCTGAAGATGCGCCAGCGCACTCTGCCCATCATCAAAAGCAAGGAAACCGCTCTGAGACTGGAGGTGAAGAAGTGCAAAGAGGAAGCCGATCGCTTAGAGAAACTTCTGGAGGAGCAAATCTCTGGATACGAGCGTATGTACGCTCTTTGGGGAGAGTTTGACACATCTCTAGTAAGTCTGCGCGACGTTCATTTGAGCGTGCGCAAAATTGCAGGTGTACGTGTACCCGTACTCTCAAACATAGAGTTAGACGTACGTCCTTTTGGCCTCTTTAGCGCACCCAAATGGTATTTCGATGGTATCAACCTTCTACAAGGATTGGCAAAAACCGCTGTGGAGCGTGAATTTGTGAATGCGAAACTACACCTTTTGGAACACGCACGCAAAAAGACCACACAGAAGGTAAACCTCTTTGAAAAAGTTCAAATACCGGGCTACCAAGAGGCGGTACGTAAAATCAAGCGTTTTATGGAGGACGAAGAGAATCTTTCCAAATCTTCACAGAAAATTCTGAAAGCCTTGCAGGAAAAGAGAAAGGAGGCTACCGCATGATAGAGAAGATGAAGAAACTGACCTTTCTGGTAACAGATAGGGAGTATAATGAATTCATCGAAGCTCTGCGACAGCAGGGTGTGGTGCACGTGAAACAACTGCAGCAAGGAGCTTCGAGTGCTGAATTACAGCGAGCTGTAGATTTAGATACACGATATGCAAATGCCTTCAAGATACTGGATGCAGCAGAAAAGACCTATACAGTCTCTCCTGTGGCACCAGACGTGCAACCAAGTGCAGGAGCAGAGGCACTACTCTGCCATGTGGAAAACATCCAACACACAGAGCAGAAGCTTATGCACGAGCGCGAAGCCATAGAAAAGGACATGCAGGTACTGATGCCATGGGGCAACTTTGATATGGAAGCCCTTAAAAAGGTGACAGAATCCTCTGGCTTGCAAGTCAATTTCTTTAGAAGCAGCTCCAAATACTTTCGTAAAGAATGGGAAGAGCAGTACTACGCCATCCCCATAAACGAAATAAACAAGAGCGTGTATTTCTTGACCTTTAGCAAGGAGACACCAGACATAGAAGCCGAGCAGGTATTCTTGCCCCAAGGGTCTCTGTCGGATAAAGAAAAGGAAAAAGCTGATTTGACGGCAGAACTGGACAACTTGCATGGAGAACTTCTCTTTATAGCAACAAACTTACGTTCTGTACTTCTCGATGGACAAATTTGCACACGCGACTCCATTCAGTTGGAACGTGTACATCTAAGTGACAAACTTGTCGCAGGAGACGCCCTGCATCTGATGGTCGGATGGGTACGTGCTGACCGTACAGAAGCTCTGACAGAGATGCTCAATGACAAGCACATCTACTATGACATGGAAGATCCAGCATACGAAGATGATGTTCCCGTGCAGATTGTAAATGGCAAGTTTGCGACTCTCTTTGAGCCGATACTGCGCATGTACTCTCTCCCAAACTATCATGACATCGACCCTTCTGTATTTTTTGCGCCCTTCTTCATGCTCTTCTTTGGTCTCTGTCTGGGCGACGGAGGCTATGGATTACTTGTACTGTTAGGTGGTCTGGCAGCAGTCAAATGGGGCAAGGCAGACATGTGCAACTACGGAAAACTAATGGCTTGGCTGGGAGCAATGACTGTCATATGCGGACTGCTTATGGGTACATTCTTCGGCATAGACCTTAGTCAGCAGAACTGGGCATTCCTGGCTCCAGTGAAACCCTATTTCCTGAATGACAACGGTGTAGGACCCATCTTCGGCTACTCACCCATGATGGTACTGTCCGTAGCGATAGGACTTGTACAGGTGCTCTTGGGCATGATACTCAAGGGGTGCAAGGCCGTCAAGAACTACGGCATTGCCTATGGCATTGGCACATTCTGTTGGGTGATTGCCATTGTGCTTGCAATCGTTCTCTTCGGACTTCCTGCTTGCGGAGTTCAATTACCTTTAGGCATACAATACGTGCTGGCTGCACTCATGTGTGTGTGTGTACTTGGGATTTTCTTCTACAACTCACCAGGCAGCTACAAACGTCCCATATTAGGTCTGTTAAGCAACATTGGAGGTGGCGTGTGGGCAACCTATGGAATGGCCACAGGTCTACTGGGTGACTTGCTCAGTTATATACGCCTCTTTGCCCTTGGACTGACAGGTGGTGTGCTGGGCGGCGTATTCAACTCACTTGCCATTGACATGACCTCAGGTCTGCCATTCTATGTACGTTGGGCACCCATGTTCCTCATTTTACTTGCAGGACACGGAATCACCTTTGCCCTCAGCATGATTTCTGCCTTTGTACATCCTATGCGCTTGACTTTTGTGGAATTCTTCAAGAATGCCGACTTCGAAGGAGGTGGCAAAGAATACAAACCATTTAAAAAAGAATACAATAAATAATAATCAATAATAATTTAGTTTTTATGGAAATCTTTTTAGCTTATCTGGGCGTTGCGCTTTGCGTTGCCCTCTCTGGTATTGGCAGTGCTTATGGTGTGACCATCTGTGGTAATGCTTCTATTGGCGCTTTCAAGAAGAACCCCTCTGCCAGCGGTGCCTACATGGGTCTGTCTGCTCTCCCCTCATCTCAGGGTCTATATGGGTTTGTGGGGTTCTTCATGCTCAACAGCAAGGTTACTCCCGACATTCAGATGCCAGCTGCTTGTGCTATCTTTGGTGTAGGTCTGGCTCTGGGATTGGTAGCATTATTCTCAGCCATCCGTCAAGCAAAGGTATGTGCAAACGGTATTAGCGCAATCGGTGCAGGACACAATGCTTTCGGTACCACAATGGTGCTGGCCGTGTTCCCTGAGTTGTACGCTATTCTGGGATTGCTGGTGCTCATCCTAACTGCCAACGCTCTCTAATCAGCACCCATTACAAGAAAACCTTGTCAGCCAAAGTGAGAAGTTAGCTCCTTTGACTGACAAGTTTTTCTTGTTTATAGTTGTAAAAGAGTAGGGACACCCACTTTGTTTCCAACTTTGATGTTATCATTTTGAACTGTGAGATTATTCTTTTCAACTGAAAAAAATTTCTTCCCAGTTGGAAAAATTAGGTAAAGCCGGCTCAGCGGATTATTCATGGGGATTGAAATGTTATTAAAACTTTTTGCTACCTTTGTCATATGGTAGATTCAACAT
>CAKRRN010000026.1 GCA_934394435.1 uncultured Bacteroidaceae bacterium
AAAAAGTAAGCCGTCTTCATTGGCCAATGAAGTCATCTTCGTTGGCTATTGAAGTCGTCTTCATTGGCTATTGAAGATATATTACTTGAACATGGTGAATACTATAATCCTCCTGTTTTATCAGGTGAGCCGTCTTATTAGATGCTTGACAGACTATTTATGCCTTTTTGATTTTATAATGCAATAACGTTATAAAATAAATTTGTATCTTTGTCCATGTTAAATTTATTTATAAGGAGATAAAACCATGAGCAGCTACATCACCAAAAGCCTTGAAGAGGGCGAGTCAATTGTCTTGCGTGGACATTATCACTGGACTTTCACAGCATGTCAAGTAATCTGGAGCTATATTTTTGGGTTGCTGTTTATCGGTTTGATGGTAGCTTCATATTTCTATCCAGAACATGATTCTGTGTTAAATCTTGCAGAATGGCTATCTTTGGCTATAGCCTTGATGCTTTTTCTTTGGGGTTATATCCTTCGTTCTCGCACTGAGTTTGCTGTTACGGACACGCGTTTTGTCCAAAAGGATGGCATTCTTGATATAGAAATTAAGGAAATTCCTTTATTCAAGGTAGAGACCGTGAATTTCTCACAAACACTCCTGCAACGTTTTCTCGGGACGGGTGATATTGAGCTTGTGGGCAGCGGAGGCACTACCCATAAGCTTGTCTTTATTGCTCATCCAATGGAGGTAAAAAAAGCCATAGCGAAAGCTATTGGTCAGAGAAAACAACCTTCCGCATCACTCAGCAGTACACAAAGTACAGAGTCTGATGATAATGCAAATGATTGACACCTCATGCAAAAACGGAAGTGCTTAATAGACTCACCTTTTTGAGCGTTTCTGGTTGCATTTTCTAAATATCTGTGCGGCAATACTTCCAGAGAAGTTATGCCATACAGAGAACATTGCACCTGGTACTGCTGCCATGGGATACATGGCAAAGTGTGAGGTGGCAAGTGAAGTGGCAAGACCTGAGTTCTGCATTCCCACCTCGATGGCAATGGCTGTGCGTTTGCTTTTGTCGATGCCTAATATTTTTCCTGCCCCATAACCCAATGCCAGTCCAAGCAGGTTGTGCAGGATGACAACCGCTGCTACTATCATGCTGCAAGACAGGATGTTTGCAGCATTGTGTGCTACGATGATTCCGATTATGGCTGCTATAGATATTGTGGAAATCATGGGCAAGAGTGGAATGGCGCGTTTTGTCGTCTCATGAAAATAATGATTGATGGCAAATCCAAGTACGATGGGCACAATCACTACTTGTAGAATGCTCAGAAACATGCCCCAAACATCTACGTCTACAGTCTCTCCTGCTAATAGCAAGACCAGTGCAGGTGTGAGTATGGGGGCCAGTAGAGTGGAGACTCCCGTCATGGCAACACTCAGCGCAATGTCACCTTGTGCCAGATAACATATGACATTGCTGGCTGTTCCACCTGGACAGCATCCCACCAAGATTACTCCTATAGCCAGTTCTGTAGGCAGCGAGAGCACCTTGCAAAGCAACCATGCCAGCGCGGGCATGATGATGAATTGGGCAAGTTCACCAATAAGTATGTATGTGGGATGCAATAGTACAGGTTTGAAGTCTGCCGGTTTTAGTGTTAGTCCCATGCCGAACATCACCACGCCCAGCATAGGTGTGATGGCTTGAGTTCCTATCCATAGAAATGTGTCAGGCATGGTGAGAGCGACAACTGTGACAGCCAGCACCACCAGAGTGATGTTAGACGCAATCCATGATGAGATCTTGTATAGCTTTTTCATAAATTTCTATCAGATTGTTTTTTTCTTTCAATGAAAATCGCATTAGAATTTCAAATATCTTGCCAATCCATATACATATCTTCGGAAGCCTGGTCTGTAGGTCAGCAAATGGTCAAACCATCCAAGGTGCTTGTTAACTGTACGAACGACCATGCCTACATACACCATTGCAAACAGAGTGCCTATACCTACAATCTGCCATTGCCATGATCCAATCAGCAGGAAGCATAATAAGATAGCAAGTGCAACCAATGTGGTGTCTACCATAATTTTTGCTTTGGGGAATTTCATCCCAGACACTTTGCTGATTGCGACGGTAATGCCCTCTCCAGGCATGGTTACAGATCCACATTTTATCTCTAACGCAATGCCAATACCCAGTATGGTGCATCCTGCTATTTGTACAAGTGCATTGCACACGATGTTACTGCAGACCAACCACCCTGTCAGGAACATATTAAGATCTATGAGCATACCGAAGAAGAATCCAACGAGAAGCTGAAACAACTGGACCCACTCAAAGTTTCTTCTAAGTATCAGAATCTGCGCTACTACAAAGAGTGCGTTCATCGCGATGGTATAGGTGCCAATGGTCCATGCTGGAATTTCTCTGATGACAGTTCCTGCAGAAGACATCACGTAAGGGATTGTTGAGATAACGCTGGAGCCCAGCTGACTGCGAACGCATACGGCTACCCCCAGTGTCATAATATATAATGAGACGAGAAGCAGAATGTGTTGCCACGCGAACGAAATAATGAAATCTTTCTTTATTGAAATCATCTTATTTTGTTTTTTTTATATTTTATCTAAAGCTGATACGTATGACTGGTTAATGGATATGAGAAGACACATTTGTCTATTGAGTTTCCTGTTTTTCCCATTGTAGTCGATTTTTGGGTAAGTCAGCATGTTCTCTTTGAAAGTTCTCGTATGCTTGTTGTTGGCAAGGAGAGAGCTTTATGATGTTTTGTGATATCTCTTGCATCCATCGGCGTAATGAGCATTCAAAACTATCAGAATTGGCAAATGGAAAATGCTTGTTTTGCTCGACAAACTGTGCCAGCATCAAGAGTCCTTCCTCAAAGGATTTGCAAGATAAAGACTTAACAGGCATTCCGTTTTTGTCATATTCCGAACGTAAGGGTATCTCTATCCATTGCAAGTCAGGTGTGATTGTGACGCCATATGCGCTGGTTACAATTTCCGCAAATCGTTTTGCTATGATATCATGGTCAGGCGTGTCCTCTGGCACATATTTCGAGATAGGATATCTGCTCACCTTCCATAAGTTGTAATAACAATCTTTGCTAATTTGATCGAAGGCAGTGCGCCACTTAAAACTACTCAGCAGTGGAGCGTCAATATGGTATGCTATTCCTTTTAGAGTGATGAAGTCTCTTGTTTTTTTTGTAGTTGTGGATGTCTGTTTGTCTGGTATTGGTTTGTCCTCTTGTTTATCCAGCATGTTCCATGCTTCACCCTCGTCTGTGGAGAGTCCCTTATGTGCGCGTATAGCCTGTAGGAAGGTGGTTCCCAATGATTCTTGCTTGTGCTTGCCTATACCAGACACAGAACCAAAAGATGTGATGTCTTCTGGTTGGATGGAGGCCAGATAATGCAAGGTCTTGTCTCCAAAAATGATATATGGGGGGACGTGCTTCTCTGCTGCAATTTTCGACCTGAGTTGCCTTAGTTTTTCAAAAAGCTCCATGTCTTCGTTTATTCCATCTAATGCAAGTATGGATTGGGCTTCCTCTTGATTTTTTTGCTTTCTCCCCTTTACTGTAAAATCCTCATGGGATATGACCGCCAGTTGTGCTTGCTTACGACCGTATAAGATATCCTCTCCTTGAGGTGTTACATGGATGTGGGAATTATCCAAGTAATTGATTTCAATATATCCCAGGTGTAGCATCTGAAGCAGATAGTCTTGCCAGTCTTTGAAAGAAATATCTCGTCCGCATCCATAAGTTTTTAGTTGCTGGAATCCGCGTCTTAAAACTTCTTGGTTGGCTGTTCCGCGTAGGATATCTGTCAAAAGTGTGAAACCTACTTGTTGTTTGGTACGCATGATTGCAGAGAGAGCCTTTTGCACCAGTATTGTCCCATCGAACCTTTGTGGCGGATTTTTACATACATCACAGTTGCCACAATCGTGATCCATAGATTCGCCAAGGTAGTTAAGCAGGATTCTGCGCCTACACACTTGGCTCTCTGCATAATCGCGCATCCGCTCCAACTTTTCATTGTTGATATCCTTTTGGTCGCTTTCTTCCGCGAATTTCTTTAGCATGATAATGTCACCTACTTGGTAAAACAGGATTGTCTCGCATGCAAGTCCGTCACGGCCTCCGCGTCCTATTTCTTGATAGTAGTTTTCAATGCTTTTGGGCAGGTTGTAGTGCACGATAAAGCGTACGTTGCTCTTGTCTATGCCCATGCCGAAAGCGATGGTAGCACATACAATCTCTATCTCGTCGTTGATAAAAGCTTCTTGTACTGCATCGCGCTCTGATGCAGACAGCCCAGCATGGTAAGCTCTTGCTTTGATGCCTTTCTCTCTTAGTTTCTCAGCAACACTTTCACTGGTTTTTCTGCTCATGCAGTATACAATACCACTTTCTCCCTTGTGTTTGGCAATCGTCTGCAACAGACATCTCAGTTTATCCTTGGCAGAATAACCTCTGCGAACGTCTAATGAAAGATTGGGGCGGTCAAACGAACTTACAAATACTTTTGCTTTTCCAGTAATGTCTTCTTTTAGGTGTAGCTGCTGCACGATATCCTCTTGCGTCAGCTTGTCTGCTGTGGCTGTGAAAGCAGCTATGGGCGTGTTGGGGAATATGTCGTGCAACACTCCCAATTGTGTGTATTCAGGTCGGAAATCATGACCCCATTGCGAGATACAATGTGCTTCATCTATGGCAAACAGGCTTATCTTGAGCGTGTTGCCTGGATCGTTTGCTGTGGTATGTTGAAAGATACCATATTTCAGTTCTGAGAGCAGTCTTTCCGGTGACACATAAAGCAATTTATATTCTCCCTTGATGGCTTTTTCTGATATCAAACGGTTTTCTTGTTCGGTGGCGTTGCTATTTAGGGCAGCGGCTTTGATGCCATTGGCTTGCAAGGCTTCCACTTGATCTTTCATCAATGATATAAGTGGAGAAACCACAATGGTCGTACCTTCCATTATCAATGCCGGTATCTGATAACATATGCTTTTGCCTCCACCTGTAGGCATGAGTACAAGACAGTCGTTTCCGCCAAGTATGTGGCAGATGATATCTTCCTGCATAGGACGGAAATGATCGTATCCGAAATAGCTCTTAAGAGCCTCTTGTATGTTCATGTCTGTTTCCTAATTTGTAATCTTGTATTGCTTAATCATTTTCAGCAATGGATCTGTAGTCGGATAGGAGAATCCGTTGTTTCTTACTTCTCGTGTAAGGTTCCATACCAAGACCATGGATGCTCCTCCGTTCAGATAGACATCGAATTTCTTTTTCATAGCTTCCACGCGTGTCATCAGACTTGTACGACAGGGATTGGGACCACTTTCTATCCCTGTCTCACTGATGATGAGAGGTTTCCCAAGTTCGTGCATCATGCGCAAGGCTGTCTGGAAGTGTGGGCTTTCTATTTGATTGGACTCTTGATAGTCATAATCGTATTCGTGCATGGCACCCACGTCAACATATTGACTACAGAATAAACTTTGATATCCCTTTTTGCCTCCATATGCCCATGGGCCGTAGCATCCCACAGTAGTGAGGTGGTTAGGATCGATGCCTTTGACCACGCTTGCCACAGTATCAATAAAATGAGCAAGTACGGATGGTTTTGCCTCACCAGGCTCATTTATAATCTCCCACATAGCGACAGTTGGTTCGTTGCGATATTTCTGTACGGTACGTATCACATGAGGCAAATATTCTTGTTTATAACCTTCTTCGTACCATGTTGGTATTTTGCCACTGTTGTCTCCATGGGGCGCTCCATCGAAATGTCCGCAAGAGCTTCTTCCGTCACCGAGTGAGAGGATTAGTCGCACGTGGTGACGCTTAGCAGTGGCGACTATGCCGTCCAGTTGTGTGTCATTACCAGGAAAAGCCCATGTACGTATGACAAAATCCTTGGGTAGAGTGGCAAACAGGGAGTCTGTCTGTTGTGGGTTGAAGTTTTCCCATGGATGTCCGCATCCAGAAAGTGTGAAAATATTTGTCCCCGCACATCGGAAGGGTTTCCCATGCAACATCAGTTGTGTACCTTGGCAGTAAATGAAATCGCTGTGCCTCTTCTTTGCCTGTATCTCGGTTACATTCAGCAGAAGCGCCAGTGCTAAAAGTACATGAGATATTCTAAACAGTTTCTGTTTCATCATATTGTCAGTTGCCTGGCTCCATTTCTCTGAAATCAGAAGGCAGATGACCTGTCTGTCTTTTGAATAATTTTACAAAATAGGATGGGTCTTCAAATCCAAGCTCTGCTGATATTTCCTTTATCATCATATTGGAATAGCGTACCATACGTTTTGCTTCCAGTATGATACGGTCATTGATAAGTGTAAGAGGTGTTTTGCCGGAGCACTCGTTTACGCTTTTGTGCAGAGTACGAATAGCCACATTCAGTCGGTCGGCATAATCCTGTACGGTGTGTAGATGAGTGTATTCCTGCTCCAGCATTTTTCGAAACTGTATGAAGAGCTGATGAGAAGGCTTCAGATTATCCAGTTTCTCTTGTGCCTCGTGTGTACCGTAACGTTCTATCTTAGCCATGAAGATACACAGAAGTGACTTCAGGATATCTATATTCCCAAACTCTCCTTGCCTTTTCGATTCATCTTCCATTTCTTGAACCAGCGGTAGTAGCAGTTTTTCCGTTTTTTCATCTATAATATAATAAGGTACGGAATCATAGTTGTGGAAGGCATTGTATTTCAAAAACAATTGGTTAATGGCAGAACTTATGGATGCGCTGTCTTTCATCATGTCTGTACACATCTTTATAGCTACTCCCTTGTAGCCTTCCTTCTTGTCGAAGTGATGAACCTGGCCTGGTGAAAGGAAAAATATTGTGCCTGGTTTTACTCTATAGTCTGTGAAATCTACAGTATGAAGCCCTGTACCTTCCTGAAACCAGAGGATTTCGTAGAATGAGTGTACATGGGCTAAACAATCGTCTACTTCGCTTGCCATGAATAGTTCTGGCATGTGTTCAACTTTGAAGCCGTTGCCTCCTGGGGCATTGCATACGGCTGGATACATCTGAAAGAGTTTGTCTGTTGTCATAACGAAGTGCAAAAATAAGAATTTAATGGTAAATTTCTGCAGAACTATGGAATATATTTATTTTGTGCAGAAAAAGACCATTGATGTGCACGTTTGTTTTCTTTGTTGACTATTGTTGTTGTGTAATTTTGCATCAGATAAAACAAACATAAACTTTTAAACATTATCACTATGGCAAACAAATATTCGGGAACACAGACAGAAAAGAACCTTGAGGCTGCTTTTGCAGGAGAGTCACAGGCACGTAACAAGTATACTTATTTTGCCTCACGTGCAAAGAAGGATGGGTTCGAACAGATTGCATCTATATTCTTGCAGACAGCAGATAATGAGAAGGAACATGCAAAACTCTGGTTCAAGGAACTCCAGGGGATAGGGTCAACCGCAGAGAATCTTGTGGCTGCTGCAGAGGGAGAGAACTATGAATGGACAGATATGTATGAAGGCTTTGCAAAGACTGCTGATGAGGAAGGCTTTCATGAGCTTGCAGCAAAGTTTAGATTAGTGGCTGCCATAGAAAAACGTCATGAAGAGCGTTACCGTGCCTTATTGCACAATGTAGAGGCGCAGGAAGTATTTAAAAAGAGTGAGGTGAAAGTTTGGGAATGCCGCAATTGCGGACATATCGTAGTGGGTACAGAAGCTCCAAAGGTTTGTCCAACTTGTGCCCATCCGCAGTCCTACTTTGAACTGCATGTAGATAATTTCTGAGAAAAGAATAACATTGTTAATTACATAAAAAAGGAAAACGTATGAAAAAGTATGTATGCGATGTATGTGGGTGGGAGTATGATCCTGCCGTAGGTGTGCCCGAAGCAGGTATTCCTGCAGGAACCGCTTTTGAGGATCTCCCTGATGATTTTGAATGTCCTGTATGCTCAGTTGGTAAAGACCAGTTTTCTGTAGCAGAGTAATAAAACCGCAAAAGTCCCTTTCTGTACTATTTCAGATAGGGACTTTTTGCTTTATGATTGTTTCGCTGCAATTATTCGGATTGGGAAGTTAAGGGGGCTCACCCGATAAATCAGGGGGAGAGTCTCGGACCTAAATCCACAGGCGTAACCTGTACTTATAAGCCAGCTTGCTTGTCTGTACAAAGGATATAATAATAAGACCCATACGAAAACGGCTCTTTTTATTTCCCTAGTTGGAGAAAAATATCTCCCTAGTTAGAAAAAAAGAAAAGGACTATTATGATAGCCCACTATTACCGTTTTACAAAATGGATTGTGCGTCTACCTTTTTGCTGTTTGTACCGTGAGAAAACGTATCTACGGAAATCAATAAAAAGTCTCTCTAAAAAGTAATACTATAATACTTGTCCATTTAATACTATATTCAATGGGCATTTAATACGTATTACTAGGCTATTGAATACTATATTACTTGAACATTGAATATTTACCTTGACTACAAAGCCTAATTCTGTATTCCACTCCCCCCTTTGGTTTATCGGGTGAGCCGTGATGGATTCGGAATGGTTTAAAGAAAATCAAAATAGTTGAAATCTGACATACATAAAAAAAGACTGTATCGAGGGTCGTACGATACAGTCTTAATTTTCTTTTATTGGTCTTTCTTCTTAAAGATACTTTTTAGTTCTTGAAGAAATCCTTAACAGCCTCATTGGGAACCATCTGCTCATCAAATGAGTATGAACCATTCTGAGGATTCTTTACCATCTTGATAACTTTTGTATAGGAACGTCCATCGGTCTTACCAGTCTGGAGCGTAGCCACAACTTTCTTTGCCATTGTTTTTGAATCTTAAGAGTTATTACTTAATCTCTTTGTGAACAGTCATCCTTTTAAGGATGGGGTTGTACTTCTTCAACTCCAAACGCTCAGGAGTATTTTTTCTGTTCTTGGTAGTAATATAACGAGAAGTGCCGGGCAGTCCGCTCTGCTTCATCTCTGTGCATTCCAGAATAACCTGTACTCTGTTGCCTTTAGCTTTCTTTGCCATATTGTGTGTACTCCTAAACTCTGTTAACCGATAACCTTAATGTTTTTCCAATCACAATAGCCCTGAGCTACAGCATTCTTCAGTGCTGCATCCAAGCCTACCTTGTTGATTAGACGCAAGCCAGATGCACTGATATTCAAGCTAATCCAGCAGTCCTCCTCTACATAGTAGAATTTCTTGGTGAAGAGATTCACATCAAAATGTCTCTTAGTACGACGTTTTGAGTGTGAAACGTTATTGCCAATCATGGCCTTCTTCCCTGTAATTTGACAAATCTTAGACATTTCATTCTTCTTTTTACTATCTCAAATCAACTTCTTCCAAACAAAGCACAAAGGTATAGCAAATATTTGTAACAGACAAACGTTTATCTGCTTTTCTTTCATTTACTTGCTGTTTTCTTCGTTGTGGCCTGTGTAGAAGACGAGTAACGTAGGCTTTGTTTTGATGCTTTGTTGTTGTTTACTTCAGATTGTTCCTCTGCAGTAAGCTGGAGCAGACATGGGGCAGAAGTCATGGTCGCGATACTTGAATGTTCCAGCCATGGCAATCATCGCCGCATTGTCTGTGGTATAGCCGAATTTGGGAATGTATACTTTCCAGCCGTACCTCTTGGCGTGGTCAAGAAATGCGTTGCGCAGACCTGTGTTGGCAGAAACGCCTCCTGCTACAGCTACTTGTTTGATGCCTAAATCTTTGGCTGCCATACGTAATTTTTTCATAAGAATGTCTACGATAGTTTTCTCAAGAGAGGCAGCAAGATCGTTAAGATGATGTTTCACGAAGTCGGGGTCGTCCTTGATCCAGTTGCGCAGGGAATATAGAAAACTCGTCTTCAGACCGCTGAAACTATAGTCGTAACCGGGTATATTTGGTTTTGAGAATTGGAATGCATCTGGGTTTCCCTGACGAGCAAGACGGTCGATAATGGGGCCACCAGGATATCCCAGTTCCATTACTTTTGAACATTTGTCAATGGCTTCTCCTGCGGCATCGTCTATGGTCTGTCCGATAATCTCCATGTCCTTGTAGGATTTCACAAGAACGATTTGGCTGTTTCCTCCGCTTACAAGCAAACAGAGAAAAGGGAAAGTAGGGGATACATAATCATCATTTTCTGTATGGATGAAGTGTGCCAATATGTGACCCTGCAGATGATTGACATCGATCATGGGGATTCCGAGCGAAGCGGCAAGTCCTTTGGCAAATGAAACGCCCACAAGCAGAGAGCCCATAAGTCCTGGACCGCGAGTGAAGGCTATTGCTGTTAGCTGTTCTCTCTCCACGCCTGCCTTCTTTAGTGCTTGATCTACCACGGGTACGATATTTTTCTCATGGGCACGGCTGGCTAATTCGGGAACGACGCCTCCGTACGCTTCGTGAACAGCTTGGCTGGCGGTTACGTTACTCAGTAGGATACCATCGCGCATCACGGCTGCTGAGGTGTCGTCACAGCTGCTTTCGATTCCTAATATATAGATATTCTCGTTCATTGTCTTCTTGTTTCGATAAGTCCTTTTTTGGCAGGTTTCTCTTTTTCCCTTGGTCTCTCTGCAAATCGGATCTCGGACCCCTTTTTCTTTTTAGTGTGTCAGAATTTCGACTCCATTCTCGGTCATCACATATGTATGTTCCCACTGTGCACTATCAGAACCATCTTCTGTGAGTACAATCCATTCTGTGGGGTCCTCTGCATCGCCACATACTTCCCAGTCTCCCTCGTTGATCATAGGTTCGATAGTGAAAACCATGCCTGGCACAAGTAGCATACCTGTTCCCTTGCGTCCGTAATGAACGATGTCGGGCTCTTCGTGGAACTCTAATCCTACACCATGTCCGCATAGGTCACGCACCACGGAGTAGCCATTGCTGTGTGCCAGTTTTGCAATTGCATTGCCAAGGTCTCCTACAAACACATAGGGTTCTGAGCAGACTTTTTCGCCTACCTTTAGGCAATCCCATGCCACATCCACCAGTCTCTGACGCTCTGGGGTTGTCTTTCCGATGACAAACATTCGGCTCGCATCCGCATAATAGCCATCGAGTATTGTGGTGCAGTCTACATTGATGATGTCTCCTTCTTCCAGCACGTCTTCTGTTGAAGGTATTCCGTGACAAACCACATCGTTGATGCTTGTGCAACAACTGTTAGGAAATCCCTCATAGTGGAGTGGGGCAGGAATGCCTCCATGCTTTGTTGTGAAGTCATAGACCAGTTTGTCAATCTCGAGTGTATTCATTCCCTCGTGGATTTTATCAGCCACCAGATCAAGAACAGCCGTATTCAGTACTCCTGCCTTGCGTATTCCTTCTATCTGTTCGTTGGTCTTTATGAGGTCTCTGGTAGGTACTCTTTTCCCTTTTTCCTGCCATTCCATGATTTTTAAGTCCATCTCTGTGGGCTCAAGTCCAGCAGGCACAAACCATTGCTGTTTTATTTATTTTCTTGCTGCCATCATAAATGTATTTTTCTCTGGTGCAAAGTTACGAAAAAAGGGGAGACCCTTAGTCGTGTCTCCCCCTTAAAACTTTATTTGCGTATTTGTTTGATGAGTGTCAGCACTTCTCTGCATCGCTGTGTGACAGCTGACCAGTTGCCTTCGGAAACACTTCCCTTGGGAAATAGCTTGCTTCCGAGGCCCACACAGAACGCCCCTGCCTGAAACCATCCACGCAGATTATCTTCGTCGGGTGATACGCCTCCTGTCACCATAACTCTTGTCCATGGGCAGGGAGCCATCAATGCCTTGATGAACGAGGGACCGTAGGTTTCGCCTGGAAACACTTTTGTTATTTCACACCCTATCTCTTGGGCATAGCCAATTTCGCTTACGGTACCGCATCCTGGAATGTAAGGAATCTGCCTACGGTTACATACCTTTGCAACCTCTTCGTTAAACAATGGTCCCACCACAAAGCAAGCTCCCATCTGAATGTAAAGTGCTGCTGTTGGGGCATCCACTACAGAGCCTACGCCGAGAGCTAAATCAGGACAGTGTAAGCTGACGTAGTTCATACAGTAGGCAAACACATCCTGTGCAAAATCTCCTCGATTAGTGAATTCGAAAACACGTACGCCTCCCTCATAGCATGACTGTATCACCTTGCAAGCCGTCTGTCTGTCTGCATGATAGAAAACGGGTACCATGCCTGTGTCTGCCATTTTTGAGATAACCTGTAGTTTATCGTATCTTGCCATTTCTTTCTGATGATGTTTTTTGTATAAAATGAAGTTATGCTTTGCACTTATCTTTGCACTCGTCCGTTGGCGTTTCCTTCAACCAGCGACTTGATTTCCTCTGCAGACACCATGTTGACATCTCCTGGGATGGTATGCTTCAGGGCACTGGCTGCTGTGGCAAACTCTAATGCTTCTGCAGGCTTCATACCTGTTGTCAGCCCATGTATCAGACCTGCGGAGAAACTGTCTCCCGCTCCGACTCGGTCTACGATAGGGCTAATTTCATAGCGTTTGCTTACATGAAAGTCTTGCCCGTCATAAATCATTGCCTTCCATCCGTTGTGTGATGCGCTGAAACTCTCACGCAGGGTACATGCTACGTATTTGAAGCCAAATCGCTCGTTTAGTGTACGGGCAGTCTGCATGTAGCATTCGGCGTCCGTCTTGCCAGAGTTAATGTCAGCGTTATTTTTCACACCAAGCGTCTTTTCTGCATCTTCTTCGTTACCGATACATACGTCAACATATTGCATGAGGGGTATCATGGTTCGTATGGCCTCTTCTTTAGTCCACAATTTGCTACGGAAGTTTAGGTCGCAGCTGACGGTCACGCCAGCCTGTTTTGCGGCCTTGCATGCTGCTTCCAGGCATGCTGCCACTTGTTTCCCTAAAGCAGGAGTAATACCACTCCAATGAAACCAGTCTGCACCTTGGAATATTTTCTCAAAGTCGAAATCCTCAGCTTTCGCTTCGCTTATGCTGCTGTGGGCACGGTCATAAATAACTTTGCTTGGGCGCATGCAGACTCCTGTCTCCAGATAGTAGATGCCCAATCGCTCTCCTCCACGTGCCACGTAATCAGTATGTACGCCGAATTGTCTAAGACTGTTGATGGCTGCGCTGCCTACTTCATGTACAGGCACACGACTTACGAAGTACGTATCATGTCCGTAATTGGCAAGACTTACAGCCACGTTGGCTTCTCCTCCTCCATAATTAGCACAGAAAGATTCTGATTGTATGATGCGCTTGTTTCCTAATGTGGATAGGCGAAGCATTATCTCGCCCATGGTTATTATCTTGGCCATACGTTCAAATGTAGTATTATATTTGCAATGTTTATACTAATTCTTTGCAAAAATATACAAAGAAGTTGAGAAAAACATAGGTTGCACCGAGTTTTCTTTCTTTTCTTTGCTAAAAGTTTTTAGCGAAGCGTCCCCAAGTGCGGAAAAAGTAGTACTTTCGTGGTCATGGAACAGACTATAAGTTACAAGAGAGGACTTTTGTCTCTTAGCCCTTTATTGGTCTTTCTGCTTGTGTACTTTGTACTCAGCATGGTGGCTGATGATTTTTATGCGGTACCCATTACGGTAGCGTTTCTGATTGCATGCGGTTTTTCCCTATTCACTATTCCTGGAATGGGGATAGGCCAGCGATTCCAAGTCTTGGTGGAGGGAGCCTGCAAGCCAGGTCTGATGACTATGATTTGGATATTTATTCTGGCAGGTGCTTTTGCTTCGACAGCCAAGCAGACTGGAGCAATAGATGCTACGGTAAACCTTTGCGTGCAGTTGCTCCCATCTAATATGATACTTTGCGGCCTCTTTCTTGCGGCTTGCTTCGTGTCTCTGAGTGTGGGCACCAGTGTGGGTACCATTGCTGCTCTGACTCCCATAGCATCAGGCATGGCTCTTCATGCAGGCTTTTCTCTGCCACTTACGGTTGCTGTGGTGGTGGGAGGCGCTTTCTTTGGCGACAATCTGAGTTTCATCTCCGATACGACTATTATGGCAACAAAAACTCAGGGATGTGAGTTGAAAGATAAGTTTCGGAGCAATGTGCGTATTGCCGTTCCTGCTGCCATGATTTGTATTGTACTCTATTTGGTAGTGGGAAACACACAACAGATTTCACCGATGGCTGATACTTCTGCCACCGTGAATCCTCTTTTGGTTATACCTTATATATATATACTGGTGGCGGCACTTTGCGGCATGGACGTGATGCTGGTGCTCATAACGGGTACATTCATGTCTGGCATGCTTGGACTTATCTTACGCACCTTTGATGTCTACGGATGGTTTCATGCAATGAATCAAGGTGTGATGGGGATGAGCGAACTTATTGTAGTTACCATGTTGGCAGGCGGACTTGTCGAGGGTATGAAGCGCACAGGAGGTATAGAATTTATTATGCAGAAGCTTTCGTATCGGGTGTCAGGCAAGCGTGCCGCAGAGTTCAGCATTGCAGCCTTGGTGGTTTTTGCAGACATCTGTACAGCCAACAATACCATAGCCATTCTGACTGTGGGGCCCCTTGCACGTGAGATTAGTACGCGTTTCCATCTTGACGCACGCCGTACGGCAAGCCTCCTTGATACCTTTAGCTGTTTTGCACAAGGGCTCATCCCTTATGGTGCGCAAATGCTCATAGCTGCTGGATTGGCAAAAATAAACCCATTGCAAATCATGCCTTACCTCTATTATCCCTATATCTTAGGAGGCGTGGCTTTGCTTTACATAATTATTCAACGTCATGAAAAAAAAGATTCTATTACTGCCTCTGCTGACACTGGCATGTGCCTGCACGGGCAATCAGACAGGTAATCAGACAGGGGAGGATTCCACAACAGTTGATTCTGTGAGAGAAGTCACACTCGATACCATTTCCCTACATTTGCACAAAAACCTCATAGAGGGTAAGGAAGCACCCTGTTATGATATCGTCTACAAACTGCTTGCTGCTAAGGGAGATGACGAGCTGTCACGCTTGTTTAACGAAGAACTGTCTCGTGGGCTGTTTGACAAGGCTGGCATGCAGGTTGATTCTGCCATGCGTTTCCAAGCCGACTCTGTTGCTGCCTCGTTTACGTCAGATTTAAAGGAGTTCTATGAACCAGACAACGAATACGACTTTGCATTCAAGTACACCTACGAGGTAAAGGCTGATGTCAAGGAAGATTCCTATCCAGGCATTGCTGCCTACACCACGGAGCTGACCACCTACACGGGCGGTGCACATGGTGGGTATTTGCTTACGGGACTCAATCTTAACAAAAAGACTGGGCATGCGATACTTCGTGACGATTTCTTTCAGAAAGACAAATTGTCTGATGTAAAGCATCTGGTAGAGAAGAGTCTGATGGAACATAACGGTTGTACCACCATGAGTCAGCTGGTAGAGCGCACGGGTATTTGTTCGCTTGGAGAAGTGTATGTTAGCGACAACAACTTCCTTCTGCTCCAAGACAGCGTGGAGTTTATCTACAATCCTTACGAGGTTGCTTCATGGGCAAACGGACTCATCACCACACGGGTGGCATACTCTGAATTGGCTCCTTGCACCAAACAGGACATTCTTCCCAAGAAATAACTGAAATATTCCATGCAGATAATCAAGAAGTATTTTCCTCATCTGACCGAGGAACAAATTCAGAAATTCGAGTCTCTCGATGCACTTTACCACGACTGGAATAGCAAGATAAACGTCATCTCGCGCAAAGATATTGATTCTCTCTATGAGCACCATGTACTTCACTCGCTGGCTATAGCTATGCTTATACGCTTCAAACCAGATACATACATTATGGATTTGGGCACGGGTGGAGGTTTTCCTGGCATTCCACTGGCTATCATGTTCCCTGACTCACACTTTCATTTGGTAGATTCCGTACGCAAGAAGATACATGTCTGTGAGGAGGTTGTTTCTGCTCTTGGGCTTGAGAATGTGACCACCCAGTGGGGACGTGCAGAGGAAGTAAAGGATAAGTATGACTTCGTCGTATCACGCGCTGTGATGCCACTCGTTGACCTTGCGCGCATAGCCCGTAAACTTATCCGACCTGTTGGGCACAACGGCTTGCCCAACGGACTGATCTGTCTGAAGGGAGGCGAGCTGGAGCATGAAACCATGCCCTTAAAGCACAACACGCTTGTGACAGATATTTCAGAATATTACAGTGAGGAGTACTTCAAAACTAAGAAAATCGTATTTACTGCCTTAAGATGAAATTACACAGATTCGTATTCAATCCTGTGGAAGAGAATACATACCTCCTGTGGGACGAGCAGACCCTTGAGGCAGCGGTGGTAGATGCTGGTATGAGGGATCCAGAAGAAAAGACTGAATTTGCTGATTACGTGCAGCAAAACAAGTTGACACTAAAGGAGTGCCTGCAGACACACATGCATTTCGACCACATTTACGGTCTTCCCTTCATCCATGAGCGATTTGGTCTCAAGCCTCGCTTTGCAGAAAGGGATGCGGAGTTGTATTCATCCATGCCTGGGCTTGCTGAGTACTTGCATATTCCTATCCAAGGGAATCTGCCTCAGTCTGATTCATACTTGTCTGACGGTGAGGTAATCCGCTTGGGGAATGTAGAGGTTGAAACCATTTTTACGCCTGGTCACACCATGGGTGGAGTCACCTTCTATATTCCTCAAGAGCGTATAGCCTTTACTGGAGACACGCTTTTCTGTGGAGGCAGTATGGGACGCACAGATATTGGAGGAGACGAGGCTATAGAGAGAAAAAGTATTCTGAACAGAATTCTGACACTCTCACCAGACACCATTCTCTATCCTGGACACGGTCCCTCAACCAGCGTTTCTGATGTAAAAGACTGCTGGGGCATTCAATAATGCTGAGTATAATATGAAGCAAATCACGACCATGTGTAGGATTCTTCAAGACAATATTCCCTTTTCTGCACAAGAAGATGAGTTTAACTCAAGTTATTCAACAACTAATGGATTGGGGGGTCAAGAATTCTGGGCATATTAGTGACTACTGCGTATGATCCGAAGGAGAGGCTGTTATAATTGTCTACTAATTTCAAGAAGAAAAAAGAGGTCGTACTGAAATCAGGAAGAGTCACCACTAAAGATTACCTTGTAAGGTATCCTAAGATACTTGGCAATGTATCCTAAGATACTTGGCGATGTATCTTAAGATACTTGGCGATGTATCTTAATAAACAATAGTTTGTTTTTCGCTAAAATAACATAGGCTGAATAAAAGGGCAGAAAAACAGCCGTGTAAGGTCTCCATGTGACGAATTTTCTTTTCTGTTGTCTTCGGATTCTTATTTCTTTTTGCTAATTTTGTATGTGACAAATATGGTTTTTCATGTTGTTTAAGCAGTTTCTTGTTTGTCTTAGATAACATAGAGCCACAAAAGAAAGTATGATAGCAATATGGATAGAAGAAATTTCTTGAAGAGAACGGCTGGTGCTGGTATGCTGGTAGCCGTATCGCAGTTGCCTGCAATGGCAGAAGATAATCCAGAGGTGTTCCCTAAGCGAGGAGGCTTTGAGCGTTTGTCTTTGGCTTATGCTGTGGTGGAGATTGGTCTGCCAAAACCTTTCTCTGTGCTTCATATTTCTGATACCCATTTCACTGCCGCTTATTCTCACGAGGGTGAGAAGAAACAAGCATTGCATACGAATCGTACAAAATGTTTTGGTGGAAGACAGGAAGAGGCTTTGCTCGACTCCTTGGCGTGGGCGAAAAAGCATGTTGACTATGTGGTGCATACTGGTGACTTGATAGACTGGCAGAGTGAAGCTAATTTCGACCTTGTGCGTAAATACTTCGGTGAGGGGATGACTGGTTGTCTGGGCAACCATGAGTTCTCTACAGACATGTGGCTTAGCGATCCTAAAGAATCGACAACGGAAGCTTATAAGGACAATACACGCAAGATAGTGCAGGAGGCTTATCCGTTTGATGTCTCGCTTCAGTCTCAGGTGGTAAATGGCGTGAACTTCGTTTCGCTTGATAATGTGTACGGATATGTAACTTCGCAGCAGGTAAAACGTTTTCGTAAGGAAGTGAAGAAAGGGCTGCCTATTGTACTGTGCATGCATGTACCTTTCTTTACAGACGTTATTTGGCGAGCCAACCGTCGTTTCTGGAGCCAGAAGTTGTCATCAGACATTCATGATGAAGTGTACAAACCCAGTGGAGACTATCTTCGTCAGCAGGAAGATCCGACCACAAGCCAATTTATTGCAGAGCTGAAGAAGGAGCCTTTGCTGAAAGCCATCTTAGCAGGACATTTGCATTTGACCGTAGAGGACCAATTCTCACCCACAGCACGTCAGTATGTGGTTGGAGGAAACTTCATGTTCCATGGTCGGGAAGTCATTTTCGTCTGAAGAGTTTCATACGTTAGCTTCTTGGGGCAGAGTCTTATTGGCTGAGTGTACCTCTTGTTGGGTGCTGCTCTCCGATAGCTGACTCGCATTTTGCTCTGTTTGTTCTTTGCGATACTGTCCTGGAGTTGTTCCTGTAATAGAAGTGAAGGTTCTCCTAAAGGCAGATAGACTGTTGTAGCCACACATAGTGCTGATGGCCTCTATAGTGTATTCGTTTGAGGTAAGCAGTTGTTTGGCATATTTAATCCGATAACGATTGACGTATTCAAAGAACGAGACATTCAGCTCGTTGTTGATATAATTGCTGAGGTAAGTGCGGTTGGTGTTGAGCTTTTCTGCCAACATGGTGATTGTGAGTTTGGGCTCCAGAAATATTTTGTCTTGCTCAAACGCTTTCTGCAGTTCTTCTATGAAATGGTAGTTCTTTATTTGCTCTCTTTTCTTTTGGGAGCATTCTTCGTACTTCTCATTCTCTTCGCAGTTGACTGTCTCCGTCACAGAAGAAATAGTCGGGTTAGGAACGACTACTTCGTGCTTTCTCAAACATAATGCAATGGACAGGAAGATGGCGCAGCAACTGAAATTGTATAATGCATTTGCCCATTGTACCCCCATGTAGCTGGCAATTATCCATACGGCATACAAAGCCAGCAGGGCTCCCAGAATATAAAAGACCCAGTTGGCATTGATGCCTTCTGTGTACGAACTCCAGCGACGTATGTTGTGGTTGTACCTTCTGAGAGCCAGACTTGCCCACAGGAGCCCTGCAAATCCGTAGCATAAGGCTGCATCTATGGAAAGGTAATATACAGAGGGGTTGAGTGTGCAAGCATAGAGCAGAAGAACAACAATGAAAGGGGAAATGTGCAGAAAAAGTGTCTTCATGGTAAGCCTGCCTGGACGTGCCAATTCGTATAGGAGGCAAACACACATGGGGATGCACGTAGCTTGATAAAGGTTCGTTATGGGTAACAAGTAATCACCAAGAAAATTCTTGATGTAGAAAAGTACGAACAAGACCATATTCATTGTTACCAACCATCCGAAAAGCCAAGTTGCCAACTTGTGTAGTCTTGATCGTTTATGTACGCCATACAGAATGGCGCAGGCAGACAGGAGCGAGGCAAAGAAGCATCCTGCAGAGAAGTCAGCCAATGCTTCTAAAGTGTTTCTTTCCATAGTTTAAGTCTGTTGTATGTCTGTGTGGTAGTATGAAATAGAATTAAAGTGCCATCGGCGACAGCTTGGCTGTAGCTTGATTTCTTTTGTCGTGTCTCTTTCCTTTCTGCTTTTGCATGAATCATGCGATAAGTTATTCTCTCTTTTTATAATAATTTTATTATCCTCCTCTTTAGCGACTTCAAAGGTAGTGGTTTTTATTTAGATGTCCTAATGGAATCCTCTCTTTCTTGGATGTCAATGTACCAAATAGCTTTCTGCGTCAATTGGTAAAGAATGTTCAAAATGACAAAAAAGATAATGTGAATATTTTTTGTCATCTTCATATCTGCTTGTTTAAAACAAATTTCATATATTTGCAAAAATTAACAGAACACCATGGGCGAAAACAGAGAGATGTTTGGTAAGATGTTGTTTGGGGATGTGGTGTTTTTTCTTTCTCTTATATAAAAGACAATAATAAATAATAATGTGTATATGTAAACGTTCGTTCTTTATCGCCATTCTTTGGTAATTGGGTGAGACGTTGCGAATTAGCTTGTGCTGAATAAGTATCTTTGCCAATATGTTTAAGGTATGCAGACATACAAGGCACAGGCAGAAGGCAATGAATGAATCTGAAAACTTGAAAGTTTTTAAAAAAAAGTTTTAGAAATATGTTTTTTTCAAAGCGTTCTTTTAGACGGTTTCCCATAGCGGTTGGTGCGGGAAAGTCTTTGGCAGGTGTTTTTATGCATCATTTCTTCTGTGCGAAGAGAGTTATGCGTGGCGTATGCTGTATCTCTCTTGTTGGCATGTTGATGGGGTGTATGGATAGTTCGTATGACATCAATAAAATTGATGCCACGCTGGGTTTAGGTTCGGATGGACTGAAAGTCAAGTTTGGAAATTCAGAAAAAGTCTATCTGAAAGACATTATTGATACAGATGGTAATACGAAGCTGGACGCCAATAATCAATTTTATTTAACGGAGCGGGGCACAACAGAACTGTCTTACCAAGTAGATGAAGTAAGCGCGGATGTTGCGGGAAGCACACGGGTAAATAGCACGTATCGTGTGCTGGACAACGATATACTTGCCTCGCAGATGGGTATCTCTGGAGTGACAGACTTTTCTATTCCTGCAGGATACAGCGCATCGGGTATTGCTTCTGGCACAAGCACGGTTTCTTTTGTTATAGAAAGAGTGGGGTCGGAGGTGAAGCGCATCACACGTGTTTATCCTCATGCCCTGAATGTCTCATTGGTGGTGGGTATGGAGTGTAGCAATGATGTACGCTTTGATATGGAGAAGTTAGTGGACTTCTCGGTGGAAATACCAGATTATGTACATTTGAGTGCTGTACCTAACGGATGGAAACTTAACGGGCAGACCCTGTACCGTGAAGGCGAGATGATGATGACAGGAGGCAAAACAACTATTTGTACCCTGCCGATAGACTATATAGACTTGAAAGACGGAGGTGTACCCGTGAATGGAACTATACGCCTGGCAGAAGAGGATATGAAGGTAGGCATGCACGGAACAGTTTATTTCAAGACAAGAGAGAACTTTACCATGCACAGCGACAGTTATGCTGATGCGGTGATGGATGTTGTGTTCTCTAATAATGGACATGTGAGCGCGGATAGTATACGTGGTGTATTCTCACCTTCGATTGATCCAGAGGTGAATCCTATTGAAATATCTGCCAATTTGCCTGATTTCCTAAAGGATGAGGCAACAAGGATAAAAGTATCGAATCCGACTCTTAGGTTCAACGCAGACATGCGTGCTCTGCCAGCTAACGTTAATTTCGCTGCATGTTTGACCTCTGTAAAGAGCGGTAAGCAGGGGTGGCAGACCAGCGTGGACCTTCCCCAAGTAACCTTGTCTGGCAGACAAGAAAATGTAGTATACTACCACCGAAGTGGCAGCACACCATACGATCCTGATGCTGCTGTGACAGCTGACGCCATAGTGCAACGTGTGGATAATTTAGGTACGCTAATAGAGACTTTGCCTGATTGTATAGAGGTTGATTTGAAGAATGGTAAGGTAGGACTGACAGATGATGAGATAACCATGCGCATGGGACACACTTATCGAGCTAAGGCTGACTACAGCGTCTTTGTACCTTTGGAGGTGGAGCAAGGATTTAAGGTAGTGTATCGCGACTCTACAGAAAGTGTCTCTGATGATTTGGAAGATGTGTCTGCGCACGGAGTTCGCTTGAATACCGTGGTGGAAAATACTGTGCCCCTTGCCTTGAAACTTGAGGTGATAGCTTATGGAAAGGATGGACGTCCTGTCTCTGGTGTTAATTTTACTAAGGCAGATGTGGCTGCAGGTCAGGGAGATGGGAAAGCTGCCGTGAAGACAAGTGTGCAAGTAGATGCAGATTTGCAGAATCCAACAGATTTGAGCAAGATAGACTACTTCCTTTTTGTCATTACCGCCCATAGCGCAGACGGAACCCAATCGCAGAAACTGACTTCTACGCAGTATATACGTCTGACAGATGTTCGTTTGCGCCTAAAAGGACAGGTAGTCGTGGATTTGAACTAACATCAAGAGTTTAACAAAAGAAATATTTCGATATACATTATATATATGTCAACAACTATCGCAATGCGTATAAGATATAGAATACTTGCTACGGCCATAGCCATGACTTATGGTCTGCAATCGAGTGCTCAGGAGCTGCGTACCACCTATTTCATGCAGACCTCCGACTTGCGCCATGAGATGAATCCTGCTCTGTTGGACCATAGTTACGTCTCCTTCCCTCTATTGGGAAATATCAATCTGGGAACAACGGGAAATATGGGCATGAAGAAATTTGTCTATAAGATGCAACCCACATGGCAAGGCTACGGAATCAATGGAAATGACCTGACCACATTTATGCATCCTAATGTGGATGCCGCTGATTTCCTCAGCGGACTGAAGGAAAACAACCGCATGAGTGTAAATTTCAAAATGCAGATTCTGGGATTTGCTTTTAAGGCTTTTGGCGGTTACAACTCGATTGACGTGAACGTACGCTCAAACACAAACCTTTGTCTGCCAAAGTCTCTTTTTGAATTTATGAAGACAGCGGGCGAACGTGAAGACTATTCGATCTCAAAACTGGGTGCTCGCTCGGAGAGTTTTCTTGAGCTTGGACTGGGACATTCGCATAAGGTCAACGATGCTTGGACTGTGGGAGGAAAGCTGAAATTGCTGGTTGGTGCTGCGTACGCAGACCTCGATGTGGAAAATGTTCAATTGCATATGGGCGAAGACCAATGGCATGCGCAAGGAAAGATGACCGCTTCATCTGCGTTGATGGGCATGAAAGTAAAGACAAGTCACGAAACAGACCCCAATAATCCCAATCGTCATCGCGTGGACGATATTGATACTAATATAGATGGTATTGGCGGATTTGGTGCAGCTGTAGATTTGGGAGCCACATGGAAGCCTATTGATAATCTGACGGTAAGTGCTTCGTTGACAGATTTGGGTGCAATCAGTTGGAAGAATACAGAATGTATGTCTTCTGCTGGCGAATGGACCTTTGATGGATTTGAAGACGATGTGTATATAGGTGGAAGCAAGGAAAATGGAAAGGAGTTAGGAGATCAATTTGATGAGATTGGCGATGACTTGGAGGACATCTTCTCTCTGTATTATGATGGAAGAAAGAGTCAAGGCCATGCCTTATCCGCCACACTCCATTTGGGTGCGGAATATGCTTTGCCTATGTATGATAAGCTTCGTTTCGGATTCCTTTACACCAGTCGTATGGCTGGACAGTATGCTTGGCACCAGGGAATGATTTCCGCAAACATTCGTCCTGTGAAGTGTCTGGAAGTCTCATTGAGCGGTTCTGCCTCAACAACAGGAGTTTCTGGCGGTTTGGTGCTCGACTTGCATGCAAAGCGATTTAATTTCTTTGTTGGCACAGACTGTTTCATCAGTAAGCTAAGCAAACAGGGAATACCTCTGAACAAGACCAACAACAACGTTTCGTTTGGATTTGGCTTTCCTTTAGGTAGTTCTATATAATAAAAAAAGAGAAGGAGAGTGCAAAGAGGTTCGTTTGACGTGTCCGCTTATGAAACTTTAGGCAAGTCTATAAAAAAGAGGAGGGGACAAAGACTGGTTTCGCCTCTGCTCAGAAGGTTCTATAATTAAAGTATAAGGAGAAAGGGGCTGAAAAAAAGAAAAGAGCCCCTCTCCTTGTTTTTTTGCATCAGAAAATGAGAAAGAAAGAATTATACCAACGGGTGACAGAGTATTTTCAGCAGACGATGCCATCGGCTCAAACTGAATTGCATTATACGGATGCTTTTAGCCTGCTTGTCGCTGTGATTCTTAGTGCTCAGTGTACAGACCGAAGAGTCAATACGGTAACTCCAGCTCTCTTGCATGATTACCCCAATGCAGAATCAATGGCCTTGGCCACACCAGACGTAATCTTTGAATATATTAAAAGTGTATCTTACCCCAACAACAAGGCACGTCATCTGGTCGGCATGGCAAAGATGTTGATGAACGATTATGGAGGTCTGGTGCCTGATACAATGCAGCAGTTGATCCGACTTCCTGGAGTAGGGCGTAAAACCGCCAATGTGATGCTGAGCGTTGTCTTCCATCAGCCAGCCATGGCTGTGGATACCCATGTGTTTCGGGTAAGTCATCGTATCGGTCTTGTCCCTCCCTCGTGTACCACTCCCTTGAGCGTGGAGCGCATGTTGACCAAGTATTTTGCGACAGAGGTGCTTCCAGAAGCCCATCATTGGCTTATCCTTCATGGTAGGTATGTGTGTACCTCTCAAAAGCCCGATTGCCTGCATTGCGGACTCCACGACATTTGCCTAAGAAAATTTGTTTGATTTGAGGAAATGACTTACCTTTGCAGATAGCAAAACAAGCGTGTATAAACATATTGTAAAATATAATAATTATGACTATCAACGAGTACAAATTTGCTGGTAAGAAGGCAATCGTTCGTGTTGACTTCAATGTACCTTTGAATGAGAATGGTGAGATTACCGATGACACCCGTATCCGTGGTGCCCTGCCAACCTTGAAAAAGATTTTGGCTGACGGTGGTGCGCTGATTATCATGAGCCACATGGGCAAGCCAAAGGGTAAGGTAAATCCCAAACTTTCTTTGGGTCAGATTAAGGATGCTGTGGCAAAAGCTCTGGGCGTTGCAGAGGTTAAGTTCGCACCAGATTGTGCAAAGGCAAAAGAAGCTGCTGATGCTCTGAAGATGGGTGAGGTGCTGCTTTTGGAAAACCTCCGTTTCTATCCTGAGGAAGAAGGCAAGCCCGTGGGCATTGACAAAGAAGATCCCGCTTATGATGCTGCCAAGAAGGAGATGAAGGCTCGTCAGAAGGACTTCGCTAAGACTCTGGCAAGCTATGCTGACTGCTATGTGATGGATGCTTTTGGTACAGCTCATCGTAAGCACGCTTCTACAGCCGTAATCGCTGATTATTTCGATGCTGACAATAAGATGCTTGGTTTCCTGATGGAGAAGGAGGTACAGGCTGTTGATAATGTATTGAGCAACATCAAGCGTCCTTTTGTTGCCATTATGGGTGGCTCAAAGGTATCTTCAAAGATTGGCATCATCCAGAACCTTCTTGGCAAGGTGGATAAACTCATTCTTTGTGGTGGTATGACTTATACTTTCTCTAAGGCTCATGGCGGTGAGATTGGTCAGTCAATAGTAGAATTGGACAAGCTTGATGTGGCCTTGGACGTAGAGAAGACTGCAAAGGAAAATGGTGTAGAGCTTGTACTGGGTGTTGACTCTGTTTGCTGCACAGACTATGATTTTGCAAAGTTTGCTGTTAAGGAAGGTGCCAAGGTTGAGGTGTTCCCCTCAAACGCTATTCCTGCTGAGTTCGAAGGTCTGGATGCAGGTCCTCTGAGCCGAGAAAAGTTTGCAAAGGCAATAGAGGGTGCTAAAACTATTCTTTGGAACGGTCCTGCTGGCTGCTTCGAATGTGATGAGTTCACCGCTGGTAGCAAGGCAATTGGTGATGCTATTGCTAAGGCTACAGCAGAAGGTGCTTTCTCACTCATTGGCGGAGGTGACTCTGTGGCTTGCTGCACCAAGTTTGGTCTGACAGACAAGGTTTCTTATATTTCTACAGGTGGTGGTGCTTTGCTTGAGGCTATCGAGGGTAAGGTTCTTCCAGGTGTTGCTGCCATCAAGGGCGAATGAAACCTCTGAACGTATTTTTACTTACATGCATATTGGTGACGGCCTCCTGTTCGCAGAAACAGGGGGCCTTGCCATCTGTGCAGGCAACTGAATGTGCCGATACGATGGCGCTAAAGGTGGCTGTGATGCCCACATTCAGTTGCTTGCCAGTATATTATGCCCAACGGATGGGAATGTTCGATTCTGCTGGCGTGAAGATTTGTCTAGACAGATATCGAGCACAAATGGATGTGGATACGACCATACTGCGTGGACACGTGCACGTGGCGGTAACAGACCTTGTGCGTGCCATCAGACTTCAGAATGATAGCGTCAGACTTTCTGTTCTTCTCGCTGCAGACGAGCCTCTTTCGATGGTGGCTCAGAAAGGTAAGCGCATTAAGAAAATGGCGCAAATGAAGGAAAGGATGGTGGCTGTCAGTCGGTTGTCGGCTACTGACTACTGGTGTCAGCGTATGCAGAAGGATGCTGGGATGGATGCCTTGCAACTCTTCAGACCGCAGATAAATGACGTATTTCTTCGGGCAGATATGTTGCTTAATGGGCTTATAGATGCTGCCATACTACCAGAGCCGTATGCCACGTGGACTGTTTTGGAAGGCAATCCTCGTGTAAATCAGTCAAAGCCCAACGAGATGAGCAATGCTCTGTGGGTGGCTCCTTTCAAGAAGAAGTTGTCTGACAGGCATCTTGCACAGTTCAAAATTTTTACGCAGGTTTATCGTACTGCTGTCGAAAAGTTGATAAGCAATCCTCAGCCCGACACCTTGCGGACGATACTGGTGGATGAGTTTAGACTTCCTGTTTTGCTTGCAGATTCTATACAACTTCCTTTAATGGCTCTACCGCATATTCCCACAGAAGCAGAGGTTGAGAAAGCCTCAACTTGGTTAAACGAACAAGGTAAACTTCCAAAAGGTTTCTCGTCAAAGGATTTTCTCCAACAATAAATAAGATAAATGGTGTTCATGGATGGTTCTACTCTAAACCAGCTGGCAGATGCTGTGATGCATGACCTATCGGAAAGGCATGTATGCGAGGCTCATGACAAGTTGAATATGATGGTTCGAGCATGTTCTGACGAACAGTTAAGTGCTGACTTCGAAGAGCTTAGGAGCAACTATAGCGCGATGCTCTTGTTCCTGACACAAGGAGGAAGTGACGAGAACCGTTTTTGTAGCCAAAATGAGATTATAGGTCAGACTTGGTTTATCCTGCTGCGTGCTCGCAGAGGGATAAGGCTAATGAGCGGAAATGACTTATATTGCCGTACTTGGAATCGCCTTCTTCAGCAGTCTGTCACAGAACAATGGCTCATGGAGCAATGGGTACGTACCAATCCCTCTCAGGAGCGTCTTGACCTTCAAGACACTTTGTTCGACTTCATTTGGACTTCAACGTTGTGGCGTAAGGAACGAGCTTCGTTGTGGTATGATTTCATTTCGCGTCAGGACGCCATGGTTCAGAGACATCTTTGTGGTGCGCTTTTCCTCTCAGCGTGGGAATATCCAGATACAGAGAAGATGACTTTGCTCACCAGACTGGCTTGCTCTGAGCATTCGGATGTGTCAGATATGGCTGTCACAGGATTAGTCTTGTTAAGTCAAGAGTATGGGAGTGAGTTGGAACGTATGGCGGGCTACGTGCTTGACACGTCCAACGAGCGTATTGCTTCTATGTTGCTTCCTGTCCAGAAAGAATTTGCGCTGATGCTTGCTTCTCGTCTTGATACGCAACGCGAGGAGGAAGAGTTAGAGAAGGTCAGTCAGAGCAATGTCCATGATGCAGTCAACAACGTGCTTCGCATAAAAATGAAATACGTGAAGAAAAGACTTGCGAAAGGCTATGATCCCAATCTTAGTCGCTTGAGTCTTCTGCATAGTTGTCGATTCCTGCAAACATGCTCACATTGGTTCCTTGCTTTCGATTCCTCTCATCCGCTGGCACAGTCTGTGGCTTTAGGTACTGATGGCAAGGAGAATACCCAACTTGTACAAATGACGGAATACAGTCCAGACTGTGATGTGGACAAGTATTCCCTATGCGAGGTTATTTCCCGAAACAAGTCATTTGCCCAGGCCATGTCGGCACAGGTAAACGAAGTGGAGTTGGGCAAGGAGGAAGCGCTCAAATACAGAAATCCGTTGCGCTCTATTATGCAAAATCTGTATCGTTTCTTTAGTAGTTCGCCTGTCTCAAATGATTTGAATAATCCTTTTTCTTCGTGCGACATGCTATTGGCACAGGAGCGTTTCAGAGTGCTGGGCAACGAAGACGACCTCCAATTATGCATCTCCGTGTTAATGGACGCACAGGAGTATGTGCTTGCAGGAAGAATTCTGGATGATATGATTATACGAGCAGGAGCAGACGTCCGTTTGCTTAGCTTGAGGGGAGAATGTTATTTCCTGCAGAAGGAGTGGAAGAAAGCTTACCAGTGTTTTATTCAAACCACTTTTCTTGAGAAGCCAGATCAGTCGGTTGTCAGTTATCTGAGTTCTTGCTGTGAGAACATGGGCAGAAGAACTGAGATGGTTAAGTGGACAAAGACTTTGCTCGATTTTCGTCCCGAAGATGACGATTTACGTAAGAAATATGTGAAGGCGTGTATGCTGGAATCAGAATACGACGAAGCCTTGCTGCAGCTGTATCGCCTTGACTATGATAATCCTGACAATACGGAAACGCTCATTAACATTGTTGACTGTCTGATGCGACAAGGCAAACGTGAAGCTGCCAGTAAGTATCATAGCAGACTCGTAGCTATAAGTCATTCTGGCGTATGGAGACCACTTGCATATTCCGGTCATTTTAAATTTATCAGCCGTGACTGGGCAGGGGCAAAAGCATTCTATTCGGCAGCAGCAGCGTGCTATACGGAGAAGGAAAATGCTACGTATGCAGACTTTTTGGCTTTGCTGGAGAAGGATTTCCCTTTGCTCGAGGCTAATAACATTCAGAGACAAGATTTCGAACTGATGAGAGATGCCTTGTGGCAGGTACTTGTACGAGGAATATGATAGATAGAACTCTATGAATCTGAGCCGTTCTTTTTCTCTTCTTCTAAATTTTTCCTTGCCCGTTCTGCTGTCAGTCTCATGTACAGGCGGTGGCGGAGTCCCCTCTTCAGCATTTGGGTCAGACCATAATTTGCCTGATAGAGAACAGATGTGGATTCAGCAGAATCGCCTTCTTGCCCCAGGCGCATACGCTCCCTTGATTCGTTTGCCTTTCCTGTTTCCTGAATCAGATACTGACGCACAGCTTTTGGATTCCGTCAATCATGTTTCTCATGTCGTACTCTTTTGGGCATCGTGGTGTAGCGACTGTCGTGAGGAGATTCCATCCTTGGTTTCTTTGCAGAAGAGTTTTCCATCCTTACCTTGGTTAACCGTTTCTTTGGACAACGAGGCGGTTAAGGCGCAGCAGTATGTGTGGAAGTCTCATCTACAGGGGATTCATCTTTTCGATGGTAGAGACTGGCGTGGTGAAGCATGCACGGATTATGCAGTTCCTCTTCATGGCATTCCTTTCATGGTGTTGGTGGACGAAGAGGGGAAAGTTGTGTGGAGCGGAGCAGATACTGATAGTCTTGTGCAGCATATCCGTTAATCTCTCCACTTAGCCTTTTCTCAAAAAAGACTCTCTCTGATTTCCTCTGCTTTAGGGAGAGAGAAGAGAGAGGGGAAAAATGAGAGAGAAGGGGAGCTGTGCGTTGTTTTAAGCCCCGAGTAGGCTCTTCTTAGCGAGAGAGGGCGGCCTTTGTCCTGTGGGGGAGGAGCTTTGGGGGCATATAGACCATGCAACCTCCTCTTTGAGCAAAAGAGCAACGAGTAGATTTCATTCCGCAGCTTGCGGATAATGAGCTTCCATGCTTCTATGATTTCTGTTTGGTTGCTTTCGCTTTCTTCGGCTCAGTAGGAATTTTGTGGGGATAAGTTTCTACAGAGCCTTAAACTTGGTTGAGTTCATTGAATTTTGTTATTAAGGCCAAACCACAGGCTTACCTCATCCCCACACACAAGAAAAGTCTTTTCGTTAGGTTGCTTTTTATGACGTTGTCATGTTGTACGACTATAGCATCTATGAACGTACGACATGAGGTGGCATTGTCGTACGACATGAAGGTGTATAGTTGTACGGCATGACATCTGCATCACCAAGCTGTCATGTATTTATGAAGGAGGAGTGAACCGAAATGAACGTGGAGTGAATATAAGTGAAGCATCACTATCTGCTAATGCGGTGGTTTCATTTCCCCAAGTTCGGCTCTACCGATAAACTGGGGGAAGTTTCGGACACTATTCACAGGCGCGTCCTGTACACTTATAAGCCCCCCAGTTTGCTTGTCTGTACAAAGGATATAATGATAAGATTCATACGAAATGGCTCAATTTATTTTCCTAGTTGGAGAAAAATATTTTCCCAGTTAGGAAAAAAGAAAAGAGCTACTATAATGGTCTACTATTATCGTTTTATAAAATGGATAGTGCGTCTATGTTTTTACTGTTTACACAGTGAATAATCCGCTGACCCTAAGTTCCGAACCAAAAGGAACTTGTATAAAAAAGAAACATCTCTTCTGTATGGAGAGATGTTCTTGCTGTAGCGCCTACGGGAATCGAACCCGTGTTCCATGCGTGAGAGGCATGTGTCCTAGCCGCTAGACGAAAGCGCCTTTTCTTTTTGTTTGTATGACTTCTTGAGCAATAAAAAAGGATGCCTCTTGGAATAGGTATCCTTCTTTTGCTGTAGCGCCTACGGGAATCGAACCCGTGTTCCATGCGTGAGAGGCATGTGTCCTAGCCGCTAGACGAAAGCGCCATCTGCAATAGCCGAGGAGAATCAGCAGCGGAAGCTGGGGGATTCGAACCCCCGGTACGGTAACCCGCACGTCAGTTTAGCAAACTGGTGGTTTCAGCCACTCACCCAAACTTCCTTCTGCTACTGGGGTAGTTTAGAACCGCTGTCCTGCTCCCCTTCTCAATTGCGATGCAAAGGTAGGGGTTTTTCTTTATTCCTGCAAGTGTTGCGGCATTTTTTTTGTAACTTTGCAGTAAATAATTACGATAAGACATGATTGAGAAGGCTGATTCGAGGGTTTTGCCAGAGGGATGCCGTCTGGTACGTTTACCCATGATGAAGGACAGGAGAGGATGCCTAAGTTTTCTACAGGCTTCATCAGATATTCCTTTTAGAATAGAAAGGGTATTTTGGATTTGGGGTGTACCAGAAGGGCAGAAGCGTGGGGGACATGCTCACAGAACTTGCTCAGAGGTGGTGTTTCCTGTGACTGGAGCCTTTACCATGTATGTAGATGACAGGACACAGCGAACAGAGGTACGTATGGACGATCCTTCGTGCGGCATACTGATTCCTGCGGGCATGTGGTGTGAGCTGAGTGATTTCAAAACGGGTACAGCTTGTGTAGTGGTGGCTTCTCATCCGTACGATGCTGATGGATACATCAACACTTACGAGGATTATCTCAAGGAAGGAGAGGTGGCGAAATGACGGTAATTCCTTATTCAATAAACAAGAGGGAGGATTGGGACGAGTTTGTGTCCAGATCAAAGAATGGGACTTTTCTTCTTCAGCGTAATTTCATGGATTATCATGCGAATCGTTTCTTCGATTGCTCCGTGATGGTGTATGAGGGGATAACGCCAGCCGATGGGTATCAGGAGAACGCTCCTGACAGCAGGGGCCTTGTGGGCGTGTTTCCTGCTAACTGGGTGGAGAGCGAGGCGTGTGTGTACTCTCATCAAGGTCTGACATACGGTGGGCTACTGGTATTGCCCGAGGCTACACAAATGGATGTGTTGCGCATGATGCAGGCTATATTGCTGTATTACCAAAGCTACCTACAGGCCAAAAGGGTAGTGTGTAAGCCTATACCTTATATATATAGTGCACTTCCCAGCGGAGAGGAACTCTACGCATTGTTTAGGGCTGGTGCATCGTTGCGTTGCCGGCAGGTGAGTACCGCAGTAGCACTTGCTCATCCCATGAAGATGCGTACGCTGAGAATGCGTCAGTGCAAGAAGGCTGTGGAGCATGGGTTTTATATTGATCGGATGACGGAGGGTGACTTTGATACGCTGGCTGAATTCTGGAAGTTGCTGGACGATGTGCTGCTGTCGCATCACCATGTGCATCCCGTGCATTCGGTAGAGGAGATGAAACTCTTGATGCAGCGGTTTCCCAAGGAGATAAAACTTTATCTGGTGCGTCATGAGAAGCAAATCATGGCTGGTACGGTTATTTTTGAGACTAGACAGGTGGCACACGTACAATATATAGCTTCTGGAGAGGAGGGTAGAACTTATGGCGCACTTGATCTGCTATTTAGACATCTGATAAACGAACGTTACAGGCAGATGGAGTATGTGGACTTTGGGGTTTCTACCGAGCGTGGAGGACTTTATCTGAACGAAGGGCTGATATTCCAAAAGGAGGGATTTGGCGGAAGAGCTGTTTGCTACGACGTATATGATATCTCGCTTGACCGTTCGCGTCTGCTCAATATGACAGACAGAAGAAAAGATCAGACGGAGGAGCGCATTCCTTATTTAGATCTGAAGAAGATAAACGATTCGTTTGAACCAGAATTGTCTGAGGAGGTTGCACGGGTAATTCACAGCGGATGGTATTTGAGGGGAGCAGAAAACGAACGTTTTGCTAAACTGTTTGCGGATTACTGTGGGGTACGCTTCTGCATCCCAACAGGCAATGGGCTGGATGCAATTACCAATATACTGAGAGCGATGAAGGAATTGTATGGATGGAGTGATGGTGACGAGGTGATTGTTCCCTCAAATACTTTCATCGCCACAATTCTGGCCATCACACATTCTGGTCTGAAGCCAGTGCTCTGCGAACCCTCAATGAAGGACTATCTGATTGCTCCGAAACTGATAGAGCCTCTAATAACACAGAGAACACGAGCCATCGTACCCGTTCATCTGTATGGAAGGGTCTGTGACATGGAGTCTATAAACTCCATTGCGCGTGAGCATAGGTTGAGAGTGGTAGACGATGCAGCCCAGGCTCATGGTGCCTCAGTGGAGGGGATACGTGTGGGGAATCTGGCAGATGCCACTGCATTCAGCTTTTATCCAGGGAAGAACCTGGGTGCGTTGGGTGACGCAGGTTGTGTGACTACGAATGATGAGGAGCTGGCAGGAGTGGTAAGTGCCATGTGTAACTATGGTAGCGAACAAAAGTATGTGCATCTGTATAAAGGAGTCAACAGTCGTATGGATGAGATACAGGCTGCGGTGCTCTCTCTGAAACTCAGAAGGCTGGACCAGGATAACAATCGCCGAAGAGAGATTGCGCAAATCTATGAGCAATGTATACAGAATCCTTTGATTACAAAGCCATTGGTAGCAGAGGAGCCTGCACAGAATGTTTATCACATCTATCCAGTAAGATGTCCGGCGCGTGATCAACTTCAGAAATTTTTGCTTGAGTATGGCATACAGGCTCAGATTCATTATCCCATACCGCCACATCAGCAGAAAGCTTACAAGGAGTGGGGTGAACAGAAATTCAGAATATCAGAACGCATCCATGCAGAGGAGTTGTCGCTGCCTATTTCGCCTATGTTGACAAACGAGCAAGCAGAGCATGTGGCAGATGTGATAAACATGTTCGCCGTAGATTTGTAAGGAATATACTGTCAATAATCTGTAAAAAAGAAAAGAAGAAAAATAAATAGTAAGCACTCAAATTAGGGCTTAAATTAGAAAGCAGTAATTTCGCTGCTGATTTTAAAAACATTGAATTATGTACAGCAGCGAAGATTTGGAAAGATTCTATTTCCAGTACC